>JAEZJV010000021.1 GCA_023415635.1 Bacillota bacterium | reverse complement strand
ACCTACCCTAAAGCACGGCGGGCAACCGTATCGCTTTATGTTCGGTCTTGCTTCGAGTGGGGTTTACATAGCCCCTACTGTTACCAGTAAGGCGGTGGTCTCTTAAGCCACCTTTCCATCCTTACCCGGGTGAACCGGGCGGTATATTTCTGTTGCACTAGCCTTGGAGTCGCCTCCACCGGACGTTATCCGGCACTCTGCCCTATGAAGCCCGGACTTTCCTCACCAAAAAGGCGCGACCATCTGTGCTACTCACAGGTTGTATTCTATCACGAGCCGTAGAAAATGTAAACACCCAGTAATTCTCAGTCGGTTTATTAGGCAGCCTGAAAATCTATATATTCTACACTGTGACAGCATATATTTAGGGCTAACTATAGCATGGTAGTCTGATTTTCGGGTTTTTCATTACCTGCTTTATCATTAAGTGATAATTTAGATTATCTATAATTAAGAAAATATTAAAGATTTATCCTGCTTCGTGTGATATGATAAAGGAAAATTTGAGGGGTGCAGGCTTCATTATTTATCAGGAAGGAGCAGGATTATGGAAGAAGGAGGACGGAAATGGAGCATTCAGAGATATTGGTAGTGGATGATGACAAGGATATAGCAGATTTGGTAGAGATACATCTTGTCAGTGAAGGATATCAGGTTCGTAAGGCGAATAGTGCAAGAGAAGGCCTTCAGATATTGGAAAATGCAGATATCAAATTAGTCATACTCGATATCATGATGCCTGGTATGGACGGTCTGACGATGTGCAAAAAGATCAGAGAGACATCCACTGTACCGATCATCATGCTGAGTGCCAGATCTGCGGATTTGGACAAGATCATAGGACTCGGCACCGGTGCGGATGATTATGTGATTAAACCCTTCAATCCATTGGAACTGACAGCAAGAGTGAAATCACAGCTGAGAAGATATACAAAATTCAATCCGAATTCCCATGATGAGAAGCAGGATAAAGATATCGTACTGGATCACCTGACAATCAATAAAGAGAATCATAAGGTGACTGCTTATGGCAAGGATGTTAAGCTGACACCGATCGAATTTGAGATTCTCTATCTGTTGGCAAGCAATGTCGGGAGGGTCTTTTCTACCGATGATATCTTCGAGCGGGTCTGGAATGAGAAGATGTACGAGGCGAATAATACGGTTATGGTTCATATCCGTAGGATCAGAGAAAAGATTGAAATGGATTCTAGTAACTCTCAGATTATAAAAACAGTATGGGGAGTAGGATATAAGATTGAAGAATAATATTTTTAGAAGCTTCCGTTTTGAAATCGTTCTATACAGTATACTAAGCCTTCTGTATATGCTTTTGACAATTGCGATGCTGCATATCGGAATCTATATTATTCTGCACAAAAGCATTCAGGAGCTGTCGGGAACCTCTGCAGTGATCATTTCTATCATAACGGTTGTAGCGGGTATTGTATTGTTCATTACTTATTTCCTGATGTTGACGAAGAAATTCATTACATACATTGACCAGATGATATATGGCATCAATCAGATCTCCCTGGGAAACTTCGGCAACCGTATAGAGATCAGCAATGAAGATGAATTTGCGATGCTGGCCTGTAAGCTGAATCAGATGGCAGATGACATCAAGGATATCATGGAGAATGAGAGAAGAAGTGAATATGCCAAGAAGGAATTGATTACGAGTGTTGCCCATGATTTGCGGACTCCCCTGACCTCTATCATCGGTTATCTGGATTTGGTATCCTCCAAGGAATTGCCGCAGGAGACTCAGCAGAAATATATCAAAATTGCTTACAGCAAGTCGAAGCGTTTGGAGAAGCTGATTGAGGATCTTTTCACTTATACGAAGTTTAATTTCGGAGAGGTAAAGGCAGAATTTACCGAGGTAGATATCGTAAAGCTGATAAATCAGCTGGTGGATGAATTTTATCCTAGCTTTCAGGAATACAATCTGGAATATGAATTCTCTGCTTCTGTTAACTCTGCTGTAATTAAAGCGGACGGAAGCTTGCTGGCAAGAGCCTTTGCCAATCTGATCAGTAATGCAATTAAATATGGGAGTGGGGGTAAACGGATTATTATTAACCTGTTTATTAAGGAAACTGGTATTGCCGTGACAGTGACCAATTTTGGTGAGATCATACCGGAAGAGGATCTGGAACGGATATTTACAAGGTTTTACCGTGTGGAATCCTCCAGATCAAGCGAGACTGGCGGCAGCGGACTTGGACTTGCTATTGCGCAAAGCGTGATAGAAATGCACGGCGGGAGGATTTATGCGAGGAGTGACGCTGAAGCAACAGTATTTACGGTAGAACTAAATAATGAGTTGAAGGAAATAAATTGAGCCATTGATAATCCGATCAAGTCAGTGCCTTCCGGTGGCACCGGAAACACTTGCTGGAGAAATCAATGGCTTCAATTTATATACTACAAAATGGAAGAAGAAAAAATATACTGTTATTATATCATAAAAATAGGACAATACCAGAAAAAAATATAAATTTAATATTTATGTAAAACCTTTGTCTTTTTTGAACTTATTTTGGACTATTTTGCAGATTGTCTGCATACGATAACAGCTTCTTAGATATTCGTATCTTCTGAAACATTTTCGCATAAGCTATCTCATCCGGCCCATCAATAAAATTTTGCGGAAAATTCTTCTTTAACCCTTTATTTCTTAATAAGAGTGCTGCCTTATTATATGCAATTGCGGCCTCAGTCTCTGTGGTATAACGTCCAATCAGATAATCTCCGTTAATATGAATTTTGGCCAGATATAAAGTGTGTCCCTTGATTAATATGCGTGATACACCGTAATAGCGGTTAATCACTTCGATGTTATGGTAACTGTAATCGTTGATATCTCCATTGACAAAGATAAAATCCTTACCTGCTACAGCATAACTCTTTATGCCGTATCTGGAAAGTATATTAACCTGCATCCCATAGTCGGAGACGAAGAGATGGCCTCCCCTTCGTATGATCTTATGGTGTGCATAATAGAACAGATCCTCAGCATCAAAGCGGAGGCGTGTATTGTAATCAATATAATAGAAGAAATAGCGTTTCCGTAAGTAAATCGGATTTTTGAAATAGATCTGATTGTCACGGAAATTAATTAATACAACCCATTTATGAAAGGAAAGCGGATGGTCCTCAGAGTAATCTTCTATTTCATACCGGAAGTCCTCAAGCAGACTTCCTGCCAGCAGGTATGCTTCACTTGCAGCCGACTCAGAGGGATAGCTGCCGAGGCTGATATGCTTATTCCGATAAGTGATGGAGGATCTGTAATACTTTATGCCGTTTTTTTTGAATGCCTGATATACGCCTGGCAACATCAATCAATCACCTCTATCTTAATATAACAGATGAAAGGGGTCTCTGCAACATGCTAAAGGACTCTCTGCTTTTGTTAACAAATTATTAAGGTCCATTTGTGTAGAATGTCTATGATTTTGCCTAAAAAACGTACTAGAGCAGTAGAATATGTATAAAGTTATAGAATTTTATGAAAAAAATTTAATATATCGTTAATAAAATGTTAAAATTATCTTGTAGAAAATGCACAAATCAATATCTATACTCAAGCTTCAATTTGTTGAATAATACCTTTGATGGGAGATTATGGATATCACATATCGTTGTTTATAACGAAAATGCAGCTGACGGCTTGACACAAAAAAATGCTTTGCCTATAATGCAGAATATCATTACTATACATTCCATTAAATGGAAATAATAGCCATCAAATATCAAGAAAAGAGGATAAATTTATGTCATTGATAAATTTGTTTCTTCAAAAGCGGAGAATGCACGAAAGCCAGCATGGTATCATCATGCTGATAGCTGCATATGTTTTATCGATATTTATGCTGATTATGGGTTCGGATGTATTTTATAACATTAACTCAGAAGCGGCAGGGATAAACAAAACTACAGATGAAGAGACACAGGAGAAGATTAACAAGGATTTACCTGTTCTGCCATCGGCAGAGAGTACAGCTTTATTAATCCAATCAAAATTACAAAGACCATTCGGACTGGCAGAAGTAAGTAATACAGGACTTGGAAGCTACGGCACAGCGGAGGCATACGGCAGCAGAACGGCTGCGCTTGCCCCGGGAGGTACCCATTCTGCCGCAGCACTGGGATCTGTAAGCGGAGTCATAGCAGATGAGGATGTTACGGGCTTCATCGATAATGAGGTATCGGAGGAAGGCGGAAATGTCGTAACCTTAGCTGCCTTGGCAAAGGCTGTACCTGCTACCGGTAAAGAGAATTCCGATGATCAGAAGAAAGAGAAGGATGAGATTTACAGCCTTTCCGCTGAGAAGGAAAAGACTTTCGCCTATCATGTCACAGATTCAGAAATGCATATGCTTGAGCGTATTGTCCAAGCAGAAGCGGGCGGAGAAGATATGAAGGGGAAGATACTGATTGCCAATGTCATACTGAACCGGGTTGCGGACGATCATTTCCCGGATTCTATAGAGGACGTCATCTTTCAGAATAAAAACGGTGATTATCAATTTTCTCCTGTGGATGATGAAAGATATTGGAAGGTCAAGGTGACCGGGAAAACTAAGGAGGCAGTACAGAGGGCGCTGGAAGGAGAGGATTACTCTGAAGGTGCATTATATTTCATCGCCAGAAAGAGGACCAGTGCCGGCAGTGCAGCCTGGTTTGACAACAATCTGGATTGGCTGTTTAAGCATGGCGGACATGAATTCTATAAATAGAGGGTTAAGCGCCTATGTTTTAAGAGCTAAAAATAAAAACTAACATATTGTATCCGAGGATTTGTCGTGTTATAATACATGAAACTTATAACGCATGAAAGCAGCAGCTTGCATTTCGAGCCTAAAGCTGCCTAAATGTCTCACCATGTGAGGCCGGTAATAAAGACCCTATGCGTTATGAAAAATGAGTAAAGGGGATTAAATCGATATGAACCTAATGTATAAAAGCACCAGAGACGAAAGCAAAAGGGTAACAGCTTCTCAGGCTGTTCTGCAGGGCTTATCCTCGGATGGAGGTTTATTTGTACCGGAGACAATTCCGGTTCTTCAAAAATCGATGGAAGAGCTGTCCGCACTGGACTATCGCGAGACTGCTTATGAGGTAATGAAATTATTTTTAACAGATTATACGGAGGAGGAGCTTCGGGATTGTATTAATAAAGCATATGATTCCAAGTTTGATACTCCGGAGATTGCTCCGTTAAGAGAAGCAGGGGATGCCTATTATCTTGAGCTTTTCCACGGGGCAACTATTGCATTTAAGGATATGGCTTTGTCGATCCTGCCGCACCTTCTGACGAAATCGGCGAGAAAGAACAATATTTCCGAGGAGATTGTTATCCTGACCGCCACCTCCGGTGATACCGGAAAGGCAGCACTCACCGGCTTTGCCGATGTGGAAGGAACCAGCATCATCGTGTTCTATCCCAAGGATGGTGTCAGCAGTGTTCAGGAAAAGCAGATGGTAACCCAGCAGGGAAGTAATACAGAGGTCATCGGCATCCATGGAAACTTTGATGATGCGCAGACGGGTGTAAAGAAGATGTTTGGCAATGTGGAACTGGCAGAGCGTATGAAGAAAGCGGGTTACCGGTTCTCCTCAGCCAACTCCATCAATATTGGCAGACTGGTACCACAAATCGTTTATTATGTTTATTCCTATTCAATGCTATATAGAACAGGTCAGATTGCGAAGGGTGAACAGATTAATTTTGTAGTACCGACAGGAAACTTCGGCAATATCCTTGCCGCTTACTATGCAAAGCATATTGGAGTACCGATTCATAAGCTGATCTGTGCATCGAACGAGAATAAGGTGTTGTTTGATTTCTTCCAGACAGGGTGCTATGACAGGAACAGGGATTTCATACTGACGCAGTCTCCTTCTATGGATATTCTTGTATCCAGTAACCTAGAGAGACTGATTTATCATATTGCGGATGGCGACAGTAAGATCACTTCGGAGCTTATGAACGCATTATCATCTAAGGGCTCCTATGAGATAACAGAGGGTATGAATAAGAAGCTTGAGGACTTCATAGGCGGCTGGGCTTCGGAACAGGAGACCGGTGAGGCGATTGAGAAGGTTTATCAGGAAAGCAATTATGTGATTGATACACACACTGCAGTTGCAGCAAGTGTATATCACCGCTATGTGAAGGATACGAAGGATAAGACCAAGACAGTCATCGTATCGACTGCAAGCCCTTACAAGTTTGCAGGGAGTGTTCTGAAGGCGCTTCATATAGCGAACATACCTGAGGAGGATTACGAGCAGGCTTTGCTGCTGAAACAGGTATCGAAGACCGATATACCGAAGGCTGTGGAAGAGCTTCATACAGCCCCGATCCTGCATAATAAGGTGTGTAAGACAGATAAAATGCAGAGATCTGTGGAGGAAATATTGAAAATAATCTAATTGTGACAAATACATGACATAAAATTGACACATACAAAGTTCATATTATATTCATAGTCAAAGCACCAAGACAGGAGCCGCATGCCCTGACAGACAGCAGATGAAGTCACATCCTATTCTACATCTGAGGTTAATCAGCAGAACATAGCGGTAAATGATTGGATGAAAGGGGTATCCCCAATGAGCATTTGACTACGATATAATCTAGCCTTGGCGGTAGATTTTTATGACGGTTTTGGAAGGCGGGAATTGGTAAATTATCCAAATTATGAAGATAAAACTACTTGACCTTTTTTACCATTATTGTTATAATCTACTTGTTGTTGGAAGATTATATTTAGCGTTATCTTTTCTGTGTTTTTACGGAGTGTAAAGACTTTGTAAGACGGTGGGAGAGACGCACAATATAACACCAAACCATATATTTTAAGGAGGAAGTAAGAATATGAAGAAGAATTTCTTTAAGAAGTTATCCTTCGTAATGGCATTAGCGATGATCGTTACCGCTCTCGCTCCTGCCGCTGGTGTATTCGCAGCTGCAGCACCTAAGCTGAATGCAAAGAAAGTTTACATTCATGTAGCTGAGAAGACAACAGAGTTTGACTTCAACATTAAAAACAAGAAGTCAGGCTGGAAATACGCATGGAAATCTTCAAACGAAAATGTAGCTGAGGTTGCTAGTAACGGCCTCGTAACAGCTGTTGGTAAAGGAACAGCCACCATTTCTGTTGCTATCAAGAACAATAAGGGTGAGAAGGTTGATACTCTTAAGGCTACAGTTGTTGTAAGAGATAACATTAAGAAGTTAACGATCACCAATACACCTGCTGGTGACAAACTGGCTGTTGGTGAAAAGAGAGACTTCAACAGAAGCTATGTAACAGCATCCGGTAACAAGAAAGCTACCTCCGGTATCACCAGATGGGCAGTTGATAAGACCGGTGCAACAATCGTTGCTAACAGCGGTGTATTCACATCTACCGAAGCTGGCACATATACCATTACTGCTAGAGCATTCCAGTCCACAGCTAAGTATGAGAGCTGGTTAGCAGATAGTGCTAAGTATGCTAGCTATGTAACAGCTACTGCTACTTACACTGTTAAGGTTGCTCCTTCTATCGTAAAGGCTGAGCAGGTTGACCTTAACACAGTAAAGGTTACCTTTGATTCACCTGTAACTGATGTAGCTACCAAGCTTACTGTTGCTCAGGTAGTTAGCGGTACTGAAGTTGTTGCTAGCATCGATACGGTTTCTATGGACGCTGACAACAAAGTTGCTACTGTTGATATGACCTATGATTTCGCACAGGAATTTGTTTACAAGGTTAAATATCCTGAGATGACTGATGTACAGTTTACTGCAGCTAAGGTTGATCCTACTCTGGTAACAAGTATAGCAGTAAAAACAACAACAGCTCAGGAAGGCAGAGGAACTGATATAGATGTAGCGCTTTACAATAAAGATATGGTTAACATCGCTGATAGCACTCTGTTACAGAGAGTAACCATCGAAACAAGTGCTACTAATTCATCTGCTTCAGGAAGAACCTTATATCTGTACAACAAGGGAACAACAACTACTGTAAAGGCTACTTACCATACCTACACTTATGATACAGCTGGTGTAGAGACTGGTGTTCTTACAGCAAGTGGTGTAGTAACATGTGTTGCATGGGCTGATTATACATTAAATACTATTAAGGCTTATTCCATTAATGATACAGCTCCTGATTGGGTAACTGTAAATCATGGTTTGGCAGTAGATGATGCTGGACAGAAGATTTGGGTTAAGTTAAAAGGTACTAAGTATGACGGTTCATCTGTAGAATATGTAAATAATCATTCTGATATTTCTGCAGGAATTAAGTTCTCTTCATCCAATAACAATATACTTGTTGTTAATGAAACAACAGGTGATTTAACTGCTATCAGTGCTGGTTCAGCTAGCATTCTTGTTAAATACAATGATGCTGTAGTAGGTGCTGTTACTGTAACAGTTAAGGGTAAGAGAGCAGTTGCATCTGTATCATTAAGCACTAGCAATTTGACTTTATCAAAGAAATTCTCTGATGTGAAGACTGTTAATGTAACAGTAAAAGATCAGTTTGGTGATAAGCTTGATCCTTCCACATATGAATTATCCTATGCTGAGTCTAATACCTCTAGCGGTATTACTGATGCTAAGATCGATGGTACTTCCAAAGACGATCAGGGTAAGATCACAATCGATGCTAATGGTGCAACCACCGGTACTTATACTTATACAGTAAAGATTAAGGATAAGAATACTCAGACAGAAGTTCCTGCATATCTTATCGTAACTGTAAATGATGTAACAGTTCCTGGAGGCGCTACTAATTTTGGTTATGTGATCGAGGTTGGTGCACAGCAGTATGATATGAAGGTTTCATCTTCTGATAAGTATGAAGATGCAACATTCTCAGTTTATAAGACATACAGCGGTGTTAAGGTTGAGAAGTTAGACATTACCACAACTCCTGGTGCTACTCCTTATGTGAAGTTTGAGAAGAATAGTGAAGATAAGACCTCCGCTCTTACGTTATCAGGAGATCTTAAGACAGCTACATTCAATTTAGTTGACTCTGCTGCTAAACTTGCACTTGGTACATCAGTACCTGTTTCTAAGCAGGCTACCGGTTCTTATCAGATTAAACTCATCAAGGATAACACAAGTAATCAGGTTCTTACATCAAGCATCTTCAATGTAGTAGATAGCCAGCCTAAGCTTGTTTACACTATTAACAAGACTGCTATTGATATTGAGGGTACAGTTTCCGGTAAGGCTGATGTAATTACAGGACTTAAAGAATGTATGGATATTTCCTTAGAGGGTAAGAATGTAGAAGCTGATATTTATGATATCGTTTACACTCCCGCTGGAACCGATCAATACGTAATTTCTAAGATCTTAATTAAGCAGGAATTAGAAACTGGTAAAGCATTTGTTAAGCACGAGATTAGTCAGAACATTTCCCTTAACATTAAGTAATTTCTAGTTATCAGGTATAATATTTCTGTATCAAATGTGTCGCAAAACACCTTCGTGTTTTGCGACACATTTTGATTTAAGGTATTAATTATGTACACTAATGGTATTACTATTGACTTTGAAACTTTTGGGTTTTATAATTAAACTATATCGGAACTGGCGGATGTGTGGATTACCACGAGGGACCGATAGGGTTGCTTTCCTAAAGAAAGCAGATATAATATGTCGACCGCCTGGGCAAATGCTCAGGTGTTTTTTGCGTTCTAAAGTAAAAACCTTACTGAGTGAAGATAATACAACTTATAAGGAGGATTTTCTATGAATGCGTGGTGTGATTTTAATCCGGGATGCTGGCAACAAGAGATTAATGTGTCAGACTTTATATTAAACAATTATGTTCTCTATGATGGTGATGGGAGCTTTTTATCACCGGCGACAGAAAGGACATTAAGATTAAATGAGAAATATTTAAAATTGCAGAAGGAGGAACAGAACAAAGGAGTGTTATCTATCAATACCGATAAAGTATCCTCTCTTCTGACCTACGCTCCGGCTTACCTCGATCAGGACGATGAAATCATTGTCGGCTTTCAGACGGATGAACCTCTTCGGAGAGGTGTAAACCCCTTCGGGGGGATAAGAATGGCACGACAAGCCTGTGAAGCCTATGGATATTCCTTATCAGAAGAGATTGAAGAGCATTTCCGTTACCGGACCACCCATAATGACGGTGTCTTTCGTGTCTACACTCCTGAGATGCGTGCTGCAAGAAAAAGCGGAGTCATCACCGGACTTCCCGATGCTTACGGTAGGGGTAGAATCATAGGTGACTATCGGCGTGTTCCCCTTTATGGAGTGGATACTCTAATCCAGGAGAAGGAGAAGGATAAGCTGGAATTAGGGAAACGATGTATGGACGATGAGACCATCAGGAGCTTGGAAGAGCTTTACCGACAGATTGATTTTTTAAAGCAGCTTAAGACAATGGCAGGAACCTATGGCTTTGATATAGCAAAGCCAGCTTCAACTGCAAGGGAAGCCGTCCAGTGGTTATATTTTGCTTATCTGGGTGCAATCAAGGAGCAAAATGGAGCAGCAATGTCTCTTGGTCGTACCTCAACCTTCCTGGATATCTACATAGAACGTGATCTGAAAAATAATATCCTTGATGAAACCGGTGCCCAGGAAATAATCGATCAATTTGTTCTTAAGCTTCGTATGGCCCGGCAGCTTCGTACACCGGATTATAATGAGCTTTATGCCGGAGATCCCACCTGGGTGACGGAAGTCATCGGTGGTATGACTACGGAGGGTAGAAGTATGGTAACGAAAAGCAGCTATCGTTTTATCCACACCCTAACTAATCTGTCTCCAGCTCCAGAGCCTAATCTGACTGTTCTTTGGTCGGATAGGCTACCACAGTACTTTAAGAATTACTGTGCCAGAATGTCAATTGAGACGGATTCTCTCCAGTATGAGAACGATGATCTGATGAGACCCTCCTACGGAGATGATTATGGGATAGCCTGTTGTGTATCTGCTATGAAAATCGGTAAACAGATGCAATTTTTTGGAGCTCGCTGCAATCTTACGAAGGTACTTTTAATGAGTCTGAATGGCGGAAGGGACGAAATCAGCGGTGACCAGATTGGTCCGGTGAGTAAAAGCTTTCCAACAGATAAGCCCCTGGTCTACGAGGAGGTTATGGAAGCCTTTTTACCTATGATGGATTGGCTTTGCGGGCTATACGTCAATACGATGAATGTGATTCACTATATGCATGATAAATATGCTTATGAAAAGCTCCAGATGGCGTTGCATGACACGACTGTAGAACGTCTTATGGGCTTTGGAATAGCGGGATTATCTGTTGTGTCCGATTCCCTTAGTGCGATTAAATATGCAAAGGTGCTTCCGGTGAAGGATGAACGTGGAATTATTATAGATTATATCGTGGAGGGTGAGTACCCCACTTATGGGAATAATGATGACAGGGTGGACCAGATCGCTGTCATGCTTACGGAGGAATTTATCACAAGGCTTCGGAAGCATCCGACCTATCGCAATGCTACCCATACCCTTTCCATCCTGACAATCACAAGTAATGTAGTCTATGGTAAGAAGACCGGAGCAACGCCGGATGGAAGAAAGGCTGGTGAGCCTTTTGCTCCCGGAGCAAACCCGATGCATGGAAGAGAGAAGAAGGGCGCACTTGCATCGCTCCAATCCATTGCGAAATTAGACTATAATTGCTGTCGTGACGGCATTTCTTATACCTTTACGATTACACCGGATGCTCTCGGAAAGAGTATGCTCTGTAGGGTACAGAATCTAACTTCATTGCTAGATGGATATTTTAGCAATATGAGCCATCATATCAATGTAAATGTATTGGAACGGTCGCTGCTTCTGGATGCGAAAGCACATCCTGAGAAATACCCTAATCTGACAATCCGCGTATCTGGTTATGCTGTCAGATTCAATTCCTTAAGCAGTAAACAGCAGGATGAGGTAATCGCAAGAACCTTTCATGATCATATCTAGAGGATGAGGTAAGTAGTTCCATAAAAGGACAAAGCTTAGAGTGCTTTATTATTAAATTCGCGAAGAATATACTGATTATGTAGACATATGGGAATTTATTATATTGTAGAGTGTATAAATCTGTTGTATAATCAATAAGAGTATGTATGAGGCGAAAGGAAGAATATTATGCCATATAAAGTGAAGCATCAGAATGAATTAAAGAATAAGAGTACTTCAACTGCGAAATTACATAAAAATAAAAAAAATAATTCCAGTACAGCGATCCCTTCTACAAGCAGATTGCTTCTGCTGCCGATTATCTGTGTGGTTGCTATTCTGCCCTTGATTATGCGTATCAAAAAATATACGACTGATTTAAGCCAATACTCCTGGTTTGCAAACAATGATGAATATATGGATTTTTTTCAGTACTATAAACAAGAATTCTTAATATTTGTAGCTGCTGTCATGATGATTATCATAATTGTGAAAGCTGTACAGGATAGAAAGAACATCAGCTTCTCTCCAATTTTTATTCCGTTAGCGGTATATGCCTTATTATCCTTTCTTTCTTCCATCTTAAGTAAATACCGCTATTACAGCTTTTTTGGCAGCTTTGAGCAATTTGAGTCAATTATTGCTATTCTCGGATATTGTCTGATCACCTATTACATTTATTTATTTGTCCAATCGGAAGAGAATATGACTTTTATTGTAAGAGGAATTCTGATTGGAGCAATTATCCTGAGTTTTATCAGCTTTTTGCAGACAATCGGACATGATTTATTTGCAACAGATCTAGGCAGAAAGCTTATTGTGCCTTCCAAGCTGGATAGCGAAATAGGAGAACTGAATTTTTCATTTGGTAAACATTATGCATATGGAACCCTATATAATCCAAATTATGTAGGTATGTATGCCGCTTTGGTTGCCCCACTGTTCTTGACACTGAGTATATTAGGAAAAAAGAATAAATGGACAGTATTCTATATCCTTGGTTTTGTCGGGGCAATATTCTCGATCTATGGCTCCCATTCCAGTGCGGGTATGATTGCAACCACAGCAGCGGTTATCTTCGGTGCCATCTTCCTTTGGCGTTATCTGGTGAAATATAAAAAGCTTGTTATTCCTGTCTTTGGTGTTTGCATCCTGGCTATGCTTATTGTTAATTTTACAAATCAGAATTTCCTTCTAGGGAAAGTAAATAACCTGGTTAAGCTGGAAAAGGTCACACCGGCATTGTCAGATATTCAGACAAAGGAGGACTGCGTCCGGATTGAATATTCGGGAAATACCCTTCAGCTTCAATCCTTTCTGGATGAAGCAAAGGCAATGACCATAATAGCCCTGGATCAAAATGGTGAGCTGGTTACCCTACAGCTGAATGCGGATGGAACCTACACTGTTCTTGATGATCGTTTTCCAGGCTTTGTTTTGACAGCATGTAAGTATGATAATGGCATGTATGGCTTTAATGTTTTGATTGATGGAAATACCTGGTATTTTGCTTATAGTACCAGTGATAGAACGTATTACTATTATAATTCTTATGGGAAATTCGATAAGATTGAAAAAGCACCCTCCGCTGTGTTCACAGGTTACGAGCATATTTTTACTGATCGTGGCTTTATGTGGTCCAGAACTATTCCGCTGTTAAAGGAGTATCCAATCCTTGGTATCGGCGCCAATAATTTTATTTTAGCATTTCCGCAAAAGGATTATGTAAATCAATATGTTTTTAATCATGGCGGTGAATTGGTTACAAGGCCCCATAGCCTTTACCTACAGATAGCAATACAAAACGGTGTTGCTGCACTCCTTGCTTTCTTAGTGTTCTATCTATGGTATTTTATTTCTGCAGTGAAATTATATATTAAGGGAAGATTTGATAATCCATACAGCATCCTCGGATTGGGGATTTTAGCAGGAACTGTGGGATATATGATATGCGGTATCGCGAATGACTCACTGATCACTGTAGCACCTGTATTCTGGGCGATGGTGGGACTCGGTATAGCAGCGAACAGTAAGGCAAAGCAGCTTATGATCGAAGCTGCTGTACATGAGAATAAGTCAGTTACTAAATAGCTATTGTGGCAGCTGCTGTCAGCTGCATCAGATAATAAGAAAAGGGGCCAGAGCATGACACCCGCCTTGTAGGATTTTGTATATGAACCTGAAAGGCGGGAGGGTGCTCAGACCCCTTTTCTTTAAGTTCTATCCATTAGGCTCCGGATCGAGGGAACCTTTGTCACTAGTGGATAGAGGAGTGCTGATAGGATAATACCGAAGACGTTCTGTATCAGATTAAAGGGCACATTCATGAATGCAGGCCCATAACCCAGGCCCAGCAGACCACCTTCAAATAGAAAATATCCGCAGGTTACGATAATACTGGCGGCAATAGAGGCAGCCAAAAGAGGAAATGCTTTAAAACGGTTCTTCTTTCGAAATAGCGGGAACAGCAGGGCAGCGACTATGGCAGCCAGGCATTTGACAATAAAGGTGATCGGAGCATAGGCACTGTAACCTAAGATGAAATCCGCCAGCATGGAACCGATTCCGGCAGCCAGTCCTCCGAAGAATGGACCCAGAATAACTCCTGAAAGGATTACAAATCCATCACCAGGATGAATATAACCGCCTATCGGAGAAGGAATAGCGATAACCACGGTTGCGGTACAGGTTAATGCTGCCATCAATGCAGCGACTACTAAAGCAATAATCTTATTCGACTTCATAAATCCTCCCAATCCTGTCAACCCTTTATCCGGTGAAGACTTTTATGCTATGATAGTTAGCTTTTTGTCTAATCCGGCAGGATAACAGTGTTTTTTATTATGAGAAATAATAGCATATTCGCATTTGTAATACAAGCTAAATCATTATAAATTTTCCAATTTAGAGAGGAGCCTATGATCCGGTCCTATAGGACTGAAGGGTTGGATAAGGGGCTGTAAAGGGACTATAATTGCACCTGCTGTTTAACAAGTTGACAGAGGGTAATACTTATAATATAATGATTAATGCAAATGATTTGCAATAGAGAGGAGCAAGCAGTGAATGAAGAAAAAATTAATGCTTCTGATCGCCATAATGCTTGTCTTATCAATCGGAGCAGCAATAATAATATCGCTTTCTGATAAAAGCAAGAGAATAGTAGCAACGGAGGAAGGGGACAAGCTTCGTGTTATGACTACCTTCTATCCGGTTTATATGATCGGGTTGAATATAGCAGAGGGTATTGATGATATTACGATTAAGAACCTGACGGACTTGAATACCGGATGTCTGCATGATTATCAGCTGACAACCGACGATATGAAGAATATATCGGAAGCCGATATCCTGATAATCAATGGAGGAGGAATGGAAGGCTTTCTTTCGGATGTGGAGGCTAATTACCCTGGTTTGAAGATCATCGATACCAGTACCGGAATTAGTATGCTCCATAACGGAGAGTCTTCCGAGGAGCACGCAGAGCATCAGTCAGAGCATTTATCTGAAGAGAACTCTGATGAAGAGGAGCATGCTCATGGAGAATTTAATGCACATGTATGGTTGGATCCTGAACTTTATATCAAACAGATTGAGAATGTAAGAGACGGTATCCTTTCCTATATTAATGTCAACAGACCGGATGCCGTAAATTTGGAACAGGCTATCAGGAATAATGCACAGGCTTATATTGATAAGGTGGCAAGCCTGGATAATGAGGTTAAGGATTATGCAGAAAGCTATGCTTCCGTCCGGACTTCAAAAAGCATGGACTCAGGGAAGGCAGTTATCTTCCATGATTCCTTTGCCTATCTGGCGGGAAGAGTTGGTTTAAGCGTAGTCTATTCAGTCCCTCTCGATGCTGATACATCCTTAAGTGCCGGGGAAATTGCGGAGATTGTGCAGGAAGTGAAGAAGGAGGATATTCGATATCTATTCACGGAGGAGCAATTCAGTGATTCCATCGCCAGGCAGATTGCTGCGGAGACGGGTGCGAGGATATATATTATTGATTCGGCAGTTACTGGGGACGGTTCAAAGGATTCCTATATCAAGGCTATGAAGAAGAACCTTGCAACACTTGAAGATGCAGTTGAAGATGAACCTTGAATGGAGGAAGTATGAATGTAAAAATCAGTAAAGCCGATAGAAGAATTCAATCTGCCCGAATGCAGGAGGCTTGTGGCTTACATTGCCTTCAGATGAAGAATATCAGCGTCAGGGCTGGTACCCAAGTTATTATAGAGGATATCAATGTCCATATCCATTGCGGTAAGGTAACAGTAATTATCGGAAAAAATGGTGCCGGAAAATCAACATTGATTAAGGCTATTCTGGGGGAAGTGAAGCATGAGGGAATCATAGAATTTACAGATTTAAGAAATCAGTCGGTTCAAAACCTGCGAATAGGTTATGTACCGCAGCATATCAATATGGAAAGAAATACACCCATGAGTGTTTACGATCTTTTTGCCGGATATATCAGCAGCTTTCCTCTGTTTTTGAAAAGAAGGGCGAAAACCTACCGGAAGGTATCGGAGCAGTTAGCCATCTTTGAGGCGCAGGAGCTGATTGATAAGCGTGCCTGCGATTTATCAGGAGGAGAGCTTCAGAGGGTATTATTATCTATAGCGGTTACACCGGTACCGAATTTGCTGTTACTGGACGAGCCTGTTTCCGGGATAGATACCAATGGTATGCAGCTATTTTATAAGAATATTGCAAAGCTGAAAAAGAATTATGATCTTGCAATGATCATTGTATCCCATGATTTTGACTTTGTAAGAAAATATGCTGACCATGTCATTCTGCTGGATAAGTCCATCCTAAAGGAAGGAACCCCTTCGGAAGTACTGGATAGTGATGAATTCCACAGCGTGTTCGGATAGGAGCAGAGGATGAAGCTATTTTATGATATTCTGGAAGCAATATTACCCTTTTCCTGGGTAAAGTTTGATTTTATGAAAAATGCATTGCTGGCAGTCCTGGCCATTACTCCGTTATTCGGAATACTAGGGACGATGATTGTCAATAAACGTATGGCATTCTTTTCTGATGCCTTGGGACATTCGGCAATTACCGGCATCGCTCTTGGAACAGTATTCGGAATTGCAGATATAAACCTTTCCATGCTGCTGTTTGCAGTTATATTTGCTCTACTGCTGAATAGAATTAAGCGGCATAATACGGTTTCGACGGATACAGTGATCTCCGTATTTGCTTCCTTGAGTATGGCACTTGGTCTGGTGATATTATCAAGAGGAGGTAACTTTGCTAAGTATTCCTCACTGCTGGTGGGAGATATCCTAAGCATTACACCGAAGGAGCTTTCGCTCTTATACATCGTATTCCTAGCCACATTCGTGTTCTGGATCCTATGCTTTAATAAATTGAATGCTGTCAGCGTTAATATTTCTCTGGCGAAGAGTAAAAGTATCAACATTAATCTACTGGAAGATCTATTCAGTATTTTTATTGCAGTCATAGTCATGTTCTCTGTCAAATGGGTTGGCATTCTGATTATTAATGCACTGCTGATACTGCCCGCAGCTGCCGGACGTAATCTGGCGGGGAATATTCGGGAATATCACCTTTTCTCTGTTCTCATTGCCGTATTCTCCGGAATTACCGGACTGCTGTTATCCTATTATATGGGAACCGCCACCGGACCGACAATTGTGATTATTGCTTCCATCATATTCTTTATTACATTATTATTGCAAACTACCGCTCGTAATAAATAGCATCGGATATCTGATGAATATTTATCTCGAGCGTTTTTTATATCATAGTCTATGTGAAAATATCTTTTGCGCTGATCTTAAATTTTATTATAAGGGACGATTCTGGAAAATAGAAAATATTGCTTACTTTTTTTTAAGTAATATATTATAATGAGCTAAGAAGCTTGTACTTGAGAAGACAATAAATAGTTTAGTATTAGGGAGGGAATAAACTAGTGCAGAAATTGCTTCTATATATTAAAATTATTACTAATTTTGTAATTGCAATTATTTTTGGTTTACTATTGATTCTATTTTTACCGAAATTGCTCGGCTTTTTTATGCCCTTTATTATCGGCTGGATCATCGCCATAATTGCTAATCCCATGGTTCAATTTCTTGAAAGGAAGGTAAAAATACACCGAAAGCACAGCTCGGCAATTATATTAATCCTGGTCATAGCGATTATTATTGCGGTACTGGGTCTTTTGGTCTGGGCTCTTGTCGTTGAAGTCAGGGCTTTGATTAAAGACTGGCCTGATATAATTCAAAGCATCAGATTGGAGTTCAATAACATAACATTACTAATCAATAGATTCTCACTTTCATTACCGATCAGCCTTCAGAATCTGATTGAAAAGCTGATTGTTGCAATAGAGGACTATTCCATCAGCCTATCGGATAATATTGAGCTGCCTACTATCAGTAAGGCGGGAGTCTTTGCGAAGAATATTGCAGAAGGTTTTCTGGCCTTCATTGTAGTAATTCTCTCTGCATATTTTTTTGCTGCAGGCAGAAACGATTTAATAGAGGGAATTAAAAAGCATGTTCCCCAATCCACTATAAATTATTACCATCTGATCACAGATAATTTTAAGGCGGCCTTCGGGGGATATTTTAAGGCTCAGTTTAAAATTATGTTTGTCCTGACTATAATCATGTTCATTGGCTTTGAGATACTGAAGGTAAATTATTCCTTCCTGTTTGCATTGGGTATCGCTTTGCTGGATGTACTTCCCGTGTTTGGTACCGGGGCTGTCCTTTGGCCCTGGGCAATCATTGATGTTCTGTCAGGAAATTATATCAGAGCAATCGGCTTGGTAGTCATATACTTGATCTGTCAAGTCATCAAGCAGGTGCTGCAGCCTAAAATGGTTGGAGACAGTATCGGACTGCATCCTCTGGCAACCTTATTTTTCCTATTCATTGGTTATCGCCTTTACGGTGTCCTTGGCATGATCATAGGTATACCGATAGGAATGGTCATCGTCAAACTATATCGTATCGGTATGTTTGACAGATTAATCAAAGGGTTCGGAATTATAGTAAATGACATCAATCAGTTTAGAAAGTTCTAAAAATTAATTAAAAAATTTATGTACAAACAAGGCAATCAATGGTAATATATATAAAGAAAAATGTAATAATATACAAATGAGACAATTAATTAGCTGAGGGAGTACGATTATGAAGGGTAACAGAGTGGAAATTGGCAATGAAGCAGTAATTAGTGCCGACGAGATCAAGATTATTCTTGAACGCTATCGTATCGGTAAAAAGCCGTTGGCTAAGCTTCTTGGTTGGGGGGAAACAACAATTATTCGCTACATGGAGGGAGACATACCGACCAATGAATATTCCAGCAAGCTAAAGGCAATTTTGGATGATCCCGAATTCTATTATGATCTTTTATGCAGAAGGAAGGAATGTTTGACGGGGGTGGCATTCAAAAAAAGTAAAAAAGCTGTAATGTCAAGGATTATGGCTTCAAGGATTTATGCGGTAGCATATTATATCGTGAATAGATGCAACGCAGAAATCTGTCCTAGCTATATACAGTTCTTACTTTATTATGCGCAGGCTTTTTCCCTGGCTTTTTACGATAAAGAGCTGTTCCAGGAGGAGTGTGGTGTCAATAATGAGAATATACCCTTCATCAAGCTCTATGAGGGAATGAAGCGCTGCGGAATCCATATGCTGGATGGCGAGGAGGAGTATCTCACACAGGAGGAAGCAGAGCTGGTTGATGCTGTAATGGATGCTTATACCTGGTATGGTCCGAAGGCTTTAACAGCCATGACTACATATGAGAAATCGATCATGAAGATTTCAAGAGATAAGTATAATAATAAGATTTTTGCTAAGGATACGATGAAAGCCTACTTCAGGAATATCCTGGAGCAGTACCAGATCAAGGGGCTGCGAGATATCGGAAGATATCCGGATCAACGGATGCTTGATATCAAGGAAATAGGTAGATGATCATTGAGATTCCTGGATTATAGAACAATCAATAGAAAAGCTGTGCTCCGAAAGTCACTAACCGCCGGAGCACAGCTAATTTTTATGTTTATATTAAGCTAATCAGATACTTTGCTTATTCCTTCGATCCCTCATACGAAGCGTCGAATCAAGGATCTTCTTTCTGATACGCAGACTGAGCGGAGTAACCTCAAGAAGCTCATCAGTTTCGATAAATTCCAATGCCTGCTCCAGACTCAGTATTTTAGGAGGAGTGAGGCGTAGAGCTTCATCCGCACTGGAAGAACGAGTATTGGTAAGTTGCTTTCTTTTACACACATTCACCTCGATATCCTCTGCTTTAGGATTCTGCCCGACTACCATCCCTGTATATACCTTTACACCGGGTCCTATAAACAGGATACCCCGTTCCTGTGCGTTAAAGAGACCATAGGTAATACTTTCGCCGGTTTCATAAGCAATCAGGCTGCCTGTTTTACGATATTGAATATCACCCTTATAGGGACCGTAGCCATCAAATAATGTATTGATGATACCGGTTCCTTTGGTATCAGTCAAAAATTCACCGCGGTATCCAATCAGCCCCCGTGCCGGGATTGAAAATTCTACCCGCGTGTGTCCGTTACCGGAGGTGTGCATATTAATCATTTCGCCTTTACGTTGCCCCAGCTTATCAATAACAATACCAGTATATTCATCTGGAACATCAATCATAGCATGCTCCATAGGCTCGAGCTTTTTACCATGCTCATCATTCTTATACAGAACCTCTGCCTTGCTGACGGAGAATTCGTAGCCCTCTCTTCGCATGGTTTCGATTAAGACTGAGAGATGAAGCTCACCTCGACCTGAGACCTTATAGCTTTCTGTTGTTTCTGTTTCTTCCACACGGAGACTGACATCTGTATTCAGCTCACGGTAAAGACGGTCGCGCAGATGGCGCGAGGTTACGAATTTGCCTTCCCGTCCTGCCAGAGGACTGTCATTGACATTAAAATACATTGCTATGGTGGGCTCTGATATCTTTTGAAAAAGAATTGGCTCAGGATGATCCACTGAACAGATGGTATCTCCGATGTGAATATCTGCAATACCAGAGATAGCTACGATGGAACCGATGGTAGCCTCATTTACCTCGACTCTCTTTAAACCGTCAAATTCATATAGCTTACTGATCTTCACCTTAATGTTCATATCAGGCTCATGGGCGTTAACTAATACCGCATCCTGGTTAATTCGAATGGTACCGTTATCAACCTTACCGATACCAATTCTTCCGACATATTCATTATAATCAATTGTGCTGATCAGTATCTGTGTACCTTTTTCAGGATCACCCTCAGGAGCCGGAATATGATTGATGATTGTCTCAAAGAGAGGGGTCATATCAGCAGCCTCATCTGAAAACGAAAGGGTGGCAATGCCCTGCTTGGCTGAAGCATAGACAAAAGGACAATCCAACTGCTCATCGTTTGCATCCAGCTCCAGTAATAGCTCCAAAACCTCATCTACGACTTCGTTTGGTCTTGCTTCTGGCCGGTCAATTTTATTGATGCAGACGATAACCGGAAGGGAAAGCTCCAAAGCCTTCTTTAATACAAATTTAGTCTGAGGCATTGGTCCTTCAAAGGCATCTACGACCAGAATAACTCCGTTCACCATCTTCAATACGCGCTCTACCTCACCACCGAAATCTGCATGTCCGGGGGTATCTATAATGTTAATCTTGTATCCGTTGTACTGAACAGCGGTATTCTTAGACAGGATAGTAATTCCTCGTTCCCGCTCCAGTGCATTGGAATCCATGACTCTTTCTACTATCTGCTGGTTGGATCGAAATACTCCACTTTGCTTTAGCAGCTCATCTACCAGAGTGGTCTTACCATGGTCGACATGTGCAATAATGGCTATATTTCTTATATCCTCTCGTATCATTGATAATACTCCAATCTGCGTGTCTGACACGCACTTCTCATTTTTGCAACTTTAATATTGTAGCATATCGACTAATTGAAAAGCAACGTACATTTTAGAAAAAGTTAATAAAAATTTGAAGGAAAACTGTATAAATTAACAAAAAATGTTAAATCTATTATTATATAAATATTTTTACTTCTAAAATATGGAAATCCGCATATATTTAAAGCATAGGTGAAAATCTGTTTATATTTCACCCCACATTTTAGAGCAGATTGGCGTTAAGATACGCCGGGAAAGAAGGGAGAGGTACGGTAATGACAGATAAAGTATTTGATAACAATCAAGTAAGTATTGCAGGAGAGGTAATCAGTGATTT
>JAEZJV010000009.1 GCA_023415635.1 Bacillota bacterium | reverse complement strand
AGACTAACAGGTAGATAGGACAGAGGTGGAAGTGCGGTAACGTATGGAGCTGACTGTTACTAATAGGTCGAGGGCTTGACCTAATATGGTTTGTTATAAGGAGACGAAGTTTCCTTTTGGATGTACATTTTCGTGTGTAGTATTTTGTCAATACAAAAACAGAAAAGCCTGATAGGGATTTCTGTTTTTTCTATTATTCTGAAGTTAAGCACTATCGCAATCAACGATGGTATTTAATCTTCCTCGATAGCTCAATGGTAGAGCACACGGCTGTTAACCGTGGGGTTGTAGGTTCGAGCCCTACTCGGGGAGTTTATAATAAATATGGCGACATAGCCAAGCGGTAAGGCATGGGTCTGCAACACCCTGATCAGCAGTTCAAATCTGCTTGTCGCCTTGAAAAAGGAAAGATGTATCACGAGAGTGATGCATCTTTCCTTTTTCTTTAGGAAGACCACAGAATTGAACTGTGAGCAACATCTGGTTGTCGCATAGGAATACCACAGAATTGAAATATGAGCAGCAACCGGTTGCCGCATAGGAAGACCACAGAATTGAACTGTGAGCAGCATCTGGTTGTCGCATAGGAAGGCCACAGATTAAAACTGTGAGCAATAGATTTGAGTACTATGATTACTGGAATAATAGTTTGTATATTTTATCTATTTATGATATATTGTGTTAGAACTAATCGGCAAAATATGGGAGTATATAGTGAAGGAGGCACACATGGAATATTCTAAAGAACAGATTCATCAGATGATGGTAGATGAGCGTTATCCCTTGTGTAATAAGTATGATTGCGATTGGATTCTTGATAATGCCATGGGATCGCACAACCTATGGCTTCAGGAATCACTTATTCAAGTAATGAATCTAAAGGCTGGTATGCGAATACTTGATATGGGCTGCGGTAAAGCAATCAGCTCCATATTTTTAGCAAAAGAATTAGATGTGCAGGTATGGGCTACAGATTTATGGATCAGTGCATCGGATAATTGGAAGCGTATTTGTGATATGAAAATGGCTGATAAGGTATTCCCGATTCACGCAGATGCCAAGGATTTACCTTATGCGGATGACTTTTTTGATGCAATGGTAAGTATTAATTCTTTGTTTTTCTATGTAAAAGACGAGTCTTTTCTAAAGGAACATATATTAAGACATGTGAAGACCGGTGGAGAGATTGGACTTATTCTTCCCTGCTTTCTGCATGCATATAAGGAAGGAATACCTGAGGAGTTAAAGGAGCACTGGTCAAGTGATTTAGACGGTTGGTATACTCTCGATTGGTGGGTGGAGCATCTGAAAAAGACCGGGATGGTGGATATTGTGCTTGCAGATACCATGGGAGATGATGAAGGTAATAAGATTTTTCTAAAAACCCTGAAGCTCTTTAATACACATGAAGCACCTTTACATGTGCTTGCCGGAGATAATATCACGTTTATAAGAATTGTTGCTAAGAAAAAATGACAATATAAATTTGAAGCGGGCTAAAGAGGTTATCGATTAAATTAAGGTAGTAAATAGAGGGTTAATACATAAAAGAGGGAGACCAGTATCAGAGATTGAAAACCCTCCATTCTGTAAGGGTTCTGGTAATATACAGTCAGATTTGAACTGTGATATTCTTGCGGAGCAGTAGCATGCCAGCAGAACTGTAGCAGGGCATACTACTGCAACGTAGAAAATGTTATGGAAATCCCATCTTTAGCACCTTGTGGTAAGGTAGCAGTCATAATTGGGATAGATGATAGATGCCAGATGTGAGCAAATATAAGCATATTGATATTTGGCTTAATTTCCGTATTGCTCATACACATAAGGAAGTATTACCCATGTAACATCGTCGGCAGCAATGGTATTTGTATGAATTTCAGGCTTAAGCCCTTGATATAGATGACGTGCCATATCGCACGGATATTTATGGCAATCTTGGCATCTATTAACGTTATTTTCCGCAGCACATTTAAAGGAATCGCAGCTAAAGCTTTTATCCAGACCCCCTGTATGACAGCCATCACATAATTTCATATCGTCGCCCCAATATCCCCCATCGCCTACGCCTCCCGCATATACGCGGATCAGCCGCTTTTTCAACTCCTCCCTGAACTCCTCGCTGATTGTTCCGCCGTTATAATGCACACACAAATCGCAACGGTGTCCGCAACCGGAATAAACAGCCTCCTCTTTCGGAAATGGTTTTCGGTTAGGTTTTTTCTTAATTAAAACAAGCTGCTTGACAGCTTCGAGCATAGATAAATCAGCTACGGAAATATACATCCATTTGCCATCATGATATGTTTTGCTGTTATCGTAAATCTCTTGTAGCTTCTGCGGAAATTCCTTGCGCCGTGCCTCAAATAACTCTCGTTCGGCCTTTCCGAAAATAACGAGAAACTCATAACGGTCTTCCCTTATGGTAATGGTCAGCACGGTTTTCCCGCTTTTTCTAAATTTCAGTTCATCAATGCCGTTGCCCACTTCATCTAAAACGTACTTTCCTCGCATAAAGCGCATCGTTTCCTCACTAACCCTTTGCAGTTCTGTTTTTATCTTCATCTTTCGACCTCCTATCAGCCTGTTATGGGCATCCTACACCAACTGAAAGTATGAATTTGAATTGGTGTTATTACGTATCATACTTTTTGGCAGGCAGGGCATATGAAAGAAGATGTACTGCCCGTTTTTATAGAAACTATCGACTCACCACAGTCCGGGCAGGGTTGATTTTCTTTATAGCCCACAAGAAAATAATCCATTGTGAAGCCGCCTTTTTGCCCGAAGAAATCACTTTCGTAAGCAAAGGTACCTTTTTCCCGTGAGAGGTTCAAAAGCTCTGTTATAGTACGATAAAGCAATTTGATTTCTTCCCCGCTTATATCCGATATCTTCTTTTGAGGATGTATATGTGCCTTGAATAAAATATCATGCATATACATATTACCGATTCCACCAACATTCTTCTGATTCATTAGAAAAGCTTTTATCTGCGTCTTTTTTCCCTTCAGAAGGGATGAAAAATAATCAAGTGTAAATTTCTCGTCAAACGGGTCAATCGCAATGTCTTTTGTATTGGGCTCTGATGCAAGCTCATCATTATTAACAAGTAAGAACTTACCGAACCACCAAAAGCGGGCGGTATAACCGCTGCCATCTTGAAAGAGAACCTTAATCTGGTATTTGTCTGCTTCCTTCTTCTCATGATCGAAGTACAAAATATCTGCACCCATACCAAGAGATAAAAGAATATTTTCACCGTTATTGAGCGTAGTGATAATCCATTTTCCTCTATTTCTGATATCATCAATCCTTGCACCCGAGGTTCGTTTTTGAAACTCCTCAGACGGAAGATTGGCGCATTTCTCTTGCAGCAGTGTAATGTATTGTATGGTCTTTCCACACAAGGTATCTCTCATTTGTCCCGAGAGTTTCGCGATTTCAGGAATCTCAGCCATTTTCATTTTTCTCCTTCGCATTTTTTATTTGTATTGGAATAAATATATCTTGCTGATATCTATTCAGCTTATTTGCAATATCCCACGGTAAAATTTCCTCAATCATTTCGTATCGATTCAATTCTCCTTCTGCATTTACGTCAAGCTCATAATGCTCGCTATGATTTACCCAGTCTTTCAAAAGAATAAGTGTATCATCCATATCTTCCATGAAGGAACTGGCTATAGCGAATAACCCTCCTGTAAAACTGAGGAGGATACTCATGATAGGGATTAGTCCGCCAATCCGGTTTTTCTCTGCTTCACATCCTCAATCATAATATGTAAGCCCTTCTCCGGTTCTTCAAAGAGTGGACTATGAGCAGATTTCTGAAAGGTATAGAAGCCCTTGGACGGCGCAATTAATTGCTCGTAATATTTTTTCTGCAAGGAATAACAGCAGGTGTAGTCATATACTCCAGCAAGAAAATAGACTGGAATCTGGACTTCAGGGATTTGCATAAATACATCAAAGCTCCAGGCATCCATTGCAACCTCAGAATTTTGGGCAAAAAGCTTACCTCGATAGATATTGAGTCGTTCTCTTGGAGTGTAGGCTTTACATTTTAGAGAAGGGATTAGAATATCCCGAATTACGGAATGCATCTCTCTTGTTGTCCCAATTCCTAATTCATGCATGGAGCTGTCACGGAGTAGAGAAGTACAATACTTGCGAAATACTCCTTCGGATTTTTTGATATCAGACTGTTCAAAGGCTTTGACCTTTTTCTTGTTTCCAGTCTTTTTATAATAATCCAACATAAAGTCATAGGCCAGATATTCGGATTCCTGCTGGTTGCACATTTGCGACATAGCAATATAGGCTTCATAAAGCTGTGGATGCCGTGCTATTGTATTAATTGCAATATATGTACCGAAGGAGTGAGCCATCAGATAGACCTTCTCTTGATCAAAACGGGCGCATAGATAACGTGTCACTCCAATTACATCCTTTATATACTGATTTGTGCTAAGCGAACTTTTCTCTAATTTGGAATTGTAGGAAAGGGAAGTCCCACGGTATTCTAGGTAGCAAACGACAAATTCCTCAGCCAAATTGGTGGGATATTCTTGCTCCAGAAAATATTCCGGTATTCCTGGTCCGCCACCTAAGAAGAGGAGAACAGGCTTGGTAATATCTTTTCCTTTTAGAACCATTCCCAGAGTCGATTCCTTAGTCTTAAGAAATACCTTTTCTGCAATGCTTCTATCAAGGATAGTACCGGCTTCATTAAGAAACGGCTGAATTTTTCCTTTGCTTGGCGGCAATAAAATCACACCTACTATTACCAGACAGCTTATAGTGATTACTAAGATTAACCACATAGGTACTTTCCTCCTTTTGCGTTCAAGTTTAAATGAATAAGAATAAAGCTGGTCATCATCGAAAAAGAGGAGATTAACCACATAAGCTGTACATCTCCTCTTTTCCAGGAAAACTTTGGATTTGAACTGATATTTAAGATCAGTTTCTTTCCTTTCTTATTTAAAAAGTTCAACTGTTTTCTGCATCTGTTCTACGATTGGAACTCCAAAGGGACAACGCTCTTCACAGGCCGCGCAGCTGATACAATCGGATGCATTAGCTGAAAGAGAGGAATAATGAGCCCTTAGGGTAGCCGGGATATTCTCCTGAAGCACTGCCAAATCATATAGCTTATTCACCATTGCGATATCAATAAGAGATGGGCAGGGTGCACAATGACCGCAGTAGGTACATTGTCCGAAATAAGAATGATAGGGTGCATTGGCTAACACTGTTGCATAATCCTTTTGTTCATCACTGGCCTCTTCATAAGCTGCCGCAGCGTCTACCTCCTGCGTTGTTCGAAAGCCAACCATAACGGAAGCCACCGCCGGTCGTGTCAACGCATAATGAATACACTGAACAGGTGTCAAAGCGACGCCGAAGGGTGATTGCTCTGCATTGAACAGTCTTCCGCCGGCATAGCCCTTCATTACGGTGATACCAACATTCTCTCTCTCACAAATCTTATATAATTCATCTCGTTCCGGGGCAATTCCCTTCAGCTCATCATTGTAATGATCTTTAAATAGGTCATTGATATCCTCACTGCCGGGAAGCAGATCAAAGGCCGGATTAAGACTGAATAAAAGCATCTCGATCTCACCGGAAAGCGCAGCGAGCTTGGCAACATATGGATTATGGGTACTTAGACCAATATGACGGAGGATACCTTTTTGCTTTAATTCCCGAATGTATTCCATGAATTCACCGTGGATGATCTGATGAAATTCTGACTCCTGATCTACAAAATGGATCATACCCAGGTCTATGTAATCAGTCTGTAAACGTCTTAATAAATCCTCAAAGGCTTCTTTCACTTTATCCATTTCACGAGATCGCTCATACTGTCCGTTTTGCCAGGTTGAGCCGATATGACCCTGTATCAGCCAATGCTCTCTTTGGCCTGCAATTGCCAAACCGATATTAGTACGTACATTAGGCTCAGACATCCAACAGTCAAGAATATTTATTCCATATTTCCTGCTTCGGTCTATTACCTCCTTCACAGCGGAGGCATCCAGTTGTTCCAGCCATTCTCCACCTAATCCTATTTCACTAACCTTTAAGCCTGTTCTACCTAATTGCCTGTACCTCATTTCAATTCCTCCTTCATAGTATAATTCAATGCTATTACTATAATTCTACCATTCAAAGACATATTTGAAAATGCATAATTCGATATGAAGGAAGGAATTGTGATGAATGTAATATTGTGGTAAAATAGTAAAGGCAATAAACCAGTCTGTTCAATCGGCGCAGAGCGATGAACGGATTAACATCATGAGTAAATTTGCTGAGTCCGGATGGGAGCTGATAGATACTCCTATTTACAAGAGGGCTTTGTTATTATTGGGAGGTATATCATGGGGTGTCTGATTTGCGAACGAATAGAAATGATTAAGAAGGGAACGAACCCTTATTTTGTAGCAGAGCTTGAGACAGGCTATGTGGTTATAGGTGACCATCAGCATTTTAGGGGATACACATTATTCCTGTGCAAGGAGCATGTCACAGAGCTTCATTATCTGCAGAAGGAATTTAAAATACAGCATCTAAAGGAGATGTCTTTGGTAGCTGAGGCTGTATTTCATGTATTCAAGCCTGAAAAGTTAAATTATGAAGCCTTAGGGAACGGAGATTCGCATCTGCATTGGCATCTGTTCCCCAGAGTAACAGGAGATACCCCCATAAAGGGACCCGTATGGTTACTGCCGCCTGAGGAAATGTTTGACGCTGCTAACCGTCCGAGTGAGCAGGAATTAGACCGTATGAAGCGAGAGCTCAGAGATGAAATCGACAGATTAGTGCAGGATAATAACGAGAGAGAGCTGCATGATTGATGGTTTATAATGCGGATGGCAGTTTTTATTTTAGATAAAGATAGGAAAAGGAGTGTTGTTCTACTATCCTTGTTATAGTAGGAGCAACACTCCTTTATTCCTGGTTATAGAAAGTTCGTAAGGTGATACTTTCCGTTAATTATGACAATAGAAATTCTACATGCATGCCTTCTATTGCTTGGCAGGATAATTTGTCAATATTTAATCAGCCCTTTCTTTATCATACTCCAGGACTTTTCCGGAGGATGCATCTATTTCATACTCGTATTCGATACCGTCCTTATAGAATTCAACCTCATAAACAGTATTACCGTCATCCTTATCGAGCTTTGCTTTAGAGAAAGTTACGCTGGATATTGAAAGCCCTGCATGATTAGCTGCGATAGTCTTTGCTTTGTCAATTCCAATGTACGTATTGGAGTTGTCTTTTTTTTCAGTATTCTCCTTATCATGAACTGCACCGGTGACAGCGTTGATTTCATATTCATATTCATGTGTAGAAGTATGGAATTCAATATCATACACTGCAATACCGTCATCGTATTCAAGCTTCCCTTCGGTGAAGGTCACGCTTGATGAAGAGAGGTTTGCATCTGCCAGGGCTTTTGCCTTCGCGGCATCAAGAGTAATCCGATTTGCAGTGGGCTGTTTATTTGTCACAGGCTTATCTGTATTATCTTTTCCGTCAGCACTATTTGGCTTCTCTATGGCTGCAGGCTTCTGCTCCTTCTGTGCTTCTTTGCTTTTACTATAGATAGCGCCGGTATTGGCATTGATTTCATACTCGTACTCAACTTTTCCTGAATAAAACTCAAGCTCATATACTAAAATATGATCTTCCTTATCAAGCTTGGCGGTAGTAAAGGTAACGCTGCTACCGGTCAGCTTAGCATCGCTTAACGCAATCTCTTTTGCTTTATCTAATGAAATCTGTGCAGACTCTGTTTTATTTGTATCGCTTAAGGTCACAATTTCAATATTTTTCTTTACTACGGTACCATCGGAGGCATTGATCCAGTATTCGTACTCTGAGCCGTCTGCAGTAAATTCTATCTCATATACAAACTGGCCTTGCTCATAATCAAACTCTGTTTGGACGTCTTTTGCAGTGGTTGGATCAATCCCTGCGTCAGCGAAGGAAAAGTTCTTTGCATTTTCCTCTCCAATGGATGAATTTTGGGCGATTGCACTTGCAGTGTACACTGTACCCGTACTAAAAATTGTGATAATAGCGATAAGACTAACAATGGATAAGGATGCTTTTAGTGGGGTATTAAAGAATTTTTTAATTTTCATATTGAATGCTCTCCTTTCTTGATTGTATTTGTAGTATAAAGCATAATTATTAGAGCAACATTAGTACAAGAAATATTCTAAAAATTATAGCGGTAATATTATAAAGAAGGTACTTCCCAGATTCCTCTTACTTTCAAGAAGTATTTTTCCTCCATGAAAGCGTACGATCTCTTCTGCCATGGATAGCCCAAGTCCGGTTCCAATGCCAGCTCTTGAATTATCTCCCTGATAGAAGCGATGGAATACCTTTTCCTGCTCTTCCTCAGCTATCCCCACACCATCATCCCGGACGGAAATTATAACGGAGGCCTCTTTCCTTTGTAACGATACAACTATATGGCCATTTTCTTTACCATACCGATAAGCATTTGAGATCAAATTCGTCAGTGCCCGGTTGAGTAATGCCTTGTTCCCTGTATAAAGGATTCCCCTCTCTACATTACCGTAGGATAGCTCAATGTTGTTCTCCCGTAAGAGAGCCATATCACTGCAAAGAGAGGTAACACTTTCTGACAGGTCAAAGCTTTCTAACGGATAGCGGTCTGATTTCATATGAAGTCTTGTAAAATCAAGCATATCGTTAATAAGCCCAGACATTTTTCTTGCTTGTCGCTGTATTACCGAAAGCGCAGTTTCATATTCTTCTGCAGCTCGTTTCTTCTCAAGGGAGTATTCGCACTGAGCCAATATTACAGACATAGGAGTTCTTAATTCATGGGATGCATCTGAAGTAAACTGCTGCTCCATTTCAAAGGAACGTTCCAATCTTGTAAACATTTCATTGAAGCTATCTGCAAGCTGGTGGAGCTCGTCCGTACCTTCACCGATTGTAATACGCTTCTTCAGATCATCACCTTTTCCGATCTGTGAAGCAGCCTCGGATATCTGTTTGATTGGTTTTAATGTTCTTCCGGCAATCAGAAAGCCACCGATGATAGCAATTATAACGAGAAGAGGAAGAAGGATAAGGGAAAGCTGGGAGATGGAAGTGATTTCTTCCTTGCCCTGTGTTTCTGCAGCAACGCCTCTGAGCCATAGACCTCCAAGGCCATTCCGGGCCAATGTTCTGTCAAATATATAGTAAGTGACACCACTGATTGTAGTAGTCTGAATTACAGAATCCTTCAGGCTTAAGGAGGCGGTACTTTTAGCAATTGGGTTCTCGCCATAAAGTAAAGCAAGGTTGCTGTCGTACAGTGCCGTATACACTTGATTGACAGAATCCAGGAAATCGTCATCAATCTCCAGAAAACCGTTTCCATAAGCTATGAAATGATCGACATCATCCGACAGGTCTTCCTCATCAATACTGCTAAAGTATTCAACTTCATCAATATTGTTTTCCACTGTTTCAATCAGATTATCCTTGATAGTCTTTTGAAAGATTTGATTGCTAATGGAAAGAATGACGGTGTAGGTTAATGATACTACTATGATGAGGGCAATAGTAAACCAGAGAGTTATTTTAACACGAATTGAGAGATGTTTCATTTATCTGAAGCCTCCCTCAGAACGTAGCCCCTGCCACGAATAGTATGAATCAGCTTATTTTCATGGCCTTCATCGATTTTCTTACGCAGGTAGCTGATATATACATCAACTACATTAGTTCCTCCCTCATAATCATAGTTCCAAATATGATCCTCGATTTTCTCACGGGAGAGAATGATCCCTTGGTTATGCATGAGATACTCCAATAAGGCATACTCCTTGGCGGATAACATTATCTCCTTTCCGGCACGCTTTACAATATGAGTGGCACAATCAAGTGTGAGATCATTGACAATAAGAACATTGTTGGCTATTCCGAATGCCGTTCTTGTCATCGCACGTATTCTTGCGGTCAGTTCTTCAAAGGAAAAGGGCTTCACAAGGTAATCGTTGGCACCGCTGTCAAGACCCTTTACCCGGTCTGTGATAGAATCCTTTGCTGTAAGAAAGAGGACAGGTGTAGTCTTTCCTGCGCTTCGTAACGCTTGAAGTACGGTATAACCATCTGCTTTGGGCATCATGATATCCAGAATGATTACGTCAAATTCTGTATAGGATAAGATGTCGATGGCTTCCTGACCGTCGAAGCAACAGTCTACGCTATAGCCGTCCGAAGTCAGCTTCTGTGTGATTATACAATTAAGATCTTTTTCGTCTTCTGCAAGTAAAATTCGCACGGTTATCACCTCCATTGTCATATTATATGGAGAAATATTAGAATTTCATTAGTTGATAGAAGGATTATTACTAATATTTTATGGATTACCTGTCTTATTGCTCTAAATCAAAGCTCTGAAGGTAGATATCATAAGATGTTTTGCAGGTTCAGTAGGAATAAAATAATTTCAATTAATGAAGTTATATGGTACTATATACTAAATAGGGAAATGCAAGTTGTTTGTCTTTTCAGGGATTGAAGAGATGAAATCCTCGAAAAGATTAAGGATGTAGTCGTAGGTAGTAGTATCCCATATAATTATGAAAATTCAAGATTCTAGAGTTCTACTTAGTGGAATGCACGCTTTGGTTGCGAAAGAGAACGCTTCGGTTGGTAGAAGCAAAGTGAAGATATTGATATCCTATTGATATATAAATAGGAAAGGGGCAAAAGCTATGAAATTATCTGAAAAAATTCAATATTTAAGAAATAAGCACGGAATGTCTCAGGAGACCTTTGCTGAACAATGCTCGGTCAGCAGACAGTCAATCTCCAAATGGGAGCTGGATATTTCTCTTCCGGAGACAGAGAAGCTGTTGCTGATAAGCAGGCTCTTTGGAGTTTCGGTAGATGTACTGCTAAAGGACGAGCTGACAGTAGACGGTGTCAAGGAGGTCAAGACCTGTGGGAAAGCCCTCTCTGCTGATGAGGAAGGGATCTATGAAGGTCTGCTTATTAAGGAAAGTATTGATGATGAGGATATTCTTGATTACCTCAGAGTGAATAAAATTGAATTGTGGAAAACTGAAAACACTCCCCGTTACTGGACTGTAATTACTTTTTCATCCAATACCCTGGATTTACCGGAAAGGTTCTCTAAGGTGATGATCGGTAATGACAGCGGGAGTACGAACTGGTATGTTGATTTTAAGAGGAATAATGTAAAATACATCGTATTTCGTGGATTAATTCTTAAGTATACCATTGGAAATATTGAGGAAAAAAATCATGTAATCGAACAATGTATTAAGAAAGGTATTCCGGATCATCAACTGGATTGGCCGGAATAGAAGTGTCGAGCTGTCTTAAATAACTTAAGGTATCACAGTACAGGTGCTGACAAAATCAGAGGACGTATAAAAAAGGAAGTAAACGGGTTATTGTTTACTTCCTTTTGCTTAGGTATTACAGGTGCAGTACTAACACATGATAAAATATGCTTATGGTCATATTTCCTCGCAGCTCTGCTGTGACAGGATGGGCAATGTCTGAATGCTGTTCCCTTTATAAAATCGGAGGGTATTTAGTATGGCTCTGAGCAGCTCATCCAGAAAGAGGGTTAGATAGATGGCCAGTGCACCCAGTTTAAAGCCGTAAATCAAGCTGTAAGCAGATACTATAACAAAGACAGAGCCGATAATCTGCGTATATAACATCCACTTTACATCACCGTTGGCTCTGTTGCCATTTCCCACAACCACATTCAGAGCTTTCGGAAACATAGTAATTCCTCTGACGACAAGATAAAAGGCCGATATGTTAATCAAGGTCTGATCATTTGTAAAGATCGATAAGATAGCCTTAGGAAACATAGCAAATAGCACACAGCATAGAAAAACAAAAAGCATAGCATAAAGAATGGAGCTTGTCATGATGCTTTTGGCGGCATTTTTGTCTCCGGCACCTATACGATTGCCCACTAAGGTAAGTGTGGCTTTGGCAATTCCATTGAATATCATATACACGAAGATCTCGATAGCAAAGGTTATGGTAAAGACTGCAACTACTTCAACCCCTTGCTTATTCAGCAGACTGATTAAGACCAGATTACTGACATTCCATAATAGATACTCTGCGCCTGTAGGAAGGCCTAGCCGGATGACATCCTTATATAGGCTCCAGCGAAAGCGAAGAATTTCGCGAAGCTTAATATTGGAAGAAAGCCTTTTGGACAACGTAAAGTATATTATAAGAATTAGAGTACCGGTTATATTGGAGATCGTCGCCGCTAATGCAGCTCCTGTGACGTGCAGTGCCGGAAGGCCAAGCTTACCAAAGATCAGTACCCAGGCGAGCAGGATATTGAGAAGTACTTTGATCAAGCCTACATACATGATCGGTTTGGTTTTGCCCATTCCCTGAAGTGTCGCCTGAAGTGATATATCTATGCCATAGAAGAGCAAGAAATAGGAAAGCATACGGACATAAGTATTGCAATGCGAAACCAAGGTATCACTCACATTCATCCACGAGAAAATAGAGTCCGGGAATACAAGCCAGACCACAAAAAGCGATAAGGAAAGCAGCATGTTAAATGCAATGGATGCATTGACACTTTCATGAATATTCATATGCTTTTCGGCACCATAGTTTGCCGCAACTATGATAGTCAGACCCGTGCAGATTGCCGTAAGTACATCGACTGAGGTTGAAAAAGGAAATTGTGCCACACCGACAGCAGTAAGATAGTCGGTGTCGATCCTTCCGAGAAAAGCCTTATCCACGACTGCCTGTAATTGAAAAACCAGGCCTTGAATAATAACCGGAAGAGCTATTTTCATAATCATAATAAAATGATTGGATTGTTTTTTAATAATATTAGTCATTGCATATTCCTCCTAACAGAACTATTGATCATTTCAAATTTTAATATAGGGAAATATACTTAACAATCAATAATCTTATTATATTTATCAAAATCTTATGATAAAATATAATATGGTAATCTATAGGACCGTCCGAAGGATCTGATAAATATTAACTTTGGGCGAGTAATTACAAGATGGGAGCTATTATGAGATATGATGTGATACATGAAAATCTTCCGATATCTAAGATAAGCCCTGTAGTCATTTACGCTCAGGTGTTCAACGGGAGCTTAGAATATGAAAAAGGGGAAGCACTTCCCTCAAGATACGTAAAAGATTATGAATTGGAATACTTTCTGGATAGTGAAGGCAGTATGTATGTTGATGGGAAATTGCTTCCTATCCATAAGGGCGATATCGTTTTCCGCAGACCCGGACAATTTACCCAGGGAATTATGCCCTATCACTGTTATTTTATATCCTTTGATATGTCAAACTCTCTCCCGGCGCAGCATATTTGGTATAACACCTGCATTACGGAGCGGGCAGAAATGAAATTTCAGACCTATTACAATAATCTAATTCTTGATAATATACCGACTATCTTCCATATGCGAAATGAAGACAAATATTATTCCTTATTTGACATGATTTATCAAGCATATCTAAATCCGATGCCAGGAGGCGAAATGCTTATGAAATCCTGTGTTCTTAACATACTCTATCTTCTTTATCAGGATACCTGTAATCCTGTCAATACAATGCAGCTATCACCGTATGGAAAGGCAATCAGGAAAACCTTGGATTATATTGATGAAAATTTAAATCATAAGCTGTCTTTAAAGCAGCTTTCTAATATTGCCGAGTTAAGCCCTAATTACTTTCATAAAGTATTTACTGAAGTCATGGAGATAACACCGAACGACTATATCACGAAAGTCAGGCTAAATAAAGCAAAGGAATTATTATTGGGAACAAACCTACAAATCTATAATATTGCTGATCAGTGCGGCTTCAGTAATGTATCTTATTTTAGTTACTTATTTAAGAAGACCTTCCTTCTAACACCAATAGACTTCAGAAATCGAAATAGCTATGCCAATTATGGCATAAATTGATTTCTGAGAATATCATATTATCACTTTATCCGGGAGTTTTCGGTATTCTATTTCTTATTAGAAGAATATTGTGGAATAGAGTAAAATAAGAGGGTTAATGAAATCATAAAAATACCGAGTTAGCTATTGACGTATTTCAGCCGTGTTGTTATAATAAAGTCACTGTTTCGTTATTGAATCGGCGACATAGCCAAGCGGTAAGGCATGGGTCTGCAACACCCTGATCACCAGTTCAAATCTGGTTGTCGCCTCTCGTATGAAGAGCTTCAAATCCTGAAAATAAAGGGTTTGAAGCTTTTTAATACTTGTTTTAGCTGTATGCAAATGTATGCAAGATATTATTCTAAGGTTCTAATCATCTTTTCATAATCTTCATCTGCTTTATTCACGTTCTTTAGGTAATGAAGAGTCATTCCTAATGTAGAGTGTCCCAACCATTCTTGGAGTTTAGTTTCTTCCATCCCATTTTTATAAAGCAAGGAAGCTACAGTAAATGTTATATTATGACTGCTTCTATAAGGAATTCCAATATCTTCGCAGTATGACTTTAAATGACGATTGTAGGTAGCGGTAGTTAATGGCTTACCATCTTGCGTTAATATGTATTCACCATCAGGATTAATAGCTTTAATACGCTCTATTATCCTAATAGCACTTGGAGTTAATGGCATATCACGAAAACCATGTGATGTATTTCCTTTAACATGTGATACTTCGTTTTGCGTACGAAGATTGAATTACATATCATCATTCATAGTCTGATCTTCAAGCATCTGCGTATGAATTCTGATTGAATTCCCTGTTACGTCAGTCCATTTAATAGATTTTAATTCCCCGATACGAGCAATTATACAGAAATGAAGGCTTATTCCCAAAGCGTATATATCATCATCTTTAGGTGATAGGTAATTAAGAAGCAATCTACGCTCATCTAAAGTATATACACTATTTTTCTCATTGATGGATTTATATTTGAACTGACGATAATTGATATCCTTTAAGGGATTACTTTCAACGATCTCCAGTTCAACGGCATAATAGAATATACTATTTAAGATACTCTTACCATCATTAAATCGTTTTCTTGTTATATTGCCATCCTTTGTCAATGTACGAAAAAATGGGATAAAATCTTTTGCTTTCAGACTGATAATGGGCACCTTTACTATATCAGTATTCTTAAACATTGAATTCCAAAGAAAGATATTTTATTCAAAGTCTTATTACTTACATGAGTACAATCTCTTCTCCAAATCATCCATTGAGTGAAAAAATCTTCAAAAGTAATCACATTCTTCCCGAAAAAGTACTCTTATAAATTATCTATCAATTCTGAATAATTACTGCTGACAAATTGTTTCCTTTTGATATAGATATAGGGTCGTCCGTCATCGGGTCTGTTTTTAATTTTCGTAAGATCTAATATTTCCTTTAGTTTGTTTTCTTTTTTCATAAATTCATGTAGTTCTGTAATATCCGATAGAGAAATATTACCATCATTTGACAAGGAGTGCAAGAAGCTATTTACTTTACTATCTTTATTATATAATTTCAGTATACAGCACTCCTTTCATGATATAAATGCAATATAGGGAGCTACACTCCCCATACCCCTAGTGAATTCATGTTTGAGAATTTCTTTAAAGACTGAAATCTCAAACATGAATTTATATTACTCAAGTCTATACAAGCCTTAATCAGTAAAAGGAATATCATTATCATATAATGATATTTGCATAAAATTATCTTGATTTCGCAATGCTTTGTCTTTTAAGTCAGTATAGTTTACATACTCATTAGAAGGTAATTCATATGTTTTATATTCATGGTTTAGCTTATAATGATATATAACTTTTGTAATTCTTCTAAGTAGCAGCTGAAACCGATCACGATCACGATTCCCCAATTCAACCATTAAAGCATACACTTCCTCAGGTGGATATATTGATGTTATGTGTACTTCAGACCATAATGCATATGCATTTGTATATCTACAGTGAATTTGTACTCTATAGCCTTCTGTGTATGTAAGTAATTTCTGAAAACTCATATTACCTTTAAACTCGTCCATAAATAGAATTTTTTCTCCACAGTAGAGATCAAACCCACCACTTTCGAAATCAGTCATAAAATAAATATTATCTTCTCCCAGTTCTTCACATAATTTAATATATTGATATGACTTTGTAAATGTCAATATAACTCTGTACAAAAAGTGGAATATAAAAATGTACAGTTTGCAACCTAATCAGTCGTCCATAGCTCCTTCCAGTACATACTGTTTTTCTCTCAGTCGATAGGAAGGACCTTTGATTGAAATAACATGTGAGTGATGTAATAACCTGTCTAGAATCGCATTAGCCAGGGTTGGTGATCCAAAGATCTCTCCCCATTTTGAAAAAGGCGAGTTTGTTGTTATGATGGTACAATGCTTATCATAACGCCTTGCTATCAGCTGGAAGAATAGGTTGGCGGCATCTGGATCAATCGGTAGATATCCAATCTCATCGATAATCAGTACCTTATATCGGGAGAAAAACTTCATCCTGGATTCCAGTCGATTCTCGTTTAGAGCCCTCTTTAGCTGGTTCATCAGTGACTGAAAGGATACAAAGTAGGTTGAATAGCGGCTCTGTGCACTTTCCATACCGATGGCTGTAGCCAGATGGGTTTTACCTACGCCACTGGTTCCGACAAGCAGGATATTTTCTTTCTTCTCAATAAACCTAAGTGATGCGAAATCGAGGAATTCTTGTTTGTTAATGCCTGGTTGAAAACTAAAATCGAAATCATCCAGTGTTTTGAAGAAAGGAAAGTTGGCTACTTTTACACAGGCATTAACTGCCCGTAGCCGCTTCTGTGCCTGCTCAATCTCTACCAGCTCATAAAGGGCATCAACAACACTTTTCTCACCGCTGTTGATCAGTTTTATATAGGTGTCCAGATTTTCCTTGATCAGATACAGTTCAAGGTTATCCAGACCGTTTAAAAGCTTCGTGTAGTTCGTCATGTCACACCTCATTTAAGAAATCTGTCCATGTGACTTAAGTTTGTAGCCGCTACGCTGTCGATGTCCTCTTTATCTTTGAATGATATCGCAGGAAGCTGTTTATAATGCTCGGAATGGTAATTCATTCTTTTGCTGACTTGAAAAAGTAAATTCCGGTGCAAAACTAAATTCCACTACCCTTTAAAAAACGCTTAAAACATCATATTTTTTTAGGTAATAATGGCTGATTTCTGTTATAATGTAAACAACCACCT
>JAEZJV010000088.1 GCA_023415635.1 Bacillota bacterium | reverse complement strand
GCGGGACGCTCACCGAGGCCATCACGATCCCCGGGACGGCCACCGCGGAGGTCACCGACCGGCTCGCCGCGGAGCTCCCCGCCGCGAGCGGCGCCAACGGACGCGTCGTGTTCGCCAGCGAGGACGGCTCCGCGCTGACCGACGAGCAGAAGGCCGGCATCAGTGCCGCGCTCGCGAAGGTCGGCGAGATCGACGGTGTCGTGCAGGTCGCCGACCCGTTCGCCACCGAGGCGCAGCGTGCCGAGCAGGCCGCCAGCATCGCCGCGGGTGAGCAGCAGGTGACCGAGGGCCGGGCGCAGCTCGACGCCGGCCAGCAGCAGCTCGACGACGGCCAGGCGCAGCTCGACGCGGGACGCGCGCAGCTCGAGGCCGCACAGGCCCAGCTCGACGCGACCGTCGCCGCCGTCGGCCAGAACCCCCAGACCCAGGCCGGTCAGGCCGAGCTCGACGCCCAGAAGGCCGCGCTCGAGGCGCAGCAGGCCGCGCTCGAGGCGCAGCAGGCGACCATCGACGCGAGCCGCGCGGAGCTCGAGGCGCAGGCCCCGCAGCTCGCCGACGCGCGGGCCCTGCTCGACATGGCCGCGCAGATCCGCATGGTCTCGACCGACGGCACCACAGCGGTCGGCACGGTCGTCTTCGAGCTCCCGCAGCACGAGATCCCGGACGAGACCAAGGAGGCCGTGGAGGCCACGATCGACGACGCGGCGCCCGCGGGCCTCAGCGTCGACTACTCCGCCGAGATCGCGCAGGCCTCGATCTCCCTCGGCGGCGCAGCCGAGGCGATCGGTGTCCTCGTCGCGGGGATCGTGCTCGTCGTGATGCTCGGCACGTTCGTCGCCGCGGGCCTCCCGCTGCTCAACGCACTCGTCGGCGTCGGCGTGGCGGCCGCGGGTGCGATGGCGTTCTCCGGCGTCGTCCAGATGACCTCGGTGACCCCCGTGCTGGGCGCGATGCTCGGCCTGGCAGTGGGTATCGACTACACGCTGTTCATCCTCAACCGGCACCGCCGCCAGCTGAAGATGGGCATGGACGTGCACGAGTCCATCGGTCTCGCGAACGGCACGTCGGGCAACGCCGTGGTGTTCGCCGGCGCGACGGTGCTGATCGCGCTGCTCGGTCTCAACCTCACCGGCATCGACTTCCTGGGCCTCATGGGCACGGTCGCTGCCGCCAGCATCCTGGTGGCGGTCCTGGTCGCGATCACGCTGACGCCCGCGATGCTCGGCCTGCTGGGCCGCCGGATCCTGCCCAAGAAGCACCGCGACGAGACTGTGGCGCCGGTCGCGCACGAGCCCGCCAAGCCCATGGGCAACGGCCGGGCGTGGCTGTCGATCGTCGCAGGCATCGGCGTGCTCGTCGTGATCGCGCTGCCCGCGCTCTCGATGCGTCTCGGCCTGCCGACCGGCGCGTCCGAGCCGGTCGAGTCCACGCAGTACCGCGCCTACACCGCGGTCTCGAAGGCGTTCGGCGCGGGCGTCAACGGCCCGCTCGTCGTCGTGGCCGACGTGCCTGAGGCGGTCAGTGAGGACGAGCTCGTGTCCGTCCAGGCGCGCATCGGCAACCAGCTCATGGAGCAGGACGACGTGGTCGCCGTGGCGCCGGTCGGCACGAACGACGAGCGCGACATGCTCGTCTTCCAGGTGATCCCCGCCAACGGCCCGGACAGCGAGACGACGACCGACCTCGTCCACACGCTGCGCGCGCTGCCCGTCGACGGCGGCGAAGGCACGTTCGCGGTCGCCGGCAACGCGAGCGCCGACATCGACATCTCGGAGAAGCTCGCCGACGCGCTGCCGATCTACCTCGCGGTCGTCATCGGGCTGTCGATCTTCATCCTCATCGCGGTGTTCCGCTCGTTCCTGGTGCCGATCGTGGCGACCGGCGGCTTCGTGCTCTCGCTGTTCGCGGCGATGGGCGGCGTGACCGCGGTCTACCAGTGGGGCTGGCTCTCGGACGTGTTCGGCGTCTCGAACCCCGGCCCGGTCCTGAGCTTCCTGCCGACCCTGCTCGTCGGGATCCTGTTCGGCCTGGCGATGGACTACCAGCTCTTCCTGACCTCGGGCATGCGCGAGGCGTACGCCCACGGCGCCCCGGCGCGCAGCGCGGTCATGGAGGGCCTGCACGCGGGCCGGGCCGTCGTCACCGCGGCCGGGATCATCATGATCTCCGTGTTCGGCGGGTTCATGTTCTCCCACCTCGCCGTCATCCGGCCGCTCGGGTTCGCGCTCGCGTTCGGCGTGCTGCTCGACGCGTTCGTCGTGCGCATGCTGATCATGCCGGCGGTCCTGCACCTCGCCGGTGACAAGGCCTGGTGGCTGCCGAGCTGGATCGACAAGGTCATGCCGGACGTCGACGTCGAGGGCGCCAAGCTCGAGCGCCGCCACCCCGGCATCCCGGGCGGCACCGCGGCCCCGGAGCCCGCCCCCGTCGGCTGACTCCCGGACCAGGCCCGTCCGCGACCGGCTCCTCGGTGGGCTCGGCGCGCTCCGGCGTGGCGGGTTGCGTCAGGAGCGATGGGAGCAACGGCGCCTTCGGCTCGGACTCCAGGAGGGCGACGAATCGGTCGCCGAGCTGAGGCGGCGGCCGGCGTCTGCGTCCGACGAACACTCCACCCGCATCGGCACTGCTGACCCACCGGGAACCGACCTGACCGTGAGTCGGCTTGGCCCGTGTTCGGAGCCGGTCGCGCGGCGTCACAAGGGACGTGACTCCGGCGGGTCTCCATCGGGGGGTCGGCCCAAGGGCCCTTGTCGAGGAGGGCTCGATGTGCCTCAGGGCCTGGCCGGCAGTCGCGGTTGCGCCGACTGGATGAACCCTGCATCGGCGCGGTCCGCTTGCTGCTAATTTGCGCGTGCCGAGTTCAGCGGCGCGGCCATGCGCAACTTCCGGTGGCGGCTTCAGGGGATGGTGCGCGGGTGGGCGGATGCCCTCTTCTGCGCGAGCATGAAGGCAGGGTGGCATGCGCGTATCTGCTCGTCAGCGTCGTGTGGTGACGCTCAGTGTGGCGTCGTCGATGGTTGTCGCAGCCGTGATCGGTGTGGTGGCGTTCGGCAGCGACGAGCTGTCGGAGGCGGACTGTGCGCTGACGGAGGCGCCGACGCTGGCGCGCGCACTCGAGCTCGCGGTCGGGTGCGGGCACGACGTGGCGGCCCTCAGCACATACGACGCATGGTCGCGACAGGTGGCGACGCCACGCGAGACGGTCAGGTACGAGGCAACGACCGGGGCTGAGCGAACCGACGTCTCTGGCACCTGGCAGCCGACCGACCCGAGCATCATTCGTGACAAGTCGACCCTGTCAGTCACGTCCCCGGTTTACCCGATCGAGATGGCCGGTGCAGCGGGCGACGGCGCTGGCTTCTTGGCGGTGTCGTCCGGAGGGGGCAAGGTCTCCTTCGATGCGCCGACGGCCCTCGGCGACCCCGTCGTCGAGGGCGCGGCCGTCACATGGCCAATGCTCGATACGACCGGGGCCGTGATCGAGGGAGCGTCACTCACGGTGCACGTCGCCGAGGACACCTCGAGCGCGACGCCCGTGATCGACGTGCGAGACCCGGAAGCGTATGCGGCGCTCACTACAGCCGCCGGGGAGGCTGGCGTCGCGTTCACCGTTCGCTCGTCGCCGGAGCTTGCCCTCAAGCCGTCCGCGGCCGGATCCGGCGGGTTTGCCGTGGTCAACGCCGAGACCGGCGAGCAGGTGCTGGGTGGCGGGGTCCCTGTGCAGTGGGACTCGTCGGCTCCGGCGCCGGTGGAAGGCAACGGTATCGCGGCGCCGGCGGTCGACCCATCCATGCCTCCGCTCGACCCCGGCGCCGAGGCGCCCCTCCCGGAGGACGGCGACGCGGTCACAGTGCTCGACGTCTCGAGCGTCGATGAGCAGACCTTGGTCGTCAAGGCGGATGACGCGATGGTCGAGGCTCCGCAGACTCAGTGGCCCATCACGATCGACCCAGAGGTCAAGACAACCCGTAACGAGTGGACCGCGATCAGGTCGATCTCGGCATGGGGTTCGAAGTACAAGTCGAGCGCGACGTCCGGCGAAGGCGTCGGCCGCTGCGCAGATGCCTACGAGTGTCAGCTCGTGCACTCAGCGCGTCTCCTGTGGGAGTACACAGGGATGAGCCTGCTGGCTGACGTCGCAGCGGGCGACGTGGTGGACGCGAAGTTCTCGGCGACGATCACCCACTCGGCGGACTGCACGTCGCAGCCGCTGGACCTCCATCTCATGAACCAGGGCATCAGTGAAGGCACGGTTTGGTCCAACCAGCCGTCGTCGAAGATGCTGCTGGACACCGAGAAGCCGAAGTACCGGGTGGATCAGTGTGGTGAGGCGGGCTGGGTCGACTGGGACGTGACTGCTGGTGCCAAGGCGTTGGCGGGTTCGGCGACGACGATGACGCTCGAGCTGCGCTCGCCGACCGAGGACTCGATGAGCACATGGCGTCGTTTTTCGGATGAACGATGCGATGCTGACGATCGAGGTCAATCAGGCGCCCGAGCGCCCGGACCGCGCGTCGATGCAGTTCGACCATGACGGCACCGTGACCAAGTGCAACGAGGACGGCTCCACGGTGTGGATCCCGTCGAGGACTCCTCAGCTCGGGTTCAGGGCGAAGGACCCTGACAGCAGGGTCAAGGCATCGTTCGAGGTGTACCAGGACGACGAGCTCGTGTGGGAGTTCTCGACGTCGACGCTCTTCCCGAGTGATTCGTTGCTGGAGAAGACGGTGCCCTCAGGAACGCTGACGTCTGGCGTGCAAGCGCGTTGGCGCGCGCGTGCGACTGACGCGCAGGGCAGGAACGGGCCGTGGTCGCTGTCGTGCTGGTTCGTCCCGGACAACGTCGCGCCCGTGACGCCCAAGATCGTCCCGGTGGAGCCTTCAGGGCCGGACTCGGGGATCAAGGCCGTTTACGAGACAGGTGACGAACGGGGCGGCGTCGGTGTCCGGGGGTGCTTCTCGATCGATCGCACCACGTCGACGGACGTGACCAAGGTGCGTTTCGAGTTCGCGCCGTCGAGCAGCAGGACGAATCTGTCCGGCAGCAAGGTGGTGACCGAGCCGGTCAACGAGCACGGGCGCGCCTATGCGTGTCTCAGCCCTTCATCGTCAGGGCCGATGTCATTGACCGCAGCGTCGGTGGACAAGGCCGGCAACGTGTCCAGCGTCTTCGCGTTGTACACCTTCGACGTCGCCACGGCGATCGAGGACGGTATCTGGACGTTCGACTCCGGCGCCTCGCCCGCGCGTGACGTGTCGGTCGTGGACTCGGGTGAGCCCAAGCAGCCAGGGGACATGCTCGTCACGGGCACGGCCGGGTGGGTCGATGGGCCGCACACCCTGTTCGACGCTCGCGACGGCGACCTGGCACTGAGCTTCGATGGAACGGCCGGAGACGCCCATCTCCGTTCTCGCGTTCTCGACACGTCGCAGAGCTTCGTGATCAGCGCCCACGTCATGCTGACGAGCACGGCGACGTCGCGTACGGCGCTCGCGCAGGAGGGCAGCTGGACCAACGCCTGGCAGGTCGGGTACCAGAACGACTGTCTGACCGGCACGACGGGATGCTGGGTGTTCGGGCTCTACGCCGAGGACGGCACGGTGCTGTCGCGCGTCTACTCGACGGTGCCGCCGGCGAAGGGCCGCTGGACCAGCCTCCTGGCCGAGTACGACAAGCCCGAGGGCAGGATGCGGCTGTGGGTGTGCGACATCGGGACGCCGTCCGATCCTGGGCTGGGTGAGCCAGTAGTGGCGGCAGGCGCCGCACCGAGCATGTCGCGTACAGATGGCGCCCTCGTGCTCGGCCGCGGCCAGAGGTCGGGGACTGCGGCCGAACGGTGGCAGGGTGCGATCGACAACGTGCGGGTTTTCGAGGGTGAGGTCGTTGCCCCGGCCAAGATCCGTCGGATCTGCCAAGGAGCCGAGGCAAACGCAGCCGCGAGCTTCGGCCCGAACCAGGCGCACGGGGAGTTCGACAACCTCGACGACCTCGACCCGACGAAGGGGGAGTGATGCGCGGCCTCACGCGTGCTTCGCAGACCAGAGTGATGCTGCGCGGCCCTGGTGCCGCTCGCGTGACCCTTGCAGGAGCGTTGGCGCTCGTGCTGGGCTTCTCGGCGGTGGCGGACACGGCTTCCGTGGCTGACGAGTTGAACACGGCGGGCCAGCTGGAGGACCGTGCGGCCGAGCTCGCTGCCGCAGTCGCGGCGCTCGAGCTCATGGAGAAGAAGGCCAGCGAGGCGGAGACCGGCTTCGCTGCCGAACAGCCGATCGACCCCGACCCCCTCGTCGTCGGTCCCGCGAACCTACCCGCTGCCGCGACCGCAAGGGTCTCGCTCGGAGGCACCTCGACGGCGGCAGCGGGCGTCCAGGGCGCAGTGTTCCGGACCGCTGCCCACCGCACGGCCGCCGAGGAGCCCGCGGCCACAGCGGGCGCGCATGTCGAGGTCGGCGGCCTGCCCATCACGCTCGCCCCGGCGGGGAGCGCGCCTGCGCCCACGGAGGTCTCGGTGAGCGTCGCGAGCCCGGACCAGGCCTCACAGCTGGGTGTCGACGGAGTGGTCGTCGACATCGCGGACCTCTCTCCGGCCGGTGTCCATCCGGACAGCCAGGTGCAGCTCACGATCTCCTACGAGGACTTCGCGGGCTTGGCATCGAGCGATTGGGCCTCGAGGCTGCAGCTGGTCGCCATTCCCGTGGACTGCGTCGAGCCCTCCGACGAGCCGGAGGCCAGCGAGCCCGAGGCTGCCGAACCCGAGGCTGCCGAGCCGGAGCTCCCGTGTGCTCCCGTGCCGTTGGCGACGTCTGTCAACGATGTCGAGGAGCACTCGGTCACGGCGACCGTGGACCTCGGCCAGGTGGCCGCTGACGCTGGCCAGAGCGAAGGCGTGGACGCGCAGACACTGGCCTTCGGGGCGACGGCGCAGTCCTCCGGCGGAGTCCGACTGGCCCTGACAAGCGGCTCGGCAAGTGCGTCAGGCAACTGGGGTGCCACGAGCCTCGCCCCATCGGCTTCGTGGGGGACATCCGGTGGGACCGGTGCCTTCACGTGGAGCTACCCGCTGACAGTGCCTCAGACGGCGGCTGGACTGGCTCCACAGCTGTCGCTGTCGTACTCGTCGGCCACGTCCGACGGCAAGACGGCCTCGACGAACAACCAGGCGTCCTGGGTCGGTGAGGGCTGGGATCTGACGTCGAGCTATGTCGAGCGCAAGTACGTGCCCTGCGCGGATGACCGCGACAAGGTCGGGGAGTACAAGGCCAACAACACCGGTGCGACGCTCAAGTACGTCGGGGACCTCTGCTGGGGTACCGACAACGCGACGCTGGTACTGAACGGGTCCGCTGTTGAGCTGGTGAAGGACAAGAACGACAGCTCGTGGCACTCCAAGTCCGAGGACGGCGCCACGATCCAGCTCGTCGACGCCGGCGACGCCGACGAGCACTGGCTTGTCTCGACCGTGGACGGGACGAGGTACTCGTTCGGCTCCGTGGCTTCGAGCCAATCTCGCTGGACGGTACCCGTCTTCGGCAACCACGAGACGGAGCGGTGCCACGACGCCTCCTTCAAGAAGTCGTCGTGCGAGCAGGTCTGGCGGTGGAACCTCGACCTCGTCCAGGACGTGGCTGGGTCCACGATGCGCTACCAGTACGTCAAGGACCTCTCGGCGTACAAGAGCCCGGCCTCTGCGACCCCCCTGAAGTACAACCCGGGCGGGCGCCTGGAGTCGATCGAGTACGGCACCCGCGAGGGCCTGACCTCGCCTGGCGGCTCCGCGCCCGCGAAGGTGACCTTCACCGCGGAGGAGAGGTGCACGAGCAAGGCCACGGGCGACGCCCGGAAGGATGACTGTGCCCTCGGTGCGATGGTCAAGAACTCCAAGTTCTGGCCGGACGTCCCGGTGGACCTGTACTGCGCACCGGACGACAAGGCCAAGTGCAAGACGAAGACGGGACCGGCGTTCTTCGACCGCTACCGGCTCTCTACTATCACCACCAGCGTCTTGGACGGCACTGTCTACCGCAAGGTCGACTCGTGGTCGTTGGCGCATGAGTTCGTGGACCCGAACCAGCACACGGACAACACTGGCGGCAAGCCGGCGGTGGACGTGGGAGCCATCTTGTGGCTGAGCAGCATCACCCACACGGGGCACCGCGGGGCCGAGCCGGTCTCGACGCCGCCGGCCGTCTTCCGCCCGACGTACCTGGCCAACCGGGTCCAGCTGCAGGACAACCCGGGACCGCCCATGTCGCGTCCACGCATCGACACGATCACCACCGAGTCGGGCGCGCACACGGCCGTCACCTACCGCACGGACTGTGAGTCTCTGCCGTCGTCGCCTGCGGCGAATGACCAGCTGTGCTTCCCGGTGGGTTGGGATCACAAGCACGAGGACGACTACGACTGGTTCTACAAGTACGTCGTCAGCGGCGTCACAGAGTCCGGGGGCAAGGGCACGAACTTCGGCGATGCGATCGTCACGGGCTACACCTATGGCGGCACCCCTCGGTGGGTGAAGCCCACCGGCGCACTGGTCAAGCCGAAGGAAGTCACGTACTCCGACTTCAAGGGGTACGCCTCTGTGACGACCGCCGTCGGGGCGGAGGCCGCCTCGCGCACGCACTCCAGGTCGTACTACCTACGGGGCACCGGTGCGCAGCTCACGGCGGGCTTGGGTGACGACCCCGCCGGCGTGCTCGGCTTTGCAGGTGTGCTGGACGACGAGCGGTTCGCCGGGCAGGTGTACGCCGCGGAGGAGTGGGATGGTGCGCCAGATAAGGACACGCACGTCCTGTCTCGCACCGTGAATGTCGCGGTCAAGGGTGAGGCGACGGCGACTGCCGCGGACGGCGTACAGGCCACACCGCTGGGCTCCAGCACCGCCTTCGGCCTGAGCTACGACCGCACGGGTCAGCTGCTTCGTGTCACGAGAACGTCGACGACGTACAACGAGCACGGTCAGGTGGCGCAGATCGAGGACCTCGGTCAGAAGTGGCCCGCGAAGTCCGACGACAACCTCTGCACCAAGGTCACGTACCTGCACGAGGACTCGGGGCTCGACGACAAGGCTCGGCATGCGCTGATCGCAGGCAACCGGGTGGGACTCGTCCAGCAGACGACTGTGACAGAGGGGAGCTGCGCGGCCGAGAAGCCCGAGGTCCTCTCCAAGACGAAGGCGGTCTACGGCGACAAGGACCGCGTCGTGGGGACATACGAGCTGGCTGCTGACTCGAGCCAGCTGGTTCGGACGGAGTCGACGGAGTACGACGACTGGGGTCGGGCCGTGAAGGTCACCGACGCGGCCGATCGCGCGACGGTGACGGTGTACTCGCCGAAGGACGCCGCGCTCGTCGAGTCGGTCGCCGTCACGACGCCACCGGTCACGTCCGGCGGTGCCGGGCTGACGACGACGACGGTGTACGACCCCAGGTCGGGCACCGTGACGGAGACGGTCGATGCCAACGGGCAGGTCACGCGCGGCACCTACGACGGCCTCGGCCGGTTGCTGACGGTGCGTTACCCCGATCGACTCAACCCGACCGCGCACCCGTTGCCGTCGATCCAGTACGAGTACGTCGTGCGCCGCGACGGCCGCAACGCAGTGATCACCCGGACGATCGCGGCCGACGGTGTCAGCCAGGTCGCCTCGTCGCAGATCTATGACGGGCTGATGCGTCTGGGTCAGTCCCAGTCGACCTCGGCGGACGCGGGCTCCAAGGGAAAGGACGGGGTGAGCAC
>JAEZJV010000085.1 GCA_023415635.1 Bacillota bacterium | reverse complement strand
AGGAAAACAGGTAGGCTTATTAAGTGCACCTAAAAATCATTTATAGAACTACAAACATAAAAATAGCTCTAAATCAAGTAGTGGAGCGGAATTCAGAGAATCCCACCCCAACACTTGACAAAGAGCCCAAATATTCGAGTCAACCCTTCTGAGATTATATTATAATAAGGATATTGAATATAATTCATATCATGATCGTGCGAATCGAATACAAAAGCCTTTACATTGGTCTTATTCTTTCTCCTGCAAGCATCATAGCTATCGTATACTCCTTGAAGCGGTACATTCTGATCATATACACCATGGAAAATATTAACAGGTATCGTTAATTTCAACAGTCTATCTTGGTTAGCTTCCAGCTCTGCGTGTCCGGATAGCCATTCTGAAGTAATCTTAAAATAATTATTCCAGAGCCACTCATCGTCTCCCTTCGAGATTGCATCCATTACTTGATTCTTATGATCTGTTAACATAACGGCAAAATCCGCGGTAGTTAATTTTTTGTCCGTGTTCATATCCAGTTGTTCGAATGTAGCCCCGCCAAGTGCCGCCTTCACTATTCCGGAGGGATCTGCGTTATATTCCTTTTTTGATACTACTCCATCTAAGTTAGTATCGAAATACTGACAGCAAAATATCATGGAGGCTTCGCCGGATAACTGCCATTCAATAATATCCTGCATTTTTACGTTGCAGTAGCCAGACAGCATTAAAGAATCTATTTCAACATTCTTTCGCTCCGCTACCAAGGGAGCAATAATTGTACCCTCACTCCAACCAAGCAGAACTACCTTTGCATTTTTCAGAGCTTCCTTCTTCTTTAACTCCGTTATCATTATTTCAATATCCTTAGCCTGATTTTCAGGAGTATATTTTCGGTATTCCTCTTTGTTAATTGTATCGTACATCGGCGGTTGCGTTCCTATTTCAACGCCACGGGTATTATACCGGAAAAAGCCTACCTGTCTCTTTCCAAGCTCCTGTGCGAATAAATCATAATAGTTGAATTCCTTATTGCCGATCAGTCTGTGATTGTCATAGGTATTAGGCCCTGTACCGGGTACGAATATGACGAGAGTTGATACCTCAGCAGTATTAACGGGTAAATCCAGCTTTCCGGTAAGTGTATAGCCGTCAAAGGATTTGATTTTTAAGATTTCTGAAGTGGTTACCGCCGCTTCGGCAGGTGTCTCAATATTCTTTGAAGCCTTGGACGATGTCACGAAGGCGGTATTGACTCTACCATCCCATTTCGTCTGACAATGTAAGAGAGTAGAGAAAAACTCCAATGGTACATAGACTGCTTTGTTTTTCTTAACTGGTGCTACCGCTGTCTTCACAGTCTTATTGTTCAGCTTAACTATGGCATTCTTACTGGATTTTGACCAAGTTATCTTGATGGTATCGGAGCCATATTTCATGCTAATCGAATCGGAATTTTTACCCCATGCTACTGATGCCCCAAGCTTTTCCCCAGTCACGAATAGAGGGACAAAGACCTTCCCCTTTGTATTGATATAGGGCTGTGCATCCTTCGCGTAAGGTAAAATCTCATTATTAACAGCAACGTGAATTACAGGCTATTCCGCAGCATAAGCAGCTGACGCTAAAGTGAACGTCATAAAAAAAGCAGCGATAAATGTTATAAGTATTTTCCTCATTGTTTCTCCCCTTCCGCCGTTAAAAACGACATAACATAAGTGCTATAAGCTCATAGCATTATATGGATGATATTAAGTATTGTAAGATCAAACCATATTATAGATCATGTGGTTTAGTTTTACAATCCATAAAATCCTAAAAAATATATGAATAAATCGAAGCCTCCTAATGACAGTAAAAAGTCTTACTGCCATTGAGTTCTGAAGGATAGAACATAGGAAATTACTTGACACCTTCTTCCCTTTTAGTCTATGATTTAATTATCAAACAGAAACGTGAGGATAAAACCATGAAGCTGGGGCATAGTAGAAAGTTTTTCACTATTGTACTGATCTTTTTTATCATGATGATTTCTATTGCTCTTTTCAATCGGCTGACTAGAGAATCTATTTCTAATAGCGCAACCTTTATTACTGCCATAATCGGTGTGGTCGCTATCTGGTATCAGATGAAAAAAGATGCGGATATCTCTAAAGCAGAGTTTATCCTGACTCTGAATTCCAATTTTCAGGATAATGAGAATATCATCTATATTTATTCCAGGTTAAAGGAGAAAAGGGATGGGACTAATGTTATATTTACTCCTGAGGATGGAAGGAAGATGGGTGAGTATATCATGTTCTTTCAGACGATTTATTTTATGGTTAATGAAGGCGTGATCGATATCAGTATGGTTGATCGTCTATTCGCCAACAAGTTCTTTCTGTTCATGAACAATTGCGATGTGCAGGAGTATCAGCTAAAGTACACCTCCATCAATAAACCCATCCTGGAATTATATTGTCTATGGTTCAATTACAGGGTTAAACAAAATCTGCCTTTATTGTATTCCGAACATATGCCGCATAAGACTATGGAAAAATATTTTGTAACAGGTAAGAAAAAGCTGTCCTTAAATGATGCCATGCTGGTAGATTATTGACACTTTCAGGGTCGTATATATAGTATAAGGGTTTCGAAGTCATGCTCGTGGACTCCGGAACCCTTTTTCCTGTTCAGAATGCTATATTTAGTTAACCCTGATTAATCGTTTTATTTAACCAATTCTCAAGCTTTCGAATCAAACCCTCATCCGCAGGTAACCATTCCACACTATTTAGAGTTTCCTTTGTTAACCACTGTGCAGATGAATGTTCCTTCAGAACCAAAGTACCCTCCTTTATTGCGCAGAGAAAGCAGTGCATGGTTAAGTGAAAGCCTGGATAGTCATACTCAACCGTAGCAAAGTATTCCTTTACTTCAACTTCTACATCCAGCTCCTCTCTGATCTCACGAAGTAAGGCCTGCTGTGGTGTTTCTCCCTCTTCGATTTTACCTCCGGGAAACTCCCAGCTCCCAGTGAATTCCCCATATCCTCTCTGCGTAGCAAAGATCCGGTCCTTATCCTTTATAATTGCCGCTGCCACTTCAATGCTTCTCATGCTCTGCTCCTTCATTCTTCCTTTACTCTGATATTATCATAAGTAAAATACCGTTACAAGTCTCCCCCTCCTGAGCCACCACAATATTTATTGATGTCAGCATTTCCCATAACCGCTCGCCTTATGCTAATAATTATTTCAATCACTTTCTAGATACTTTTATAATATCGTGGTATAATAACAACCAATCCATCGTGATTTTAGCTTCACCCCCCCCCGGAAAGGACCTCCTATGAAATCCTCTCAGCTGATTAAAATGATACATAAAAATCCTCACGTCATCACCTCCATACCAGCCCCTACAGATGAAATGAAGCTTCTTGCACTTTCTATGAACGGACTGCTGCTGGAGTATATAGAGCAGCCAACTCAGGAGATGCAGGAACTCGCTCTGACCAATAATCCTCACGCAATCAGATTCATCGATACCCCTACAGAGGAAATGATGATCAAAGCCGTCCAAAGCGGCTGGACTAATCTGGAATATATCAAGCAACCGACCGAGCAGGTGATACGACTGGCGCTCCGTCAGGCCGGTTGGGCAATTAAATTTATCGCAAATCCCAGTGAGGAGCTACAGCTAATGGCTGTCAGAAGGAATTATGATGCCATCCGGTTTATCAAAGACCCTTTCCCAAGCGTACAGGCAGAGGCCGTTACGGCAAGCTATGATGCGTTAAGATTCATCAGCTCTCCTACCTATCAGGCTGAGTTGATCGCAGTCAGGAGCAATGAGGAAGCCATCAAATACATCAATGATCTGAATAAGGATAAGCTACTGGAGTTTCTGAAGGTTAACTTTTTAGTACTTAAATATGTGATGAAGCTTGTCACACAGGAGGATGTGGAATCGGCAGTGAGAGAAGTAATCTCACAGGAGGATGTGGAGGAGCGTTATGTCAGGGATTTTCTGAATTACCGAACGATAGAGCAGAGTGCTATTAATCAGATGGATAAATTACTGTTCCTCCATCGCTACGGAAGTAAGAGAGCTAAAAAAATAGCAGTTGATGAAAAACTGAAAATGATATAGGAGATGCCGCCCAACTTCATGGGCTTCGGCAGATTGGAGAATATATATGAATTTTATTGATACCTTAAAAAGTGTTGAACTTATAATGGCAACCGATGAAGTGCCTTTACTTGTCGGAGAAAGCGGCATCGGAAAGACTGCTCTGGCAAAGCAGCTTGCCACAGATCGGCATTGGAGTCTTGTGGTGATCGACGGAAACCTTCTGAAGGAGGGTGAGATCGGCGGTCTTCCGACCATCGAGACCTATGTCACCACGGATAATTATGGAAAACAAGAAGAACGAAAGACCACCGTATATGCGGTTCATTATAAGCTGAGAGAAATTGACGAGGAGATTGCCAAAGGGAATACTGTCCTTCTATTTATCGACGAGATCAACCGCTGTGAGCATACAGTCCAACAGGAGCTGATGAATCTGATCCTGAACCGGGAAATTAACGGCTACAGGCTTCCCGATAGCATTAAGCTGCTGGCCGCAATGAACCCCTCCGGCAAATACGGCTCAAGCTTCGACTATCAGGTAGTGGACATGGATGCTGCACAGGAGAACCGTTTCGTATGGCTATTTATGGAGCCCGACTACAGACAATGGATCGACTGGGCGATAGAGACCGGTCTTGAGCAGAAGGTAATCGAGTTTATCTCGACCTATCCGGAGTATCTGATGAAGACCAACGAAGGCGGTATCAATGCGACTCCGCGGAGCTATGAAAGGATTTCCAAGGCTCTCAGACTTTATCAGGAGCAGAAGGAAACCATTCCAAGATCTGTATTCCTTAATGTACTCAGAGGAAATGTAGGGAATATGATTGCAGCGGAATTCTTGAGTTTTATAGAGACAGAGCACAAGCCCCTTCTTTCCTATGATGATGTTTTTGGTGCTCCCCTGACTGAGGCTTTGAAGGAACAGCTCCGAACGGAAAGCCACACCCGGCTCTACCTGTCCGCCAGAAATATCCTGAAGACCTTGGACTCGAAGCTAGGTACATCTTCTGCCGATACAGACAGCGACCTCACACGACTGATTGAATTCCTTAAGCTGTATCCGATAGACTTAAGAGTCGGTATTATGAAGGATATTAAGCAAAGCTACGGTAGGGTATATCAGTATGCCATTGACAATGAGGATTTTGTGGAGCTATACTTTGATGCTTATACTACGGTCAGGGGATAATCCGGAGGTGAAGCTATGGATAATCATTTTGAGCAGCGTGCAAAGGAGCTTTTGGATAGGACCACCGAGTTAATCTATCATTCTCTTCGGACAGTTGAGGAGGACGGTAAATACCGGATCAGTATCCCGGAGGATTATCAGCACGCCTTTTTCGAACTGATCGATCAGGTGAATTTGAAGCTGTTGGAGGATCAGGATAATTTTTATGGATATTTCCTATTCCAGATGTCAAGGGAGCTCCGCTTCGATATCAGCAGCCCTGCTGCCGTCAATTTCAAGACTTCTAAGTATGTGATTTATTATAATCCCTTGATTTTCTTAAAGCTTGATTTAGGACGAATGGAAAGCATCCTTAAGCATGAGATTCTCCATATCCTGTCGATGCATCTGACCAGGGCAAGGGCTCTGAAGGGTCAATACAGTGCAGTCGTCCTCAATATGGCGATGGACCTTGCTATCAACAAGTATCTTACTCCTCTGCCTCCCTACGCAGTTACAGTGGAATGGATTAATCAGAATTATGCCCTTGCTCTCGAGCCCTACAGATCCTTCGAATATTATGCGGCTCAGCTTCAGACCGTCATGAGCCTAAGAGAAGATAATGGGGACATGGATACTCTGAAAATGTATGAGAGCGATTTTGACGCTGCCAGAACCCATGATCTCTGGGAAGAAAGCGGTGTTATTGAGGAAAAAACTCTTCAGGAGTTCACGGAAAAGGCAGTCAATGCTTCAAGTAAGGGAGAACTTCCCGTATACCTTAGCAATATACTCGCCTCCCTGAGAGGCTCTAAGGGTGAATTACCTTGGAATCTATATCTGAGAAGGCTATTGGGAACGGTTGAGAATGATAAGAAAAAAACCGTAACCAGAAGGAACCGAAGGCAACCGGATCGGCTGGAACTGCGAGGAGAGCTTCGAAGTCATAAAGCCAGGATTGTCCTTGCCCTCGACATCAGCGGCAGCATCAGTGACGAAGAATTTAAGCAGGCAATGAAAGAAGTATTAAGCATCTTGAAGAATTACCGCCATGAGCTTACGCTTCTGGAATGTGATGACGCGATACGACGGGAATATCCTGTCAAAACCTTCAGGGATGTCAAAGAAAGGACCGGTGGCAGAGGGGGTACGAGCTTCAGCCCTGTCTTTGAATATGCCAATAATCATGCGATTAATCTTTTGATTTATTTTACAGACGGCAAAGGAGAGGAGAAGCTCAAGATAAAGCCCCGCGGCTATAAGATTCTATGGATCCTCTCAGGCAGAGGTGACAGGCTCTCTTTAAAGGAGCCCTACGGTGCCGTATTGAAGCTCAGCAATATTGAAGCCTCGGAGGATTATCTGGATCTGAACGAGGTCACCACCAGCGGATATTCCATGAACTATCAGGAAAAAAATATATAAGGCATGAGTATATATTTTGATAAAATAGAGGCTACTGTACAAATACCAATTCTGGTGATTTTACAGTAGCCTTTTAGAATAATAATCAGTTAGCTAGATAATCTGTACTACAAAGGCTGTTGTTTGAGGGGGTATGCTGAGGGTCTGATTTTTGGCATGCTCCACTCTTACTCTTTGGCCTACTCTAATATTTCTTAATGATATCTTGTTCCCTTTTCTATCCAGTATTAAGGTGGAATTGGTAATCACAAACCTCATTTGACTGTATCTGTCGTTGGCATTTCCTGTGTATAAAAACCCATTCCTCAGATCAACCTCTAGCACTCTTCCCACGGTGACATTGGATACCTCGCCTCTACTGACCACAATAATTCTAAATGCTCTGGCCTGCGGCGGGATACTCCTTGTCATTGCGGACGAAAATGTAGCATTAACAATCATTCCCTCTCTTAAGTCCCGAAAGGATAAGCTACGCCCGGATCTATCCTCAATAATAGTATCTCTGGTGACAACCAAAGTGACAAGCTCCATATGAAGCACATTATAATTGCCCATAACTCCATATGAGATTGTGACGTAACCGGTATTTTTATCGGAACGGATTTCTTCTATTACAGAATCTCGGGTTCTAATCACATCATCATGATCTCTATCTCGGCTACTCTGACTTGATATTGAAAAATCTTCCACAATCAATGCTCCTATTAAATAGTTATATTATATACTATGCATTGAATGCGATATGTTGTTAGTGCTTATCTTTCTATTATTTCTCTGTTTCTCTCCAACCGTTCCTTCTTATTGATGGCTTTATGGTAATACATGACCTGGTCAGCCTGATCTATCATTGTCTTAATGTTTTTATAATCCTCGATATAATTACTGATTGCTCCGATACTGGTCTCGATCTCATAAGGCTTTTTGGAGGTTTCATTATAATTCTCGATATCCTGGGTAACCGCCGCGATATAGCTGTCCATCGAATCCTTTCCTTCTCCGTCGATGCCTATGACAAGAAATTCGTCTCCACCTATTCTTGCACAGATATCATGGGTCTTGCAATTGCTCTGAAAGGCATGTGCCACGATGGATATAATATTATCCCCCTCCTGATGTCCGTACTGGTCATTCACCGTTTTTAAGTTATCAAGATCCGCCATCAGCACAAATACCTTCCGTCCGAGAGCATTTGCTTCATTCACAGTTCGCTGCTGATTTAGTTCTAGGCCGCTACGATTGAATATCCCTGTCAGGACATCTCGGAAGGAGGTTCGGTATAACTTGCGATGGCTCCTGTTGAATTCCAGGGCATTCATGACAATCCTGCACCAGTTACGGTATATAATATCAAAGGTCTGTACCTTGTTCCCGTAAGTCAGTACGGAATATCCGATGCAACATTGCCTAAAATGCATCGGCGTAAAATAATAGGCCATAGGATACTCTCTCTCTTCCCACAGATCAGGAAGCATATCCTTCGTATCAAATATGGTATTGCTGATTTCACATTTCTTCTTTCTTGCAGCAAGTGCCAAAATCATCCGTTCTGAATACTCCGTCTTCAGAAATTCCTTCGGTTCAATGCTATAATTATCTGCACTTCCATCCCAATTCTCACTCAGGCACAGAAAAAAATCCGAATAATCCTTGATCAGGTACAGATATTCACAAAGCTGATTTACACAATCCTCCAGATCCATAACAGAGTACAGTGCTTCCGTCATATAGCTGTCCAGAAGTACCTTATAATCCTCAGTTTTTGCTCTTAGTCGGACCATACCGCTTCGCTTCATATAATCAATATCATTACAACCACAGCTGTGCCCGATCTCTAATTTCCCGGGGTAGTTATTACTCGGTACCGGAAGCTCTCCCGTCATCAGTCTGGTCAACTCCCCTACCGCCTCCACACCGGTCTGCTTCACCGGCGGTGAGTAGGTTGTGATCATCGTCTGACAGATTACTGCCTCATCTGAGGCATCATAACCAGTCACAGCGATTTCCTCGGGAACAAGAATACCCTGTCTGGTCAGCTCGTCTGCAAGTCCAATAGCCATGTAGTCACTGATACACACTACAGCATCAGGCCAATCGATCTCCCTATTTATCAGTCTACTGGCCAATTTCTCACCACTGGGATAATTAAAATCTCCGTCATATAGGATCTGCTTCTCATCTAAAGGAAGCCCGTGCTTGTGAAAGGAATCCTTAAAGCCTGCCACTCTGCTGATGGTAGAGATATTACTCTTGTGTCCGGCCAGACACAAAATCTTCCGATATCCATGAACCTCAATCAGATGATCCGTCAGCTGCTCCATCGGCTTCCTGTCATTGGTATAGACACTCGGAAAATATCTCGAACTCATATCTACGAATAATACCGGACATCTGCATTTTTTAAGGATAAGCTGCTCGATTTCATGAGGCAGGTCCTTAATAGCCAATGTGATTCCCGCAACAATAATTCCATCAAATAAATCAAAGTTCATCAGGTTAAAGATGTTCTTCTCTCCCTGCTTATACTCCGGTAACCCAGAATCCTTGATTAGAGTTGAGAATACCGCCACATCGTAGTCCAGCGCGTAGCATTCCGATATAATTCCCTTGAGAAGCTTATTCTGATAGCTGCCCTCAACCTCAGAGATAATTACCCCTATCAATTTTCTTTTCTTCAATTACTCCCCTTCTCCCAGAAATAATTATCTGTAAATGAAAATTATTTCAATAATAAAAATAGTACTTTTATCCTATTATAACATAGATATTTTCTATTTGACAGACGATTTTATTAAAATTTTATTATCTTCAATCAGATAAGCCAATTGACGATAATATTCCAGCGTTTGCTCCCTGGATTTTGTATTGAATAATATCGTTCTATCCTTTAAGTGAATTACCAGATAGGGCAGATGTTGAATATAAAGATATACCCTCGATTTACCATATTGATCCAGATTAAAATTGCCCAGATAATATCTTGAGGTTGCCACACCCCCGGTGCGAAGCCCTTCCTTCGGCAATACCTCCGTAATTGCCACCTCGACCATATCTCGCGTCTTAAAATGCTCCTTATAAACTGGTGCATCAATTGTTATCTCATCTTTACCTATATTAATTCGGAAGGTAGCAAAGTCAAACTTAAATAGCAGGATCACCAGTCCTCCCATGAACAGCACCATCGAAGCAAAGGCAAGGAAGGAAATCCACCGATTTCTCTTATATGCCATATTCATTGTGGTTCCGATCCCAACCCTTTTCTCTATGGATTTATGATTATCCCATGGATTATCATAATAGCCGTTGATCCAGTACTCATCCTCATCCACATAGACAGGGCCCTCTGTCCTTCTCATAAGCCTCTCTCTTCTGTCGGGAAACAGCCTCCGGTAAAGCTTACGCATGCCCTTTACCTCATTAACCTTTCCCTTCTCTACAGTTAATTCATGGCAGTCCCCGGGAAACCAGTGATTTTTGCTCTTCATCAGAAGTATACGGTCAAAGTAATTTAAAAAACACCAATTCCCGGCGATATAGTAAAGCAGGCACCAGACCATCATGTACAGCAGAAGAAGTGAGGGATACTCCAGCTTAAGCATCGGAAGGGCCAACACGATAAATACAAAAAATATGCTTCGATTTGCTTTCTTAAATCTTCGCGCCAGCTCTATTACCTCCTGCTCCTTCAATACTCCGGCAGGTAGTCTCACTCCTAGCAGGATATTACTGTGCGGTGAGCCTCCTGTACCAAAGGATAAGTAGAAGCATAACGCAATGATGATACAGACAAAACCGATCAGACCTTTCATGCTTCTAGCCTCCTATTCCAGGCACCGGGCAAGAAGCTCCCTATTCAAGAGCTTAAAGCTGTTACCATAAAAATCAATCATGCCTTCCTCCTTCATCCTAGTCAGCTCTCGGCACATGGAGGTTCTGGATACATTGAGATAATCCGCTAACTCTGTCCGGTTCAACAGGATTTGAAACATGCTGCTGCTACGTTCTCCAGCTTCATTCAGTAGGAATAGAGCGATTTTCTCCCGCATACCCTTAAGTGTCAGCAGCTCCAGCTTGCGGTTCAGATTCATATTCTTCTCTCCTAAGACCACCATCATGTTCTGGATCAGACTAATATGGAACTCGCAGCTTTTGCCGCAGGATTTAATAATTCTCTCATATGGAATAAATAGTATACGGGCATCCTCCTTCACTCTTACGGTCACCGGAGAAATACGTCTTATCGTGCATACGATTCCCTCCGCGAACATGTCCGCCGGTCCAAGGAATGCCAGAATATGCTTATCTCCAGCCAAACTCTCCTTCATTATCTCTACCACACCGGACAACACAATTCCTATGGTATTGATCTCGTCTCCAGTCAAGAAGATACAATCCTCTGCCTTATAACTTCTTGCTTGTGCACCCAGACATTTTACCAGCTGTTCCGTCTCAGTCTCACCCATTTTTCGGAACAACACACATTTTTTTAAGACCGGATAATAGCTCTCCATCACTGCCTCCTCTTATATAAAACATTCCGGAAGGGATCTCCGGAAATGTTTTCATTCTGTAGCCACAGCTACACTTTCATGAACTCATCTGTATTATACTCACTTTATTCTTATAAAGTCAATTCTAAAACATATAAAAGGAGAGTATATCGCTATGGAAAAAAAGATGTTTTGTTTTCAATGTCAAGAGACAGCCAATTGCACAGGCTGTACCATGGCCGGTGTCTGTGGTAAGAGCCCGGCACTTGCTAAAATGCAGGATTTACTGATCTATGTTACCAAGGGCTTAAGTGCAGTTACTACCGAGCTAAGAGCAGAGGGGATCAGCGTTGATGCTTCTGTGGACCGTTACATTACCATCAATCTCTTTACTACTATAACCAATTCCAATTTTGATGATGAGATTTTCTATCAGAGAGTAATCGAGACCTTAAGAATCAAGAATTCTCTATTGCCTCAAGTCAAGGCTTCCTCTAAGCTTCCAAGTGCAGCACACTGGAGTGCTTCAGCAAGAGAGGATTTGGAAGCCAAAGCCTCCTTAGTCGGAGTACTTACAACGGAAAATGAGGATATCAGAAGTCTTCGTGAGCTGATAATCTATGGACTGAAGGGTATGGCTGCATATCTAAAGCATGCCAACGAGCTAAACTACGACTCTGCTACAATCAGCTCCTTCCTGCAGCGTGCACTCGCAGCAACTCTGGATGACACCTTAAGTATAGATGCTCTGATTGCTCTTACCCTAGAGACCGGTAAGTTCGGTGTGGAGGGCATGGCGCTGCTTGATACAGCAAATACAAGTACCTACGGTAATCCTGAGATTACCAGGGTTAATATCGGTGTCGGAACCAGACCCGGCATTCTCATATCCGGTCATGATTTAAGAGACCTTGAGCAGTTACTGGAGCAGACGAAGGATTCCGGAGTAGATGTCTACACCCACTCTGAGATGCTTCCTGCTCATTACTATCCTGCCTTTAAGAAATACTCCAATTTCATCGGCAATTATGGAAATGCTTGGTGGAAGCAGAAGGAAGAGTTCGAAAGCTTCCACGGACCGATCCTCATGACTACCAACTGTGTGGTACCTCCGGCCGAATCCTACAAGAACAGACTCTTTACCACAGGTGCTACCGGAATTAGCGGCTGCATTCACATCGAAAGAGATGAGAATGGACATAAGGATTTCTCACAGCTTATTGAGCTTGCCAAGACCTGTGCAGCTCCTGCTCAGATTGAGGAGGGGGAACTCCTTGGCGGCTTCGCACACAACCAGGTACTTGCTTTGGCTGACCAGGTGGTCGAAGCAGTAAAGACAGGCGCCATCAAGAAATTTTTCGTTATGGCAGGCTGTGATGGACGTCATAAATCCAGAAATTACTATACAGATTTCGCTCAGGCTCTTCCGAAGGACACTGTGATTCTTACAGCCGGCTGTGCAAAGTACAAGTACAATAAGCTGAGTTTAGGAGATATCAACGGTATACCGAGAGTATTGGACGCCGGTCAGTGTAATGACTCCTATTCTCTTGCTCTGATCGCACTCAAGCTAAAGGAAGTATTCGGACTTGCTGATATCAATGAGCTTCCGATTGCCTTCAATATTGCATGGTATGAGCAGAAGGCTGTCATCGTTCTTCTTGCCCTCCTATATCTGGGTGTAAAGAATATCCACTTAGGACCGACATTACCGGCATTCTTATCTCCAAACGTAGCTAAGGTTCTTATAGAAAACTTTGGTATTGCAGGTATCGGAACCGTAGAGGACGACATCAAATTATTCATGGCATAATTATTCATATAGATGGTTATTCTTCCGGATGAACAGTAAGATGTTCATCCGGTTTTATTATTGCCCCTATTGCTTCTATAAGAAAAAGGAGTGAATTATCGAAAATTTGTTCAGATATCTCTTTTCCCTGCCTGACTTTCATGATATAATTACAGCTTAAGGAGTGTGCCATGAAGACTGAAAAAGAAACCCTGATTCGGGAAATCGTAGATCATCATATCAGGCAATTTGTCGATGTGATGGAGGCCAGATATAGTCTGGAGGTAACCGACCCTCTAGGTGTCATTAATGCCAAAAAAAATAATGCCTTTATCTCTCAGCTGGGCGAGGAGTTCATGTTTTACTCCGCCTTTGTCCGTTCCTTTGATAGTTCCTTCGGTAAGGTGCTGGAGAACATGGGCAATGCCATAGCCAAGATCTCCTATACTGTTCGGGGTAGGATTGAATCCTATCTTCTGCCTCAGCAGACGCAGCACATCGACTACCTGATGACCGCCTATGAGAAGCGGGATGCAAGACCAAAGGTGGAGGACTATCTGAATTTCAACTGCCTTACCCCCTCCAATGTAGCCAGCTTTCTCACCTCTCACGAGACAGACAATTACTTCTATGATGAGGAAAAGGGCTGCCATTATCTGATCGAGCTTAAAGCCGGCGGTGATCTGGATAATAAAAAGGCTAAGTCAGAAAAGATTGCTCTTCTGAACGAATTCTTTATTCTGAAGAATTCCCTGCAGGGCAGCGAGGAAGTCCGAATCTACTTCGCTACTGCCTATAATAAATTCGGAGAGGATGTCCCCTGGCGGCAGGAGCGGGTTCAGACCTTCTTTGCGGAGGAAGAGCTGCTGATTGGGAAGGCCTATTGGAATTTCGTCTGCAATGATCCTGAGGGCTATCAGGTAGTATTTGACCAATACCGGATCAGCTCCGAGTATATGAAATCAGCTCTGGACCGGATCAAGCAGCTTTATTTTCACTGAGTACACAGAACTGGACATAATACCACCTGACAAGCGAAGGATTTGCTTTGGATAGAGAACGAGAGGAGATTACCCCCTTATGATAGATGTTAATACGATAGATAAATACCTGCTAATGCATGGTGACTGTATGGAGAAGCTGAAGGAGCTCCCGGACAGCTGCATTGAACTTATCCTGTGCGATCCGCCCTATAATCTGGCGAAGTACTCCACCGGCAATATGAAATTTGATTGGAGAAGCGAAATTAACAACGATGTTGCCAAATGGGATCTAAAGGAGCTTGCACCGGCAGATTTCCTTTCGGAATTCAAACGTGTCCTCTCCCCAACCGGCAACATATTCATCTTCACCAGCTATAATCTGATTGGCAAATGGCACGAGATATTTGACAGTGAATTCGATACCTTCCAGTTCATGGTGTGGCATAAGACGAATCCGATTCCGAATATACGTAAATCCTCCTTCTTAAACAGCTGCGAGTTGATTGTCTGTATGTGGAATAAGGGGCATACCTGGAATTTCTCTAAGCAGAATGAGATGCACAACTTCATCGAAAGCCCTATCTGCATGGGAAGTGAACGCCTTAAGGAACCGAAGCATCCGACTCAGAAGCCTCTTGCCGTATTGAAGCAGATCATCAAAATTGCAAGCAATGAGAATGACCTTGTGCTTGATATGTTCATGGGTGTAGCCTCTACCGGGGTTGCCGCCAGAGAATTAAACCGCCGTTTTATAGGCATCGAAATAGATGATACCTATTATGAGGCCTGCGAAAAGCGAATGAAGGAATGTAAGTAATGATCTCCCTCCATATGCTGCTGCATTATAATAGATAGGATATTTTTACTGTATAATAAATATAAGCCATGAATTACTCCCCCGCCCTTTGGCGTCTTGTAATCCATGGCTTATAATAATATCTGCGTTATATTATATCTTAAAGCTTGAGATCTCTTTTCTTAAGTTATTGGAACTTATCCTGGAGATCTCGACCTCCTTGATGACCTCAGCCGATCTGTCTGTAATATCCGAGATCTTCTCCGCAATATCAGTCGTTCCTGATGCACCCTCGGAAGCCGCGTTGGCAACCTCTGATACAGCTGCCATGATATCGGTGATAGAAGCCAGTAGTTCTTCAGAAGTTGCACTGAAGTCCGTTACCATTCCATCCATGTAGATTGCATCCTCCATATATTTCTTTGCAACCTCTGTGAGATTGTTGAAGCCCTGTGTAATATCCTTCGACATGAATAGAAGTAGTTCATTGGCATTACCTGACAGATTTCCAACTGCGTCCGTAACCTGCTGAGTAACTTCCTGAATCTTCGTTACCGTAGCCTTTGACTGGTTTGCAAGATTACGAATCTCATCTGCTACTACCGCAAACCCTTTTCCGCTCTCTCCCGCCCTTGCAGCTTCGATGGAGGCATTCAATGCAAGCAGATTCGTCTGAGAAGTAATCCCCATAATTGCTTCTGTAAGAACCTTGATCTCGGAGACGATCTTCGCCTGCTCAAGCGCCTGGGTAAGCTTTTCTTCAATTCTGCTCTTCATCTCGCTTGTCTTGCTCTTTGTTGTCTCAACTTCCACCCTTGTATCTGATGCACGCTTACTAATCTTAACAATCTCCAATGCTGCTTCCTGAGATTTCTCCGCAATAGATCTGGTAGCGGTCTCAATCTCAACAGAGGTAGCATTCATCTCCTGGGCAGAAGCAGCCGTCTCCTCCATGCTTGCCGCGAGCTCCTCGGTAGTGGCAGCAACATCCTCTATATGACTGTTTAGATCCTGAACATTTCTATTGATATTGTCCACTACATTTAAGATATTGTCTGCCTCTGATTTTGCACTTCCAACCAGCTTACCAACAGCATTCTTCATTCCCTCCAAATCCTTTGCCAAGCCTCCAAAGTCATCCTTACGTGTCATATAGTCCTCAGACAGCCGGACAGTAAAATCTCCTGTGGAAAGGGTGTTCAGATAGCTGCCGAAGGTCTTGAAATCTTTATTCAACATTCTGGAAATATAGATTGAAATCACCACAGCAAATACTACGGAAACAGCAAAAATAATGGCAAAATTTAAGACATCCTTAGTAAGCATATCCCTCTGCTCCTGTTGAGCCGATGCAATTACCTTATCAATATGATCCGTATAGTTACCTGTACCGATTACCCATTGGTAAGGCTCGAACGCAACACTATAACCTCTCTTCGGGGATGCAACTGTCTCTCCCTCCTTGGGGAACCAATAGTCTGTATAGCCGCCGCCCTCCTGTCTGCCGTTTGCGATGATTGCCTTAATGAGCTCAAAGCCCTTGTCATCCTTCGCCTCATATCGATTTGTTCCTTCGGTTGCCGTTCCCAATAAGACAACGTTAACGCCTTCATAGGTATCAATCCAGAAGTAACCGTTTTCCCCGTATCTGATTTCTCGTATCAAATCCGTAACGAGCTTCTTCGCTTCTTCCTCAGTGTATTCACCTGCCACCTGCTTGTTGTAAATAGTAGTAATTAGGCTGATTGCATTCTCCACCTGATTTTTTATATTCAAGTCATAACTACTACGTATGTTCATTTCTATGTCATTCAAATTCTTATTGCTGTAAGTAATTTGGTTTATTAATGCCCAACTTGCCAGTAACAGCGTAATCAACAACATAAATACCGCCAGTATTACGATTTTTGTCTTTACCTTCAAATCTCTAAATGCATTTTTCAACTTCATACAGTTGCCTCCTTAACTCATACCAGATATTGGTCAAAATTATGACAGCTGCTACCATATCATCATTCTACATTATCCGACACTGTGTTGCAATAGACTTGACTAAATACATAAAATTTTTATACTATTTATTGTCCCCTGTCATTAACCAATACCCATTGGTGCGTTTTGATATGGTATTTGATGTGAATCATCCGCAAACAATCTTCCAGTATAATATTGCAGCAAAAGACCATCACCGGTATTCCTGCAAAGTTCTCCTCCTTGCTGAACACGATGCTCTCGATCTTATAGGTCTGCAGGACATGGTTCTCATCCTCCAGCCGGATATAATTGGGCTTGATCTTCCCCTGCACATTAAAGGTTGCAATCACATCTACCGGCATATGATTCATTGTTTAATCCCTTCTTTTATTTAATTCCTTCTCCGTAGCCCCCGTAGCTGGGCTTTCTCTTCTCCGGTGCAATGCCGCCCGCCATATGATAAATCGGGTTATTGATAAAAACCGCCCGTTTGATGGAATCATCCCCATACCGTTCCCTGACCCTGTCAACCACCTCGTCCAGCCGATGCAGCCGCTCATAACGGTTCATATCAAACAGATTAAGCTGACGTGTCGTGGTACCGCTGACCACCTTACTGGTATGAATTCCGAGGTTTCTCACCGGTGATCCATCCCACAGCTCGTCAAACAGACGACAAGCCGCCCGGTGTATCTCACCTGTAATATTCGTAGCACCAAACAGTGTCCTCTGATGAGATTCATGATGAAAATCAGTATAGACTATACTGACTGCGATAACGGTCGCCATGACATGATCCGCCCGCAGTCTCGTAGCTACCTTCTCAGATAGGGAAAGCAGGATCATCTTGGCCGCATCAGAGCGGTCCACATCAAAAGGGATGACCGCCGAATTGCCATAGCCCTTATTTGCCGGTACCACATCCGATACGATGGAGACATCCACCCCGTTTGCAAAGGCATACAGTACCTCGCCGTACTTCTTAAAGTGAGCACGAAGAATATTGAGATCGGTATGCGCCAGCTCACCAATCGTCATAATTCCCAGCTCCTGTAGCTTTCTCTTCGTTGCATGCCCAACATAAAACAGTTCGCTTACCGGAAGTCTCCAAAGCTTTGTCTCTATCTCCTCCGGAAAGAGGGTGTGTACGAGATTGGGCTTCTTAAAATCTGAAGCCATCTTAGCCAATAATTTATTCGTAGAAATTCCGACATTCACGGTAAATCCCAGTTCCCCCGCTATCCTGTCCTTGATCAGATTCGCAGCCACCACCGCGGAACCGTAAAGACCGATGGTTCCGGTCATGTCGCAGTAGGCCTCGTCCACAGAATACTGCTCCACAACAGGGGAATATTCCTTGAGAATCTCCATGAAGGCCTTCGAACAGGTATCATACAGATCATAGTGCGGAGGCACCAGCACCAGCTTCGGACACAGACGCATCGCATCACCTATGGTATCGCCGGTCCTCACACCGAACTTCTTCGCCGGGGTAGATTTCGCCAAAATAATTCCATGACGTTTCTTGATATCGCCTGCCACCCCCGAGGGTATCTCTCGTAAATCAGTCTTTTCTCCAAGGATGTGCAGTCGATAAACGGCTTCCCAACTAAGGAAAGCCGAATTGACATCAATATGAAAGATCAATTTTTCCATACATACGTTCTCCTTTAAGCACATTATAGCAGAACGAATGTTCGATGTAAAGAGAGAACATTTGGAACAATATAAAGTGAAAAATGATGTGTGACATTAAAGTTTTGAGTTACATCATTAAAGTTTTGAGTTTTATAGATATTTATATATGCGGCGTCCTAATCGAAACACCATAAAATAATATGGTTCCATTTGTACTCTAAGGTTTAAATTCACACTCATACTCTAAAATACACAAAGCATGGTCTGTCAAGTTAGTATTCACAACTTTAACTTCAACATTTTTATGCATGACAAAATCCGATTTGATATATATATTGTCGATTGATGTTTGATATAAATAACAAGTAATTATATTATTTGTTATTAGATGATTGTATCCACAATTTCTTATCTTTTCATGCTTATCAGACATTTCACCTCTTTTCTCATTAGCATTAAAATCACCAACAACAAATGTATATGGTGTATCCATCAATGTCTGTATTAATAAATCCCACATCTCATTTTCTGTCGGCATATGAACTCCTAATAAGGTAATATTACCGCATTGAAGTTCAACAAACTTATTTCCATAAGAATGCCTTGCATCATACTGAAATACACCTTTAGGAATCTGTTCCCATGAACTGTCTTTTTTGCATATCGCAACTGTGTATTGCATGGCATTTATTAAATATCGGGGTTCTAATATTTTATACTCCTGAAACATTTCTTTAAATCTATAATGTATTGGATTGTCCATCCAATACCATCGGCTATTTTCCTTCTTCTTATATGGAATTTCCTGTAATACAAAAATATCATTTATATTAATCAGCACCTTATCGGTTAACTTCTTTATTTGTCTCATATATGCTAAACAGATTTCATCAGGTACAGTTTTATCTGCACCCCCTCTAAAGCCATTAACATTCAAAGTCATTATTTTTACAAAACTATCCGCCCCTTTTTTATTCAAAGCCATCACTCTCCAGACCTATCTCTTCCCACATACACCCACTGAAGTATCTGCGTCAAATAACTTACTAATATAAGAAAACTTTGAATTAGGAATTTGTCCTAATTGCATTCCACCTTACACAGGATAAGTATTCTATTTTTTTGGTTTATATATGCCAGTTTTTTTAATTTGATATTTCTCTTTAATAGTAATTCGTATTCACCAGTCCTCTGACTAATAAAGTCAACATAAAACCCCTGACATGATGATGGCAAGAGAATCTTCAACATATATTTACCATTATGAATGGCACTAATCGAACCATCAAGTAATGAAGTACTCATATAACCTTTTTCGGTAAAAGCTAATTTATTTATAAAAGGATTTCCTTTTAGATTTCTATAAACAACCAAATTTTCTCCGATTTTATTAGATAAGGCTTTGTCAAGTGATTCCATATACATCAATTGATTCTCATTTAATTCTTTTCCTTCTCTTAAATATGTATTTATCTGCGGATGATCCTCTTTACAGTAATGGGAAATTACTTCTTTTGTGTAAATCGGCAATTCTTCAGATTCTTTCTTGTATTTTTGAATCCATTCACCAACATTCTTTTCATTAAATTTTCTATACCCCCTGCAAAAAAAGAATTCAACAATTTTATAAAACATATTTTTAACCATCCATATAAACTAATTTTTATGAATTTATCTAACGATAAACATGTAAATGTACTAGGTTAATTATCATTATCATTTGTCTCCATCTTTGTATCTCCACCTAGTGCAGACGCCAACACAGCTGTGACAGCACCAACTGCAGCCATTCCAACTATCGCCATTGTTACAATAAACTTTTTATTCTCGGAGTCTTTTTCACCCATCATTTTTGAGATTTCAAGCATCTTATCAATGATATACCTTCTTTCTTCAAACGAAAGATTCTTATCATCAAGCTCTTTTTGTAAAACCTCAATTATAGATTTGCAAGAATCATAGTACGATTGGACACTTTCTCTATTTGATTCCAAACCTTGACCCCTCAATGATATCATTATCATATAGCTTGCCCACTAACCTATAAGCAATTGCAAATGCGATAAGTCCTATAATCCCCATAGCTATGTAATTGTATAAAAAGTTATCGAATAAAGTAAATTATTCTGTTACAAAATCAAAAACCCACTTAAGAATAATAATCCTCCCAAAGTGTAATTCTACCATTGTTTTCTACAAAAAATAGATTTATTTACAATGGCCATACTGTGCCTATAAATAAAGAGCAACGGCTCCGCCCATATTCTCTTCGATCCAACTATTGGTCTACCATTTCCAACTTAATAATAATCTTGTACTAACACCGACCTAAAGCAGACACTCCAGTAATAGTTACAGTTTAATTACTGTATGTAAAAATCTGTTTCACTCATAGACGATTCAAACCAGTCAACAGCAATTTTTTATAAAAATTAGGGCTATTCTTCTGGAGAAGCTGCTTCTTGAGAAGCTCCTTCAAACGAACCTCTAAGCTGAGTCCTCCACCTATTAGCTATGTGTTGAATATTATAATCCTCACCTAAATTACTCGACCAACCTTTTACAAAAGAAATATCTGTAGATCCAGGCAACTGATCTTCACTTAGTTCATTTATAAGTATCCTAGATGGAATCGTAGCGGCTTGTCCAATAAATATTGCTTCTCTTCTTCTCAAAGCTGGAAGCACTTTGGCCATACTGCTAAGTGAATCTGGTAAAAATTTCATAACGTAAGATTGATCATCTCCGTTTGTGAGTCTTAATACCAACCAACTATTGCATTGAGATAGCACTGTAGATTCAATTTCACTGGGTCTTTGTGATATAAGCATTAATCCAAGACCATATTTTCTTCCTTCTTTTGCAACTCTTTTGATTGCGTCTTGCGCCGCCATGTATTCAGCTTCGCCACGATTTGGCACATATCTATGTGCTTCTTCACATACTAAAAGAATAGGATCATTTTTTCTTTCCTCTGGAGTTTCCCACAACTTATACATAAAAAGCAACCTGGCTATTGTAGAACTAACTATACCTGCTACATCATTCGGTATACCTGATAAATCAACAATTTTAAGAGTATTCTTTAATGAAACAAATTGTGAGATTATATCTTTGATCTCGTCTGTTCCACTATTCCAATCATCCATCAAAAAACTTAATCTTACATCTCTTTTCAAAGCATCAATTTTGTTAAGGATGTTTTCATGTTTGTCACGCTTTGAAGCTGCAGAAATTTTCAACATATCTTCAGTTATTTTTGCCTTTAATGTATTTAATGAAAATGGGATCGGAGAATCTACAGAAATCTCACCTTCATGGAATCCAATCGTTTCAATTCCTTCTTTACGTGCTTCAACCAACGCCATCTTCAAGATATTAGTTTGAGATGTAGCTTGAAATTCTGTTTTTCCAATAAAGAGATCAATTAATTCTTGAAGATTCAGTAACCAATATGGCAATTTTAAGGTGCCTTCATCAGAAACTAAACGTTGTGCGCTGGGAAAAGCTTTCCTATATTCATTATGGGGATCTAATATAATAATGTGCGGATGCCATGATTTGGGTTTATCTTCAATGTCTACCCCGGGGTTATAATTTAAAATAGCATGAATTATTGCAGCCACTGTTCCAGATTTGCCCGATCCTGTTGAACCCAAAATGGCTGTATGCTTTGAAAACAACTCATTAATATTAGCAAAACAAGGAATAGAACCAGAGCCTACATAAGTTCCTATTTTCATTGCCTCTTTATCTTTACACTCATAAATACTTTGGAGTTCAGCTGAGGTAGTCAAGAATATCTCTTGCTGTGGCAGAGGATAAGTACTTAAACCTCTTTCAAATTTAAGAACACATTTTTGATCCGGTAATTCACAAGATATCTTCCAAATGCCCTCACCAAATAAATCTGCTTCTAGGATTCTAGAATCCTCAGAGGCTGGAATGGTTAACCCTCTTTCAGCTTCTACTTCGCTTTTCATCCTTAAACGAGTAACATACATAAATAAAAGTTTATTACCAAAATAAGACTTAAGTATTGATCCATACTGCCCAATTGTATAAACTTCTGCGTTATATATCCTTGTTAATTCATCAATAGACTTATCCAATTCAGCCTTAATATGACTTCCATCCACTTCGATGATTTTCCCTATTTTTAAATTCTGATCTGGTTCCCTGCATATAGAATTCATTATTTCACCCCACTTACTAGATCACAAATACTCTCAAACTTATACCAATCAATATCTTTGGATGCTTTTAATAGCTCATGGCCGTCTTTCCAAATTCCTTTTTTACCCAATATCAGGATTCGTGAATTAATATCTTCTTCTGCTAACCAAGATTCCAAAGAGCTTGATAATTTGTCGCCACCATAAAATATAACAATAGAAAGAGCGCCATCACTATTTCGAATAGCATTATGAATTTCAATATTTATATGCTCATCATTAAATCCATACCCCATAATAGCGAGAATATGATTTTCCGTCACAGTAAGATATTTTCTAAAACTCATCATCATTTGAGCATAAGGATCGTATTGTGTCTCTTTGTATTTGGTTGATGATGGGTAAATTACTACTGGCTCGCCATTGCCGATAATTTCTTCTTTAGGTAATGTCGGTCTTATCCTAATCGGGAACTCACTTTTTTCTGGTTTTATCCAATCTATTGAACCGTGTAATTTATATACCCTTGCTTCCAAAACTCTATTTCCGCCTAATGAATATTCTTCTCCGCCAAAACGTGTATGATCCCACCAAGCAGTTGCTCCACCAACAAATCCATCATTGAAAGTTATTCCTTCAAGAGCCAACGCGTCTTCAATTAAAGTATCATAATTTAGTATAAAATAATTAACTGGATGCTTAGTTCTATTTCTTCCTTTAACTAAATCATAATGTATTGCTTTACAAAATTTTCTATGAAACGCAATTGTCTTTATATCTCCACCAAGGATTTTACTTATCTCTTCTTTTGTATGCTTTAATAGCAATTGAGTATGTAGGACACCGTACTTACCAGAACCAGACGGATAAATAGGATTTTTTATTCCTTTAGAAAATTGACGTTGAAGGATAGCGTCTATGTCTTGAATTTCACTTAAAAAATCTTCAATTGAGACGTTTTCAAGACCCTCAAATTTGTTTTTTATTTCATGTAATAACTCATATGCAATTTTCTCATTGCTATTTGATGTTTTATCTGGACTTAAACTATCACAAATTTGATTTGTAAGACCACTCATAAAGGGCAATCCTGCACATGCACTGCACCCAGCTCCAATCAGAAATGAGACCCTTGGTTGCCCAAGAAGTTCTGGTATTTTTTCGCAATACTCTTGAATTGTTTCATCCTCTATCATAATAAAGACCTCCCTTTATATATCCACAAATATATCTCCGATCATATCGGTAAGTGATATAAATTCATTTTGAAAGTCCTCTATATATACAGAAATATATGCCTTTCGCATGAATTGATTTATTAACTGATTTCTTCGGCATTGGCATCCTCCTTCTTTATATATAATGGACTATCCGCTTTTCCCAGATAGTTGTTTTCAGACTACATTGTATCTTCAATTCTATATTTTAAGACACATTTCTTTAGCAATCCGCTTGCACTGTTTGGTGTATCTTTCAAGCAATTGATGTCCCCAAACACGAAAAAACTATCCTTTGCGCGAGATACCGCAACATTCATCAGGCTCTTGTTTGCATCAATGAAAAAACATCCATCCTGGTTTCCATACACTGTAGACAGAATTATAATTCTTCTTTCTGCACCTTGAAAAGTATGTACTGTACCAACACTTATCTTCGAATGATTGGTTGGCATCTGCTTCTTCAGCTCTGACTTTATGCATTCGACCTGTGCTTTAAACGGTGTGATAATGCCAATTAGATTTTCTTTTGCTTCTTTAGGGTAGGCATTTGAAATGAGTTTGTAATTATTTTTCAGCCACTCTGCAATCTGTTCCGCTTCTAAGCGGTTTGCTCTGCTGCTGCCCTTCCTGCTTGAATACTCTGTATCAATTTGCTTAAAGCCCATTTGTGGCCAGTGCTTTATGGCAAGTTTCTCGTCTTCCTTGCCCTTTCCTCTCATCGGCTGGAGATTTTCCTTATAAACCAGTCGGTTGCAGTAGTCAATAATTTCATCATAGCAGCGGCGATGCTCACTGAGGAACAATCCTTTCTCATCAAATTTTTCATATTTGCAGCATTTGGCAGCGACCTTCATTACGCTGGAGCAAGAGCTGTTTAATCCGGTCTGCTCCAGTACATCAAATTCATCTAAGGATTGTATTGCCCCGCTTGACACTGCCAGTGCTTTGTCCAGTGCTCTGTTCACAATCCATACCGGCTCTATCTGATAAACATCACCAACAACCACAGATTTCTTGGCAAGGGAAAACGCCCCTGCAGCAATCTCCGGCGATACCTGCCCAGCTTCATCTACAATGAGTAAATCAATGTAGTTGTAAAGAAAAAAGCTTTTTTGCTCTCCGAATGCCATGAACTGTCTGGGCAACATATAGAGTGTCATAACCAGGCAAGGTGTTATCATACTGAGCCTATTATAAAACTTGTCCAAAACGTTTATAAAGTTAGTCCCCTTCTGCTTTTCTGATAACTCGTCCTCTCCGCTGACCCACCTGCACTCGTAATAGTGAACCGCCAGCCAAAATTCCACATATCTGTGCTTTTTATCCACCAAGCAATTTATGTAATCAAGGTCAAGCTTATACTTTTCATCTTTTTCTTCATGCAAAATAATATGGTGCTGCTGTAGCAGCTCCAACTCATCGTCATATCGGATTTTTATTTTCTCAACCACAGATTTTTTCTGTTTATGATCGGAAATGGCTTTATTGCACTGGGCATACAACTGGCTGTATTTTTCCTTGATTTCGTCAAAGGTCATATATTCATTTAGAAAGCTCTGCTCATCATCGTTTATGAACAGTCTGAATTCCGTTTGTATTTTCTTTGCAAAGCTTTTTATAAACTTTAGCCATTTGACATAGAAGGGTATCCTTTTATAACAGCTTTCCCAGTCAATGATTCTTTGGCGGATGCCAGAGATTGCTGTTTGCTTTTCTTCAATTCTCAGAAGCAATTTCTCAAGGCATTGATCAATAGTTTCACGGTCTAAATCACATTGAGAAGCTTCCTGAGCAAGTGAAAGCAATGCGGTCTTGCTCTTTTCAATAAATAACAGCTCTTCATGCAATTTATCCTGACATGCAGTTATACTATTGTACCCGCTCCCGAAATATTCATTGCAGGAATCTATCAGTTTGGCCTTCGACTTTTCGATATTATCCTTATCTTCAACATCAGAGATGAAAAATTCCCCTTTTTGATTGGTGTACTGATATCCTTTGCTTTTTGCTTCTTTGACCTTTGAGGAAGATGGAAAATAAGTAGCGAAGCTATTCACTCCCTCAATCCATCTCTCTTCCAAATTGGATATGCCCATATTTTTGATATTTCCAAAAGAGGTAATGATGTTTGTTACCGCTTGATTGTTCGTTGAAGAAGCTACAATAAGCGGAGCCTTTTCCTTTTTTATGGCCCTTTTAACATACATGTCTGCAACTACGGTTTGCAGCAATGTGGTTTTCCCCGTACCAGGAGGACCATTTACCGCCAGAATTTCTCCATTACTTATAGAGTTAAAGTGATTGACAGCCTCCCTTTGAGATGGGGACAGAGAATACTCTCCGTTCATCTGCCCGCAATGTACCTGCATTATCAACAAATCATTTTCTATAAGCGGACTTACATCTGCCATTTGCGTGGATATAAAATTATCATAAAGTGCTTTAGGCTGGTCATCTTCCTGCAGGTGATTGTACAAATTCATAATATGAAAAGTGGAATAAACAGTTTTATCCAAGAAAAGATACACATTGTTCTCTAACTCAAAAAAAGTATCTTTTTCATCCATATTGCGGATTATGTTTTGTTCAAATGAAGTTTCTGCAACAGCTTCATATAACCCTTTAAAAAACTCAGCATAGTCAGGCCACGATTTGATCTTTTCAATACGGTCTACGTGATTGCTCATGAAGCTATCTACAGCATCTGCATTCCCTATCGCTAATTTTGGTTCAACCATTGGCATCAAATATTCCCTTGTAAACCACGGAAGTTTTTTCTCTCCCTCATCAAATAGCAGCAAGCCTTCTTCATTAAGAATTGCCGGGATATAGTATATTCCGGTAAGTTCGTCAATTTCATCCTGTATCTTCTCATTTGCTTCAAAGATTGTTTTTATGGTTTTAGCACAGATGATGACATTGACAAGAGGCTTTTTCTTTGTTTCGTTTTCATCGTCAAAGGAATTTTTCTTCGCTTCTGCGAAAATTCCCTTGCATACTGCTGGGTTAATTGTTCCCTGCATGACTTCATTAGGACTAAGCATGGAAAAGTAGTCCACCTTAAAATCAATGCCCATATTGGCTTGAGCAGCTACAGCGTTTCTAAAGTATTTTGTTACTCCCATTAATCTATTCCCATCTTTCTCTCTAAGCTTATTGATATGAATGGTCCATCACTATAGATCTATTTCTGATTCCCATACCTAACCATTAACTGATTGCGTATCATCATTTATCTCTGTTAGAGTTTTTTTATGCTCTTCTAAAAGAACTTTATTAATATCAAATTCTAAAAGACTACATATGGCCTTCTTGTCATTAACATCATATTGATATGATGTTAAATACTTAGCGATATTTGATTTCAGTACATATCTTGATAATACATCCATTTTGTTTTTACCTTGGAAGCATGAATTAATTTCTGTAACCGGCAATGTCACTTTTGATATTCTTATAAGATACTCAACATAAATCATTTTAAATGCGTCTGAAGATATATCGGAGTTATAAATTCCTATATCTTCATTCAATCTTTCATTTTCAAGAGAATAAGCCATATATGTATTAGCTGATCCTAATAACATACACCAAAACTTGCTAATAAATACATTTATAGCCTGAATCATGTTATTTTTTGTTCTTTTACTCTCGTCTGAATCGTTTTTAATTTCATCCTCAACAAAACTTATTATTTCATTAGTCATTTTTCCAACTTCTTGGCATAAGTAGCCTAATGTTTTTAAATGAGATTGATACATTAAATCAATAATTTTAGTAATTGGCCCACTCTTTATAGCAGTGGAATAATTTTTTAATATCTCACCTGATAATTCAATTAAACGTAAGGCTTTAATAAATTCTGGATTAACCTTATTTTTTTCAGTTTCTTCTTCAATTTGATCTTCTCGCGAACTAGCTAACTCTTCCTCAATTTCAATATTATCCTCATTAATTAATTCATTTTTCCGTCTGTCATTTATTTCTTCATTAGTTGGTATTATATACTTTTCATCAACTTTAGCAGCTATATCAATATCAATTTTCTCTAACATACTACGCTGTTCTTCATATTTAAAAGTTTTAAAATCATTTAATAAACCATTGCTTATATTTTCTAATATTGGTAAAATTTCAAATTCAACATTCATTTTATAAGCTAAAAAAAGAGCTATATTAAAATTTGCATCCAGTGACAAATCTTGGAACATCATGTTAATTTTCCCAATCTTATCCACGGGCGCCATTTGATTTAATATAAAACTTCCCGTGAAATAATAAAACATATAATTACGCAAAAATCTATATGTTTTTTCTTTCTCAATAATAATTCTACATTCAATTAATTTTTTGATAATATCTATAATTTTCCCTTTATAACCTCTATGTTCTTCTAAATAATTAGAAATTACTTTTATAAGAAATTTTTCTTCGATAATACCATTATTTGATGTTTCAGTATATATATCATATGCTATTTGCTCTAAAATAGTTTTATACATCAACGCTTCATTTGTATCATCTCCAGCAATTAATTTGATTTTCTCCATTATATAATATTCATATATAAATGAATATTTCGTATTAAAAGAATTCATATTCTCTGCATTATCTAAATATGAGAGTATTAATAGTGTATCTAAGGCAGTTTTATTAAAAAATCCATTTTTCATAATAATATCTATTTGATTCATTTTATCTTTACATTTCTTTTCGAATATAATATTATTTGTATCAACAAAAGAATCTTCAAGTAGCAACCATTTCTCTACCAATTGTTGGCGATTATATGTTCTAAATCTTGATATATTAAATTTCGTAAACTTATCATTAACTAATTTACTGCTCTTAAAATTTTTTAATGAATATTGTAACTCAATTCCACTTGAAAATGTTATAATAACAATTTCAAATTTTAAGGAAAGGTATTCAATTATTTTACAAATTCCATTATCTGATATTACAATTTCATTGAAATTATCAATTAAACAAACTTTCTTTTCTTTATCGTTTTGTAATATTTCAATTCCAGAAATACCAATATATTGTTTTTCATACTCCCTAATAATTATTTCATTAAGTATTTCCGAATCTCCACTAATTAACATATTAGGATCTAGAAAAATCGGAAGATACTTCATATCATAAAAGTCTAAAAATAGCTTTTTTAAGAATGCTGTTTTACCATATTCTCTTTCACCGTTAACAACTATATTTTTTCCCTCTAGAATTTTAGTAATGATTTCATTTTTCTCTCTAAGAACGGATATAATATCTGGTGATTTTTCTTTTTCTATTGTAATAGCAGGATATACATATACATCAGACAATAGTATATTTTTTCGATATTTTGAATTAATATCAACTTCTATATCTTCTAAATAAACATGCATTTCATTCGAAATTTTATATCCACCATTAGAATAAATATTGCGAATAAAATCTTGAGCTTTTGTATTTATAATGGGTGTATATTTATTTCCATCCCAATTATAAGTATAAAAATATTGAATATTATTATCCAAATCAATTTTTAGAATATTGAATGCACTTTCATTTTTTTTAGATTCATCGTATAGTTTGTTTGCTTTTATATGATAATTACTGCTTTCATCATAATTTTTACTATATACATAGTTCTCATAATGATCATGTCCGACCAATATAATGTCTGATGTATCATTACAAAAATCCGTAATGTCTATCTTACTTTTCCTATCAAACCAATCAAAATCATGATGAAGCATAGTGATTACTAAATCACATTCTTGATACTTATCATATTTTGGTGTTTTGAATTTTAATTGTCCTTGTACCTCTTTCTTTTGTGAAGCCCAGCTCGAATTAACTATTTGAATAATAATATTTAAATTGTGTAGATGTCCTATTTTTAATTGATTTATACTTACTAAGCTGTTATCTTTAACCAGGAAACTATACCCCTTTGCTTCCCACTCATCTACAAATTTAAAGAACTCTTTCTGAACTGCCATACAATTGCGTAATATAGATTCATTATCAATATTGTCAATTATATTTGCATCCTTAAGCAAAATATCCCTTATACCATTTTCAGGACAAGTAAAATCGCAATCATGATTTCCAGGAGTAAATGCAATATTGATCAGTATATTATTATATTGATTAGTGATTTTGGCTATTATCTCTTCTAACATAAGTGATGCTATTGTATATTGATCCTCTTTCCCTGAGTAGGCAATATCACCTGTTATGCAAAAAAGAATGACACAATTGGTAATACTATCAATATGAGTATTTATTACAGAACCTATATTAACCGCCCTATCAATTAATAACTCTAAGTCATTTTCATCCTTAATATGTATATCACTTAGTTGTACTATAATAATTTTCATATTAATTCTCCTTTGTATATGGTTACTGATGTAATTTTCTGTAATAATTATACTTATTCGGAAGAATATTATCAATATCCTTTCCATAAAAAACATTGAATAATTGCATGCATTATACAAATATTGGTGGTCCGAAATACATTCCATAATTCTCAGTGTATGGTGAATAGTCAGATTTGCCTGCGCGAATAATACGATTGGCGTTTTAAGCTTTATAGTCACTCAATCTTAAGAGAACTTCTCTTATCGAAAGTTTATGGAATCCTTTTTTATAGAACATAAAGTTTAGACTTCCATTCTACGCAGCGATTCGTACAATAAATAATCAAGATACTGTGAAGTGATCTTAAAGAAAACGGGAAAATCTTAGTAATAAGATTTTCTCGTTTGATTGTAAGAGATTATTATTTCAAACTTTATTGTCACTAATTTTATCAGTTTTAAGTTTTTACAATTTATTTTTCAAACTTTATTGTCATTTCTATATTTTACGAGTTCTAAAGGGCCTTAAATTAGTATCAAATTTTCCAAACTTTATTGTAGCTAATCAAAAAAGCTTTGTTCTCCATTGCAATACCGCTGTTAACTTCCAGAAGCTGCTTTTATTATATCAAACCCTTACAAAAGAACTCGATGTTTTTGACCCTTTTCTCAAAGCTCCATCTTGTATTGCTGTCCGAAGCTTTCCTTCTCGGTTCTTCGGGTATTGGCTTCCTGTCTGACCAGCTGCGGTGGTACACTCCGTAGCAGATCACCTGTTGCATCTTGGTCCAGAATCCAGGTGGTTATCTCATTCTTTGGAAGAACTAACGGCATACGGTTATGAATTTCCCTCATGGAGGCATTGGCCTCCGTAGTAAGGATGACATAACGGAGCTCTCCCTGATAGACGTTATACAGCCCGGCCATATACAGGGTATTGGTTCCCTCCAGACGAAACAGAAATTTATTTTTCTCACTGTCCCATTCATAGAAGCCTGTCGAAGGAATGATGCAGCGGCGGTTAATAAGGCTGTCACGGAAGGTCTTCTTCTCAAATGCCGATTCCGCCCTGGCATTGATGATGACACCTTTTTGGTTAAACTTGGGGAAACCCCAATTGCTGAGGGATGGAGATACCTCCTTTTCTTCGTCTATCAGAATCGGAGCCTGATCCGTGGGAAAGATTTCTCCGTTCTTGACCGCCGTTTGATGGAATTTGGCATTCAGCTTTTCCAATATCTCGCGAATCTCATCACTTTGTTCTACGGTAAAATTATATCTTCCGCACATAGTCTGACCTCACTTTCTATACTTAACAGAATAACATCCTCTATTGTACCTGGTTTTATTATTTAGAATACTTTTCTTCATTATGATTATTATTTTACCATAAAATACTAGCATGCCATAAGAAATTTGCCGAACTTTAAAAAGTTGAAAAATGAAAAGTTTAATTCCACTCCACTTTTGTCCTGTGGAGTTTACCTTCGCACAAGTAGAGTTTACTCCTTCATACGTTAGTGATATGATTTTCATACCTTCTGACGGCAGTAGAAGGAGA
>JAEZJV010000031.1 GCA_023415635.1 Bacillota bacterium | reverse complement strand
CCTGGAGTTTCTCGTCAATGCGCTTGACATCTTCTGCCTCGGCTTTTATTTCCTGTTCCCACTGCCCAAATTGCTGCCTTGCGTGATTATGGTCAACGCCGTGCTTGTCAAAATCGCGGATCACAGCCTTTCGCGCGTCCTCTTTGGCTTTTGCACGCGCTTTGAGGTTATCTTGGAAGAGTTTGAACGAACCTGTATCAAAAATGCGGCGCAGGATTTTCACACGTTCGTCTGTGCCGCTTTGGAGAAAACGCAGGAAATCATTTTGGGCGATCATCACAATCTGGGCGAATTGGTCACGGTCAAGCCCCACTACTTCCGTAATCTTTGCATCAACATCACGACTTCTGTCGATGACAGTTCCGTCAGGCAGTGCAAGAGAAACGCTGTCGGTGTAGCTGACTTCATCGGTTACGCGGGCAAAATGCGGAATGATCTCGCGGCGGATTTTGTATAGGTTACCGCCGGATGAAAAATCCAATTCAACAAAAGTCTTTATACGTCCCTCAGCATAATCGCTTCGGAGCATTTTATAGTTGTTGCGTGCGCTGCCGCTTGCTTTTCCGAACAGGGCATAGGAAATCGCATCAAAGATCGTTGTTTTCCCCGAACCCGTTTCTCCGGTTATCAGATACAGCCCGTTCCCGCCTAGCTTAGAAAAATCAAGGACTTCCTCGTTGGCATAGGAGCCGAACGCGCACATTTTCAGCTTAGTAGGTTTCATTCTTCGCCCTCCTTTTCCAAAAGCTCACGTACGATTTGCGCCTGTTCTTCCGACATCACGCTTCCGCTCATTTCAAGGAAGAACTCACTGAACAGGTCATATGGCGACAATCTCTGGTCAGTCCCCAGCTGAGTACTTGAAACATCAATACTGATGCGGGAATTCTCAAAATCGAGTGCCATTACATTGGGATAAACGCTCCTGATTTTGCCCATCGGGTCAATGATTTCATCTTCATCCGTAAGAATCACGCGCAGATAATCTTCCTTGTTTCCTTGCGAAGAAACTTCATCGCTCAAAATATGTTCAAGCGGGCCTTTAATCTCGCGCATGTCACGGAGCGGTTTGATGGGCAGCGTAGTTACAGTCATATTGCCTTTTTCTTTTATCTCAACAAGCGTTGCGGACTTTTCCTGTTTCCATTCAGAGAAAGAGTATTTGATTGGCGAACCTGCATAACGCACACTCCCGCCGATGCCTTGTGAGCCGTGTAAATGACCGAGAGCGACGTAATCAAATTTGGACAGCAACCCTGCGTCCACTGCTTCCAGACTACCGACAGGGTTTATCTCCGATTCTGAACGGATCGGAGTAACGCCCGCTGCCGTGTAAAACTGGTGCGACAGCAGAACATTACGTTCGGAGCAGTCTATTTCCGCCGCTTCCAGAACCGCATTTATGGCGTCCGTATGGCTATCAATTTCCTTGTCCGCAAACATTCCGCGAACACCGGACGGTTTGATAAAAGGCAGCATCCAAAACGTCAAGTCGCCATACATGTCAGACAGCGTCACGGAGCGCAGTGTCCCATCGAAAACGCCGCAAAGGTGGAGCTTACGCTCCGACAGCAATCTGCTGGCATAGTTCAGTCGCTCCGGCGAGTCATGATTGCCTGAGATGAGTATGACCGTGACTTCTTTTGCCGCGAGGCCGGTCAGGTAGTCGTCAAACAGGCGCACGGCTTCCACACTCGGCACAGTACGGTCGTACACGTCGCCCGCAATCAGAACAGCGTCGGGCTTTTCGGAATCTATGTAACCGATAATCTGCCCGAAAACATGACGCTGTTCCTCCAACATAGAAAAGCCGTTCACGGTTTTTCCGATATGCAGGTCGGATAGGTGCAGGAATTTCATTGGTAGTCACCTCTCAAAACAGTAATACGTCAGCTGCCTCGTTTTCCTCGACAAGCGGCTCGTCAGTTTCGACGACTGCTGATTCTTCTTCGGGGCAATGGCAGTTAAGAAAATCAAGAATATCGGCTTTCTCCTTTTCAAGCATACTATCGGTAATGTCCATGGCTGGCATGAAAATGCTAAGGTTACCTTCGAAGTGGTTAAACTCGTTCATAAGTGTTTTCTTGGAATTTAAAGAAGCCCTCGCTTTGGGGTCATGTGAAAAAGCCCTGTTTATGATCGCGCCTAACTGTATAATTTCACCCGGTCTGCGTAAAATGCCAAACTTGTCCATCAACCGCTTTTCTGTAAGCAAACGTAAATACAGGTACAACAGGCTGTGGCGAAGCGTTTTGTCGAGCAGCGGGTATTGGCTCTGGTCAAGGATCGGACTGCCGTTTGGCAGCGCGCAAAGGATGTCGGCAACGCTTCTTTCATAGTGTTCGGGGAAAGGCGCGGGAATAACAAAGCCTGGCTTCCCGAACAATTCCCGGTATATTGCTGCCAAATCAACGCTGCCCGTTTCATACCCGTGCATCACTTTACAAAGCTCTGTATATACGGTATCATTGTCAACGACGTTGGCGTACCCGCGCATAAAGGGGATCATGGACAAGAGGAACTGTTCGTGGTTCACAATCCAAGGGAAAATGTCCCTGCGGAAGACCCGGAGCAGCTTATCCAAATAGATTGCAATGCCTTTCTCTTGCTCGGTCAACGAAATAAATCCGACATCCTCACCTGCAGTATTATTCAGGATGTACAGGTTGTAGCAGTTGGACATTTGCACGTCGAGCAAACGAAGCAAGTCAATGTTGTGTGTCAATACGATCCGGTTTTTCCCATCAAGGAATTTAAGGATCGTGAACGCGGTTTTATTCTTGTAAATCGAGTCAAAGCTTGATATCGGGTCGTCAAGTACAATAATGGGGCATGGCGATTTTCTAGCCTTAAGGAACTCAAACGCCAAGGACAGAAAGTTCTGCTCGCCGCTGCTCAAATGGAGATTAGCGCGGGTTTCGTTGAGAATCGGCTGTCCCTCAATGGTTATCCGCAGGGCGTTTCCTTCAATGCGCTCAACCATGAGGTTTTTACCCATGCTTCCGCTGATGATTTGCTGGATAAAAAACTCATCTTCATCGGTCAAATTCAGGTCAGAATGTAGCAGGGACTGATACTCGTCATTCAAGGCACACAGCTGGCTTTGTGCGAGTAGCGTCTTGAATTCGGTTTTTATCTGCATACCGATGGCGGCTTTGTATTGTTCTATCAGATCGCATAACGCTGTGATCTCTACCGCGTTCCCATCCACAAGGGCGGAGTATAACATCTC
>JAEZJV010000006.1 GCA_023415635.1 Bacillota bacterium | reverse complement strand
ATATGCATCAGATTTTAAGAATACGGGGAGGTGCCGTATCCCTTAATAAAAGCATTTCTCACGAACCACCGCTTGAATTACGTCGTGACTCTCAACTAGAGGAAAAGCAACGCATTGCAAAGGCCGCACTTCAATATGTTAATGAGCGAGATACGGTACTTTTAGATTCCGGTACCACCACCATTGAACTTGCCCGATTATTTAATGGTTTTGAATCCCTTATGGTGGCAACCTATGACCTGTTTATAGCAAACGAGCTGAGTAATATGCAAAATATTACTCTTTTGGTCATAGGCGGTGTCCAGCGAAAAAGGTTTAATACCCTTATCGGTTATTTTTCTGAAGTGGTGATTAATCAAATTCATGCCGACACCCTATTCCTGAGCGTCGATGCAATTGATATCGCGCACGGCTGCATGAACTATAATATCGAGGAAATATCAGTTAAGAAATCCTTGATGAGATCAGCAAAAAAAGTAATCGTCCTTTGTGACCACACAAAATTTGAGACGATTGCATTTATTAATACATGTAATATTAATGAGGTTAATACAATAATTACCGGAAAAGAAGCACGTCCAGAAACAATTAATCAGCTTAGGGAGATGGGCGTCGATGTTATACTTGTTTGAACTAGATTTACGGCTCCATTATAAGATTCATAGTGTACAACTACTTAATGAATAAATTCCATATTATTACATAGATAACATACTGATTATGATATATCAACTCTTATAAATATGATTATTAATAGAGCAGAGAAATAATTGCTAAGAATTATTTCCCTCTCATTGATCCGTACGTACGGGTCTCGTATACGGCTCTACAATTTATATTCCAACATTTCTAAGATAATAATTTAAAGGATTGTAGTAATTATTACTTCGTTGATGGTTTCTTATTGAGTTTTAATATGATGTTCCTTTTATCCGCAATAGATTGAAATAATTTTGTTGCTATAGCTGCTTTCTCTTTTAAAGTTATATTTGTGGATTGTGTTTCAGTATTTAGTTCTTCAAAAACCAACATGATATCATTAATATTTAAAAGATTTATTGCTACACAAAAAAAGTTCTTTTTTTGTCCATCATTATAATTCTCTATTAAATACATTAGGATTTCATACTTTTGTTTTAACTCGTAATGGTATTGCTCTATTCCAATTTCCTGTATTCTTTGCATATCAGAAAGCTGGTGACGATGGGTAACAAATGAATCATATTTCTCGATGCCATCATATTTCTCACAAGGATAATTAATACATTGGAAACAATACTCTATATTTTCACGTTGCAGGCTACATCGTGCAATCGTACATCCTTGATTACCATCTCCACCACCACAACCTGGACAATACTTCCCTAATTTCATTGGGCACAAGGTACAATTAAGCCCACAAAGTGAAAATTGTAAATCATTACGTTTAAATCCTTTCACATTTACACCACCTTCAAAAGATATAAATAATTTTTACTAGAAATTTAATTTGCTTAAACAAAGCATCCTTCCGACAGCCGTTTCAAGTTTACCATATCCATCCAAGATAGTCTATCCTCTATCCAACAAATGATAAATGGACAATGCAATTCTTTTCTTCTTCCTCAGGCTGTTCTAAACGCAACGCATAAAAATCACTCATAACAGGAATGTACTTCTCCTTGCTTCTGGCAATATCCAGATACAGCTTTCTTACACATTGATCAATGATTGATTTCTGTCTGGAATTTAAACTATCACCAATACATTGTTCACAAAGACCAAGCATAAATTCTCCCTTTTCTCTTACCATACCTTTGGAATCGTTCGGATCAAGACTCCATACATCAAGCTCCAACGGATTCACATAGTTATCTGTATAAGTGGACTTATTTACAACTGTTCCGCCGTAAGCATGAGCTATGTCAAAATATTCATTCATGGGATCGATACAAATGATTTCATCATTTCCCGATAAATAAACGGAACCCATTTCCATCTTACAAAAGAAGGATTTACCATAACCCGGCACCCCGAATACAAAACCATTTCCATCTTCATTTTGGGTATCTCAATTGAATTTCAAATATGCCAAATAATACAATAACTTCTACGCAAACAAAAAAAGGACATCTCTCTAAAATTTCTTTTAGAAAAATATCCTTAAAGTGCAAAATTATTAAATTGGGCTCTGGATACAAATCTACATTATCACGTATTATGCTGTACTATACGCTGTAAATTTGCTGTACTCTTGCTGTACTCGGTATAGCGAAGTGCTTCAAACCATTGATTTTACTGAATTTATTTATCCAGCGTCTTCATCGTCGGGAATAACAATACATCCCTGATTGCCATGGAATCTGTCAGCAGCATGACAAGACGATCAATTCCGATACCGATGCCGCCTGTCGGAGGCATGCCGTATTCCAGTGCGGTTAAGAAATCCTCATCCAGCTGGTTCGCTTCTTCATCACCTGCGGCACGAAGTGCTTCCTGTGCTTCAAAACGGCCTCTCTGATCCAGCGGATCATTCAGCTCGGAGAATGCATTTGCCATCTCCCTGCGGGTGATAAACAGCTCGAAACGCTCCGTATAATCCGGATCCTCCGGCTTTCTTGAGGCAAGGGGAGAAATCTCTACCGGATGATTCATGATGAAGGTCGGCTGTACAAGATTGTCTTCCACAAATTCCTCAAAGAACAGGTTGATGATATCACCTCTCTTATGCCTTGCTTCAAACTCGATATGATGTTCCTTCGCAAGTGCTTTTGCAGCAGCCTCGTCAGGAATCTTGTCAAAATCTACATTGGCATATTTCTTAATAGCTTCTATCATCGTGAGTCGATCAAAGGGCTTTGATAAATCTATCTCTACTCCGTCATAGGTAATAACTGTTGTTCCAAGTACCTTCTGTGCAACCGTACGGAACATATCCTCAACAAGGTCCATCATTCCGTAGTAGTCTGTATACGCCTGATACAGCTCCAACAGTGTAAATTCCGGATTATGTCTTACGGATAATCCCTCATTACGGAATACCCGTCCGATTTCGTATACTCTCTCCAAACCGCCAACAATCAGACGCTTCAGATAAAGCTCCAGTGATATTCTAAGATGAATGTCCTGATCTAACGCATTATGGTGAGTATTGAAGGGCTTTGCAGCAGCACCACCGGCATTCGGTACAAGAACCGGTGTCTCAACCTCAATAAATTCTTTATTATCAAGATAATTTCGTATTTCCTTTATGATCTTGGAACGCTTGATGAATGTATCGCGCACCTCGGGATTAACAATTAAATCAATATATCTCTGTCTGTATCTGGTATCGGTATCCTTCAAGCCATGAAATTTCTCCGGCAGAATCTGTAGACTCTTAGTTAAAAGAACGACCTTGGTTGCTTTTACTGACACTTCTCCGGTATGAGTCTTAAATACCTCTCCCTCGATACCGACGATATCTCCAATATCATACTTCTTAAACTCAGCATAGGGTTCCTCGCCGATTTCATCTCTCTTGACATAGGCCTGAATGTCACCGCCCAAGTCTCTGATATTGCAAAAGGATGCCTTTCCCATAATACGCTTTGACATTACACGTCCGGCAATGGAAACGCATTTTCCTTCAAAACCTTCAAAATTCTGTATGATATCGCTGGAACGATTGGTCACCTGATACTTCATGATCTGGAAGGGGTCCCTTCCACTTTCCTGAAGCTCTGCAAGCTTCGCTCGTTTTACCTTCAGTAATTCATTAATATCCTGTTCTGTTTGAATTCTTTCCTCAGCCATGAATTTCACCTCTTACCGCAGTAAACTGCCTCTCATCAAGTCTTATCCTTGGTTAAGCCCGCTTACTCCTTCTAAATATTAATTTGATCTGTGTATCCCCAATATCTTGTACTGCATCGTTCCTGCATGGGCATCCACACTGACGACATCTCCCACCTTAGCTCCGATCAGTGCTCTTCCGAGAGGTGATTCGTTGGAAATCTTGCCTCTTAAGCTATTAGCCTCTGTAGATCCGACTAACTTATATTCAAGCTCTTCGTTAAATTCGATATCTAAAATCTTGACTCTACAGCCAATATTGATTACATTAACATCTACTTCATCTTCCACAACAACTTCAGCATTTTTCAATATCTTATCAATCTCTTCAATTCTTGCTTCGATATCTCTCTGCTCATCCTTTGCAGCATCATATTCTGCGTTCTCGGAAAGATCCCCTTGTTCTCTTGCCTCCTTGATCTTCTGTGCAACGAGTTTTCTTTGGTTTACCTTCAGATCATGCAGCTCGTCTTCCAATTGCCGTAATCCCTCATAAGTCAATATGTTCTTCTTTTCTACCATAAAACACCCTTCCTCCATATTGCTTTTTATACAATATACAATACATTCAAAGTATTATATCGTATCAAATGTTTATTGTCAACCTCACATTATCCTGTAGTAACAAGTCTGCCAGCTTAAAAGTTACATTATATCTTATCTTTAATATAGCGAAATTATTCTTTCCTTTTATGAATAATGTAAAGCCCACCGGTTCCTTTTTTTCATCTCTTAATATTATATATCGGCTGATTTATAATACTTCAATACCCTGAAGAATATCACTAAAATCAAAGGTAGCAAAATAATCCTTCGGTGTCTCTGCCCGTCTGATCAGCTGAACGGTTCCGTCTTCCTTCAAAAGCAGCTCGGCGGACTTTAGCTTGCCGTTATAGTTATAACCCATAGCAAAGCCATGTGCTCCAGTATCATGAATTACGATATAATCTCCGATATCAATCTTCGGCAGCATACGGTCGATTGCGAACTTGTCATTATTCTCACAGAGTGAACCGGTGATATCATATTTATGATCACAGGGTTCGTTTTCCTTACCCATGACGGTGATATGATGGTACGCACCATACATTGCCGGGCGCATCAGATTTACTGCACAAGCATCCAATCCGATGTATTCCTTGTAAATATGCTTCTCATGGATTGCTTTCGCCACAAGATGCCCATATGGAGCAAGCATATAGCGTCCCAGTTCCGTAAAGATAGCGATATCTCCCATACCGGCAGGTACTAATATTTCTTCAAAGGCTTTTCTTACTCCTTCGCCGATTTCCATAATATCATTTGCCTTGGAATGAGGCTTATAAGGAATACCTACACCGCCGGACAGATTGATGAACTTAATATCAGCACCGGTTTTATCTCGAAGCTCCACTGCCAGCTCAAATAGTATCTTCGCCAAGGTAGGATAATACTCGTTGGTAGCAGTATTACTCGCCAGGAAGGAATGAATTCCGAAGCTTTTTGCCCCCTTCTCCTTCAGCTTCCTAAAACCGTCTATGAGCTGCTCCTTCGTAAAGCCGTATTTGGCGTCTCCCGGATTGTCCATAATTCCATTGGCAGTCTTAAAGACTCCACCGGGATTATAACGGCAGCAGATGGTCTCCGGGATTCCTGCCACCCTCTCAAGAAAATCAATATGGGTATAATCATCCAGGTTAATGATTGCCTTCAGCTCGGTTGCCTTTACAAATTCCTCTGCAGGAGTAGCATTGGAGGAAAACATAATATCACTTCCCGAACAATCCAAAGCCTCCGAAAGCATCAGCTCCGTCATCGAGGAGCAATCGAAACCGCAGCCCTCTTCTTTTAATATATTGAGAATATAGGGGTTTGGTGTGGCCTTCACTGCAAAATATTCCTTAAAGCCCTTATTCCAGGAGAATGCTTTATATAATTTTCTTGCATTTTCTCGTATCCCCTTCTCATCATAAATATGGAAGGGAGTCGGGTATGTCTTAGTAATTTTCTGCAGCTGTTCCAACGTTACAAACGGTTTTTTCATATAAAACCTCCTATATCATATTGTATTGTTCTATCAGGAAAGGCGGATTTCTCCGTCCGTTCACTCTGTTCTCGGCTTGATTAGTTCGTATTTCCCGGATTTTATTATTTCAATAAAATCCTGTAGGTTCTCTGCCTTTCTTTTCAAAGCCACTCCGCTGTGGAGCTTCTCCCTACCATGAGCATCGGTCCCTGCAGTCATTCTCAGCTTATGCTTTCTGGCATATAGATAAGCCTCCCGGTCAAAAGCCTCGTTTCGATTTCCTACATTGATTGCTTCCACAGCATCCACATATTCAGGAAACAGACGAATTTCAGGAATATAGGCTCTTCTGCGAAAAGGATGTGCATGTACGATATACCCTCCGTCCGCATGGATGTGCTCGTATTGCTCTCTGATGGACCAGCTTAGTATCTCCGGGTGACGTTTCAGCCATTCCTTATCCAGTCCGTAAATCAGGAACTCAGTTGCATTAAAATTCGCTTCCCAACCAAAGAATACGGACAAGCCTATTCTGTCTCCTTCCGCCTTTGCCTCTTCATAGCCCTTGCAGAATAAGTCCACGCGTTCTTCCCAGGAGAGGTTACGTGGTACACAGCAGTTCCCGTTAAAAAAATGGTCTGTCACGATAATTCCGCTATAGCCCGCAGCCTTATAGTATCTGACATGCTGTTCCCCGGAGAACAGGGCGCAGGCACTTGCAGTAGTAGTATGCAGATGTGTTTCATATAAAAATAGGCCCATAATACTTCGTCGCCTTTCATTCCGGGTTCAAGTACAGCCCCGAGATCAATATAATAGGAATTGCATAAATATAACATCCTATTATGTATGTCATAAATCAAATTAGTCTACCATTTCTTAAGAACCAATAGAATTCCCCCTTTCGCTCAGCTTCGAGGGGGTGATGATCTAAATTCAATAATTGTTCCTATTATACATCATTCTACGTAATTTTCAATCATTATTTTAATTTTTATTCGTTGATTATCAGTATAGCGCGAACATATGATTGTAATACTTCTGGAATTATAGTAATCAATATGATATAATTACCAGGATAAATTATTTACAGAAGGGGTTTTACACCATGGAGCAATATAGCGGTAACCAGATCGTCGTATTAGAAGGACTGGAGGCAGTCAGGAAGCGTCCCGGTATGTATATCGGAAGCACGGGACCGAGAGGTCTGCACCATCTGATCTGGGAGATAATCGATAATGGTATTGACGAACACCTGGCAGGTTTTTGTTCAAGGATTGATGTTACATTATTAAAGGATGGGGGTATAGAAATAAGCGACAACGGACGAGGAGTACCGGTTGATATTCATCCAACCAAGAAAATCCCTTCCGTTCGTGTTGTTTACACAATACTCCATGCCGGCGGTAAATTCGGTAACTCCGTATACAAGGTATCCGGCGGTCTGCACGGCGTGGGTGCCTCTGTCGTGAATGCGCTCTCTAAGCGAATGATTGTCGAAGTAAAAAGAGAGGGTAAATTATATCGTGATGAATATGTGAATGGCGGCCATCCGGTTACCCAGCTGGAAGGTGGGCTTCTTCCTGTGGTCGGCAAATGTAATAAATCCGATTCGGGAACGAAGGTAACCTTCTATCCTGATGATACAATTTTTGAATCCGTAGAGTTCAAGGCAGAAATCATTACCAAAAAATTAAAGGAAATTGCTTTTCTAAATAAGAATCTGTTAATTCATTTCACTGACCAGCTTACGGGGATCGAGAAGACTTATCAGGAGGAGTTCGGAATCAAGAGCTTTGTCTCCTATCTAACCCGTGAAATGACGCCTCTCCACGATGAACCGATCTATCTGGAGGGAAAAAGCGGTGATATTGAGGTGGAAATCGCATTATTATATACCGATAGCTTTACTGAACAGATCAATGCTTACTGCAACCGTATCAATGTCGTGGATGGCGGCACTCTGGTAACCGGTTTCAAATCCGGCTTGACCCGGGTCATGAATCAGTATGCAAGAGAACTGAATGTCCTCAAGGAAAAGGATGAGAATTTCGATGGTAAGGATATCCGTAACGGATTGGTTGCGATTATATCCATCAAGCATCCCGATCCTCAGTTTGAAGGTCAGACAAAGACCAAGCTTGGTAACACTGACGCGAAAACTGCCGTGGAGGATGTATTTACCTCTGAATCAGTCCGTTGGTTTGATAAGCATGTAGAGGTATTAAGAACCATTCTGGAGAACTCCCTGAAATCCTTCAACGCCAGACGTGCCAGTGATAAAGCACGGATAGCTGTCTTAAAGCAGCTGAGTGATGTGGATACCAGAAGTAAGCTGGCTTCCTGCTCCTCCAGGAAGCCGGAAGAATGTGAACTGTATATCGTTGAGGGTGATTCTGCGGGCGGTACTGTAAAAACTGCCAGGAACCGAAGAACGCAGGCCGTGCTTCCCTTGCGAGGCAAGATTCTGAATGTGGAGAAAGCTACCCTTGAGAAAATTCTTGTTAATAATGAAATTAAACAGATGATCGCTACCTTTGGCTGCGGAATTGGAGACGAGTTTGATATTTCAAAGCTCCGTTATGATAAAATCATCATATTAACCGATGCCGATGTCGATGGTGCTCATATCAGCACCCTGCTTTTGACCTTCTTCTACAGATTCATGCCTGAGCTGATTCTTGAAGGAAAGGTATACCGAGGCCTTCCTCCTCTTTATAAGGTGGATTATGAGACTACCGTAAAGGGTAAGAAGACAAGGCTGTCCGAATATCTATTCAATGATTTTGAACTGGATAAATTCAGGAAGAAGGAAAGCAATAAAATCCTGAGCCTCCAACGTTATAAAGGTCTTGGAGAGATGGATGCCCATCAGCTGTGGGAAACCACACTGGACCCCGAAACCCGTATCCTTGCACAAATCTCCATCAGTGACACCGTTGAGGCAGACGAAATTACCACTATGCTGATGAGCAGCAATGTTCCTCCGCGAAGAAGCTTTATTATGGAAGAGGCAAGATATGCGAAGGTAGATATATAAGAAAGCTCATACGTAAGAAATCCCCGGTACGAGCTTCTGATGTAGGATATATCAAGTATTAGATATACGGAGGTAAGAATGAAAAACAATACTGATCAGATTATACAGTTGGATTTTTCCGAAGAGATGAAAAACAGCTATCGGGATTATGCAATGAGTGTTATCATCTCCCGTGCTCTGCCCGATGTCCGTGACGGATTGAAGCCGGTTCAAAGAAGAATATTATTTTCCATGATAGAACTGGGCCTGGACCCTGCTAAGCCTCATAGAAAAAGTGCCCGTATCGTCGGAGATACTATGGGTAAATACCATCCTCACGGTGACAGTTCTATCTATGAGGCACTGGTGCACATGACCGAAGATTTCTCCCTGATGGTCCCCTTGGTAGACGGTCATGGTAATTTCGGTTCCATCGACGGCGATAGTGCTGCTGCCATGCGTTATACCGAGGCGCGGCTCTCTCCCGGTTCTATGGCGCTTCTGGATCATCTGGAGAAGGGACTGATTGACTTTGCCCCGAACTTCGATGATAGTGAGAAGGAACCGGTTGTACTGCCTGCAATGATACCAAACCTCTTAATCAACGGAACCACCGGCATTGCGGTAGGTATGGCCACCAACATTCCACCTCACAATCCTGATGAGGTCATAGACGGCGTCATTGCTTATATGGACAACCCTAATATTACCGTAAGTAAACTAATGGATTACATACCTGCTCCAGATTTTCCTACAGGGGGTATCATCACCAATCAGGATGATATGCTCGCCCTGTATGAGACCGGTGAAGGTAAGGTCCGCATTCGTTCTAAGGTTGAGATTGAAAATGGTGATTACGGCCGTAAGAATATAGTAATAACCGAAATACCCTATACCATCGCTGGTAATAAGACTAAGCTTGTCGAAAACCTTGCCGCCTTGATTAAGGATAAGGTTTTTGATGAAATCCATGATGTCCGTGACGAATCCTCCAAGGAAGGCATTCGCATAGTGATTGAGGTAAAAAAGGATCGGGATCTGGACAACCTGCTTAACGGTCTTTATAAAAAGACCTGCATGGAGGACACCTATTCCGCCAACCTACTGGCTGTTAAAAACCAGCAGCCAATTGTATTCAATTTAAAAAGCCTCCTGAGTGAATTCGTAGCTTTCCAGGTGGAGCTCTATACGAAGGAATATGAATATCTGCTCGATAAAGCCATCAAGCGTCTGGAAATCGTCGGCGGCCTCATCAAAGCAACCGATGTCATTGACCTGATTATCGAAATTCTACGTGGCAGCACCTCAGTGAAGCAGGCCAAGGCTTGCCTTATGGAGGGTAACACGGAGGAAATACGCTTCAAATCAGAGCAATCCAGAGGGGATGCCTCCAAGCTGGACTTCACAGAACGACAGGCGGATGCTATCTTAGCTATGCAGCTAAGCAAATTGATCGGCCTCGAGATCTTAAAGCTTCATGATGAGAACACCTCCCTAAAAAGCTCCATTGAGGAGTATCAGAAAATCCTTGGGGATACCAAGGAGCTGTATAAGGTAATCAAAGGACGATTAAGAGAATATAAAAAGACCTTCCACCGGGACAGAAGAACCCTCCTTGCCAATGCCTCTATTTCCGATTATGTTGAAGAAGTAAAGATTGAGGATATCTATATCCTGATCGATCGGTTCGGTTATACCAAATCCATCGATACCGCCAGCTATGCCAGAGCCTCTGAGGATAATTTAAAGGAATTTGTTTATGTCCTGCTGATGAAGAATACCGACAGGCTTTGTGTATTTACCGCGGAAGGAAATATGTATCAGGTTAAAGCAGAGGCAATTCCCAGATGTAAGTTCAAGGATAAGGGAGTCCTGATTCATAATCTGTGTAAATTGGGTAAGGAGAATGTGGTACTTTATACCTCCTTTGAACAGCTGTATGAATCACAGCTGCTCTTTACCACAAAGGCCGGTTTCATTAAGCAGGTATCCGGTGTGGAATTTGAGACAAACCGTTCTCAGATTGTTTCCACCAAGCTGGAGGAAAAGGATGAGATCGTGGCAATCAACCTATTGTCTGCACGTGATGTTTTGGCAGGTAATTTGAAGGTAATTCTCCTGACAGAGAAGGGCTTATCCCTCGGCTTCCCACTTTCTGAGGTAAGTGAACTAAAGAAAACCAGCCGTGGTGTAAAAGCGATTACACTGGAAAAGAATGATAGGGTAGCCTTCGCTACTGCCTTGAATCCGAGCACGGATACCTTCCAGTACAATGAGAAAGCCCTAAGTGCAAAAAAGGTACGCATGAGGAAGCGAGGCGATAAGGGGCAAAAGGCGACCCTTTAGCTTCCTGGTAAAATTCAATTTCAAAAGAGCTGTAGCATGAAATTATGCTACAGCTCTTTCTGGCTAGCGGGTATAGCTTATACGATAACGAGGTGCTTCTTCCCGTCGTCGGCCAGCTTCACTCTATTACCCGTATTTACTACACCATCTATTGACAGACTCTCTGTGTTCAGCTTTCCTTTACTTCGGCTTTCTACACGGATTTCATATTCAGAGGTGCCATAGCGGTAATAAATGACATAGTCACCGAAGCTGGCAGGAGTTGCAGGATCAATGATCAGCTCCTCCTTCTCCTTCCTAAATCCCAGAAACCAAAAAAGCAGCCCCTGATACATCCAGCCGGCAGAGCCCGTGTACCAGCTCCAGCCACCTCTGCCCGTGTAAGGGGGACTTAAGGATATGTCAGCAGTCATGACATAAGGCTCCTTCTCATAGCGAAGTGAATCCTTTTTATTCTGAGTGATATGAATGGGGTTGAGAAGGGTAAACAGCGTATGTGCCATATTATAGTCCTTCAGCTTTGCTGTCGCTATTGCCAGCCAGACTGCTGCATGGGTATATTGCCCGCCGTTTTCACGGATACCCGGGATATAATTTTTGATATATCCGGGATTCTTCTCCGTCTTATTAAAGGGGGGATATAGAAGCAGTGAAAGCGCCTCCTCTTCCCTGATAAGGTAACGCCATGCTGATTGCATAGCTGTTTTTGCCCTTACCCTTTCGGCTCCTCCTGAGATTACACTCCAAGACTGACTGATAGAATCTATCCTGCATTCATCATTGTCCTTCGATCCGAGCTTCGTTCCATCGTCATAGAATGCCCTCAGATACCATTCACCATCCCAGGCATGCTCCTCAATACTTCCAATCAGATTGTCCCGTATCTTTTGCAGTTCATTGGCATAGGTGTGATCGCTCATTGCACTGCATATTGGTATAAACTCGCCGAGCAAGGTGTAGAGAAACCATGCCAGCCAAACACTTTCTCCCTTTCCTTCAATTCCGACCTTATCCATACCGTCATTCCAGTCTCCACCTCCCATCAGAGGGAGACCGTGCACCCCAAAATCCGTCCTGTCTATAGCCCTCTTACAATGCTCATATACACTTTCACAAAGCTCGGAGACCTCCGGTATAAACATCAAATTATGCTGCCCTTCCTCCAATACAGGACCCTTGATATAGGGCACAGACTCCTGTAGTATCTTCATATCTCCTGTGGTTTTTATATAGAACGATACACAGTAGGGCAGCCAGAGAAGATCATCAGAGAATCTCGTCCTCACACCTATTCCCATGGGCGGATGCCACCAGTGCTGTACATCTCCTTCTTCAAATTGCCTGCTGCAGGCTATCAGAATTTGCTTTCGTAATGCTTGCGGGTCTGTGAGAGTAAGTGCCAGGGTATCCTGAAGCTGATCCCTGTATCCGAAAGCCCCACCGCATTGATAGAAGGCTGCCCTTGCATTGATACGGCAGGATATGGTCTGATAAAGCAGCCACCCATTGATCAGGTAGTCTATTGCCTTATCCTTCGTCCTGACTTTTACAGAACTCAATATCCTGTCCCAATCAGTCTTTACCTCCTCCAGCTCCCGTTCTGCCGAAATCACACTGGCATACTTGCTCTTAAGCAGCGTAAGCTCTGTTCTGTCACTGCATTCACCGAGCCCGAACAACACTTTCTTGGTTTCTCCGGGAGGGATAAGTACAGAGATCTGAATAGCCCCACAGGGATCCAGGCAGACTCCGACATTCTTGGTAAGGTGCATCTGTGCCCCTCTGGGCTCAAGCATACTGCCCCTCTGCCCAAAAAATTCCGCTCTGTCACCGGTATATCCGATAATTGTTTCACTTGAAAAGAGAAAAGCCGTACTTTCCTGAAAGTTCATCGTATAGATGTTATTGGCACAAAGGCTCTGCTGTTTACCATCAAAGGAGGTCCGTATATAAGGATTGGTATGCTCCCTATTCGTCCCAAGCACCCACTCCACATAGCAGGTCAATCTCAGATAACGAAGCTGTTTCGAATGATTAGTAAGCTTTAGTATCCAGAGCTTCATTGGATCATATAACGGTGTAAACACCGTCATTTCCTGGCCCAACTCCTCTTCCTCATGAAGAAACCTGGAATAACCGAAGCCATGTCGTATGACATAGTTTCCCCGATCCATTCTCCCATGGGAAACAGGTGTCATAACCTCTCCCGATACCTCATCCAGTATATAGATTGCTTCGGATGCCCTGTCCGTTACAGGATCATTGGACCAGGAGGTCAGCTTATTTTCCCTGCTGTTCCTACTCCATGTAAAGCCGGCTCCTGCCTCTGATATCTGAAATCCAAAGCTTTTATTGGCAATTACATTGATCCAAGGTGCAGGAGGACGATTATTTCCCTCAAGAAGTATCTCATACTCTCTTCCATCTCCTATAAAGCTTCCGAAACCGTTAAAGAATTCTTTCGTCTCCTCTTTCGGAGCAGTATTTTCCGGTATAGTCGCCTGTTCCACTTCTATCTCCTCCTTATCCCTCATATTCTTCCAGCATTTCAAATAAATTGTCCTTAACATTCCTAAAATAAATTCCAGTCTCACTGGAGAAGACCACCCTGGCTACAGTATGCAGCAAATCCAGCTCTGATTGTGATAATTCATAGGTATGGAGCATAAAAAAGCTGGGCTTACCTCCATTATTGTCATAAATACGAAGTGAACTGACAAGCTCATTCACCAGAAAGTCCACTTCCTGAAGATATCCGTGTTCTGACTCTGTCAGTATAACCAGATCTACCAGTATGCGATTTATCCTAAGGTATTCATATGCCTTTATTACATCCCGAATCATCCTTTCCTGATTAATACTCGAAACCTGTAACAGCAGGATGGGCTGATCACCCGAGATTCCAAATCTCCATAAGTTGTTTTGATTTAGATTATTCCGTAAAATCAATTCCCCTGATCCACGATACAGACTTGAAGGATAAAAAATCGGACTGATCAATTCCTGAAAGGCATTCAGCTGAGCCTTACTGATTTCCAGATACTTCAGCTCGATGTCCTTCTGTAAGCGATACTTCTCAAGAATATCATCGATACGATAGGAAACACTTAATTCCTCTCCGATCTGCCTTGCTTCTTCCTTTGAGGAGCATACTCCCGTGATAAATGCAAGGGTTACCGCCTCTCCTGCATTCAGGCAGAATTCCGCTCGAATGCTCATGATTGGATCATTGCAAAAACCGGAACGATTGGAGAGGGATATGCTGTTAACCACCGATTCCGGGTTGGCAAGAGTATTGTTTCTTCCTATGAACCTTTTTCTATCATTTTCATATTCCAGCTTTTTACATAGCTTTTTATCCGTACGAAGCATATGGAGCATATATGGCTTTTCTCCTGAACCATCTCCCCTCCTTTTCGTCAGAAAGATCCTTTCCTCTTCCAGATAATCGCTTTCCAAAAAGAGCTTATTGAAAGCAGGATGACTAAGCTCCGCAAGATGGGTATCACCTACCATCTCCATATAGCTGGTTATCTCCAGACGTTTTTCCTCTTTACCTTGATTGGTTATAATCAGCTTTCGTATCTCAAGGTCATGATCTGCATCCAGACTAACAAGCGTATGAGTGGATATATCTCCGTCTCTTCGTTTGAACTCAGCCTGATATGGTGTAAATACTGTCTGATATTCTTCGGGCTCCGTCAGCGTAGGATGATAGGCTGTGCTCCACAGCTTATCTGCCTTCTTATCCTTAATATAGATATAGCTTCCGGTATTGGCATAGACATCTGCTCTAAAACGATATAGCATCCTGTCCTCATACTTACTAAAACCGTCTCCGTCTGAAGTAATCATCAAGGAGTAACGTCCGTTCGAAAGATAATTCACAGCAGGAATTGTGGGTGCTAAGCTGTTAATATAGCGGCTGCTGTAGCCGTCCTCTCGAAAGAGAGGCTTCCCGATTTTTATCGTATAGCCTCTTTTAGCGAGAGATATCAAATGCGATTGTCGTTTTTCCTCCAAGAGCACCTCCACCGCCTTAATTATCGGCTCAGCATGAAATCGCTCCCGGAGTATTCCCTGATGCAGGTAATTATTAATAGCCGCAAGTATCATTCCCTGGTGGTGAGCCATATAGGATCTGACAATACAATAGGGTGTTCTGTCTAACGTGCTTGGCAGATTGAAATCTATGGACTCATAAAAGCCAAATTCTCCAAAGGCTCCCAAGCTCTGAAGCCTTTTCAAATTATCCAGACATTCCTTATCTGTGATATCCAGTGCCAGCATTGTTGCATACGGTGTCGATACCAGGGAGTTTTTACGTACAGGCTGCAGCCTGATCTTCGGAACTCCAAAAGCCTTGTACTGATAATTGGCATCTAAATCAAACCGATTATATTGCGACTCCGAGATTCCCCAGGGTATCCCTACTTCCTTTGCGTAATGCATCTGCTGAAGTACCACTGCTTCCGAAGTCTGAGCAAAGACAGAGCCTTCGTATTCCTTGAATACCAGATTAGGCATCAGATATTCGAACATTGTCCCGCTCCAGGATACAAAGCAAGGAATTCCCTTGACGATTGTAAGCGGCCTCCCAAGCTTGTACCAATGCTTCAGCGGTACCTGTGCCGCCGCAATGGCATATAAGCTTGTCAGTGCTGATTCTGAAGCCATCAGGTCATAACACCCGGCATCGAGCTGGTTGGTATCCACCTGGTATCCAATGTGGAACAGCATTCTCTGGTGGTTGAATAAGGCCGAAAAATCAGCATTCTCCAGGATATTGTCAATGTTATGACATATTGATTGAATTCTGCATTGCAGTGCAGCACCGTGTTTTTCTTTCTCTGCAATCATTTTCAGGCTGGGGCAGTGAACGAGGCTTTCCTCCCTAAGCTGAAGGTTACAGACTTCATTTACCATCCGATCTACAATTTCTAAAAATTCCCTTGTCCTCTTACATGCAGACATCATCCGGCGATTGCCTTCTCTCCGGCTTAGTTCTTCTGTCATACTATCCCAAATCTCAGTGATATCTGCAATAAGGTCACCAATAGTATGATATTCTTCCTGTAATTTGTGCACTATCCTATAGCCTTTCTCCTGCTGTAGCTCAATGTTGCTCTGCTTTAGGAGATATCTTAATTCCTTGATAAAGGCAGGAGAATATAGGGGCTGCTCCAGAAGCTTTAAAAGACCGTTTTTAAACGTAAGCAGATGGCCAAGGAAATTACCGCTGTCAACAGTAGAAATATACGCCGGATTAAGCACCTCAAGTGTCGTGATATGATACCAGTTAAAAAGATGTCCCTTCCACTTCACTAATTTCTGAACCGTATCCAGCAGCTGCTCTCCTGACTGCACTGTTTGGCTTACTGTCTCAAAGCCGAAATCATATGCAGAAATAATTGCAAGAAATTGCAATCCAATATTAGTCGGTGATGTCTTTTCACTGACTTTTTCCATCTGCGTCATCTGATAGTTATCCGGGCATAGGAAGTGCCTCTCTTCGGTTGAATAGGTTTTAAAGAATCTCCAGGTTCTTCTTGCAGTCTCAAGCAGTAGCTCAGTATCCTGCATCTGTTCCTTCCTGCTTACCATTGGCTGACTGATATAGTAGGCTATCAGATATGCAAGTGCCCATACCAGACCTACTCCTGCTGCCAGAAGCTTACCTACTACATCGACTGGTATTATCAGGATAAGCAGGTAAAGCAAAATTACCGGTATATAGGAGCTCATCATCGTAAGAAAATATCCTCTTCTTGTGTTTATAATTGAAGAATCCACCGCTTCTGCTGTATTCCATCGTAATAGGTTCTTCTTGCTGATAAGCAGCCGATACATGGTTCTAAGCATAGCATCTGTTGCGATATATGCACGATAGGGAGTTAAGGTAAATTCCAATAAAGCTCTCTTAACCATGATTCCCAATGCCTTTATAAAGCCTTTATAGACCAATACCAGCTTTGGCCGAAACAGCTTCTGTGATAATGTAGCAAATGTCAGATTAATCAATCCGAAGATATCATTAAAAAAAATGGGTAAAATCCAGAGATACCATGCCTTAGGGAACAAGAGATAACTCAGCAGCAGGAAAAGAGTCTTGCTCAAGGGCACCATGCTTCGCCTAAGATTATCAAATATCTTCCACTTAGCAAGTGCACAGAGAGCCTTTCCATCTGTAGTCTTCTTGAAGAAGAGCCAGGGCAGAAGCTGCCAATCGCCTCTGATCCATCGGTGCTCCCGCTTTGCAAAAGCAATCACACTGGAGGGAAAGCTGTCCATTACCTTTGCATTACTGGAAAAGGCTGTTCGGGCATAACAGCTTTCAAAGAGATCATGGCTAAGAATCCTATTTTCCGGTACCTTCTTATGAAGAAGCTTATAGAAGGCTTTTACATCATAGATACCCTTTCCTGTATAAATTCCTTCATTAAAAATATCCTGATAGATATCAGAAATAACAGCACCATAGTGTGCCAGTCCGGAATCCCCTCCGAATATCTTGGCAAAATGACTCCCCTTTCTGCCAGCGATGTGATTTCTGACCGAGGGCTGGATGATGACATAGCCTTCCTTCACCTTCTGATTTGACTCATCTAGTACCGGCCGGTTCAGCGGATGGTCAATGAGTCCTACCAGCTTGGCAGCGTTATCCCGAAGCAGATTAGTATCAGCATCCAGGGTTATGACATATCGAAAGCTTCTCAGGCTTTCCTCATTACAGTGTAAATAAGAATAGCTGGTTTCCTCCTTGGCAGCACCGCATAGCAATTGATTGAATTCCTCAAGCTTCCCTCTCTTTCTTTCCCAGCCCATATAGCAGCTCTCAGAGGGATTCCATTGACGGCGCCTGATAAATAGGGAAAACCTTTGTTGCACTGAAGGGTATTGCTCATTCAGCTCCTTGATTCGAAAGACCAGGGATGCTTTAATCTCTTCATCCTTGGGTAGGAATTCCTCCTCGGAATCCTCATAATCCACCAGAAGGGCAAAATACAGATTGGATTGGCGGTTAGCCAGATAATGCTTTTGTAGTCTGTTCAAATATTCGAGTCCCTGCTCTCTGGAGGATACAATGACCGGCATAACTACAAAGGTTTTTGCAGTCTCCGGTATCTCTGACTGATAATTCAGAGAGGGGATTTTCTTTACCATAATAGTTCTCGTAAAAATAAAATTATTAATTTCCAACGCTATTCCTAAAAGCATTGGCATGGAAATAAAGAAGCTCAGTACAACAGCACCGGTACTTCTAACATCCCCGAGTTTTATAACAGCATAGGCAAGCAGTGTGAATGCTAGGAAAAATATCAGAAGCAGTGACGAAAAATATAGGTACCCTTTTCTGTTTCTCTTATGCTGCAGCAGCTTAGGCATAGGCTTACCCAATACCGTAGCCTTCAGGATCGGATAACCTTTCCCCAACAGATAGGTGCCTACATGATGAGGACAATGAAGCTCGCTTCTTCCTTCTTCGGCAAGGGCCAGACAGGTATCCGCTATCTTTTCTTCATCTATTTTATAACGAAGAGATAGCTTTACGATGACGCCACGGTACATTCCCTTGGCTTCCGAATCCATCTTCTGATAAATTCCCTCCGGATCCTTTCCAAGAATTCGTTCCTGATAGGAATACTCTTCAAAAAATCTCTCTTCATCCAGCTCATTGATATCTCTCAGACTGACAATCAATGCGCGAATACGTGTCTCAAGGCAAGACTCAATTCTTCCCTCTTCCTGAAAGATATCATTGGTATGAACTATCTTTCCTGCAGAATTGCAATGATAATTCAGATAACGCTGTATTGACTCCACATCATAGGACATGTTCCTTAATAAATAAAGAACATGTGCATGAAAAGAATAAATTTCCTGCTCCCCCTTTAAGAAACAGACACAGCTTTTTCTATCCAGGCTTGACTTTTTCCTGGTATACTGATTGATATCACTTAGCAGTAACGAAATATCAGCGACCTCCTGCCCAGACTCCAGTTTTTCCTTTAAGAAGCGATCTGCATCGGACTTTATCTGAATGAGTCTTAGGATCTCTCCCGATATCTTGATAATTTCCTCCAGCAGACAGAAGCCCAGCATCTCCGGAAGCACCCAGATTTCCTTATCAGTCAATGCAATCTTCTGTTGATATGCCTTTAGCATAACAGAGATGTTGTCTTCATTGATATGTCCGTTGCAAAGTGCCACCATCTTCTTTGCGACAATATAGATACGCGGGAAGCCCCGATATTGCTTTGTTATCAGTATGGGCAGAACCGCATAGCTGGTGCCCGAGGTACGTACCTTCTTAATCTCCCGATACATCATCTGAAAGTTATCAAATAACCATTTGGCAGCGGGAATAAGCGAAAGTATATCATTTGGTATCTCAGAGATACTATCCCTGATTTTATTCAGCTTTTTATAGGCAATTTGATTATAATCATCTAAAACAAAGCTGTATCGTATCAGCTTAACCTGGTTCTGGTTCTCTGCCAGCTCAAGCATCTGTTTTTCCCAGTCTCTGGGGCAGAGATTCTCTTCCTCTTTCCCCGAGGTCTCATGGAAATCCACTTTTTTACCAAAGTGACTAAACCTGTAATAAAGCAGCAGAAGAATAAAGCCGATAAAGACCAATAGCAGCATCAGAACTATAACCTGTATTAAATTATTTATGTTAAAATTTCCTTTAGATAAGATAACCAATGTTGCGCTCCTCCTATATTTAAAGTTTTTCCTGATGAAAAACTATAAAAAAATGACACAAATATATATTGTGCCATTTTTATGGTTCTTATTAATATTCTTTTAAAAAGTATCTGCACTAATTGTCTTTGTTTGTAGATTTTCAAATAAAACAGCCCTGTTTTTGTCAGCGAAAACAGGGCTTAGTGGGGGTATACAAAACGATTCATACAGTAATCCATATAAATCATTCTGTATATTGCACTTTATATTATTTTACGTTCCAGCAAGTCCGAAGATCGCCTTATGCTTTCCTTGGTTTTCGTGAAATCATAATTCATGAAGCCGGAAGCATTATCGTCCTTGTCTGTCCTGTGTTTTAAGTCCAGGGTCTTTAAAAGCAGCTCCAGATGCTCGGCAAAGGTCGTCAAGCTTTCTGCATACGCGGTTAATAAATCCGGTCTTGCACTCAGTTCATCATTTAAGAGTGATTTTTCAAGTTGGTAGGAAGCCTCAGCTAAACCACCTGCTCCAATATTACCAAACATCTTCTGAAGAGTCTGTGTTATGGAACGAAGCCCCTCATACTCCTGAGTCATCATCATAACCTGTAGGATGGGCAGCTTCGCTTTTATGCTCTTCAATATGGATAATAGAGCTTTGGTGTAGTTTTGAATATTCCCAAGAAAATATCTGTATCCGGAATCGAAATCAATCTCAGGAGCACCGTCGAACATCTCCCGTGTAACGCTACATCCCATGTATAATCCCCCTGTGTTTTATATACCACTTTCAAACACCATATATTGTAAATTAAGTAAATGATACCACGATATGAGGTAATTGTAAACAGAATATCAACCCCAGAAAATAGGCCTTTTTACCCAATAACCTGTCTTATTCTGTTAAATGAAGTTATTTTTGTTTCATTTTGCAGATTCCTGAGCATTATGTTGAATATTCGGTACAATTCTCGTTCTCTGCTATATATATCGGAGAAAAGTAATATTTACACTAGCATATTCATAAAAAATGTTGTATTATGAAGCTACATTTTTTCGAAGAAAGCTTTTAAACAATGTGAAAACAGATAAATTGAATATCTAGGAGGTTATAACGTGGAAAAAGAAATCATTATTGTGCTTGACTTTGGAGGCCAATATAATCAGTTAATTGCCCGGAGAGTCAGAGAATGCAACGTATATTGCGAAGTCCTACCGCATACAACCAGTCTTGCGCGGATTAAGGAAATAGCACCTAAAGGTATTATTTTTACCGGTGGACCGAACAGTGTGTATGATCCTGAAGCTCCCTCCTGCGATCCTGGTATCTTCACTCTGGGAATCCCGATCCTCGGGATCTGCTACGGTTGTCAGCTGATGACCCTACAGTTAGGAGGAGTGGTAACGAAGGCACCGATACGTGAATATGGCAAAACAGAGTTAAACATAACCACAACCTCCAAATTATTTCATAAAGTATCAACGAATACAACCTGCTTGATGAGCCATACTGATTATATCGAGCAGCCCGCAGCAGGCTTTGAAATCATCGCAAGATCAGATGCCTGCCCCATCGCAGCTATCGAGAATCCCGAGAAAAAGCTTTACGGAGTTCAATTCCATCCAGAGGTAGTCCATACCCCGGAGGGTACGCAGATGCTTCATAACTTCCTATATAAAGTATGTAACTGCTCCGGAGACTGGAAAATGTCCTCCTTTACTGAGGAAATGGTAAAGTCCTTAAAAGAGAAAATCGGAGATAAGAAGGTTCTCTGCGCTTTATCCGGTGGGGTAGATTCCTCCGTTGCAGCTGTTATGATCAGTAAGGCAGTCGGTAAGCAGCTGACCTGTATCTTCGTCGACCATGGTCTGCTACGAAAGAACGAGGGAGATGAAGTGGAGCAGGTCTTCACCACTCAGTTCGATGTGAATTTCGTCCGTGTCAACGCTCAGCAGCGATTTTATGATAAGCTGGCAGGTATATCCGAGCCGGAGCAGAAGAGAAAAATCATCGGTGAGGAATTCATCCGCGTCTTCGAAGAGGAAGCTAAGAAGATCGGAACGGTAGATTTTCTGGTACAAGGAACCATCTATCCTGATGTAATCGAAAGCGGCCTCGGAAAGTCTGCTGTCATCAAGAGCCACCACAATGTAGGCGGTCTTCCCGATTATGTGGATTTCAAGGAAATCATCGAGCCCTTACGAAACCTCTTCAAGGACGAGGTAAGGAAAGCCGGTCTGGAGCTCGGTATTCCTGAAAAATTAGTCTACAGACAGCCCTTCCCCGGTCCCGGTCTTGCAATCCGTATCATCGGAGATGTTACTCCAGATAAGATTAAAATTATTCAGGATGCTGATTATATCTATCGTGAGGAAATAGCTAAGGCAGGCTTGGACCGCTCTATCGGACAATACTTCGCAGTATTAACCAATCTTCGAAGCGTCGGTGTTATGGGTGATGAGAGAACCTACGACTATACTGTTGCTCTTAGAGCAGTAACCACTACCGATTTTATGACCGCAGAATTTGCCGAGCTGCCCTGGGATTTGCTTGGTAAGATTTCTAATAGAATTGTCAATGAAGTAAAGCACGTCAATCGTATCTGTTACGATGTCACAGGAAAACCCCCGGCAACCATTGAGTGGGAATAAATAAAATAGGAAGCCCTTAGCTGTGGATAAAACACGTTAAGGGCTTTTTTGCACCACCTTCCTCCCTCACTTATTTTACCAGATGTATAGACAAGCACAGACTACCGTAATAGCTTAGACCATAGCAATAGTATGGAGGTACAGTATGAAAAAGAGATTATTCGACAGCGAAGCAAAGGTTATGGAAATCATATAACACTGCACGATATATCAGAGTATTTAATTGATGGGAGGTATATGAAATGAATATCTAACGATATTTACGGTTTTATCTGCTGTCATTAACCGGTGTAACCATAGCATCATCTTATCCAATCTATATGGGAATTTTGGTTATAAAGGAAATGCAGAGTAGCGGTGCTGTTCCAATGGAAAGCTATCCGTAATATATCATTCCGTATACACCTATTGCTATTGCATTGATCTTTGGAGTGCTACTCATACCCATCTGCCATAAAATATGTAAGCTGATTAACCCACACAGAAAGCTATCTCTTAATAAAATAGATTAAGTTATCTAAACCTAACAGAAACCATCTACATATTTTGTATAATTATTGACAAACGATAATTTTAATCATATAATTATCGTATAACAATAATTATGGAGGATATTTATATGAAAAAAATGGGACGGTTACTGCTGTTAGAAGGGATCATTTCCATCGGTTTAGCTTATCTCATGTACAATTTTGCTATACTCAGTAATCCCCTGGAACTCTTATATAAACCCTTCGAATGGATTGGAAGGGGTCTTCGCTGGTTATCACTTTCCTCATCCCTCGGGAATATGCTTGCTCTGTTTTGCTTTGTAATGCTTTCACTCTCTCCGATTCTGTATCTGCTCGTTCGGAGGATAAGGACAGGACTTAGGAAGGTAGATCTTCTGCTGCCTATAATCAGTGTCTTTACTTTCTATATGCTTTATCATTTCATCAATTCGGGACTCATGTTAAAATGGGCCCCTCAGATGCTGACCGACCAATCTGTTATTGGGATAGTCAAATTTGCTTTTGTCATCATCTTCTATTCTCTGTGGCTGACTTATTTCATGATTCGCATGCTGGAGACGCTGACCGCTACTGAAAAAGGAAACCGGCAGCAATATCTGGGAAAGAAATTACAGCTTATTCTTCGGCTTCTCTCCATTCTGTATACCTTCCTGATTGGTTACCTTTCAACCTTTGAGTTGTTTGCTGCTCTGGATAAGCATTCTGTCAAAGCCGGAAGCATTTCCCTGTTCTCATCCATCCTGCCAACCCAGGAAAGTGCCTCCCTCAATCAGTTTATCATAATTTTTAATTATCTACTTAGGTGCCTGCCGGTGGTTTTCGCAATCTATATCCTGGTCGAAGGAATCCAGCTGATACAGGAGATGATTACGCACCATATGGAAGAGGAAGAATATAGAGCTGCCTCCCAATTAAGCAATGCCGGTAAGAAGGCTGTCTATGTCACTGTCTTTTGCAACTTGGCTTTAAATGTAATCCAGTTCCTTCTATCCAGCCGGTTGAGTGATACAGCCTTTAGTCTCAATATCACCCTGTCTCCGTTAATTATTGCCTTCGGTGCCATGATATTGTCCGGCTATTTTAAGGAAACCAAAGAGCTGCAGGAAGATAATGAAATGATTATATAGGGGTGATTCGTATGGCAATACTAATACATCTGGAAGAGAAATTAAAGGAACGCCATATGACCTCAAAGGAGCTATGCAAGTTAGTCGATATTACAGAGGCCAACCTGTCTGTACTCCGAAGCGGCAAAGCAAAGGGTGTTCGATTCTCGACCCTGAATAAGATATGCCACTATCTCAAATGTGATGTCGGAGATATCCTGTCCTGTGACGGGAACCTAGAGGAGGATGAAGATGAAGAATAGATATAGAATAGCTATTACACTGTTTATCTTATTACTTCTGTCAGTCTGCTGCCTTTCTGGCTGCCAGCTGGCAGTATACGACGAAGTGACCGCCCACAAATCAGAAAGGCTTTGCGGCATCTTCGTCACGATCGGGCTGGATACCTTAAAACTACAGGAGGAGCAGCTTGACAATGCACAATTTAAAATCAACAGTCAGGGTAAATTAGAAATGCAGACCATGAAGCCTGCCTCCATGGAAACCGAGGGTACTATGTCTGAGGACGGACAAGTAAGCTTTGGAGAATATACAGGATACTATATGGGTGAAGGAAAAATAATTGACGATAATGGAAATAGCCATCTTACTAATATAAGTGACCCTGGTTTTTATGATGTAAAATGCGCCTTAAATGAGAACGAAGACGGTAAGGATATCAGCTATGAGGGGACTCTTAATATCAGCAGAAAATCAGATAAAATTATTCATATGAACCCTGTATATCAGAGAGGAGACGGAAGTATCTATACTGTTTTGGGTCAAAGCATGGGTTATTCTACCAGCAATTCCTCAGGCATGGTTATATCACAGACCCTTGCTAATGAAACCACCTCCTCTGGCAGCAGCTCCCGCAAGAAGAAGGAAAGCACCTCCTTCAAGGTTAATATTGCCATAATGGATGAAGCCTCCCAGATGATAATCAAGGAAATGGATAGCAAGGATAAGCTGATTAAAACAACAGAATATTATCCGGACAGTCCCGAAGAGTATGTCGTAGATCCGAACACTTATTATATCCTTGTTGAAGAACGCAATAACAACAAAACAGATAATGTAAGGAGATATGTCTATAATCTTGAGAGTATTGAACTTGAGGATTATTATGTTGGACACACCTGCCACTTCCAAGGAGAAGACTATGTTATCGGTGTAAAGCGCCTTCATTTTGTAAATAAGAAGCAGCCCAAGGAATAATTGTGCCTTACAATTGTTCTATGTAAGAACCCGCTTTACCGGAGTATTCACCCGGTAAAGCGGGTATTTTAGTCAAGACTTTGCTACCTTTCATAAGCTGTCCTTCGCCAATCTTCGCCCTTCCTCTGTTAAACATCCCTTTAAAAGTAAGGATATAATAGAATGGAAAAGCTTATCCAGAGTCATATCATTCTGGTAGGAATGAGTATGAAGAATATGGTTCACAGAACCAATCATCATCTGAACTACCAATCTGTCATCCACCGCAGGATCAAATAATCCGTTTCGCTTACCGTCCGTTAATAATCGTCCCAGGTTGTCCTCTATGATATGCCGACGGATTTCCTCTATTTTTTCATAAGCATCCGGCATACTCCGTTCCAGATAATCAAGCATTAATGGATTGATAGCAGCAATCTTATCCGCTACCACCTTAAGAAAGAGGCTCAGCTTTTCTACCGGTGACAGACTGTTGTCCTCCAGAATACGACTCAGCTTTCTCTCCATTCGAAAGGCAATGAACTCCATCGTTTGCAGGATCAGTCTTTCCTTCGAAGGAAAATACTGATAAAGTGTCCCTTTCCCCATACCGACTCCTCTGGCGATATCGTCCATCGTAATCTGAGCAATTCCGCTCGATGTGAACTTTCTGAATGCAAAATCCATAATCCTGTTTCTTTTTTCTTCTGAAATCATATTTCCTCCATTTTATAACCATACGGCAGCAAAACAGTCTCTCTTCCTCTTCACACTTCCTATATCCGTCGGTACTTCTTCAGCGCAAAGATGTTGATAATAAAGAAAATCAATATAAAAATGATCAGGGCAAGTAAATCCGAACCAACCTCCGGAAGTCCGTCTCCCTTAATCGTTATAGCATAGAGGGCATCGCAGGCATAATATACCGGCATAATCCTTGCAAGCTCTCCAAGATGATATGGCAAGGTATCTAAGGATATCAGCCCGGAGAAGAATATCTGCGGGATGATTATTACAGGTATAAATTGCATAATCTGAAACTCATTATTAGCAAAGATAGAGCAGAAAGCGCCTATACATACCGCTGACACGGACATCAATATCATAATGACTCCGGCCGATATGATGGAGCCCGTGATTGACATCTTTAGAAACCACTTCAGATAACACAGCAGGATTGTACTCTGCAGGACAGCGAATATCCCAAACCCCAGCGTATACCCGAGTATTACCTGCCATCTTTTCACCGGGGTCACCATAAGCCTTTCCATTGTCTGATTCGTACGTTCCCTTACAAAAGAAATACCAGCAAGGATGAAGATCAAGAAGAAGGATATCACACCCATAAGTACATAACCAAGGCTGTTAAACATACTGGCATCACTGTCTCCATACATCAACTCAACCCGTATAGCCCCCTTAGGATTTAATGTCTTCACCGCATTGGTGACAGTTTTTTGAATGATACTGCTTTTTACAGCATCCTTACTTGCCAGAAGCAGTACAATTTCCATATCATCCATATAGAGAAGCGCATCCTTTTCATGCTTCTCCAGCTGAGCTTTTGCTTCCTCCGTAGTCATCGACGTAACCGTGACCTCCTGCTTCTCAATAGCTTGGACCAGCTGATCAGTTAATCCGTTTACAGCAATATCGGCTTGATAATCCGAATCTCCGAGAAGAAAAAACAGCAATGTAAAGATAAAAATCGGTACCAAAAGAATTAATCCCATAGATCTTTTGTCATTTACTGTCTGACGTATGATACGTGAAACAATATTCATCGTCTTCATACCTCTGTACCTCCCTCCAGTAAAAAAAGCTCTTCCAACGAGTTATTCTTTGTCCTGCCCAGTAACGCATCCACAGTATCGCAGTCAAATACTGTTCCGTGATTTATCAGCCCAAGACGGTCACATCTGACAGCTTCATCCATAACATGGGTCGTAACAATAATTGTCTTTCCCTGCTGCTTCTGTCTGGTGAATTCCTCCCAGATCTTCTTCCGAAGTAGTGGATCGATGCCAACTGTCGGTTCATCCAGTATTAGAAGCTTGGGATTGTGCAGTAGCGCAACCGCAAGTGATAAACGCTTTTTCATACCTCCTGAATAATTAACGACACGTTTCTTGCTGTCAGTCTCCAATTCTACCAGATCGAGTACCTCCAAAGCTCTCTGTGCCAGCTTAGCTCTACCCATATGATACATACCGCCGAAAAACATCAGATTATCATATCCTGATAAATCATTGTACAAAGCATCATTCTGTGGCATATATCCGATATGATCCAGAACACTAAGGTGCGGAACAATGTGGTCCATAACCCGAATAGTTCCTTGATCTGCATTTATCGCACCTATAATCAGCCGAATTAAGGTTGTCTTACCGGATCCGGAAGGACCGATCAATCCAAAGATTTCATTTTCACAGATTGAAAGATTAACATTCCTAATAACCGGTTGGCTTTTATATGACATTGATGTATCCTTTACTTCAATCAACATAGAATTCTCCCCTTCCAGACAGTACCATCAGAACTCATATAGTATTTTGAGTTCTATGATATCCTCTTGTCATTTCGTTGTCAATAAATTTTTTCCATATTTTCTATAAAATTTGCATAATTATTTTCGTCATTTTTACCACCATTAGTATGTCTACCCGCGTTGACTTTTTGATCCCTCTATGTGAAAATTGTATTAATGCATTATGTTACATTTGCATGATAAATGAATATAGGTACCTATAGGAGGAAAGTAATGAAGAATTTTATCGCTAATTATCATCGCTCTCTGGGAGCAAAACTAATAATTCGTATTATGCTTCTTATTATCTGCTGTTTTATACCTTACTCTTTGCTGCTGCGCTTCGGGGTTAAGGAGATAATAATAACTATCTTACTCATCATTTTGATCGGTGTTATCGTATTTTTAACTGTTCGTACCATCAGCGATCCGATTCAAAGTCTTGTCAAGCACGCAGACAATCTTGCAAATGCCGATCTTACTGTTAAGGTCCCGATTTATCTGACGAAGCGAGAAGATGAACTTGGCAGCTTGGCAAAATCTATCGATGTGATGTGTAACTCGATTCAAGCTGTTCTACTTAATGTTGTAGAGGAAACCAAGGTAGTAAAACGTAATATAAAATCCTCTTCTTCCAATCTTTCCGAATTAACCTCACATATTGAGGAAGTATCCGCTACCACAGAGGAACTTGCGGCCGGAATGGAACAAACCTCAGCTACCACACAGGAAATGAATGCGACCTCAAACGAAATAGAGACGGCAATCGAAACGATAGCTTCAAAGGCTCAAAACGGTGCCGAGCTTGCCGGAGAAATCAGTAAGCGTGCCCAGAAGCTTAAATCAAACGCCATCAATTCTCAAAAAACTGCCAATAGCTTGAAGGTATCCGTTGAAGACGATATCCGTGCATCAATTGAACAATCAAAGGCGATTAATGTCATCAATTCCTTAACCGAAGCAATTCTTCAGATTACCTCACAGACCAATCTCCTTGCATTAAATGCTGCAATTGAGGCCGCCAGAGCCGGTGAAGCTGGAAGAGGCTTTGCTGTCGTAGCGGATGAAGTAAGAAAGCTGGCAGATGACTCTACAAGAACTGTCAATGAGATCCAACATGTGATCCAGATAGTAGTTTCTTCCGTAAAAAGCCTTACGAAAAGCTCCGAAAGAGCCCTCTCCTTTATCGATGAGGTTGTAAATAAGGATTATCAGAATATGGTTGTTACCGGTGAACAATACTACAAGGATGCCGAAGAAATTCATGACATGGTATCAGATTTCAGCGCTACTGCTGAAGAGGTATTAGCATCCATGCAAAGTATGGTAAGAGCAATCAATGAAGTAACTGCATCGAATAATGAGGGTGCAATAGGAACTCAAAACATCACGGAAAAAGCCACTGATATCACGGAGAAGGCCTTCAAGGTGCAATCGATGATGAAGCAGACTGACACAATGACAGAAAGGCTTTCAACAGCTCTTGAGAAATTCCGTATCTAACGATTGATTATACTATGAGATAATATAAATTGCCCGGCTATGTAGTGAAGTTATTTTCACTACATGGCCGGGCAATTCTATTGGTATATTCCTATCAATAATTTACTTCATAGTTAATGTTATGCCAGTAATTGTCTGAGTGTATACGGTGGATGCAGGGACTATCAACTTTGTAGCTTTATCAGTATAGCTTTTTATACGGACAAAGAGAATCTGGTTTACTGAGACATTTTTAAGAATGATATCCTTATTAAGAGCCAGGGATGACCATCTTGCCTTATTCAGGTCTAGGGTTGCATTTGGCTCCAATACGGTATACTCATATGTCTTGCCCGTAGTACCGATAACCTTTAGTGTTGAATTAGTAAGACTAACCGTACCTGAAAAACTTGGTTGAGCCGGTACGGCTACCACCCTACTGGAGGATGCAGGTTTTTTATCCGTAGGTGGAACACGAAACTCCAGGGTTGTAGCTGCAAACGGTGACGCATAAGTTGCATTCGTAATAGAGGTTGTACCGTTGTAGACATATATACTGACACTATTCGCCCTGTCAGCCAGCGTGATGGGAAGCCAGCCGCTGGTAGGAGTCCTGTATTGCATCCCTGGCTTTAGACCGGTGATGCTTAGCTTTCCTCCGTCAAACTTTACGGAAGGTGCAGAAGGTTTTTTAGAAATCTTGACCGAAACAATTTTACCTGCTCTTCTAGTGGGTATGGCTTTTGTCCTGAAATAAATCGTTGCACCCTTAATTTCCATCGGTTTTGTATTCAATGTGCCGTTGACACCTAAGGTTATCCATGGACCATTCTTTCCCTTCTGATATTCGATCACTGCTCCTGAATTGGTCGCATAGGTAATACCGCTGCCGGTCACATTGATTGTCATATCATTAATAGGTTCCGCCATTAAGGTTACTCTCGTTGAAGCAGTACTATTACTGGTTTTTAAGTAAATATAAGATTCCTTAGGCTTTAAAAGAGAGGAAATATCGACAATGTATCCGGAATCCTCAAGACTTTCCCAAGTCTTTTCATTATCTGTGCTTAAATATACTCTTGCCGAATTTACAGAAGCATCTAATATCTGTGTCTCATAGTTAATCGAATAATTTACAGCTGATGCCCTTGCCGTCTCAGGCATTTTAATCAACGCAAAAGTAACTACTAATACAAACATAGTAGCTGTATATCTCAAAAATTGCCTCAGCCTTCTTTTGTTCAACATATCACAATCCTGATTCATCCTCGATTACCCCTTCCATATTTGCTTACAGTTAACAATGCTCTCAAGGTATTATATCAATTATATAGTTTATCGGCATATACCGCAAGCATTTAACAGCTCCCAATATGTAATTTAAGGTAATCTTAAGAATTATAAATATTAAATAAACTGGATCTTTATCTAATGATCTTCTCTGTTTCTGACAAATCAGCCTTCGGCAGATATTCCTTCACTTTCAGAAGAATCCTCTGTTTTGCTTCCTCGGGGCTTAAATGGTAAGCTGATCGGACATATTCCTCGCCAAACAGCTTCTCACTGATACAATAATTCGCTACCGGCCAGCCATATTCTTCGTTCCTCTTATTGCTCCTGCGCCGGAAGCTTCGCACCGTAAGATATGTCTGCATCTGAAGCTGGGTCAGAATACTTTCAAAGCCCTTCACTCCACCTTTTCCGAATCCCGCTGCCACTTTAAGCTCATTCGAAGGAAGGATCTCACATAAATTCATAACCTCCATAATCTTCTTTGCACGATAGCTTGCCAATCCGTCTTCATATCTGCTGTCAAAGTCATAACCATCTCTTCGATAGGAAGCAAAAATCGGATACCATTCCTTTGAGATAAATCCGGCACGATGATCAAATAGCTTACCATAAGCGATATGTCCTTCACCGGCTATTACCTCGCGCCATGCCCAAGGATCCTCCTTCGGATTTCCGCTCCACCAACTGTCACTTCCTGTCCTCTCTTCAACAGAAAATCCAGGGACGCTATTCTTGAATAAGGGGAGAAACCCAATTTCATCGATTAATTTTGATAGCTCATCGCTTGTTTTAATTCTTCGAGGATCGTTCTTATCCAGTCCCTCCGGTATCCACTTCCCATCTAGTGTAAGCATCTGCTTCCTCCTTCATCGCGATTATAAGTAATGGAATATTTAGTCAATCCCGAATAACTTTTTTAACTTATGGCAGTATATTTCCTGCCGCTTTGTATAATTCATACCATTCTTCCCTGGTCAATGGCAGGCTTGAACCCTTGCAGGCTTCCTTCAGCCGCTTTATATTCGTGGTCCCAAGGATAACAGAAATATTGGCAGGATGTCTGGTAATCCAGCCAACTGCGACTGCCATATCGGTTACTCCGTATTTTAAAGCAATTCGATTAATCACTTCATTCAGTCTGGCGTATTGTGAGGTGTCACCCAGGAAGAGTCCTTCGAAAAAGCCCTTCTGGAATGGAGACCAGGCCTGGATCGAAATACCGTTCAGACGGCAATACTCCAATACACTGCCTTCATAATTGACACTCTGGGGGGTATGCATATTTACCGTCAAGCTGCTGTCTATCATGAGGGTATGTGCCAAACTAAACTGTAGCTGGTTAAATACCAGGTGCTCTGAGAAATACTTTTGGAGCAGCTCAATCTGCATCGGATTAAAATTGGATACACCAAATTGTCTTACCTTTCCCTGCTTTAATAAGCTCTGGAATGCCTCTGCAACCTCCTCCGGCTCCATCAGGGTATCGGGTCTGTGCAGTAGGAGAAAATCAAGGTAATCTGTCTGCAACCGCTTAAGAATATTATCTACACTATCTAGGATATGTTCTCTTGAAAAATCATAAAAACCGTTACGAATTCCGCATTTACTTTGAAGTATCAGTTTCTCGCGAAGTGTAGAATTCATCTGAACAGCTGAAGCAAAATGGCGTTCACATTCCCCGCCACCGTAAATATCAGCATGATCAAAGAAATTGATCCCCTCCTCTAAGGCTGTGTGAAACAGAAGGTTCAATTCCTTCTCCGATAAGCTGTTGATTCTCATACAGCCCATGATAATATTAGAAACCTTGCAATCCGAATGTGTCGGTGTTATATATTTCATGGTAGGTCACTTCCCTTTCTCCTCACAATGTATCAATTTAATTCATCCAGAGTTTTATCATATGCCGGTAGAAATTCCGTCATGAAGATGTCCACTTCCTGCAGCTTCATAGCAATTAATATTTCACGAAGTGACTTTTCTGCACTACGAAACTCCGAATTACCTGCCTTTCGCTCTTCTATACATTTAATCAATGCGGAAAGCTTATCGGCTGCCTTCACCAGCTTCCACAGATATTCCTCTCCTTCCTGAGGGAAAAAGACAGCTTCATAGCTTGCTCGGATATCTTCGGGAAGCATCAGAAGCAGACGCTCGGCGGCCACATGCTCCACTGCTTTAAAGGCACCCTGTATATTCTCATTAAAATATTTGATAGGTGTCGGCATATCACCGGTAATAATCTCTGTCGCATCATGATAAATACCGATCAGTGCAGCCTTCTCGGCATTTAAACCTCCACCTAGTCGTTCATTCCTGATAATTGCCAGAGAATGTGCAAGTATACTTACCTCCAAGGAATGCTCGCTGATGTTTTCAGAAATAGAATTTCTCATCAAGGACCAGCGTTCAATATATTTCATCCTCGATATCATCGCATAGAAGCTGTTCTCCATCTGATTCCCTCCACAGATCAATAATCTTCTTGTACTTTTCTTTTTTCTTTTATCCGCCTTATCTATTCATCTTTCTATCTGTTTATCTTTCTATCTGTTAATCTTTCTATCTGTTAATCTTTTATCCGTTTATCTTCTTATCTATATCTATTATTCATCTATTCTATATTCTTCTTTTTATTACCCCGCTTCTTATAATTTCTCCTTCTGATACTATTTTACCTTCTGGACCTGGCTCAGATACTTCTTGACATAATGGCCGGTATAGGAATTCGGGTTCTTTGCAATTTCCTCCGGTGTCCCCTTGGCAATCACAGTACCGCCCTTATCTCCACCCTCCGGACCGATATCTATAATATAATCTGCTGTCTTGATTACATCCAGATTATGTTCAATTACTACCACCGTGTTGCCTGTATCCGAGAATCTTCGGAGTATTTCTATCAATTTATGAACATCCGCAAAATGAAGTCCTGTTGTCGGCTCATCCAGAATATAAATTGTCTTGCCTGTACTCCGCTTGCTGAGCTCCGTAGCCAGCTTAATTCTCTGAGCTTCTCCGCCTGACATAGAGGTTGAAGGATGCCCGAGCCTTAAATAGGATAATCCCACGTCATTCATAGTCTCAATCTTTCGACGGATGGAAGGAACATTTTCAAAGAAATGAACTGCTTCCTCAATCGTCATATCGAGAACCTCATAAATATTCTTGCCCTTATAGCGGACCTCCAGTGTCTCCCGATTATATCTCTTACCTCCGCAGACCTCACAGGGTACATATATATCGGGTAGGAAGTTCATCTCAATCTTGAGGATTCCATCTCCGTTACATGCCTCACAGCGTCCTCCCTTTACGTTAAAGCTGAATCTCCCTTTTGAGTACCCTCGCATCTTTGCATCCTGGGTTGCTGCAAACAGCTCCCTGATCTGGTCAAATACACCGGTATAGGTAGCCGGATTAGATCTCGGGGTTCTTCCGATGGGAGATTGGTCTATATCAATAACCTTATCCAGCTGTTCAATACCGACCATATTTTTATGCTTTCCGGGAATTGTACGTGCGCGGTTTAAATCCCTTGCCAGTCTTTTATATAGAATTTCAGTAATAAGCGAGCTCTTGCCTGAACCGGATACACCGGTAATGCAGGTCATAATTCCCAGAGGTATGTCCACATTGATATTCTTGAGATTGTTTTCGGCGGCTCCGATAATGGAAAGATAACCGCTTGGCTTACGTCTCTTCTTCGGAACAGGTATCATGAGTCTTCCGCTCAAATAAGCACCGGTAATAGACCCCTCCGTATTCATGATATCCTCTGCTGTTCCCTCAGCAATAACCTCTCCGCCGTGCTCACCGGCGCCGGGTCCGATATCAACAATATAGTCCGCAGCAAACATGGTATCCTCATCATGCTCCACAACAATTAAGGTGTTTCCTAAATCCTTCAGATTCTTGAGCGTCTTTAATAGCTTGTCGTTATCCCTCTGATGAAGACCGATACTGGGCTCATCCAGAATATAAGCGACTCCGACTAGTCCTGAACCAATTTGGGTAGCCAGACGAATTCGCTGTGATTCTCCTCCTGATAAGCTTCCCGTCGCCCGGGCCAAGGTTAGATATTCCAAGCCCACATCAATCAGAAAGTTAATTCGGGCTCTGATTTCCTTCAGTACCAATTCTCCGATTTTTAGCTGCATACTGGTAAGCTGAAGCTCTCGCATAAAAGCAGCAAGCTCTCGTATGGAATACTCTGTTAACTCTGCGATATTCTTATCTCCGACGGTCACTGCCAAAGCTTCCTTCTTCAGCCTCTTTCCCTTACATTCGCTACAGGGAGTGGTCAGCATGAAGCTTTCATAATCCTGTTTTGCTGATTCTGAACCTGTTTCACGGTAACGCCGCTCCACATTCCGAATCAAGCCTTCGAAAACCACATCATAGACTCCGACACCGCGCTGCCCGCGGTAATGTACCTTCACCGATTTACCATCCGTACCATAGATGAACATATGGCGGACCTCCTCGGATAATTTCTCATAAGGAGTATCCAGGTCAAAATGATATTCCTTCGCAAGGGCATCCATGATGCATCTGGAATAACTGCCTTTATCCGTCACAGACTGCCAGCCGGGCGCCGCTACAGCTCCGTCGATGATGCTCTTACTTGTATCACCGATTAAAAGCTCTTCCGAGAATTCCATCTTAACACCAATGCCATGACATTCCGGACAGGCACCAAAGGGGTTATTAAAGGAGAAATTTCTCGGTTCAATCTCATCAATACTGATACCGCAGTCAGGGCATGAGAAGCTCTGACTGAAGGTCATCTGCTCTCGGTCTATGATATCGACATATAATAGTCCTTCTGCCAGTTTGAGAACATTTTCAATGGAATCGGTAAGTCTCTGTTCAATTCCTTCCTTTACAACAAGTCGGTCTACAATAATTTCAATATTATGCTTGTTATTCTTCTCCAGCTTGATCTCTTCCGTCAGTTCGTAAAGTACACCATCTACCCTGACTCTGACATAACCGCTTCTCTTCGCCTGATCAAACAGCTTCACATGTTCGCCCTTACGTCCCCTTACCACCGGAGCCATAAGTTGTATCTTGGTACCCTGAGGAAGACTCATAATCTCATCCACCATCTGGTCTACAGTCTGCTTCCTGATCTCCTTACCGCACGAAGGACAGTGAGGAATACCAATTCTGGCATAAAGCAATCGGAAGTAATCATAAATCTCCGTTACGGTCCCTACTGTGGAACGAGGATTGCGGTTGGTAGACTTCTGATCTATGGAAATAGCAGGTGGCAGCCCTTCTATACTCTCCACATTCGGTTTCTCCATCTGCCCAAGGAATTGCCTTGCATAAGAGGAAAGTGACTCCATATAGCGTCTCTGCCCCTCTGCATAAATTGTATCGAAGGCCAGAGAAGACTTGCCGGAGCCACTTAGTCCAGTCAATACGACAAACTGATCTCTGGGAATATCTACATTAAGATCCTTTAGATTATTCTCCTTCGCACCTCTGATTCTAATATAATTCTTTTTTTCAGACATAGCTTCTCCTACAAAACTCATATTATTTTATGATAAGGGGGCTCTGTTCAGAGGCCCCTCTACTTAACTTATTTTACTGTGTCCTGCAGCTGTTTCTTTAATTCCACCATCTTATCACGCAGCTGTGCCGCCAGTTCGAAGTTCAGCTCCGCAGCTGCAGTATGCATCTGCTTGGTGACTGTCCTGACCAGTTCCTCCAGCTCCTTTCGTGACATGGATTCCATATCCTTCTCTATATCATTGATATTCTTATCAGCCTTCTTCGATATACTGATCAAATCTCGAACCTTCTTCTTGATTGTTGTCGGTGTAATACCGTTGGCCTCGTTATATTCCTGTTGTATCAGCCTTCTTCGATTGGTCTCGGTAATTGCCTTCCGCATGGAATCTGTGATATGATCCGCATACATGACTACATGTCCGTCCGCATTACGGGCTGCACGGCCAATCGTCTGAATCAAGGAGGTCTCGGATCTCAGGAAACCTTCCTTATCCGCATCCAGAATAGCTACCAGACCAATCTCCGGTATATCAAGTCCCTCTCTGAGCAGATTGATGCCTACAAGAACATCAAATAAATCCATACGCATGTCACGAATGATTTCCGCACGTTCCAAGGTATCAATATCGGAATGAAGGTATTTAACGCGGATTCCGACTTCTCTGAGAAAGGTTGTCAGATCTTCTGCCATCTTCTTTGTCAAAGTGGTAACCAGTACCTTATACTTTTTAGCGATCTCCTTTTTTATCTCACCCAGAAGATCATCAATCTGACCTGTCACCGGTCTGACCTCCACTTCGGGATCTAAAAGTCCTGTCGGTCGTATCACCTGTTCCACCCGGAGCAGCTCATGCTCTCTCTCATACACAGAGGGAGTAGCTGACACAAACAGGATCTGGCTGATCTTACTTTCAAATTCTTCAAAATTCAACGGTCTGTTATCCAAAGCCGAGGGCAGACGAAAACCATAGTCTACCAGTGTACTCTTTCTAGAACGGTCGCCCGCATACATTCCTCTGATTTGCGGCAGGGTGATATGGGACTCGTCTATGATGATCAGAAAATCCTCCGGGAAATAATCCATCAAGGTGTGAGGAGGACTTCCAGGCTCAAGTCCGGTTAAGTGTCTGGAGTAATTCTCAATTCCGGAACAAAAACCCGTCTCTCTCATCATCTCTATGTCGAAATTAGTTCTTTCCGATATCCTCTGGGCCTCCAGGAGCTTGTCCTCACTCTTGAAGTATTTTACTCTTTCGATCATTTCCTCTTCAATATATTGGATGGCTCTCTCCATCTTATCGGGAGCAACAACATAATGGGAGGCAGGAAAGATAGCAATGTGCTCAAGAATGCCTTTAATCTCCCCTGTCAGGGTATCGATCTCCAGAATGCGCTCCACCTCATCACCAAAAAACTCAATGCGGACCGCAATCTCCCCCGAATAAGCAGGAAAGATCTCTACCACATCTCCGCGCACCCGAAAGGTACCCCTCTTGAAATCCATGTCGTTCCTGTCATACTGTATCGCAATCAATTTCTTCAATATCTCATCCCGGTCCCTTACCATGCCCGGTCTGAGAGAAATCACCATGTCCTGGTAATCAATAGGACTTCCCAGGCCGTAAATACAGGAAACACTCGCAACGATGATGACATCTGTTCTTTCGGATAACGCCGCCGTTGCCGAATGCCTCAGCTTATCAATCTCATCATTGATGGAGGAATCCTTCTCTATATAAGTATCCGTCGACGGTACATATGCCTCCGGCTGATAATAGTCATAGTAGCTGACGAAATATTCCACCGCGTTCTCTGGAAAGAACTCCTTGAACTCACCATACAGCTGAGCTGCCAGTGTCTTGTTATGAGCGATGATGAGGGTCGGCTTCTGAAGCTGATTAATCACATTGGCCATCGTAAAGGTCTTACCGGAACCGGTTACACCGAGCAGTGTCTCGCATTGATTACCGCTTCGAAATCCTTCTACAAGTGCACTGATTGCCTCCGGTTGATCACCGGTCGGCTTATACTCTGATGATAATTTAAACTCCATACAAGCATACCTCCTAGCTGCTCTCTATTCACACCAGCAGACAATTCCTTCCATGATATATAACGAAAATTATTATAACATAGCAGGAATGTAAAATCAATATATTTTCGAATGTTTGTTCTATTTTTTGGTGCAATCTCCATGACTCTACGATAATCTCCTTATTCTTTTTGCTCCAAGCTTATACGGTAAAGCTCTGTGTAGGTCAGCTTTCCATCTATTCTCTCCGATTTCATCAGACTGAGCCCGGTGACCTCCATCTTCATCGGCTGAAGGGCAGCTTCAAAGCTCTTCCTGTCAAAATCCGGATTAACTCTAATTCTTCTGCCTAAGGTCAGATGCGGTTTATATTCCCGGTCATCGATATCGAAGAAACCCTCCTCCTTCAGCTCTCTGACTAACTCCTTCTGAATTCTACTAAGCACAGCTGACCGCTCAACACCTACCCAGTAGATATCCCCTTCCCGGCGTGAGAAGCTGCCAAAACCCATGATAGACAGGTCAAAGCGTTCTGCCCTTGCTCTATTTACTGCCCGTAACATCGCGAGCTTTACCTCCTCAAGACGCTTCGTCTCTCCGATAAAATTCACGGTAAGATGCAGATTCTCCTTAGCAGTAAAGCTTCCACTCCTGGCATTGGCTTCTAAGCGTTGCACCGTATCATATAAAAAAGTCTTAATATTATCATCAAATAAAATTGCAGTAAATAATCTCATCCGATCACTCCTTCTCTATGATTATATTCCATTATATTTCCATTGAAAAGCATGCCACAGCACTTTTCCCTTGTACTTTATATATTATAAGTTATAACATTGTAAAACCGAACGTATATCTATATAATAGTTATATAGAATCATTTTCTTTCAGGAACGGAAGCAGGTACAGGCTGATGTAGCCTAACTCTAAGGAAAGGAATTCTATCCCATGATAAGAAAAGCCAGATTAATACGTAACCATTTCTCTGGTATCATCCTTCTTGCACTACTTTTCATTATTATTTATTATGTCTTTACGCAGGAAGGCCCTACCGATACGGTCAACAAAGCCGGGAGCATGGAGGTTCATTTCATTGATGTCGGACAGGGAGATGCTATTTTGGTTGAAGCCGACAACTCTGCTATGCTGATTGATGCCGGTGACAGTAATAATCGCTCCGTCATAACCGATTATCTGGACTCCCAGCACATCACCAAACTTGATTATGTCATTGCAACACATCCGCATAGCGACCACATCGGCGGTCTCGATACGGTGCTGAATACCTATGAGGTAGAGAGAATTCTTCTACCTGACGTCATACATACGACAAAAACCTACGAAAACGTACTGGATACCATAGAAAAGAGAAATCTTTCTGTTACCAAGGCCCAGATTGGCAGTCTTTATCATCTCGGCTCCGCCAGCTTTACTATTCTTGCACCAAATTCAGATAGTTATGAGGATATGAATAATTACAGCATCGTAATCAGGCTCTGCTACGGAGATTCCGTTTTTCTCTTCACCGGAGATGCTGAAACGCTTTCAGAAAAGGAGATGCTGGCAAAAAATATGGATTTATCGGCAGATGTGATCAAGCTCGGTCACCATGGCTCTGCAAACAGCTCCAGTGAGGAATTTCTGAAAGCAGTTGATCCGGAATATGCGGTATTAAGCGTTGCAAGTGACAATGATTATGGGCATCCCCATAAAAGGACGCTCCGTACCATCAATAAGATGAACATTAAGCTTTACCGCACCGACATACAGGGAACCCTAGTGTTTCATACTGATGGGAATACGATTTCCGTCAATCAAATGAATTATGAATTAACAGAAAAGGATTTAAAGTAATTGGAGGACTTCCTATGACGAGATTTACCATTGACCGTTTTGAAGGTAATTATGCCATATGTGAACTGGAGGATCAGACCACTGTCTCAATCCCGAAGTACCAGCTTCCGCTAGGCTGCAGAGAAGGTGACTGTCTGGTACGGGACGCTGACGGAATGTTTCAGCCGGACCGGGAAGAAAATACTGTAAGGGAAAGACGTATCCTTGACAAGATGAAGAGATTATTGGAAAAAGAGTAGTTTCATTATTACAGATACATAAGAAAGGAAATAACCATGCAGACGACCGATTATCTATATCCCGAAAACAAAAGAGAAATGTATCATTTACTGTCAGAACAGTTAAAGGCAATGCTGGATGGAGAGCCTCATGTGCTTCCAAATCTCAGCAATGCCTCTGCTTTACTTAAACTGGCTTTAAAGGATATTAACTGGGCTGGCTTTTACCTTATGAAGGAGGGAGAGCTGCTTCTGGGTCCCTTCCAGGGTAAGCCTGCCTGTATCCATATTCCAATCGGCAAGGGTGTCTGCGGAACTGCGGTTGCAGAGGCTAGGACCCTTCTGGTTCGGGACGTCCATGATTTTCCGGGACATATTGCCTGCGATAGTGCTTCCCGTTCCGAGATTGTCATCCCCCTGCACCTCGAAGATACCATCCTAGGAGTTCTGGACATTGACAGCCCTCTTATCAACCGCTTCGATGAAGAGGACCGGGCAGGGCTTGAGGTTTTTGCCGCTGAGCTTACGAAGGGCTGTGACTGGACGCTGTAATCACTGACAGGCAGCCTTAATCGCCTTCATCACCTCTTCCATATCCATGCCTTCGGCATCAATGATGATATGGGCATATTTTTCATAGTAAGGGCACCGTTCCTCGTATAAGGACTTTAATGTCTGACCTTCCCGAAATACCACGCCTCGCTGCTTTATGTTGCCGAGGCGTTTATTAATTGTCTCATAGCTCAAGCGGATATATACGATCGTCCCTATGGACTTAAGATGCTCCATTGCTTCGGTACCGTAGATTACACTTCCTCCGGTCGCAATCACCGCATGCTCTGCCTGTATGCTTTTATTAACCTGTTCCTCGGCAGCAATCAGTCCTTCCAGACCATCCCGTTCGATGATATCCTTCAGCAAGCACTGCTGCTGCTCCTGAATCAGAAGATCCGAATCTACAAAATGATATCCCAGGACCTTTGCTAAAATGACCCCAACCGTACTTTTACCGGCACCCGGCATTCCTATTAAGATAATATTATTCATTCCTTTTATCTCCTCTAGCCTCGAATATAATGATGAAGAAAGTATAGCATGAAATGAAATAATAGCAATAGTCTGTCTTTACATATCCTTGTCCCTATGCTATTACAGGTATCCTATACCTCCCGCACAGCAAAAGGGAAAAGTCTCCTCTTTTTATGCTTCGTCCTAGTCGGCTGCCTGTTCGGTATTGTTTCGAAATTTATCTCAACAAATCTTACCTATGTGGTGATATTCTATATCATCAATTTTTTTATGAATTCATAGATTTTTGTCTGTAACTGGATGAGATAAGGGATTCCGAGGAAGCAGTCTGATTACAGAGAAAGCTATAATAACACCGGACCATCACCGACCTCTACCACATAGAAGTCCGCAGGATAGCCGATCCTCTCTTCATATTCCTTACCTACATGATGAATAAAGGTATCTATCCATTCCTCCCGGACGATGCTGACTGCACAACCTCCAAAGCCTGCTCCGGTCATTCTTGCACCGAAGACACCCTCCTGCCGTAAAGCAGCTTCCACAATAGTATCCAGCTCTATGCCTGTCACCTCGTAATCCTGCTGCAGTGATGTATGCGATGCAGCCATCAGTTCTCCGAAGTACTCCAGGTCATTATTCTTCAATGCCTGTACAGCTTTGATTGTCCTCTGATTCTCATAAACTGCATGCCTGGCCCGTTTTCTTTGAATTGGGCTTTTAATAACCTCCTTATGTCCTTCAAACTGTTCCTCTGTCAAGTCGCCCAGCGCCTTGATCGGCACTACCTTTTGCAGTGAAGCCAGAGCCGCTTCACATTCGCTTCTTCTTTCATTGTACTTAGAATCACCCAGTCCTCGAACCTTATTGGTATTCATGATAACAATCTTCGCAGCTCCGAGCTCCAGTGGCGCATACTCATAGGACAGATCTGCAGTATCCAGAAAAATGGCACAATTCTTCTTACCCATAGCAACTGCAAATTGATCCATGATACCGCAGTTCACTCCATTATAATTATTTTCGGAATACTGTCCAATCAGGGCAAGCTCTGTATTAGTTACCTCAAGCCCGAACAAATCCCTTAGAAAAAAGCCGGTCAGCACCTCAAGCGAAGCGGAGGAGGATAGGCCGGAGCCATTCGGAATGTTACCGTAATACAGGATATCCAGCCCGTTATCAATAGAGAAGCCCCTCTGCTTCATTACCCATAGAATACCCTTTGGATAATTGGCCCACTGATCCTCATTCTTATATTCCAGTTGCTCGACAGAGGCCTCTATTACACCAAGCTTATCAAAATTCATGGAATAAAAACGCAGCTTCTTGTCCGCTCTCTTTCTAACCACGGCATAGGTACCCAGGGTTAAGGCACAGGGAAATACATGCCCTCCGTTATAATCCGTATGTTCACCGATCAGATTGACCCTGCCCGGAGCAAAGTATACCCGACAATCATCTCCGGTACCGAAAATCATCTCAAATCTCTGCAGCAGCTCCTGTTTCATACCATTCTCCTTTTATTTATTTTATAATTATGTATTATTACAGTTTTCTTGTTTCATTAGGTTATAGCTGCCAGACGCTCTGTATCATCCAAATTCATTGTGGCAGTCTATATCATACCTTCCCCTCTTTTCTACTCCTCACCGAATATCTGAAGCCCTCGATGCTCCACTGCTGTTGAGAATACAATTTGCGTACTGGTTTTTCCGAATTTTTGCACCTCACCAATGAAAGCATCCAGGTCCATCGTACTCTGAAAGCATACCTTAATGAGCATTGAATAATTACCTGTGACACAATTACACTCCATCACATTCGGGCAGGCCTTGATAAAAGGATAAAAATCCTGCTTTTGGGATGGTGCTACCTCCAGATTTATGAAGGCAGTGATGTGATGTCCGAGCTTCAGCCAATCGACATCTGTATGATATCCCTTAATAATCCCCTGCTTTTCCAAACGCGCTATTCTTGCTGCAACAGCAGGTGAGGATAAGTACACCTTTTCAGCCAGGAGCTTTAGGGGCACTCTTGCATTTTCCTGAAGCATGATTAACAGCTGCTTATCTATATGATCCATCCGAGACCTCCATCTTGTTCGTTTTATTATTTCAAAGTTCTACAAGTCCAAATTATCGACTTACCTAATTCTATACCCATAGATTGCTATTTTCAAGTAGTACTGTATCAGATTATGTAAATTCTGATTATGGCAGACAGACGTAGAAAGGACTGACAGTCTTCTGCCTGTTAACTGCAGCAGCAGTCTGTCACAGAGCAAGACTTCCAGTCCTTCACGGACGTATCATATAAACTTTGTCCTAATTTCGGTACGGATTACTTCTGAGAATTTAATCTGTAGTACCGCTGTCACTCTTATTTAGTAATGCTTCAAATCCACTGCTGGGCTTTAATGTTCCGTCGGTATATACCCATAATGCTTCTGTATCCGGCAGACTCTCGATTAATTTCAGTCCTTCCTCATAGGGCAGATTGAAAATCGCTGTGGAAAGTGCATCCGCCAGCCCGGAATCCTCAGTCACTATGGATACCGCACGATAGTAGGTCGTCGGCATCAAGGTATCCGGATTAATGATGTGATGATAGCGTTTGCCGTCAACCGTATAATATCTCTCATAATCACCGCTGGATACTAAGGACAGGTTGTCCAACTCCAGAATATCCAGATAGGGCTCGTCACTCTCCAGGTCCGGGTTCTGAACTCCTACCTTCCAGGCGACTACCTTCTTGGAAGTCGAAGTATCTGCTTTCTCCCTGATATCAGGTCCTTTGCTTCCTATGGAACGCACATTGCCACCGACACTAAAAAGTGCATTGGTATATCCATCTGCCATTGCTATTCTAGCTACCTGCTCGGTTGCATAGCCCTTGGCAATCGCACCTACATCAAGGCGCATCTCGGGATCAGTCAGATATACTGTTGAAGCCTTCTCATCAACAATAATCTGATTCATATCCGTATGCTTTGCCTTCTCCTTTAGCAGCTCCATCGGAGGCAGCTTTGCCCTATCCGGGGTGTTCAAGCCTTCCTCACGATAATCATGCCACACGGATAGAACCGCGCCGAATGCAACATTCACCTTACCCTCCGATAAAGTATAGGCTTCCTTTGCGAACTGAAGAAGCTCGATAATTCTCTGATCCACCTTAACCGGTGCAATTCCGGCATTATCATTAATGGTCTTAACATTGTTGATTCCCTCGTAGTTATGATATATATCGAAAAGCTCATGATATTCCTTCAGATTATCATAAACTGACTGTGAAAATTCGGAAAATTCTTCTTTGCTTTCGGCATATCCGATTATTGTGGTAACTGTATCAAAAAGCTCTAAAAACTGTGCCTGATAACGCTCCGGCTCTGTTTTTAAGCTGCAGGCTGTCAGATTAAAAATTATGCTGGTAAGCAATAAAACCGAAATAAATCTTTTCAAGACTTCACCTCATCCGAAATTATATGAAAACAAAAAACTAACTGCTGCAAAAATAAGAAATCACTTTATATCGTAGCATAATTCTACAATATATGTAAAGTCTTATATTTTGCAGCAGTTCTTAAGTTTACTTTCTTAAGCTCATTATTTTGCAGCTGCAGCTGCCTTTTCAACGTTAGCAATAAAAGGTCCGACATGTACGGTTACAGATGCTGCAAGATCAGCATCCGCTGCTTTGCCATCATCAGTTAAAGCAATTCCCTTTACAGCCTCAGTAGTCTTTCCTACACAGTAAGCAGCAAAGGCATCTGCTTGCTCATACCATTCCTTGCCGATAGCGGAAGCCTTCTTCATTCCATAGGAATCCTTCAGTACCTGCTTAGTCTGGGGCGCAGCGGTCAAATCAGTTGAAATCTCACCTGTAGCCGAGAAATTAACATTACCCTGGATAGCATCAATAATACAGCTCGTAATTTTGCTATCCTTATTCAGGGTTACTACAGCAATATTGGAGTAGGACTGTGCCAAGCCTTCAGCATCAGCAGTTGCATCAGAAGATTTTGAAATATCTGTAGTAATTGCCAGTCCAAGCTTATCACCTTTTTTAGCGCCCTTGTCTGTAGCTGCGCCTGCTGCCTGTGCTACAGCTTCTATATAGTCACCTATATGTATTGTTACGGATGCGGCTAAGTCTGCATCACCTGGTATGCCTTCTCCGTTTACGGCAATACCCTTCACTTCGTCAACAGTCTTGCCTACACAGTATTTAGCGAAGGCTGCAGCCTGCTCGTACCATTCCTTACCGATACCGGAAGCGGAAGCCATACCATACTCTGTACCGAGTTCGTTCTTGGTTTTAAAAGTAGAAGCTACATCTGTAGTCAGCTTACCTTCTGCAGAGAATTTAATTTTAGTCTGAGCGGCATCAATCTTACAATCCAGGATCTTACCATTTTTGTCTACCAATACGGCAGCAATCAGAGAATCTGTCTGAGCAAGGCCCTCTGCATCAGCAGTTGCATTGGCTGACTTTCCCAGGGATGATACGACTGCAAGACCAGTTTTTACAGCTTCACCGCCTGAGCTGCAGCCTACTAATAATGACACTGTCATTGCTATGCAAAGTGTCATAGCTAATATTTTTTTCATATTTTTTCCTCCATATACGTTTTTTGGTTAATTAGTTGTTTACATCTATATATATTCCCGGTACTACAGGAATAATATACTTAAGTGATCAGAGCGCTTGCAAGGATTACTGTAGCATTTGCCCCCATTATGATCATAAAATTTTTGATGGCCATCAGAAAGGTGGTAGCCTTCTCCTGTCTAGCATAAAAGGTATTAATATTTTTCTGTACAGGAATGATTGTAATAAGAGATAGCAGGCAGATCGGAGAAAGTAACCCGAATACCACCAGGAGTATTGTTGCAAGATAGGTCATATAGTATAGTCCGGCAAAAAGATAAAGTGCTTTTCTACCGATATAGTAGGGCAGGGTATGCCTTCTTACAGCAATGTCCTTCTCTAAATCACAGATATTATTGGCTAACATAATATTGGCCGTTGTAGAAAAAGGAATGACGGAGAACAGCAGCAGGAATAATAGCGGAAGTACCTGCAGATCCAGGGATATTGTCGATAAATTAACCTTCAGGGTTAAGTAAGTACCCTCGGGCTGATTAATATAAAGCAACAGGAAGGGTATCAATAATCCATAGAATATACCTGACATCACTTCTCCCAAGGGCATTCTTGAAATCGGAAGCGGTCCGTAGGTATAAAACACTCCACATAGGAAGCAGAGTCCTCCGACCAGTAACACCACCAGATCGGTCTGCCATGCCAGCAATAAACCAAGTATAGTACTGAGTCCAAACAGGACATAGATAATGATTAAAGCGGTTCGGCGTTTAAACTGCAGCGTCTGGTGATTGTTCTTCGTATCAATATAATTATTAATTGCGGTTGTTGTCAAATCAAACAAGAACATCGATCCGAAGAATAAGAAGGTCAATCCCCAGCGGATCGGCTGCCCCTTGTATAAAAGAAAGGCGATCGTATAGATAAAAGTAAAGGTACTTGTTATTTTTGTCATGATCTCAACATAGCTCAGAAAACGCATCACCATAGCTTCACCTCTTACGTGCTGCTTTATTTAATACCAGAAGCAGCTTCTCCTTCTTACTTTTTTCTGCCGGAAGCTCGTCTATAATCAGCCTTGCCTTATTATAATATTTTATCACCATGTCCCTGGTAAAATCCAGCCCACCGGTCTTTGCTACCGCAGCATTAATCTCAATTCGCGTGATTTTTTGCCTCCTTGCCTTCGCTTTGAAATCATCGAGCTTAGAAAACGCATGAATCAACGGAAGCGTAATGACTCCCTGCTCGTAATCTGACTGAACCGGCTTGTGCGCATCCTCGACTGTATCCTCAAAATCAATACAGTCATCCGTCAGCTGAAAAATCATTCCGACATAATACCCCAGCTGCCGATACCGGTTTGACTCCTTCTCACTGCAGCCTGCAAAAATCGCACCTGCAAAATATGAGGCTTCAAATAAAGCGGCTGTCTTACCCGATATTATTTTTAAATATCTATAGATTGATAGATTGATGTTCCCGTTGTTTATATGCTGATCCAGTTCACCAAGGCATAATTTGCCGATATAGTCCGGCAGCATTAGCTCCAGATAGTCCTTCTTATTCTCAATGGAGCCCGCCATGCGAAGAGCAACCGTCAGCAGATAGTCCCCGCAGATTACTGCAGTACGTTTTCCGTATTTCTTCTGCAGAGTAACATCCCCGCGCCGCAGCTCTGCATTATCAATTACATCATCATGTACCAGCGTTGCCAGATGCAGTATCTCAATGGCTGCCGCTATCCTGACTGCGTTTGGGTGTACTCTTTGATCTGCATCCTCGGCACAATAGATGACGGAGAGAGCCCGAATATATTTTCCTCTGGAAGAAATCAGATGTCTGGTAAAATTACGGATAACAAGCGGTGATTTATAAAGGGCTTTGTCAACCTCCTGCTTTACCAGCTCTAAAGCCTCCTCCGCAGGAATCCGCTCTGTGATTAAGTTATTTTTTATCTCATTAGTCATTATAAATATACCACTTTCTGACGAACGGGAGCTTCTTCCACAGCTTCTTCAGACCGGGATATGCGTAATAATCAAGTCCTAAGGATCTACCTGCGCCAATCAAAACAGCTATTCCGGCAAAAATCATCCAGAAGGTTCCAAGATACAAGCCTGTAGTACATACGAACATAAACTGCAGTATCAGGGAAAAAGCTGCTGCAGGAGCTGTAAATAATCCTCCTATCAGTGCCAATCCAATTAATATTTCAGCTACAACAATAAATATCTGCATAAACATCTGAACACCGTCATTCGGTAAAATCAGACGATTTACGAACCAATTCATCGCCGGAATATCCAGCTTGAATGCATAATCACTGAGAGCGGAATCAGCAAGCTGCTTACCGCTGACGAAGATGAATCTGACTAATCCTAAAAAATCGAAATTAAAAATCACATGCCCTACCGTCTGAGCTGCATTATTCACTGCATCTGCCGCACCTTCCGCGGGCGTTGCTGAGGAAGCGGCATCCGCTACCAATGGTATTGCTTTTGCCATCTGGGTCGATACCACAGTCACGGCCTTATTCAGTGTATCTGCCGCTGCAGTTGTAGCAGAAGATATAGCATCCGGATTCGAATTATTGACTGCGGGATATAGTATGCTGTTATACCATGCATTTGCACCACCGAAGAAGCCTTCCAGCTTCGGTACATTTAACCAGCCCTCCACAATTTTCTTCACACCCTCAAAGGCCCATACAGCACCAAGCCATACTCTTAAAGGCACCAATAAAATGCTTGGTGTACGGTTGGAGAAATGTCCTCCGACAAAGCTTCGGCAGTTACGTATTGTGAAGAACTCATGCTTCATATAATGGAAAACCTTATTCCAGCCAAGTACCTGGATATAGTAAATAATATTAATAAAATGCTTCGTAAACATCGCAAAGAAGGACGGCATACTGAAGAAATGATTTGGTAAGCCCACATGACAGATACCATATCTTCCGCCGATACTTACCATAACGCCATGGAACTTCGGTTTATACTCCTTCATCTTTCCGTCGCCCAGAAGGGCACAGGCGAGATTATGGGCTGCCACTTCTGAACTCTGCTCACAATTTTCAACCATCTGAGGTACGGGACGTTCCTCACCCTCAGCAACGAAATACATATTGTCACCAATGACATAAACATGTTCAGCTTTGGTAGAGCGAAGATAGGAATCTACCTGAATACGCCCTCCACGGGTTACTTCTAAAGTATCTCCTGTTTTCTGAATCACATCATTGCTCTGGATTCCCGCTGCCCATATGATGGTACCCGCCTTGATCTTAGTCGTCTTATCCTGAAGCTTCAGCTCGATAGAATCGCTTTCGATCCTAGTTACAAGCGCATTCATGATAAGCTTTACTCCCATCTTCTCGAGGCGTCTTGCTACCTTAGCGGAAAGCTTCTCTGTCAGGTTTGGAATTGGACGGCTTAATCCATCCACATCTACCAACGTTATTTCATCACGCTCTATATTGAATTTTTCACATAAAATCGGAATATATTCTGCCAGCTCTCCGATCATCTCTACTCCGGTAAAGCCTGCACCTACCACGTAGAAGGTGAGCAGTCTTCTTCTTTCTTCCCGGTTCGTCTCACGGGAAGCCTTACGGAAGGTTTCGTGAATATGTTCTCGTAAAATCACTGCATCGTCATAGGACCACAGCTTAAAGGAAAACTCTTCTGCTCCGGGAACCCCATAGAAGGTAGGCTTTGATCCTGCGGATAGGACCAAATAATCAAAGGGATAGACCTCATTCTCTCCTATTACATTGCGCTTCTCAAAGTCAATTGAAGTAACCGTATCCAGCTTCACATTAACCCGGCGGCCTGCAAATACCTTCTTTAAATCAATTTTGATACTATCCTCATCCACGCGGTTCGCTGCCACTTCATGAAGCTCTGTTAGCATGGTGTGAAATGGATTCTTATCAATAATGGTAATGCTGATATCTTTGTGCTTCCTACATTTCCTAGCTAATTTTTTGGCGGTAAGTATCCCGGCATAACCTGCACCTACAATCACTACTCTCTTTTCCATGTCTACTCCTTATTGAATATTTCATACATAAATTAGTATATACGAAAAGTTTGTAAATATTTGATACCTTTATGGCAATTCAAATCATAGTGTAATATTAGCTTTTATAACTAATGGTTACATTTATCTCCATTAGTATACCACATTATTGAAGTTTTGAAAATATAAATAATAAAAATAGTCATTATGATTACTAATTACATATTGCTCATCTATCAGTTTTACATATTATACAATGCTAATAGGAATAGAATACCGTATTATGAACTATTTGTCAATTCTTGTCGATTACTGAGCCCATAATCTTCTGCTGTATATTTTTATCCAGACAAAAGCAGGAAGCTGTATCACCCCTGATACAGCTTCCTTTATCCGCTTCTATTTTATTCTTCTCCCCGGCGCCGTCAATCTGGCAGCCCCTTGACACGTAGAGGGTTTCTTCCCTCTGCAAGCGATACACTATGTTACACAGTGCCCTATATATTATGGCATGTTTATACCTAATATATCTTACTTTATCTTTATTATATAAAAATACATTGATTTTTTTAACAAAATGAATTATTATATCAAAAATTTGTTCTATTCAATGCAGTACATCTATTATACAATAAATATTGTACCAACGAGTACAAAAATTGCTGAATTGGAGCTGAAGAGCATGAAGCATTATCTTCTGGAAATCATCAAGAATACAACAGAATATATCGAAGATAATTTACTGGAGGAGATTAATCTTGATCGCATTGCGAAAAATATCAATGTATCAAAATTCCATCTGCTACGGATCTGGAAGGGTGCTACTTCCACAGGCTTAATGGAGTATGTACGACGAAGGAGAATTGCCGTTTCCCTTACGGATCTTCTAGATGACAGATACAGTATAGAATTCATCTCCACCAAGTACTCCTTCGGAAGTGAACGTACTTATAAGCGGGTTTTTAAGGAGGAGTATAATATGACCCCCTCGCAATGGCGTCGAAATCCTACTCCGCTAAAGATACTGGATCGTTTTAATGCAGAGTTCATGAATCTTGCAGGGGAAGGATTAATCTTCTATGAATCAATTGTAATCCTACCTCCCTTTAGCCTTGCTGGAATTGAATACAGGGTTGATATTGTTGATAACTATAAAAATCATACAGCCAACCGCTATGGTGTTGATTTCTACCATAATCGCCGAACGGAAATTCTAAATCCTGTGGAAAAGGATTCTTACTATGGATTAACGATTGTTCTGGGTAAGCATCAGAGTTATACCCTCTATCAACCCTCCGTCAAGGTGGATAGTAACAGCATTGTGCCTCCTCATATGAAGATCAGACATATCAAGCCGCACAAATACGGTGTTTTTAAGTACATAGGAGCGCACAGCCCGGAAGAGATATCCTCAAAAACCCTGCAATCAATCTGGAGATATGTCTTTGAAGTCTGGATGCCAACCATGGAAATTCAACTGGATGAAACCTTTCGCTTTGAGTATATCAATTATACCAGCTGTAATAAGCATTACTGTGAATGTACTCTGTATTTCCCGATTACGACGTTAGGGTAATCTACGGTACTCAGCTGTCCTTCGATAGTTTTACTTCTGCAATCACGGCTGCTATATTCTGTTGTACTGCAGCACGATTTAACCCTTCGATGATATCCTCCCGATAGATATCGAATATCTGTTCAAGCAATTCGTCCTTCTCCTCCTGTGACAGGAGGTTAAGGGCTGCTGTCAGCATCCTGTCCGGCTTTTCCCCCAGGCTTAGGAGTAATTTCCCCAGCTGACCAGTCTTTCCGGGCTGGGAGGACATACCCGTAAGCAGCTTAGGAAGCAGCTGAGTTATAACAGAATTATAGTCAACTTGTTTCAACTCAATCTCTAATTTTAACATCTCATATACCTCCTTTTCCGTATCCAGAAACCTAAAAGCTCTTACCTTCACACCCTGCAAGGATTTCTCGAGGGCCTGATTCATAAATAATTGAAAACGGTCCCGGCTACGCAGTACCAGATGATAGGCCGCTTTATTTGTAACCGATCCCGGAAGCAGCTTAATCAGCCCCCTTGCAATAGGGCCTGGAGCAAACCGTGCTGCCAGCTTCTCGTAATCTACCTCGACCAGTTTTATCATAATCGTAAACATAGTAATGCCTCATTTCCGAATTCTTTCTAAAGTCTTAGCCTTTTGCACACAACAACCAATATCATTATACCTGCTGGATTCTTCCATGTACAGTCCAGAAAATACTTATGGTGTCGGAGGAAGCTATTTTGGCGCTGTTTGCCGATCACTATCATATATCTTGAAATTATAGAGGTTAGATGGTACAATAAATACTAATATACCACCGATAAGCCTGCAACCTGGCATGTGCGGCAATATTCCACTTCGGAAGGAGGTAAAGATGAAAACATTAAATTCCAACAAGGCAGCAATAGAAACCTGCATCAATAATAAATACTTTTCGGTTGCCCATCTCTATTTTGAAGAAAAAACAATGGATCTGCACATTCACGACTGTTATGAGGTGTATTATTCCATTTCAGGTGGAAAGCAATATCTGATTGACAACAGAACCTATATCATTCAACCGGGAGATCTCTTTTTTATCAATCAATACGAGAGCCATTACCTGACACAGATTGACCAGACCGAACATGAACGGATTGTTCTTTCTATTTATCCGGATTTTCTGAGGTCCATATCTACAGAAAAAACAGAGCTTGAGTATTGCTTCACCTATCGGGATTCCGGTTTTTCCCATAGGGTATCTCTGGATAAAAGCCGCCAGCAGCGATTCTTATATTATATCCATAAGCTGACCAGCTTATCCGGCTATGCCGAAGATATCCTGGAGAAGCTGGCTTTTACGGAACTCATGGTGTTTCTGAACAAAGAATTCCTGTCCACCCAGCAAAAGAAGGACTTTTCAGATAGCCCTAGCTTTCAGTACGATAAACAGGTCAATGATCTGATGGAATATATTAATGTCAATATTAATTCTCCGATTACATTACAACAGCTGGCGGATACCTTCTTCCTCAGCAAATCGTTTATCTGCCGTATCTTTAAGCAATCCACCGGTACGACCGTGAACAAATATCTGATCGGCCGCAGAATCAGCATCGCCAAAGCTCTTTTATCCGAAGGTGTCAGTGTAAATGAAGTCTGTGAGCGATGCGGCTTCATGGATTATAGTACGTTTCTGAAGGCCTTTACTAAAACTGTAGGCGTATCGCCGAAGAAATATGCTTTGTATAATAACCATATTTAAATCCGGCTTCGGGAACGGGTTACTTTGAAGCCCTACCGTTATAGTTCGTATCCTCAGCTTTGCCTTCCCTGCCGATATTCTCTTGGGGTCATGTTGAACCTTTTTCTGAAATGCATCGTAAAGTTAGAATGACTGCTGAATGCCAGATTATTCGAAATTTCCTGAATCCCTGCTTCAGAATAGGTTAGCATCTGCTTTGCCACCTCCAGTCTCTCATTTAAAATATAATCTCGTATTGTCATACCTGTTTCCTTATGAAACAGCGAAGATAGATACTGGGGTGTCAGTCCGCAGTACTTTGAAAGCTGGGTCAAGGTAATCTGGTAATGCAGATGATCCAGAATGTATGCAATGCATCTGTCAACCGGATAGGAGTATGCCTTCTGTTTTTTCAGTTTTTTGACTCTCTTGGTAAAATCATAAATTGCCACAACAAAAAGCCTGTTTACCTCGTCAGTATTTTTGCAGACATCTACCTTCTGGATATATACGTCGCTCAGATTATAGGCTTCGATTTCAGGCATTCCCCCTTCAATAGCGCTTCTGGTCGCTAAAGCAATGCCGGATACAAAGATATACTGCACCTGACGAAGAGGATCTCTGGAAAGATATCCTACATAATGACCGTTAATAGAGATCTTCCCGAAAACATGATTCAGGACTTCCGTATTTCCGCTTCTGACGCAATCAAACAACTCCTTTTCCAATCGGTAAATCATGTTGCCTTTCAGTGTCTCTCTCTGTTCGAACATCGCCTCACGGTAAGCCTTCAATACATCCTGTGGAGGCTCGCTGACCGGGATTTCTTTTATGTTCTTGATATCAAGCTTCACCTTCACCAGTATCACCCCCAATGTACTCCATCGTATATCAATAGTCTACCATAGAAATTATATTAAAAACAGGATAAATATCTTAAGAATAAGATAGTTTTTTATGATAGTTTTGATAATATTAAAGTGAATTAATATAAGAAGTAAGCCGGAATCACTTAATTATGGGAGGTATATTGCTGATGGATTATAAAGTAAAAGCAAAGGAACTTGTAATGCAGATGTCTCTGGAGGAGAAGGCCAGCCTCTGCAGCGGTAAGAACTTCTGGAATCTGAAAAGTATAGACCGGTTAGGTCTGACTTCTATTATGGTTACTGACGGCCCCCACGGACTTCGTAAGCAAGCCGGGAATGCCGATCACCTGGGCTTAAATAAAAGCGTCCCTGCCACCAGCTTTCCGACAGCAAGTGCAACATCCTGCAGCTTCGACCCGGAGCTTCTGGAGAGAATGGGCGAGGCGCTTGGTGAAAAATGCATTAGTGAGGATGTATCCGTTATTCTCGGACCGGGAACCAACATTAAGAGAAGTCCTCTCTGCGGGCGTAATTTTGAATACTTCAGTGAGGACCCGTATCTCGCAGGTGAGATGGCAGCCGCTCTGATTAAGGGAATACAAAGCAAAAATGTCGGTACATCCTTGAAGCATTATGCCGTAAATAATCAGGAGACAGCACGTATGACAGTCGATTCTGTTGTTGATGAGCGTGCTCTTCGAGAAATCTATCTGACTGCCTTTGAGACAGCCGTGAAGAAATCGAAGCCCTGGACAGTGATGGCAAGCTATAATAAAATTAACGGCATCTTTGGTTGTGATCATAAATATCTGCTCACCGATATTCTGAGAAAGGAATGGGGTTATGAAGGTCTTGTTATCAGTGATTGGGGTGCAGTGAATGATCGTGTACAGGGTGTAAGAGCCGGTATGGATCTGGAGATGCCTGCCGTAAATACTGAGACGGATGCGGAACTGGTAGCAGCCGTAAATGATGGGTCCTTATCCCTTGAGGAATTAGATCTCTGTGCACAACGTGTTACCGAGCTTATTTTGAAGGGTCAGGAGAAAAAAACCAATCCAGGTAATAAGGATAAGGAGCATCACGCTCTTGCTCGCGAAATTGCAGGAAAGTCTGCAGTACTTTTAAAAAATGCCGATGCAATCCTGCCAATCTGTCCTACCTCAAAGATAGCTGTCATAGGCCAGATGGCTAAAAAGGCGAGATATCAGGGTGCTGGTAGCAGCCGTATCAATCCAACTCTTCTAGACAATCCCTACGACGCCTTAATAGAAGCCGGTGTAAATGCTTCCTATAGCGATGGTTATACGCTCGGAAGGAAGACGGCGGATCCGGCTCAGATCAAGGAGGCCTGCGAGCTGGCGAAGAACAGCGATTACGTACTTATTTTTGCAGGTCTACCAGATGAATATGAAAGTGAGGGCTTTGACCGTCTCTCCTTGGATATGCCTGAAAGTCATAATAAGTTGATTGAGGAAGTAGCAAAGGTTAACTCCAATACCATCGTTATCTTGCAGCTTGGTTCACCAGTATTGATGCCCTGGAAGGACAGTGTAAAAGGTATCCTTCTTATGTATCTGGCAGGCCAGGCAGGCGGAGGTGCTACCGCAGATTTACTGCTCGGCAAGGTTAACCCCAGCGGAAAGCTGGCCGAGACCTTCCCTGCAGCGTTACAGGATAACTCAAGCTATTCCTATTTCCCAGGTACCTCGAAGTCAGTTCAATACCGGGAAAGCATCTATGTGGGATACCGTTATTATGATAAAGTAAAGCAATCTGTTACATTCCCCTTTGGCTACGGCTTATCCTATACAACCTTTAAATACAGCGGTCTTGAAGTGGAGGAGTATGCTCCTTATTGTTATAAAGTCAGCGTAGACATAACTAATACCGGAACGGTAGCAGGTGCAGAGGTTGTTCAATTATATGTACACTGTGCTGCTTCAAAGCTATTCCGTGCTGAGAAGGAGCTAAAGGGCTTCGCTAAAATATATCTGGAAGCGGGCGAATGCAAAAAGGTGACAATGCTGCTTAATCAACGCAGCTTTGCATATTACAATACCGAAGCGAAGGATTGGTGTGTTGAGGGCGGTGCCTATGAATTGCTGATTGGAGCTTCCAGTACGGATATTCGCCTTAATGCTTTCATTACCCTTACAGGGGACGGCAAGGAAATTCTTCTGGCAGAGCAATACCAAAGGCTAACCGAATACAATCATCTCTCCTGCCCGCTTCAGATCAGCGATGAGCAATTTATCACCTTGTTAGGTTATACCCCGAAAAAGGATCATTTCGGTAAGCCCTATAACAGAAACTCCACCCTAGGTGATATCAAGGATACTTTCATAGGCAAAATTCTCTGCTACATAGTGAAGAGGTCAATGACTAAGATGCTCAGCGGCGATACCTCTCCTGATCCGACCATGGTATTAATGTTTGAGAAATCCATCCTGGAGATGCCGCTTCGTTCCATGAAGATGGCTGGCGGAATAAATAACCGTAAGCTCGAAGGCATCATTGCCTTGGCCAACGGAAATCCTTTTAAGGGTATCAAAAAACTTCTGGGTAAATAGCTTAAGACTTTCCTATATGGCAGTCCTAGGTATAATATTGGAGGGGCTGTTACAAAATATTCTGAATTTCGCAGTATAAGACCGCGAAAGCAGCTTCATTTTGTAGCAGCCCCTTCGAATTCTCATAATAATAAAATAATAATGAAATGAAAGCCGGGCTTATCCCGTTGTTGCTTCAATCGCTACTTAACCTAAACGCAAGCTTATTTGCAACCTTTCCCTCTCTGCCTGAGTAACGGATATTCCCCGCTCTCCTTCAGCTTTTTCATAAAGTCTGCTCGCCTGGACTTCATTCCCTCGGTGTCCTTCTTATCCATTACACCAAGCTCTGCAAGCTTATCAAGAACTCTGTCCTGTGCTTTTTTCTCTTCGTCAAGCAGGGTATATACACTGTTCTTCTGATCTGTCGTCAAGGTGTTCCATTTTTGAATGGTTTTATTTACCTTCTCCTCAAAAAGTGCTCTGTTGCCTTTATGGTCTGTATCCTTTTCCGACAATTTCTTCGTCCCTGTATCCGTCTCAGCTGCAAAGGCAGTAACCGGACTTACTGCAAGGATTATGACTGCAACTGCTGCCACAACCCCAAATAATCGCGCCTTAAACATAAGCTCCCTCACTTTCTCAACAAGCAACAGGGCAAATACCGGCTTTCTAACATAGTGTTCCCCTTCATTTCATTTGAGATGCATCTTCAGTCTCCGAATTGCATGGAAATCTCTTGCAATGAGTATTATGGTGTGTGGTAAGAAAATGCTATGATGAGAAATAAATTCAAAATTTTTCTAATTTTTTTATACTTCATGTATATTAGCTTCTCCGAAGGTTCATAATATTATTGTTTTAAACAACAAATTTCAGGAGGAAATAAAATGGATAACTCAAGCAGAAACAATACATCAAATTCCAGCAGAAACGATGCTAATTCCAGTAAGAATAATGCGTCTAATTCCAGCAAGAACGGTTCTTCCAAAAATAATGGTTCCAGCAGAAACGACGCATCCGGTTCCAGCAGAAATAAATAGGAACTAAGCACACAAAAAGAGGCCTATGCAAAATATTAATTATTCTGCATAGGCTTCTTTTTGTGAAGCTGCAACTCTAAGTCCAGGACAATAAAAAATGAAGTCTTGCGACTTCATTTTCGTTATGTACTGGGGTACAAGGATTCGAACCTTGAGATGCTGGAGTCAGAGTCCAGTGCCTTACCGTTTGGCGATACCCCAATGTATTAATTTCCTGTGGCCTGTCAGCTGCCACGAATGATATTATAACCTATACGGTTTTGATTTTCAAGCCCCAATTTTTTATTTTTTATATATAATTCTAAAGCTTTTCCTTCCGTCCCTCTGTCGGGTTTTTCTTTCGGCAGAAGTGTCTTTATCTGAATTATCTTTGGTAAACCCCTGCAAATTAATGTAATCTAAGAAGCTCGGCTCCGTTTCTCCATAAGATCCCTTCTAATTCCTCCTGTGTCAGCTCCGTTTCAGACAGAAGCCTTATACTCTCCTTCTGCTCGCTCCAGGGAGAATCGGTTCCAAACAGAATTCGGTCTGCGCCGTGGTTTCTGACAATCCGTTGAAATTGCTCCGGCTTAATAGCTCCACAAACAAAGGCTGTATCAAACCAGACCTTCTTACCTACGAGATATTCCTCTACCGCATCCCATTGCTTAAAGCCACCCATATGGGCAAGTATAATCCTGGCATTGATGAGATCAATCTGCTCTAGCATTTTCGCCGCCCTCTCAGGAGGACAGTGGATCGGATCGGGAAGACCGATGTCAAGGCCGGCGTGAATACTGATCATCAAATCCAGCTCAACTGCATACTGAATAATTCGTACCAGCTTCGGGTCATCGATGAAGGTTGCCTGATAATCCGGATGCAGCTTAATTCCGGGCAGCCCTAGCTTCTTGATCTCCTGCAGCTGTTCTTTATAATACTCCGAGTCAGGGTGGATTCCTCCAAAGGAAATGATACCATCCTTTCCCGAGATCTCTGCCGCATAACGATTTATGGCATCAAATTGACCGGGTCTGGTAGCAACCGGAAGCAGAACGGAATATGTTACATGACTCTCCTTCATAGATCGGATCAGCTCCTGTAACGTTCCATTCGTAAAGGCCTTAACACGCCCTTCCGTTTCCATCCTTCGTATGGTTTTTTCTGCCATCTGTTCAGGAAAAACATGTGTATGAAAATCAATAATCACTGTCAACCCCTCCTGATCTATCCACAGTTCGAAGTAAATCCAAGCAATTTGTCAACAATATCAGCCGTAATAACACTTCTATCGCTAACACAGAATTGTTATTTTCCTGTTATAGCATATTCCTATCGATAAATCAAACAAAAATTCTCTATCCAAGAAATACCTATAGCCGCTCTGCAACAGATTACCGCGGCTATAACTGAATTATTCTTCTGCTACAAAACTGTTCTCCATCGTTATGATGCATTGATAACGCGAATCCTGCTGCCGGATCTCCTCCACAATCCTGGTAAGAAGCTTCTGCTCCTCCTCCTTGCAATAGGTATATGGTAAGACCAAGTCAAAAATCAGATTAATCTGATGCTCACCATTGACAATACGGAAATCATGAATTGTTGCCTTAGGCTCCAGCCCATTGATAATTCCAAGCACCATATCCTTCATCTCGATTACCTTTCCATCATTTACTTCAATCGGATCCATATGAATCACAAGAAAGATATCCAGCTTCTCTAATACATCCCGTTCAATCCGGTCTATGGTCTCGTGAGCATTTTCAAAACCCAGGTTATTCGGAACCTCCGCATGGATTGTTGCCATTCGGTGAGTAGGTCCGTAATTGTGGATAATCAGATCATGAGTCCCGTAAATTCCTTCATAGCTTTGTACCATCTCCGTAATCTTCACATATACTTCCTTCTCAATGGACTGACCCAACAGTGGCTCAATCACAGTCTTAGCGATCTTAAATCCGGAAAGCATGACAAACAGAGATACAATAACGCCTATATAACCATCCACATTAATGCCTGTCAAACCTGTTATCAACGTAGAAATTATCGTTGCAGAAGTAACAACAACATCATTTCTGGAGTCAGCAGAGGTTGCGAGCATAACTGTAGAATTAATCCTTCTGCCAAGCTTTCGGTTAAATAATGACATCCATATCTTCATCAGTGCCGACAATACCAAAATCCCGACCAGAATTGGATTGAAGGAAAGCTCTTCAGGATGAAGGATCTTCTGAAAGGAGGTCTGTAACAGATTAAAGCCGACAACAAGAATTAACCCTGCCACCGCAAGCGCCGACAGGTATTCGAATCTTCCGTGTCCGAAGGGGTGCTCCTTATCCGCCGGCCTTTCTGCCAGCTTGACTCCGATGAAGCTGATAATGGATGACGCAGCATCTGATAAGTTATTAACAGCATCTGCCATAACAGATATGCTGTTGATGATTATTCCGATTATCAATTTCGTGGCAAACAAAATGATATTACAAGCAATTCCTACAAGACTCGATAGAATACCATAGGAGGTTCTAACCTTGGCATTCTCGATATTATTGTTATCCTTTATAAATAACCGTACCAGTAAATCAGTCAATGATAAAACCCCTTTCAAGGATACTTGGCGCATACGGATGCTATTCTATTATATAAAAATACCCCTGCATTTGTTCCAGGTTTTCCATATAACCACGGTAAAATGCAGGAATACGATTATTGTATCATATATGAAACAAATGTCAAGTTCATATTAATTATTCTCTTGAAGCTTCAAATACACATATATATTATTATTTCTTACTCTTGTACGGATGGCATTTATCATGCATAATATAGCTATCCAATAATAATTTTTATGGTTGGGAGGGGCTCTATGAAATATAACGGCAGACATAATAAGAATTTCCGCTTTCATAACCGAACCTTATTACTGGTGAATATGACATATCTGCTTATATTCTTTTCCTTTCTCTTTCCCTTTGCGGGTCATTCGCTGGAACTGATCATGGAGCTTTCTGGTTTTAGCTACATCACTGAAGAGAATTTCATAGCAATGTTAGCGAAACCCTTTTCGATACCCATATTTCTGTTTTTGGGTTTTCTCTTACTCCTTTATAGTATGGCTAAGCTTTCCTCATTGATCCATTACTGCAGGATGGAAGGGATGTCGGATCCTCCTTTGTTTAGGAAAATATTATTCATCGGCATCAATCAACCTTTTCAGTATATAAACAGAAAGCAGTTCAGGCTGTTACTCTTTACAATCCCTCATTATATCTTCTCTAATCTTCCCATTCTGATCGGAATTATTCTTTATTCAGACATAGAAGTGACTAACGGCACACTGGAGATAATAACAAAGGGTCTGATTATTCTTCTGCTGCTCGCTATCAGCCTGCTGTCACTCAGGGGAGTTTTTGCATATCAATATTGTCTCCAGGAGGGTGTCGAATTCAAGCGGGCAATGGAATATTCCAAAGAATTGCTGAAAGGCAGGACCAAAAGAGCCCTCCTTACATATCTGATCTATACCATACTTTTTACCTTCGGCTTCATACTGAGTTATTATCTGTTACTTTTGCTGACCTCTCTCGGCTGTTATCTGTTTGCAGCTAAAAACCTTGCCGTCACCGTCTTTCTGTCAGTTTATCCGCGTATCAGAATGTATACTACCATCATCTATGGTATGATCGTCTTTGTATTCAATATCAATCTTACCACCTCTTTGTTCTATACCTATCAGGGGGAGGCAGTACGTCTAAAGTTCCCCTCAGCTCCTGGCTTCGAATATGGCTTTGACTATAGAAGTCTTGCTCATAAGTTCAGTATTAATTCTATTCTGATCTGTCTCTTCCTTGTTGGGGCACTCAATCTATATCGGAGCTTATATCATGACTCCTCCTACATCAATGAGGCTTTTTCAGGGATACAGATATCCTCCCATAGGGGGAATTCGCATGTGGCACCCGAAAATACTCTGCCTGCTTTGGAGAGTGCTATTGCTGCCAATTCTGATTATGCCGAGATTGATGTCCGCCAAACAAAAGACGGTACGCTTGTCCTGATGCATGACAGGAATCTTAAGCGTACCGCAGGGGTTAAGAATTTTATTTGGGATCTGACGGATGTAGAAATTAACACCTTGGATGTAGGTACCTGGTTCTCACTGGATTATCAGAATACCAGAATCCCCACCCTGGAGGATGTACTCATTTATTGTAAGGACAGAATTAAACTGAATATTGAAATCAAGACAAACCCAACGGATATAGATATGGAGGAAAAAATAGTCGAACTAATCAAGAAGTATGAATATGAATATCAATGCGTCGTCTCCTCCACGAATTACAATACCCTAAAGAAAATTAAGCTTCTCAATAAGGATATTCGCACCGGCTATATCCTTTCCTCCGTGTATGGTAATTTTTACAATAAGCTATACATTGATTTCTTCAGCATCCGTTCTAATTTTGTTAACCAGAAGGTCGTCAACAGTATACATAAAGCAGGAAAAGAGGTTCATGTCTGGACTGTAAATACCTCCAGTGAGCTAGAAAGGATGAAGTCCATCGGTGTGGACTGTATCATCACCGATCATCCCTCCCTCGCCAGAGAAATTCTTTACAGGGACGATACCAACGAAAGCTTCATCCAACTGATCAATCGTATGCTGGGCAACCGTTCCTTTTATCGGCTTACACAGCTGCTCGGCTAACAGTTCCTGGCAAATTCCGGTTAAGTCTTTTCAAAGTGAGCTATCCAAAGATCCCTTGAGTTCTCTGATGCCTTACAATGCCAGGCGGTAAATTCTCTCTACATCCTCGCTGCTCAGTCTGACAAAACCGCCGATGGTTTCCTTCTCTTCAAGGCCCAGAGTCTTGACCATATAAGGAATATCCTCTTCCTTTGCCCCAAGTTCTTCAAAGGTGACCGGCATTCCGATGGAGCTTAAAAACCTCTTTAGACGCTCGATACCCTCCAGAGCTGTTACCTCCGGGTTTGTATAATTCATATTGCAGCCCCATAATCTCACAGCAAGCTGTGCAAATCGCATCACATCCTGTTTATAGACATAGGTCATCCAGGCAGGAAACACGACTGCAAGTCCAGCACCGTGAGCTACATCATATAACGCAGATAATTCATGCTCAATCTGATGACTGGCCCAATCCTGCTCGCGACCTACTCCCACCAGATTATTATGGGCTACCATACCGGCCCACATGATATTAGCTCTTGCCTCATAATTGTTCGGGTCTGCAATTACTCTCGGAACCTCCTTAATCATCGTTAGCAGTACTGCCTCACAAAGACGGTCGGTTATCTCAACCTCCTTCGTATTGGTGAAATATCGTTCGAATACATGTGCCATAATATCCGTGGCTCCTGCTGCCGTCTGGAATGCAGGCAAGGTCTGTGTGAGCTCCGGATTCAGGATCGAAAATACCGGCCGAAGATGCTCACTCCCGGCACCTCTCTTCAGCATTCCCTCCTCCTTGGTGATAACACTGTCTCCTGATCCCTCACTTCCGGCTGCTGCAATAGTAAGAACTGTAGCTACCTTTAACGCTGCTTCAATCGGCTTACCTTCATAGAAATCCCAGAAATCTCCGTCATAACATGCTCCGGCAGCGATTGCCTTCGCAGAGTCAATGGCGCTTCCTCCTCCTACCGCAAGAATGAAGTCCACTCCTTCTCTGCGGCAAAGCTCAATTCCCTGATACACGAGGCCGCTTCTGGGATTGGGCTGTACTCCTCCGAGTTCAATATACTTTATATTCTCCTGCATCAGGGACGTCTTTACTCTGTCCAAAAGCCCGGAACGAACCACAGAACCGCCGCCATAATGTATTAATACCTTCGTTCCTCCAAATCGTTTCACATAATGGCCGGCTTCCTTTTCAGTATCCTTACCGAAAACGAAATAAGTAGGACTATAAAATGTAAAATTATTCATAAGATAAGTCTCCTTTCCTTTAACAAGCTACTATCATTTTGTACTGAGCTCATCACATGTCCGAGCATCAGTCTAAATTAAGATTACATTAATTTCACGTTTTCGTAAAGCCTCCCCCTAAGATTTCAATAGGAATCTTCAACCATACACCTATAATTAGAATAGAATTAAAACTGCATTATAGCATTCCTATGTCCCTTGACAGCATCAGCAGCAAAGATTATAGTATGGTAGAGAATGTAAATAGCGTACTTAGGAGGAAAATAGATGAAACGAGCTATAAGACAAAAAATTGCACCGGCTATTCTGCTTCTGATTGCCTGCACCTTTTTGTGCGGATGCGGAATGTCCTATGTTATCAACTCCACCCATCAGCTTGAACGGGAAGATGCTAAGGAATTCCTCATCGATAAGACCGAAGTCCCGTCCATCACTAGGGTAGAAATCCATACTCACATCGCAGATGTGGAATTTCTTCAGGCAGATAGCTTTGCGGTGGAGATTAATTATCTTTATTGGGATAAGGAGCCGACTTATGAGATGAAGGATGGAACACTCTTTTTTGATGATAGAGATTCCTTTCCAAAATCCTATTCTATTAATTTCAACCTGCATAACACCATAAAGGTTTATCTGCCGGAGAACAGTAATATGGAGTATGTATCCATAGATAATGCAGCAGGGAATGTGGCTGTTACCGGCTTCGTTGCAGAGAAATTGGATTTGGAGATTTCTTATGGAGACCTGACGTTAAAGGATGCCAGCGCTTCTGCCGCAACAATAGACTTATCTTCAGGTAAGAGTATCCTATCAGATTTTAATGTGGGAACGTTGGACTTTACCAATTCCTACGGTAATGCGAAATTCAATAATATAGGCTTCGGGGCTTTCAGCCTTTCGGGAGATACTGCCAGTGAGGAATGCAACATCAGTATGTCCAGCGGCAGTGTGGATATCGACGGTATGTATTCTTCCTCCATCGATATCCGTAACTCCTACGGCAATGTGACCTGTGACAATATCCAGGCAGATAAAGCAAAATTCAACCTTAGCAGCGGTGATTTAACGGTGAAGCATGGCAATATTGATAGCATTGAAGCTGAAAACAGCTATGGCGATGTGACGTTGCAACTTCCGGGTCCCGCCTCGGATTATGCCCTGGATCTGGATACCTCCTACGGCAGGTTGAAGGTAGACGGCAACAGCTACGATAATCATGTACGACAAAGTGGAAATGGTTCCAAGGATATCAAGGCTAACTTAAGCAGCGGTGATGTGACTGTAGATTTTGAATAATAGAAAGAATAGGAGGAGATTCATATGCTAATTACAACAACACCTTCAATTGAAGGAAAACAGGTAACAGATTATCTTGGTATTGTATTTGGGGAGGTTATCTCCGGTGTGGATTTTGTAAAGGATTTTGCAGCCGGACTTTCAAATTTCTTCGGTGGCCGTTCAGGAACCTATGAAGAGGAATTAATCCGCGCAAGAGAACAGGCAATGCAGGAAATGTCACAGCGTGCCTATCAGATGGGGGCAGATGCAGTTCTTGGTGTGGATGTGGATTATGAGGTTCTTGGTACCAACAACGGAATGCTTATGGTTACTGCTTCCGGTACCGCCGTAAAGCTGAGATAACGTCGAAGTTTAAGAACGCTGAATATTAGTGCAGCTTAGCTATTATAACCGTATGAGAATTCTTTTACTTGGATCTCTCATACGGTTCATAGCTCGGATGATCGTCTTTTTGCTGTAACACCTTGTCTGTATTCGCCAGCCGAGACTTCGGGTTTTGCAGCTTGGTTGTCTTCAAAGCTCGGATGCTGTATATTTATTATTAAAATTCTAGGCTTTAAATAATTGACAGTTCAATTTATCAATGGTAAAATACTTATATATTTTCCGATTGGTAATTATTATAACAGTTGTATGTCATGTGCTTAAGGGTGGAGATCTTCTGTTTCCGAAGTTCTCTTTTTTAATATCCTTTGATATTCCCATAATTTACCAACTTATAAACTGAATATTAGAATACACGCTGAATCCATTATATGGAATGGGAGAACCAATTTTTAGGGGTGAATCACAATTACTGTGAAGGGTAATCTTTTCGATCCGAATCCGTCAGCTAATCTCGTAAGCGCAAGAAGGGAAACATGGAATGTATCGTAAAATACATTCTGGTCATTCGTATTCTCTATTTTTGTGCTACAGATATTCTTCTGTAGCTTTTTGTTAGCCAAAAATAGGGAAAGATGACTTTGCTATCATAAATATTGAAAGGAGGAAAACAAATGAAACAACTTATAATCGGATTATTTGGCTTTGGAAGAACTGGTTCAATTGTTGCTCAGGAAATCATAAAGGAGGAAGGCTTAAAACTGAGCTGGGTAATAAGAAAGTCTGAAGAAAACGAAGGAGAATATGCAAGTCATTTACTTGGCTTTCACCATAAAGAGGGTAAAATATACTCAGCTGAACATATTGATTTTGACACTTTTTATGAATTAAATAGGGTGGATGTCATAATCGACTTTTCATCCATCAGCTCAGTGAAGGAATATAAGAATGCAGCAAATCAGGGGACAAGAATAGTATCTGCTATATCAAATTACGATGATAGCAATTTCCAACAATTGCAGGAGCTTAGTAAGGAAACAGCGGTACTTTATTCTCCCAATATAACTCTGGGTATTAATTTTTTAATTGAAGCCTCTAAGCTGTTTAAAAGGGTGGTTCCCCATGCAGATATTGAAATTATTGAAGAACATTTTAGAGAAAAAAAGTGTGTATCAGGAACGGCAGTACGAATAGCGCAGGATTTGGGCATTGATAGTTCCGAACATGTTAAATCTATACGTGCCGGCGGGGTTGTGGGTACGCATGAAGTTATTTTTGGACTTCCTAACCAGGTAATAAGAATAAAGCATGAATCGCTCAACAGAGCTGCTTTTGGACAAGGGGCTATCTATGCCGCAAAATGGATCATGAATAAAAAGAAAGATATGTATAGCATGGAAGAGGCCGTATCTTCCATGATGAAGCAAAAAGTCCTCAGCTGATCGTCACAAGTACGATCATGGCAACACACATGAGAGTATACAGAATTGTCCCTGTATTAAGGATATATCCCGACTTCTTAACAAGCGGTACTCCACGCTCAAGAAAAATCCTTCTCCAATTCAGTACCAGCAATAAAATACCGGTTGTGATGGCCGAAAACACCCATAAAGCTATAGCTAAGGTAACCATTATGTTCTCTGTTGATGCAAATGGTGCTATTACCGCTCCGATAAAATTAATCATGCAATGGAGTAATATGCTATAGCGAATCGTATTCGTCCTGATGGTAACATATGCGAAGATGAAACCCAGGGCTGCTGCATAAAAGAACTGTGATAAATTCATATGGAATAAGCCAAATGCAAGGCCTGTCATCAAAATAGCAGGAGTATCCCCATATCTGCGTAGCTTATTAAGAAGAAGCTTTCTAAAAATTAACTCCTCGGTAATTGGTGCTACGAGGGAAGCATAGAGCAGGCTCAGTATATAATTACTGTTCTTAAAAACCTCTACGATGGGATTTAAATCCATAAAGTTCTCTCCCTTAGCCAAAGCTATCATAAAGGTAATAAATACGCTAAAATAATTGGTAATGTACATCACGGCGGTACAGATAAAGAAAATCATGATAAATGTGGAGGGCTTCAGTCTTACTACTTCTCTTCTTGGTGAATCCGGAATTTTTCTCGACAGGAGATAAAAAACAGGTAAACCAACCCCAGCGACAGTAAATGCGGTTAGTGCCCATACATACCAGTTCGTATCTAAGATTGAAGGTTGATAATACTTTAGTACCCCTTCCACTGCAAACTGCGCCAGAAAAATAGCTACACTCATGATAAAGAGAGCGAAAGCACTTTGGCTGATGATTCTTTTTGTCTGAGTCCCTTGCGGCATCCTCTGCCAATCCATTTCAGCTTGAAAATCCGTCCTATTCTGATGTTCCATTCTTCCCCCTATCCTGCCACACACTCCTTATGACATTACTTCAACTATTCATGTTCCAAACCATATTTTAAAAGGAGAATCGCATCTTCCCATCTGCCTTCAGCACTAGAATCCAATATAACGCAAACTGCTTTCTGATCACCCTCTGTGGCTGCAGCAATCAAACATCTCCCCGCCATTGTACTGGTCCCAGTCTTAAGCCCGATAGCATGAGAATAGTACTGTCCGCTATATTTTTTCACTAATTTATTGGTATTTGTCCAGGTAACATCCTGTCCGCTGGGATAAATATTACGAGATCTGTCCTGGCTGCTGACCTCCGTGATTAAATCATTCTCAGCTGCTGCCATTCCGATTAATCCCATATCATAGGCTGTGGTATACTGACCTATCGCATCATAGCCGTCCGGTGTCTTAAAACAGGAATTCTTCACTCCAAGAATACCGGCCTTCTTATTCATCAAGCGGACGAATTCCGTCACAGCTGCCTCCCTGCCGGCTTTCGTATCACGAAGAGATTTACGCCCTACGTAAGCTGCGACAGCATAAGCTGCGTCATTACCGGAGGGAAGGAGCATTCCTGCAAGCAGATTCCGTATCGTTAATATCTCGCCCTCATTAAGATAAGCTCTGGTAGAGTCTGAGGCAATCATCTGTATTTCATCTCCGATTGTAACCTGCTCCTCCTCATCGCACCACTCCAAAGCTACCAATGAAGTCAGAAGCTTTGCTGTACTTGCAGGAAACATAGCCTGTACAGCATTTTTACAATAGATTACCTCTTTGGTATCCGCATCAAATAATATCGCTGCAGTGGCATCCACATCTATATCCGGATTAGTGATGTCCAGCTTCTCCTGGAGCTGAGAATCTATGACCATCTCAGGGATGAAAGATTGATAATCCACCGAATCACAATCATAGATTAGTTCCGGGACGTTATCTTCAATCGATGTACTGTAAGTCTCAGAGGAAGCTGCTTCAGCAGCATTGCCCGAGGAATTGGAAGCTTTCGCCTTTAAAGAATCTTCCGATGCATTGAGAAAATGATCATTATTTTCTTCTTGGTTGGTAACAGATTTCTCCTGAAGAAAGGAAGCTGCCCCATTATCTGAAGGTATTTTTTCGTCATCATTAGCGGATACCTGGTCTGACAGGATATCGTTTCTGTTATCTCTCTCAATTAGAAAGGACGTGGCCGCAAACAGAGCGGCTGTAATTATACAGGCAGATAAAATCAGTCCCAGCAAGCTCTTCTTATTCATTGCATTCTCCTTAGGCAAATATTTCCAAAGAAACCGTTCAGTCAAATAGGGACGTTATAATTTACATGTTTAACGTCCCCACTTCTATTCTATCTTATTTTATTATTTGTATACAAAGAATGCAACTGTTTTTGGTAATTAATCATAAATATCAATATTTACGTTCCCGATACCACCTTCAACCTCAATAGAATTAACTGCTGATCGGTTACGGTATTCCTTCTCTCTGATCTTATCTCCGTTAATACGGACGTTCCCCACACCGGAATCAATATCAAGATCATATGTTGTGATATCTCCTGTCAGATCCAGCTCAACAGAACCCACTCCGCAGTCAAGCTTATTATCACCCAGCAATACACCGCTTATGTTTAAGCCACCTACACTGCAGTTAAAATCAGCATCGGTAAAGTGTACGTCCTTAAAATTTACCGTTCCGACACCGCCTTCCAGCTTTACCTTATCGGCAGTGACATTGTCTGCATTGAGATTACCTGCTCCCGCGGAAATATAAAGATAATTGGTATTCAGTCTGTCAATGTCAACGGTTCCCGCACCTGACTCAATCCTTACCTCTTCGGCATAAAAATTCTCAGGAACGTATACCGTGATTTTAGAATTCGGATTGTTGATTCCGTCAAAATGAACTCCAAAGAAGCGAAAACCGGACTCAGTATCTGTAACATACAACTCGCCATTGCTCTTTACCTCCGCTTGAAAGCCCTCCAGCACGTTCTTTGCTTCCACACGGAAGGTGTCTCCTGTCTCAATCCTTAATTCTCCGGTACTATTGTCAATATTGAGACTCTTAACCCCATCAAAATCACCTTCAAAGTCGACAATTCTACCACGATCCTCTGAGGAATACTTTCTGGTGATAGAATGACTGTCAATTGTAGCGCGGCGAGTGGGAAAGGCTGCAATACCGAATACCAGACTTATAATGGCTGATATTATTCCGATTGCCAGAAAAATTGCTAAAGCAATCGCACAATATTTGATTACTCTTTGTAAACTGCTCATTTAATATCGATCCCTCCAAACATACAGGTGGAGTTCAGATACATCGTAGGTGCTGCCGGGTCGGACGGCTGAGAATGCTTATTGCTGACACCACCGAAGATGGGAACATTGTTAATCTTAACCTTAACACCCTGAGGAAGTATAATTTCTATACTTCCGAATACAGCAGATGCATTAATTTCACAATCTCCCATAATCACAGCATCCCGAAGATCAAGTACGAATGATCCGAATACCGCGTTAATACTCGTACTATAGAATTGTTCCGTGACATGGATATGGTTACTGGAGAACACAGCACTATAATCTGATTCTGCAGAGCCATTGAAGCTCTGTCCCTGAGTTCCTCCGTTCATATTATAGCTATCGTCATAACGTATCCTTTTACGGAACACACCCTGGAACATAATTCGAATTCCGATTAGGACCAGTACGGTAGGAACAATTAGCTCCCAAATACTGAAGTTTAGGTTAATCCGATAATTCAGCAATAATAATACACCAATAATAAAGCCTATGGTTGATCCTGTTCCAAAGCCTGATTGTAACATACTGATAAAGCAAGGTACGATAATAAATAAAGTCCACCAGCCGTCAAAGAAAAGATGAAAATCCCAAAGATCAAAGATATTACCGGCAAAACCTATCCCGATTACAATAAAGAATAATCCCCATAAACTATTTGACAATTTGTTTCTCATTGAAATTCCTCCCACAATAATATTTGCTCATGTGACAAAAGCATCTTCGGTATAATCTATATCCTTACTGTACACCTGCATACATATCAATGCCTGCTACGTCAAGCATATACAGCTCCTCTGATGCTTCAATCATTATAATTACTTAGTATGAAAGTCAGTCCCCATACCATTTCCGGATTATTTGCATCCATCATACTTCATATAACGAATTAGTGCAACAGAAAGCTTCAATTTTAATCATTTCCACATAATATTTTAATTAATATTTACAATTCACCTCTTAATGCAATCATGAATGCATGCTATCTTGTCAAAACAGAACCCTTTTCAACTCTCTAGATTCCCTGGGAGCTTGTTCTCATCAGATCAAATACATTGAATATGTCCAGTATCCCATATCCCCAATCCCGATTTGGGTAAGTCAGATTTTCGCTCCGTCTGGCCCCGCGGATCAGAAATTTCTTCGTTCCTATCGTATTAATATCAGGGTAGTTATTTCTGACGATAGCCCATTCCAATAGTATCCCTGTTACTCCCGCAGTATGAGCTGCCGCAGCCCCCGTCCCTGTATAGGTCGTATATCCCTGACCGGGAGAAGGACATTGTATATTGACTCCGGGTGCTGCCAAATCCGGTTTGATTTTTCCGGTTCGAGTATAACCCCTTCCTGCCTGTTGATAAAGGTTATTCCCGGTTACTGGATTATAAGCTGTTACTGTGATGGGAATCTGCGCATTCCCAGGGGATGTGATTGTCGTATAGATATCAGATTGTAGAAAGTATGTATTGTCACCTATAAAGCCATCCATCGGCAGCCATATATTAAAGGACCCCTCAAGATCACCCCTGGTATATACCTGAAAGCGCCAGATACCGGCAGTGGGATTCTGAATACGCATTACGATTACCTGGTCTCCTGTCGAGGTTTCAATCATTTCATAATCTATATTGATAACCGTCCTGTCGAAGATAAAGCGAATCACTCTGCTGACACGGAGTCCCTCCTCTATCCTCGGGATATATTCTCCTGAGGGTGATAGAATATCAATGGAGTAGGTATTGGGTGCCTTTCCCCACAGCTCCATCGTAAAACCAGATTCATTTTCTCCGACATGCAGTTCTACTGTTACAGTCCCCTTATTTGCACTTATTGTGCTAAAAAAATGTCTGCGAGCTCCTCCCTCGTTGCCACTGGATATCACTGTTACATTTCCTGAGAAAACTCCTCCGAGTGAAAGGAGATTTGCCAGAGCGTCCTGTCCATCATGTGACCCCATGGAGGAACCCAATCCAATACAGATAGCAATAGGTCGATTCAAGCTCCTTGCAATTTCGACTACAAATCTTACACCCCACATGATATCATTTTCTTGATATGCTGTAGCCTCAGCAGGGATAAAATTGAAATTCTTTAAATTTTGTTTTGCTGGCTTAAGCTTAACCACAACTAACTCTGCGTTTGGTATAACACCACTGAAATCATTGCTATCATCTACCGAACCAGCAGCAATTCCAGCCAATGCCGTTCCGTGACCGTTTTCATCTACACTGGGTACAACAGCTAGGGGATTATTACCTTGTAGCGCTTCATTAATGGTATTCCCAAAGTATACTGTCCCATACATGGCGTCCGGAGGAAACTGCTCACTCACAATCGTCTGATCCCATAATGCTTGAATCCTGGTTGTTCCATCTGCGTTGCGGAAAGCCGGATGGGTATAATCAATTCCTGTGTCTATTATACCAAACAATACCCCTTCTCCGAACAGCTGAAAGACAGGAACTCTCCTGAGTCTGTTAACTTCCGATGCATCCAGACTTTCCTGACTGGTTAGACCATAGACAGCAGGCAGGACAGAATATCCATACTGAGAAATAATTTGCCCTGTTAATTGACTTGCCGGAATATATATGATTGCATTCCGTTCATTCATAACATGTAACGTCCCTTGCGGAAATAGGCTGGATATCTGCGGATTTCGACTAATATCAACCAGAAGGTCCGCATAATCATCACTAATAATCCGCTGTCTCTCTGCTTCTGTCAGCATTGAGCATACCTCCTAACCTTCCCCACCTGTCCGAAGGGAATCAAATATATTGTACACATCCAATATACCATATCCCCAATCCCTATTTGGGTACTGGATATTAAGTTCTCTTCTGGCACCTCTAATCATAAAGACTTTTAGATCAACCGTATTGATATTCGGTCTGTTCCCCCGTACCACTGCCCATTCCAGTATCATGGCCGCCGCACCGGCAGTATGTGCCGCGCTGGGGCTGGTACCTGTTACTGCCGCAAAGCCTTGTTTCAGTGTAGGGGCAGGAACCTCAACTCCCGGAGCTGCTATCTCCGGCTTGATATCTCCTTCTACATTATACCCTCTGCTGGCATTTAGGTATAGACTATCATCTGCAATATTATATGCTGTAGATGTGATCGGCATATTTGCATTACCGGGTGATAATATCGTAGTATAAGGATCAGATCGGATAAAGTATGTATTATCGGAGATAAACCCTGTCATAGGCAGCCAAGCATTGAATTGTCTCGCAAATGCAATCCCCCCATATACATTAATACGCCATATTCCCGTGGCCGGATTAGAGAATCTAAGCAATATAAGTTGAGCACCGCTCTGGGTTTCGCTCAGCTTGTAATCCAGTAATATTCTTGTCGGCTCAAAGATAAAGGAAATATCCCTTGTCTCATCCAATCTGGTCACAATCCTAGGGACGCTCTCTCCTGAGGGTGTCAGCAGATCTATCGAAAAGACGCCTGGTAATACTCCCCAGATTTCCATGGAAAAGCCCGGTTCATTTTCACCCACATACAATTCTATCGTATCAAAGCCCACCGCTGGATTTATCATTCCGAAAAAATGCCTTCTGGCATTTCCTTCATTACCGGCAGCTATAATAATGCCGATATTGACGCGCTGTGCCAATAATGATAAATAACTGCTTAGGTTTCCTCTTCCGTCATGCGGTCCCTGGGAGGTTCCGAAGGCAATGCATATGACAATAGGCCGTTGCAAGTCAACAGCCACTCTGTTTACATAATCTATTGCGAACAGAATATCATTTTCCTGATAAGCCGGTACGTCCAAAGGGATTCGGAAGAATTCCCTGATATACTGTTTTGCCTGCTTCAGCTTAACTACTACAAGCTCCGCGTCGGGAACAACTCCTGAAAAACCGCTCTCTGGCACTTCATTACCAGCCACAATTCCGGCAACCATGGTTCCATGTCCCACCTCATCCGTAGTTGGAACAATCTCCAAGGGATTTGTACTTGCTAATGCTTGGTTGATTTCCTCTCTGGTATATTCTGTCCCATAATATGTTCCTTCCGGATACCGATCGCTGTCTATTGTCTGATCCCAGATGGACACGATTTTTGTTGTATTATCTGCATTTTGGAAAATAGGATTGGTATAATCAATTCCGGAATCAATGATTGCAATCAATACCCCCTGTCCCCGTAAATTGAAATTAGGAACATTACGAAGGCGGTTAATTCCGGAAGCCTCAATATTTGCTTCACTGATCAGACCAAACAGTGATGGCATGACGGAATAGCCCAAAGTAGATATCGTATTATCCGTAATCTGACTAACAGGAACATGAACCACTGCATAAAAATAATTTATAATATGTATCAGAGCATTCTGAAATCGATTTAACAGATTCAAATCCCCTCTGTATGAAATCAATAAATCAGCATAATCGTTGCTGATAATTCTCTGCCGCTCCTCCTCCGTCATGCAGAACCTCCCTGTAACCCTCTTTACACTATTATATAGATGATATTTCAAATATATTATTATAGAATAGCAAAAAAGAAGTAACGATCGGTGCCACCGGTCTATTTGTCCGACGGCTCCGATAATTACTTCTTTATATAAAATTTATTCCAAAGCTTTATGCCAATTTTGATTTAGCAACTTCAGTCAGTGCGGTAAAGCCCTGAGCATCATTGATTGCCATATCAGCAAGCATTTTTCTATTGATGTCAATATTAGCCAACTTTAAGCCATGCATTAACTTACTGTAGGATAAGCCGTTCATTCTTGCTGCAGCATTGATTCTTGCAATCCATAACTGTCTGAACTGTCTCTTTCTTTGTCTTCTTCCGGCAAAGGATGAGGTTAACGCTCTCATAACGGATTGTTTTGCTACTCTATATTGTTTTGATCTGGCTCCTCTGTATCCTTTTGCCAGCTTTAATACTCTGTTATGTCTTTTTTTAGCATTTAATGCGCCTTTAATTCTAGCCATGTTCTATTTCCCTCCTTATCACCTATATCTTATAGATATGGCATAATCTTCTTCATATTCTTTACTTTTGTTGAATCTACTAA
>JAEZJV010000056.1 GCA_023415635.1 Bacillota bacterium | reverse complement strand
TACCTTGCGATATACCATAATGAAAATCTATTTTTGGAGCTCCTTATGACAAGTATTCCTGTCAAAAGCTCTCCAAATATTTTAGAATTTTCAGGGTTGTTTCACTGTTCAATTATCAAGGTGCATTCTTCATCGAAGGAGTTTTTCTTCGATGTATGACGTTTGCCGTCAACTTTTTTAGTTTAACACACACCGTGTATTATGTCAACCGTTTTTTTTATTTCACAAGAACTTTAGGCTATAGCGGTAACACATCAACGATGGAGTTTTATTTTACCTTCTGTAGAGCAAAATGTCAAGCAGAAGAATCTGCATTTTTATGGATAATTTTTATATGGTTTTCTTCCCATTACATTTGAATCAAACAACCTGCCCTTGTAACGGCAGGTTGTTATATACATTACTTGATTAGCTCCAGCTCCTCATCCTCTAGCTCTTCCGCATCTATGTTCAGAGTATGGAGTGCTCTTCTCTTTCTTCTGGCTTCCTCGGAGTAAGTCATAATGAAGTCTTTGATTTCACTGGAATGCCTAATATGATATAAAATGAGTTCCGGATGTGTCGTATCCCCTGTATAGCATATAATGGTTCCTATTTTGAATAATCTTTCAGAAAGACTCCTTGTCAATCTGACATCTTGAATCTTATACATCAGGGCATCGTCCTCCGTTATACTCAAGAAGCCTGATGTTATCGTTATTTTATCTTCGTTGATTGAATATTTCGTAAATGTAAACGGTAAACCAAAAAACTTGATACGCTTTCTCTCCACAAAGCCCATATACTTTGACCCATACCTTTCTACTGAATTATTTCAAAACAACATTCGCTGATTTATCCCCTTGAGATACCATAAGGTTGATATTCGATATCTCCTTCTCATTCCGAATTTCGAATATTAAAAGAACCTGTTTTTCTTCGTTGCCCTTCAGAGAGATATCAATATACTGTAAATCATTCTCTATTAGGGAAAGAGACGGCTCGTATACTGTTCCGGCATTAATGTCCAGTTGAAACTTGATATCAGCCTTTGTCAGATTTAAGGTCTTCTTTTTATTTGCTTTATTCTTTAATATAAAGGTTATGACAGCAAGTTTATTACCCTGTCTGGGAGTGACCGTAAAGTAAGAAGCGGTTGAATCCTTAGGATAGCTATTCGTAATTTCATATCCTTCATACATTAATTCAAAATTTTTCGCACCAATAACCTCAGATAGGTTATATTTCGCCGGTTCTGAAGCAACTGCATCCGTGGTGGTTGAAGCTGCCGGTTCAACACTCTGCACAGGGGGTACCGGTGTGGGGACTGATACGGTAGGTTCTACATTAATCTCTTCCATCGGAAGCAAGGCCTGATGATAGTAATCATCCTGCTCTAATAGCTTACCTGCCAAATATTCTGCTGCCGAATCAGTCTGTTCATCCGTGTATGTATATTCATTGATACATCCGGTCAAGCTGAACATAAGAAGTAATATAATTAAGATTCTAGCCCATTTCATCAATTGTCCTCCAGTATATCTATCTTATCCAGCATGCACCCTACAATATAAGGTGGTACATCTACATATTATCACTTTTTGCAGATTATGCAACTAGAATCAGTATTTCTACTATACAATGCAAAGTAAAAAAGCATAGCCGCTCTTCAAATCCAGTGAGTGCAGCTATGCTTTATGGTGATTTATGATTTTGTATCAAGCTCAAACCAAAATTCAACACCCACAGAACGATTAATCACTCCGCACTGCTGGTTATGGGAATTCATAATTGCCTTTACTATTGAAAGACCAATTCCACTGCCACCATACTCTCTGGTTCTCGCTTTGTCCACCTTATAGAATTTGATCCATATCTTATCAATATCCTCCTCCGGAATATTCTCGCCGGTATTGAATACTGCCACACGAACAGTATCCTCTCTTGGAATTAGTTTAATCTCTATTATCTTCTGACCGTTGACATGATTAAGCGCATTGCTGATATAATTCGTAACCACCTGTTCAATCAGATTCTCATCCGCCCATACATAGATCGGTTCTGCCTGTTCAAAATGAAGGGTGACCTCCTTATGTTTAAATAAAATCTCCGTCGAGCTCAGTACAGCTCTGATTAGCGCCACGATATCGAAACGTTCTAGGTTCACCTGATTGTTACCAAATTCCAATTCATTTAAACTGAGCAGCTTCTTCACCATCTTATTCATTTTGTCAGCTTCATCCATGATTACCTCACAGTAGAAGTCACGGCTTTCCGCATCCTCATTGATATTCTCCTTTAACCCCTCGGCATATCCCTGTATCAGAGAAATAGGAGTCTTTAGCTCGTGGGAAACGTTAGAAAGGAACTCCTTACGCATCTCGTCAAGTTCTGTCTTCTTCTGAATATCAGTCATCAGCTCGTTATTGGCCTGCTTAAGTTCAAGAATTGTATTTTCCAGCTTATCTGACAGAGTATTAATGCTGCTTCCCAGCATTCCAATCTCATCCATGGATTTTACTTTATATTTAACATCAAAGTTCAAATCTGTCATCTTCTTTGCAATACCTGCAAGATCCAGAATCGGCTTTGTAAATTTCTTGCTGATAATCAACATAGCCAAGGAACCTAGCAGCACCGCTATAATACCAATATAAGCCAAGAATTGATTCGCTATTCCAACACTCTCTTCAATACTCTCAAAATTACTCCGAAGTAATACAATCTTAAAATCCTTATCTGCAATAGGAGCTTTTGAATTGGCTTTTGTGCCCGTATTCGCATCTGACTTTCCTGATAGTTCATCAAAGGTTGTGTTGATTAATCCCACCATATCAATATAGCTGGAATCCTTTTGCATGTCATACAGACTATTAATATAGTAATCTTCTGTTTCCTTAAGGAGCTTCCGGTTTTTAATATTCGGATTCATATATCCTCCGATGTACTCTGCCTGCATTGTCATCATCTGTGAAAATTCCCGGTCTCCGAGATTGACGCGTGTCGGAAAGATAAATGCTCCATAAGAATTAAATACATAGATGTCTACTGAATATTTTGATTCCAATTGCTCCATATGAACAGTATCGTATTCAGTTAGTGTTCCCCCTTCCATGTTTTTACAGATTGAGTTGATTTCTTCGAATGTCTTGTCCAAAGTGTTCATTTTTGTATTAACATAATAATCTGACAGGAAGGTTCGGTTCACCAGCCAGGTTAATAAAATTGTAAAAATAATCATTGAGGTTAATACAAGTGTTATCCTAAAGCGAATGGAATGCTTCATGTATCCACCTCGAATTTATAGCCAAGTCCCCAAATTGTCTTTATACAATCTCCTTTTTGTCCCATCTTGTATCTAAGCTTCTTCACATGTGTATCGATGGTTCTGGCATCTCCGAAATAGTCATAATTCCATACATTGTTCAATATCTTCTCTCTGGAAAGCGCTACTCCCTGATTTGTTACAAAATAGGATAGAAGCTCAAATTCCTTAAAACTTAGATCCACCTCCTGGCCGTCAATCTTAACCAGATGGGCGTTCTTATCAAGTATGATGCCTCCAACCTCCAGTATCTCTTCCTCAGTCTGCAGTGTTCTCCGAAGCACCGCTTCCACTCTCGCGACCAGTATCTTAGGGCTGAAGGGTTTGGAAATATACTCATCTACACCAAGATCAAACCCCTGTAATTCGTCCTTTTCATCACCCCTTGCAGTCAGCATAATGATTGGAACCTTGGAATACTGTCTTATCTCCTTGCATACCTGCCAGCCATCGAGCTTAGGCATCATGATATCAAGTATAACCAGTGAGATGTCCTTTGTTGAAAAAAAGATATCGATTGCCTGTTCGCCGTTCTCTGCTTCTATCACTTCAAAATTTTTACGCACCAAAAAATCCTTCACAAGCTTTCGCATTCTGCTTTCATCATCTACAACCAATATCCTCAGCTTATCCATTTGGCACCTCCATATTTCTAAGTTTATTCTTATCGTAGCATCGAACTATGAAAAAAATGTGAAATCATTCCACTGTTTGCGGATCTATTTCATTTCTGAGTGCATTTTCCCGTTCCTCCAGTGCTTTTTCCCTGGCATCCAAGTCCTGCTGCCATGCTTCGTACTGATCAATCACCTTATTCTCGTATATAGAGTACATGCTTTTGTCCATAAATATGGAAATCAGAAACATCACAACAATAATTACTATCAGAAACATACTAATAATTCTTGAATTTTTCAGCTTGATCCGATAATCCTCTATCATGGCAAGATGTGCTTTCTCCTGCTCATGTTCCAGATTATTGTTATAGACACGGATAGGATTATTCGGCTTCTCAACCCAAATATTTGGCAAATTACTATCTGTTATGATTCCCGCTGATAGAATTTTATCCCTCAACTCATTCATAAATGCTATTCCTATAATGGTCCTCAGAGTTTTTCTTTCTACAAGCTTTATATATAGCTTCAGAACCTTATTGATATCATTCAAATCAGTATTTGCTTTAATATATTCCACGGTCTCTAACTCCCGCTTTGCTTCCTTATAATCATTGGAATCCTCGAAATTATATCCGGAAACCTTATATTCTTTATTTTCCATAATAATCTCCATTCTTATGAAAATCTTCTTCCTTAGCACAGCTTCGATAGAAGTCAGCTACTCTACTGTCCTGCTATTCCGTGGGATAAACAAGTCCCCAATCTGCACGGATACCGTCTAAAAGCTTCATAATAGCAAGAGTTGTCTCATGTGGAATAATATCACTCTGCAGCTTCCCTTCTCTAAGACACCTGTTCACTTCCTCCACTTCATATACAAAGCCGTTTGAAGTAAATGGAAGGGAAAATGTCTCGATTAATTTCCCCCCGACATCGTATAATTCCGCTTTCTCAGCCGTCCAGAATGCCGGTACATAAATTTTCCCCTTTTCACCAATAATCACAGCATCCATTCCGGTATTGGCGGTAATTGCGGAGCTTAAGTCTGCAAGCGTACCATCTTCAAACCGTAATGCTATGATATTCATCTCATCCACCTTGGTTTTTCCCATGAATGCACTACTTACCACTTGATCCGGCATTTTTCCTAAAAGAAAGGTTGCATAGCTGATTGGATAAATACCTACATCCAGTAGGGCTCCTCCGGCCAGATGAGGATCATATAAACGGCTTTTTGGATTGAATTCCGAATAAAATCCGAAGGATGCCTGCAGATACTTCACTTTGCCAATTCGGTTCTCCTCGATCCACTGCTTTACCATTCTCGTGGCCGGAAGAAATTTTGTCCACATTGCTTCCATTAAAAAAACCTTGTGTTCTTTCGCCAAGGTTATAAGTACTTCTGCCTCTCTCTGATTTACTGTGAAGGGCTTTTCACATAATACTGCCTTACCATGGGTGATGCAGAGGGATGCATGTTTTCTGTGTTCCGTATGTGGAGTTGCTATATATATTACATCGATATCACTGTCCTTAACCAGTTCTTCGTAGCTTCCGTAGGCCTTCCTTACGTTAAAACGTTCTGCAAATTCGTATGCTTTGTCTATGCTTCTTGAAGCAATTGCTGTTAATTCTGTGTCCTTTAGAGAATTAAGTGCTAAAGCAAGCTTCTCTGCAATATGTCCGGCACCTATAATTCCCCATCTAATTGTTCTCATAGCAAATTCTCCTTTCTAATCATGACTCTTACTATATTGTACTATCTGATTATAGCAAATGCAAGATAACAATGATGTCTAATGCAGACATGACTTACATCGTATATTCCTTCATGCCTGTTTTGCATACATTATATGAAGCTTACTTACAAATATGTCTGATAAACGTATATTTACGAAGCATGCACTTATGAGTTTTTAAAAGCCGCCTATTTCCGCAAAGCAAAACAGCCGGCCTTTGATCACTTTCTGTGTTTCTTATCCATAGCTGACAGAGCACCCTACGGCTGCAATAGCATATATTCATGGACATCCTCAAGTGTATGGTATCCCACCATTTCAAATGCCTGATTTAACTGAGTATTCTTTTTGTCAGCCATCAAGGTACAAAATTCATAGCCCTGTCCCAAAAGAAATTTGCTTAAATAATATATATTCGATGCGGCATATCCCTTTCCCCGGTATTCCTCCGGCGTATATATATAAGTAATCATAATACCACTCAGCAGCTTTCTGCAGATTGCCGCCATAGATACGGTATCTCCTACTTCATTCTCATACAAATACAGCTTCTTCTCTTCCACCAATTTGGATGCCTTGATCAATGCCTCCTCGTAATCCAATTCACTCATCTCTGCTTCCATCTGAAACCGCAGCATCCAATCAACTACTAGCTTAGTATCCGTAGAAGCTGCAAGTCTTTGCTGCCCCGGAGTAGACTTCAGCTCCTTTACCTGTCTGATTTCCATAATATCCCTTTCCTGCTTCTTAAGGAAGTTACACTGAACCTGCATTTTATATTGATTAATAAAACTCTGACAAAGCTCCTGGCGACCTGTAATTCCGGTTATCGCTGTATGGCTGCTGCTAAAGAAATCAGCCAGGGTGATTGCGGCATTTAAAGAATGTGCCTGTTGTAACGATAAAAGTATCAGGTTGTATCCGTACTTATTGCAAAATAGCAATAAAGGCTCCTGACCCTCTAGCACCGCTCCATAAAGCTCCTTCCCCTTTTCCGCAGAGGAAAGACTGTTATATGCCGGATAGAGAAGCAACTGGCTGACTGCCTCATTTTTTCGTAAATGTTCCTCAAAATCCTTAAGGAATAAACCTGCTTCACTATAGTTCCTAATAAACATTCTCTTGCCCTCTTTCCTTAAAACATCACATATAAATACAACATAAGCTTTTCCCTATTTTGGTGTATTTAAACCCAATTTATAAAAGAGGTCCTGCTCTGATGGAAATTCATCATGTCAGGACCTCTTCTTTTACGCAAAAAACTACTTTATATTATTCTGCACATTATTTTATGTACTATCTCATCTTTTTCCTCTTTGCCCGACGCGGTTACTCTTCTCAAGTTTTTTGAAGAAATTCCTTCTTTCCCTGAGATATGAAGATTTATCCTCAGTGAATCTCGCTTCATTCTTTAGTTGAAGGTAGTTTTTCCATCTGGAGTGCTCCAGGGTATGGTTCTCCAGAGCAGAAAGAACAGCACAGCCCGGTTCACTCTTATGAGTACAGTCAGAAAAACGGCATTGACAAAACAACTCCTCCACATCGGAAAAGGCATCACCAAGCCCTTCTCCAATATCCCACATTCCAAGCTCTCTCATGCCGGGAGTATCAATAATCATCACACCGTTCTTCAGCATTAGTAACTGTCGATGGGTGGTTGTATGTCTTCCCTTACTGTCCTCCTGACGAATAGCATTTACATGCATCAGCTCCTCACCTGCCAAGGCATTCACCAGCGTGGACTTACCAACTCCTGAGGACCCAAGGAACACTATCGTCTTTCCTGACTTTAAGTAGGGACTTAAATCTTTTAGTCCATCTCCCATTACCGCACTGATGACATGGACATCCACTCCAATAGCCTGTGACCGGACTTCCTTCAGCATTTTTGAATAATCCCCCACCAGGTCTGCTTTTGTCAATAATACTACCGGAGTTCCTCCGCTTTCCCACGCTACTGTTATGTAACGCATTATGCGGTTGACATTGAAATCATAATTGAGGGATGCCAAAATAAATACATAATCAAAATTAGCTGCCACAACCTGCTCTAAAACTGTCTTGACATATCCTCCACTATGTCCTGAAAAATCCGGTCGGGAAAATTTTGATCTTCTGGGTAACACCTTCATAATTCTTGAATCTCCCTGCTCATTGTGTTGCAGCAATACAAAATCTCCAACCGCAGGAAAGTCATCCACCACATCTATATCTTTATAGAAGGCCCCCTTAATTCGGGCGTTACACTCTCCTTTTTCCGAAACCACCTTATATATCTCCCTATGAACTTCCGTCACTCTGGCAGGAATGCAGCCCTCTGCCTTACCTTCTCCTTCGTATTGTTCGGGAAAACCAAAATTCTTTAAATTGATCATAATAATCCTCCATATCATATCGTAATCCATAAATTAAACCGTTTTTATACCAATCTAAACTCCTAACAATGCTCTCCTTCATTATTCATCCCATCCTTTCTGATATCGTTTTTGGGCATAAAAATACCGCATAAAGCAGCCTGCCTGAAATAAGCTGTTTTATACGGACATAAAAATAACACACCTGAGGTGTGCCACTATAAAACATAGTTTTCACGAAAGGTTACCTAGACGGCATCACGATAACAGGAATGTCTTCCTTACATCCCTCTCCGTTTCCTGCCCAATATGAAGTTTTAGTCTGAAACCACCGATTTGAATTCTGACATTAAAACAACTCCTTTCATGCATCTGGTTGCACTTTGTAATATTTAATACACAGTCATTATAATAGATAATTTTGTTAATTGCAACAGCTTTCTTACCTGCTTGACTTTTTACCAATATGATATCATAATTTTCTAAGATAAATAATATAGGAGGAGGTTTCTTCAATTGCTAAAAAACGCTTTTTTACAGAAGTTGAAAGATTATGCCTTGATTACTACCGGAGTAATATTAGTAGTGATTGGTGTTTATTTTTTTAAATTTCCTAATAATTTTTCTATCGGTGGCGTAACAGGTATTGCCATCATCCTAAGCAAGCTGATCCCCGGCGGTATCAGCTCCGGTACCATTGTATTGGTTATCAACTGTATTCTTTTATTGGTGGGTTATCTGTTTCTTGGTAGAAGCTTCGGCAACCGTACTGTCTATGGTAGTCTTTTGCTCTCTCTGTCACTAAAGCTGCTGGAGCACATCGTTCCAATAGATGGACCTCTGACCAATCAACCAGCTCTCGAGCTGGCCTTTGCTGTTATTCTGCCCTCCATTGGTGCCGCACTTCTTTTCAATATTGGTGCATCCACCGGAGGCACCGATATTATTGCAATGCTGCTCAAGAAATATACTAGTATCGATATTGGCCGTTCTCTTCTGATTACCGATTTCCTGCTTACTGTAGCCGTTTTTCCTGTATTCGGTATTACCACAGGTCTGTTCTCCATATTGGGACTGTTGCTTAAATCTACTCTGGTTGATAATGTTATCGAGAATCTGAAGCTGAGCAAATATTTCACGATTATCTGTGAAACCCCGAAGCCTATCTGTGATTACATACTGAACGAACTGCACCGCAGTGCGACTGTATTCGATGCCAAGGGGGCCTTTACAGAAAGAAATAAGACAATCATCCTTGCCGTAATGAACCGTTCACAGTCTGTCCTGCTCCGAAAACATATTAAACAGGTTGATCCCGGTGCATTCCTTCTGATTACCAATACCAGTGAAATCATCGGCCGGGGCTTTCGAGCGTAATTCTATGCCTTCAAAAATACTATTTTATAATAAATAAGCATATATTGGATAATAATGTATTGCCCGGAGGTATGATCTTGGATACCATGCCTTATCCTGATACTATTCTGGAGGAAAATCGCTTCTGGCTGCAAATCATGGGGGATCATGCTCGATTTATATTCTTTTCCCTTGCACCGATCGAATCAGAATACCTAATGACAGCGCAGCAGTTCATCCTGATATTTGATGATTTTCTCAACGAAATACATAATACACTATCTGCTCAGGAGATGGAAGAGCTGTTGAATAAAACCTATAATGAGGTCCACCGCTTCAGAGATTTCAAATTAGAGCTTCTAGCCATGTCACTGGCATCGGATTTGAAGACCCATCTGCCTTCCACCTTCTACAATGACATGCTAAATGAGCTGGAGGAGTATCTTCAGCTGCTGGCTGCCTTACAAGAGGGAAGGCCTATTCTGCTCCATCCTCTCCACTATCATATGCTCTGGCTTTCCGATGCCATAGGTCATTCAGCTTCTATAGCAGCAGAGCTGGATCCTATTGAAAAGGATCTGATTGATTTGTCCAGTCGGTATGAGCTTCAATTTGAAGATCTATATTCGAAGGCTCTGATCATGAATGGATATCTTCGGACACAGCTTATCAGCTTCCCTTCGCTGAATCGACTGAACGACCAGGCTGCCACAGCAATCAGAAATTTTACCGAATTTTTGGATACCTTACGTGATCAAAAGACGGATAAAAAGGTACTTGGAACTCTGATGCCCCTTATGGCCGACCATATGTCCCGGGAAGAATGCTATTATTTATGGAAGCTTTCACAGACGACAGATACTGTCCGAAAGCCTGACTGCAATCCCACAAGACCGCGCATGGATGTATAATAATAAGAGCTGCAAGTACCTTTACTTCTTCCACTTCCATTCCACAAGAAGTAAGAAAGCATGAATTATTATGATATAAACAGTAAAAAGGCAGTATGCCTGCAGCTGCGAAGGTTACTGCCTATTGTATCTCAATTTAATGTTTCAAGATTTCTGGCATAATACTCATCATAGGTTAATCGGCTTAAGAATACCTTTTCAGCAAGTTCCTTACCCATATATCTATAATGCCAGGGCTCAAAATCATATCCTGTAATCCATTCCTTTCCTTTGGGGTATCTTAACAGAAACCCATATTGGCAGGCATTTTCTACCAGCCATTGACTCTCCGGTGTTATCTCAAAGGTCTGCTCTAGTTCGTTGATATCTACCGCCAGGCCCGTCTGATGTTCACTGAAGCCTGCGCGTGCCGAAACCTTGTCGCGCTCCTTCTGATACTGTTCCAAAGATATCGTAGGTAACCAGTTCCGATAATAAACCTGATTTTGATACGAATAGCTTCTAAAAGTTGAAATCGCACGAAGTACAATCTTCTCCCGAAGCGCTCCTAGACACATGGCTTCAAAGGCTATTCTGGCTTCCCTTCTCAGCATAAGCTCTCCATCAGCGAAATCAGGGCAGATTCGTTCCAAATCAGTCGGTATATAGTCCAAGGGAAGCTGGCGGTACTTATTCACCAATACCGATATCTTATCCGGTATTCTAATCCGGGTAACCTCCGTATAGAATTCCCGATCCAGTCCAATATTGACTAAGGTGACTGCTTCTGACCATGTAATCTCACAGTGGTTTTCAAAGAAATCTTTGTAACGTTCTTCCTTCGGGGTCTGATTTTCCGGCATCTTTATCCCTCTCATATCTATCTCTTTATTCTAATTATATTGTATCAGCTGTAAAAGTATCCTCAGCAATTCATATCTCCTGAGTAGAGAAAGCAGCAGAACCGGTGATGGTCCTGCTGCTTCCATGTTATCAATTAAATCAATAATTGTAATTGTAAATGTATTTAGTTCGTAAATACCTGTGTCCAGTAGAGAACTCCATTCACCTTATATACACCAATCCCCACTTTACCAAAGCCTGCTTTCAGGATGTTGGCTCTGTGTCCTGAGGAATTCATCCATGCGTTCATAACGGCCTCAGGTGTTTTCTGACCGTAAGCAATATTCTCACCCGCACTCCTGTATGAAATCCCGAACTCATCCAGCACCGTAAAGCAGCTTGTTCCATTCGGTCTTGTGTGGGAGAAGGTCTGTACAATTTCCTGTGCACGCTTATTTGCCGCCGATTGCAGGGTCTTATTCGTAGTCAACGCCGGCAATCCTTCCTTTGCCCGTTCTTCATTAACAAGCTTGAGTACCTGATCAGCATAGCTACTTAAATCCGAAGTAGGAGCTTTCGTAGGTGTTGGTGTATCGTTTGAAACAGGTGGCTTGGTAGGTGTACCCGTATCGTTTGAAACCGGCACCTTGGTAGGTGTTGGTGTATCGTTTGAAACCGGTGCCTTGGTAGGTGTTGGTGTATCGTTTGAAACCGGCGCCTTGGTAGGCGTTGGTGTATCGTTAGAAACAGGTGCCTTGGTAGGCGTTGGTGTATCGTTTGAAACCGGCGCCTTGGTAGGTGTTACCTCGGTATTGTTTTTGCAATATTTATTAATGTATGCCAGAATGTTCTCTAGACCCTTAATCTCATTAATATTGGATGCGGTAATTCCTTTCACCCCATTCTCCTTTAGCGTCTTGATAACATCCTCCTGACTCTTACAGTTAGAAAGGTCTACATTCTTATATACCCTATTCGGCTCTACAGTCGATACCACTTTTACCTCTTTATTCTTATTGGTCTCGCTATTACTGCTTTGAGCTATGCTCATTGTTTTAGCGCGGAAAAGTGATGAAGCATTATTATTATTCGTAACATTTTGTTCTATGTCTGTAGTAAATCTATCTACACTAAATTCGTCCGATATTGCTTGAGCATTTTGATAATTTCCAATTGCGCCCAATAGTGTCAACCCTAGTGTACATACTGATGCTATAAATATTTTCTTCATTTTGTACCTCCTAAGTGCGTGTCTTAAGGAGTTTTCCTGAATAAGGGGCGACTCCTTAAGGTTGTCTATCTGCTGCTTCCTTACAGTAACATAGATACTACAAGGGTTCAATAGTCAAATCTTGGTGCCAGACACAGGACCTACCTGTTTCTATTGTAGTGACGAATGCCGATACCCTTGTTTTACAATGGTTCTAGCTGATTCCCGCATGATTTACGTAACAAAGTTTTATTACATTTTTATTAATTAATTGTTACATGCTATAGTGTGAATGTCTGTTTTTTAAAGATTAAAGATCAGTATACTGATACTTTCAATATCTGTTCTATTCCCGATTGCACATTGGAAAGGGGGTGAACTCAAGAAAAAAAGCCGATATCGTCTGATACCGGCTGAAAAAAGCTTATTCTCAAGAAATCAAAGGATAGATACATAATCCTAGAACCCCTGCACCTATCATGACCGCAATCTGGCTTATTTTCGTTTTACGTAATATAAAAAGCGCCAACGCAAATATTCCGACTGCCAGAACATCCAAATCACGAAAATCCATAGATATTTTACCGTCCTTATAAAACGCCAGCAAGACCAACGATAATCCTGCCGCAGCGATTAAACCTACAATGGACGGACGTAATCCTTTCATTGCACCTTGTATTGCTGCCAGATTACGATACTTATAATAGATATAAGCCAAAAGCAGCGAAATTATAATGGAAGGTGTTATACAACCGACAGTAGCAATTATCGCTCCCGGTATACCGGCTACTCTGATACCCACAAAGGATGCCGCATTGATAGCAATTGGACCGGGTGTCATCTGAGAGATGGTAACCACATCAACAAACTCCGATATGGTAAGCCATTCCTGAAGCTTCACAACCTGATTCTGTATCAACGGTAATGAAGCATAGCCTCCTCCGATACTGAACAGACCAATCCGGAAAAAGCTCCAATATAATTTTAGTAGAATCATTGCTTATCACCTCTCTTTATATTGCTGCTATACATGATGATTACTCCCAGTACTCCACTGAAGAGAATGATAATAATTACACTGATATCAAAGATATAGGATGCGGCAAAGGCCGCAAGCATCAGGAAAATTGGTAGTACATGCTTCTCCTTGGTGGCCTCGCCCACCATATTGATTACTACATCAATGATTACAGCGGCGACACCTGCCTGCATTCCACGAAGGGTAAACCCTACAACAGTACTGTCACGGAACGCGGTATAAGCAACTGAAATGACAGATAAGATGATAAGCGGTGGTGATATCGTACCGAAGACTGTAAGGAGCGCCCCGGGTACTCCTGCCATACGGTAGCCTATTAATATCGAAGCATTAACTGCAATCGGCCCGGGTGATGACTGGGCAATTGCTGTGAGATCCAACATTTCGTTTTCTTCAATCCATTTATACTGATCAACAAACTTCTTTCTCATCAAAGAAATGATGACATAACCTCCTCCAAAGGTGAAGGCACTGAGAAAAAAGGTTGATGCAAATAATTTTAGGTATAGCTTAAAGCTCCTATCCATTTGTTATTCCTCCTGTTCTTCTATGTCAAAATCGGAATCCCAGACATATCGTCATTACCGCCTTTCATATAATGACTTCTTCAACATTATCCTCTATTGACATTTTTGTCAATAAGGGGAAGAAATATTACCAAAAAATACATTTTACCTAAATTATCTGTAGATTGATTAGTACGACAGTTTCCCTCTACTATCTGTACTTCATTTATGCCGGCTTCACTGCAATTCCGTTAACTTCCACCTGATCGGTTATCTCTATTACAATACACCTTCTGCCCTCTACCAGCTTTGTCTGAACCAGCTCCGTACGCTCGGGATTAACCTTGATTACCACATCAGGCGTCTTTACTTCAAATACCCTGGTGTTAATCACATTGGCTGCCTGAAGAGCTACATTTTCTCCAGCCATCTTATCATAATTCCTATCGAATTCTGATAACTGTTCCTCCTCCACACCACTTTCGACAAAAAGGCTTTTTACCTCTGTCTTATCTAGCATTAAGGGCTCTGCTATCTCCTTTAACTTATGTTCTTCCAGAATATCGCTAATCTTATCATGGATATTACGGACGATCTCGTAATCGCATTCCTGCCCAAGAGTTTCCTTTATTAAGGTCTGGAAGGTTTCCTTCTGCCCTCCTGCTGACATCGGAACTCGGCAGCCAAGGAGCTGATGCACAAAATCCTCATGTAGCTCCTCAGAATCCTTGGCATAGTATAATATACTGTGAATATCCGTACTTCTGTCGTTAAAAGCCGGAAACAGAAAACCGTTATCCGGCATGGCGACTACCCAGTCCTGAATCCTCTTTTGAATCTGATTCATCTCTTCATTATAGCTTAAGCCAGGCTTGGACAGCTTCACAGGGCATAGGGAGCAGAGTATGTACCGGTATACCTCCTCGGAGGCATCCTCCAGCAGCTTTTTATCATTGGTCCTGCCGGGAATGTCATATGCTGCATAAACCATGAGAATTAAATAGTTTCCGGTATAATCATACATACGAATTACCTTCTCATAAAATTCATCCAGCAGTGTCTCATCCTTTAACTCACTGTCTCTAAGCTTTAGCAAAAATTCCTGAGTTCCCTCATTGAATTCTGTCTCAGTCGGAAAATCCATATTAATCAGGTTCTTGCCGATTATACCGGATAGTGTCTTTTGAAATATCTCAAAGTACTTAAAGGTCTCTTCCTCCGGCAGACACAGGAACGACTCAGTGAATTTTGTTTTAATGGTCTTCTCACCATCTACATAACAACCGCTGACTTTAGTGATAGAGCAGTTTTCATGTTTGAATTGCTTTCTTATTTCAAGTATTTCACTGTTAATCATTGTTCACATACCTTTCTAATACAAATTCTGGTTTAAAAGCAGTAAAAAATACGATGGGTCCCATATTCCTCCGTCAAAACTATCTTGAAAAAACTCCTTGATGCCTTCCGGGTTATTACCGATTATTCTGGAATAAATTACAATGTAATTACGGACATCCTCATAGTCAAAGTATCCCCGCATCAGGGTAATCAGATAAACCGAATGCCTCACCATGGTATATTCGAGGATAATCATCTGAAAGGCCTGCAGCAGGTCTCCTGTCTCATCCCCGATGCACTCACTGAATACTTTAATCTGAAGGCATTGTTCCAACAGCCAATCGTAGGCATATAAGGAATCCTCAAATTCCCTATAACCCTTTACCAAGGCTTGTACGTCCAGATTTTCAGCATAAGAAGCCAGAGGCTCCAGGAAGTCTATATAATAATTCTCTTTTCGATAATTCTCAGCTATATCCAAAAATAACTCATTCTGTTCCAAACAGGCATCTCTTATATTCGGTTCTCCATCCCTCCATAGCCGAAGCAAAGAAGCCAGATACCCCTCATCACATAAATTTTCGAATGTTATTCTCGTATTAATCTCCTTGTTCATAAATTCAGACAATATAATTAAACCAAGCAAAAGTCTATCCTTCAAGGTAAAATCCACCAAGGTTAGAATCGAAAGAAGTACCTTCCTTAAGCCCTTCAGCGGAAATTCATCACCGTCAGTTTCATTTTCATCCCAGGAAAAAAGCTGTAGCTTTTCCCCTTCCCGATGAAGCAGGTCAATCACTTCAGGACAGGCGCAGGAGAGAGATTTCTCTCTTATTCCTTTATACTCGTTTATAATTCTCGGAAACTGTCTGCAGATACTCGGAAGATAATCCTCACCGTTATATAGGACAATCCTGCATAGACCATCTTCATTAAAATAGGGGCAGCTCTTAACCTGCCCCATATTAATTTTATATTCTGTCTTATCTGAGGATTTCTTCTTGCTGACGGTATATCTTACATGCTCCGTCTTCACAAATGCATCCTTCCATTTATCATAGGTCTCTGGATCGACAGTGATTTCCCAACCTTTACAGCAGGTCAGCGGACATTGCCCTCCGATACATAAGAATTTCTCATAAAGAGTTTTATTATCCATTTTATCTCCAATCCCAAACACATTCTATCTCAATTCATAACCGCACACAACCACTTTCTCCTCAAAATCCGCATAAACTTTCAGATTTTTTTCCCTGCTTACCTGATAAACCTTAATAATATCAGATGCTTCAGAATTAGGAAGAATACAATTTAATACAGAGGTCTCCCCTTCCAGTAGATTTCTCTGAAAGATTTCCCCGTCCTCCTGCAGCGAATTCATAATTGCCACGTAGAACATCTCAGACTCAACAATATCCTGAAACATATGGCTTCCGTAGGATAATTCCGGAACAAAGCCTATCTCACGATCCGCATACTCGCATATCAGCTTGAAGCCTGATATATCAGAGAAAGCAACCGGCAGTCCTAGTTCCGGAGAAGAGGTTCCAATTCTACCTGGGCTTAAAAGCATAAGATTGTTACCCCTGCCCTTATAATACTGATTAATTTCAGCAATTACCCTGCATAATGAGCTTTTCTTATGATATGGGTATCTATGATATTGTCCTGCATCGACAATAACCACAACATCAATGGGAAGCATGGCACTATTCCCCATAAAGGTGCGGTTTATCCGAAAGAGTGTCTGCTCATTGGATATCTGAGGAAGCTTCATGTTGGCAGCCTTCTGCCATACATACAGCGGTCTGCATTGAAGAAGATTTACGGTAAATTTACCGTCCCGTCGAAAATTCATGGTATATTCGATATCCACCGGATTACCGTAATGCTCCTGTAGCATTGCCAGAATATCCTTCATCATCTTCATCAGATAATTTTTCTTAACAATTCCCTGACAGGATAGAAATCTAATCCTTCGATGTTGACCTCTCTCCTCAAAAACTCTCTCCATATCATAATCATTTTCACAAATTAAATCCAGATACCAACCGGGGAGTTCCGAGAAAAGATTAATTGCAGGTATCTCAGTCAATTCATTTTCACTCAGATTAATGACGTCGAAATTGCGTTGGGAATAACGATGCTTTTCCTCCGTGCTGCTTAAGGTTGTAATCTCAGCCTTATCCAAATTAACCAGTCTGGGATAGTCACTTCCCGTACGATCCACGGACTTGGTACCTAGTCCTGCCACAAGGCGTAATAAACCAGCATCCTCACTGAGCGCATTGCTCCAACGATAAACACTGTAGGAGAAACCAACCCCGGCAGCACAGGGCATATAATAATTGCCAAACTTGGTACCGCTGACCCTCTGAACCAGGATCGCCATCTGTTCATCAGAATTAGCCAGTCCTCTCTGCTTCCTGTATTCCAAAGCAGACTTGTCCATAGTACTGGCATAGACCCGGCGCACCGCATTCTCAAACTGAAGCAATCGCTCTTCAGGGCTGCAGTTATTGACACAAAAGACGGATTCGTATTTACCGGCAAATGCACTCCCATAACCATCCTCTAAAAAGCTACTGGAACGTACAACAATAGGAAATTGCCCGAAGTATTCGAGCATTCTTCGAAACTGAGCTCGAAGGTTTTCTGAAAAATGCCCGTTCCTGATAGCCTGTGCCAGCTCTTCTGCCTTATCAAAATAATGCTCCTCACTCCGTTGCAGAATACGAAGCTTCCATAGCTTATTCTCTACAATATAGGAATAAAATACATCCGTTGCAATATAAAAAGAGTCCTGCGGCTCTATATATTCGGCATATTGAGGCAGATAATTCTCCACCATCTTTCTGGCAAGCAGCATACCACAGGCTTTTCCGCCAATGGTTCCTGTTCCGATCATCCGGTCCTTGATAAAAAAGAAGTCCTCCGGTGTGAATTCTTTCTGTATCATAGCTGACATCTTATGATCATGAGTCATCATGCTTCTGCACACCTTCTGTAAGATTTTATCTTCCAGCTCTTTACGGTAATAAGCCTCCCTGACCCCACGAAAGAACCGCTCATAGCTATCCATGTTCTGCTCGGAATGCTCCTGCTGCTCCTTATGTCTGAGTCGATAATATTGTGCAAGATCAACACTGTTTTCCAAAGGCTCCAGCTCATTTTCTTCATTGAACCTATAGGGAAGGAACATATCCGGCAGATACCGGTTCCACACCTTGATAGGATGAAGATATGCATTCGTTTCATCCGAATAGATATCCAGTAATAGCTGGGTGGTCTCCTGAATTCGGGCAATTGCTGCAAAATCATGATGACCTCTCATAACCGGGAAAAAGGCCACCGTATCCAGCTCAAAAAGGTAAGGGCAGGTTACACGGAAGAAATTCCCCATCATAAGATCGGTGGACCATCTCACCTGAAGCTCCGAAAGACTATCAAAAACATAAAAGGCTTCCAGACCCTCCGCGGTTATAATTTCATGCAAAGCCACTGTAAAGATTTCAAAGCCCTCACAGGCATCCAATTCATAGATTTTAAGTCCTTCTCTAGGAGTGAATAACGGGTCATGATTCGAGAATCGGATATAGATCATATTTCTGCCGTCCTGTATTGCCTGAGTTACAAAGGGTTCTACAACCCTTATAAAGTCAGCCAGGCAGGTTACCTGAATAACCACATTGTCACCCAAGCGTATATGATCCAATACCAAATCCATGCTGGAAATTCCCGATTTTATTTTTTGAAATGCCGCCATACTTCCCCCATCCTTTCATAAGCCCATAAAAACTTCCGGATATCACATCTTAATATCAATTAAGAATACCATCATATAACTTCTTCCAGTATAAATGAAAATATATATTGATCTAATCATCCCTATCCTTTTTTATGATAAGAAAAAGCTATTTATAGATATATAGATATTAATGACATTATATCACAAATTCTGAGAGGTGTTAGCGTCTTTCTTGCAGTTATCCTTCCGTTTCATTGATACTTTATCACCAAAAATAGTCGGCCAGGACTCTGTTATGAATGAAAAAGTGCCTGAAACTAGAATTTCAAGCACTTTTCGCCACAATAGAACATATTTTATTGCTATATTAGCTTAAGGTTCTTCATTACCTCGAGAAACTGATTCACATTGATTGGCTTCGAGGCAAAGGCTTCACAGCCAATATCAAAGGAGCGCTTCACCATCTGGGAATCCTGAAGTGCTGTAGTCATAATAACCTTGACTCTTTTTTCCGGAAGCATCCCCTTCGAGGTCTCATAGTCCCTGATTGCTTTTAACACCTTTACACCATCCACCTTTGGCATCATAATATCCAGACAGATCAGATCATAGGGCTGATTGTCCTTCATTGCCAAGAGATAAGCATCCAAAGCCTCCAACCCATCCACTACCACATCTACTGTTCCATAATCTGCAAGAAGCTTACTCATAAATCTTCTGCTGGTATAGTCATCCTCTACAATTAATATTCTCACCGTTTAGGTCACCCTTCCTCCTAATGTATGATTGCTCGGTATAGCTTAACCAAACATCTTATTATATATATTGCATTCACTTTTCAGCTGCTTAGAATACTTAACTACTTCCTCATAATCACCTCGTCTTGCGGAAAGCTCCATCCTGAAGGCTGTACTTTTTAACTCAGTCGCTTCAATACCATCAAAAAGCTCCTTCAGCCCATTCGCATACTTTTCGATTATTTCAAAATCCCTGCCCATAATCATGGAATCCATTGCATCTATCTTAGACATGAGTTTTCTCATGACAGTTGAATGATTATTAGATTCTGGTTTATTACCTGTATTGGTCGTGAGAATTCCGTAATCGGTAATCTTCACCTCTACCTCAGTACCCTCCTGATTATGAGTCCCAAATAGAACTTTGTCAAGAGTAAAGAACAATTCCTCCATCTTAATCGGTTTTGCTATGTATTCATCCATACCGAGCTTTAAAAATCTCTCTCTGTCTCCCCGTAGTGCATGCGCAGTGATTGCTATAATCGGTGTGTGTTTTCTACCCGCTTCCTTCTCTCGAATCAGCCTTGCCGCTTCAACACCATCCATTATCGGCATCAAGATATCCATCAATATGATATCGTACTCCTTTTTATCATATGCTTCCAAGGCTTCCAGGCCATTGCATGCAAAATCAGTCTGGCAGCCCTTTTCCTTCAGCATACAGGAAATCACCTGTTGATTGACACTGTCATCTTCCACTATCAGGACGGACATGTTATTCATCATTATGTCCTGCTGGATGGTATCGGTGATTATTTTATTCTCCGTTCGCCTACCGATTTCAAAAGGTATGACAAAAGAAAATACACTTCCGATACCCTTCTTGCTTTCTACCCATATCCTTCCACCCATGATTTCCACCAGCTGTTTTGAAATTACAAGTCCCAGCCCGGTGCCACCATATTTGCGAGTGTTGGAGCCATCTACCTGGCTGAAGCTCTTAAAGAGCAAATCCATATTCTCCGGAGCAATTCCAATTCCTGTATCCTTGACAGAAAATTGCAGTTCAATCATCGTGTCCGTAGCTGACAGTCCCTTAACCTCAACCGTGATCGAACCCTGTTCTGTAAATTTGACAGCATTATTGATCAGATTATTCAATATCTGCTGCAAACGGAAGGAATCCCCTATCAGATACGGATTGATATTGGAGGAGAAAGCATAAAATAAATCCAGTTTCTTCTCACTGGCACGGAAATAATGTGTTTTCGTGATCTCATCGAGAAGCTTCTTGATATTGAAATTTTCCTTTTTTATAGCCATCTTTCCTGCTTCCATCTTGGAAAAATCCAAGATATCGTTAATTACATTCAGCAGAGAATCTACACAGTGTTTTGCTGTCATCAGATTAGCTTTCTGCTCATAGGTGAGGTCGGTCAGCAGTGTAAGTTCAATCATACCAACGATTCCATTGGCCGGAGTTCGGATTTCATGGCTCATATTGGCAAGAAATTCACTTTTTGCCTGATTCGCCTTCTCTGCCTGTTCCTTCGCATCCTTAAGCAGAATACCTGCTTTTTTCTTTTCATCAATGTCATGGATAATAATTGCTAAATATCCTTCTTCAGGGCTAAATAAGGAAAAGGAATACCATCGTTTGAATGTCGTAAAATAAATTTCATCATAATGAACACTCTTTCTTTCCTTCAGAACCTCCTCAAATGCTGCTCTGTTATGTACTAAATCACCTACACCGTTAGGAAATATATCAGAATACAATAATCCTGTTACATTATCTCTTTCCTTTAGAAACATATCTCTGTATGCATCATTGAAAAGAATAAACTGTAAATCTTGTAGCCTTCCGTCTTTATCATATAAAGCTTTATGGTAAGCAAAGCCGGCGTGCATATTTTTAAACAGAGCACGGTATCTGCTTTCACTGTTGGCTAATTCATCCTCCATCTCCTTCTTATCATGAATGTCCAGAGCCATTCCGATAAAACCGTCAATTCGATTCTCCATATTATAGACCGGGCGATGAAATATATTGATCCATCGATAGCTCCCTGTGCTATTCATGATTCGGACTACAATCTCATATGGCTTGTATTTTTTATATGCAGCTCCTCTAAGTCGGAAAAATTTCTTCTTATCATCGGGATGAAGATATTCAGACCAGATTTTATCAATATTACCTTCTATAAAATCCCCGACCAGTTCTATCCAATTATTACTCATATAAATTACATTACCTTCAATGTCAGTCCTAAATATATAGGCTGGAAAGTTTTCGAACATACGCATATAGAAATCATTTACTCGAACCAACGTCTCTTCATTTCTTTTCTGTTCCGTAATGTTTTCCACATCTACCATGACACAGGGCTCATGGTCAATTTCTATTGGGACAAAATCATATTTTCTCCACAAACTCCTGTCCGAATCCTCCTCTCTAGTATAATAACCGATGTTTATTCCGACATAGGATTCACCGGTTTCAAATACCTTCTCCACATAGGAGGATACCAGACACTCATTACAGTAGAGTGTATTTCCACAGCTCAAATCTGTACAATAAGGGCACTTTGTTCCATCTCCAAAGCGTTTCCCCAATACTTCCTCACATTCCTTATTCAGCACTTTCAATAGGGTTTCGTTGATTTTTCGAATAATAAGATTTCGATCAACGATTGCTTTACCGCTGGGTGATGCTTCAAATACAACCTTCAGATTATCTCTTTCAATTAATAAGGCTTTCTCTTCTTTCTTAATTCTGGTGATTTCGCGGAACACCACTACAACACCTAAGGTTTTAGATTCTCGAACGATCGGAGCAAAGCTTGCTGAAATATATTTCAATCTTTCATCAAACAATATAGCAGAGTTTTTTGGAAGGCCGACTATCTTCCCCTCTTCCAACGCCTGTTTAATCGGACTATTAATTTTTTCAAGAGTATCCGCATTGGCAAGATGCAATACTTCTTCAAAAAGCTTCCCACTGGCATTTTCGTGGCTCCAACCGGTGATTTCTTCAGCAGCCGGGTTCATAAACGTGATCCTACCCAGCAAATCAGTAGTAATCAATCCGTCACCTAAGCAGGAAAGCACGGTGAGAAGCTGTTCCTCATTCCTATTTTTTTCAATCCAGACCTTCGTATCTCTCATAATTTTACCTCAAGCCCTTGTCCATAATGGATTACATTAAAACTCTCTATTCAGCGTAACCCTTAATACTTTCCGAATTCATGATCATTTAATACTATTTTATTGGTCCTTTCTGCTGCCTGCTCCATATTCTTTGCATCCATACGTACGTTTCCTTTTATTTTTCCTGACATACTCTCCAACAACTTTATGATATCCGGATTTAGTTCCTGGAGATTGTTATAGCCAGAGGAGGTCTGCTGAGACTTTCTCAACTTAAACCTGATTACTTGCTCCTTTAATAACTCTGCCTGGCTGGAAAGCTCTTCACTGGCTGCTGCACTTTCCTCAGAGGTAGCCGAATTGGCCTGGATGACATCGGATAACTGCATTACTCCTTGATTTACCTGAGTAATTCCCTGTGCCTGTTCATTGGAGGCTGTAGCAATATCTGCTGCCAAGTCGGAGACCTTGGTAATATCCTCGACAATCCTATTTAGGGCTTCTGCAGTATGACCGGCAATCTTTGTACCACCATCCACCTTCCTTATAGAACTTTCTATCATTTCCGTTGTTTCCTTTGCAGCATTTGCACTTCTTGCAGCAAGATTTCTCACCTCTTCCGCAACCACGGCAAAACCTTTTCCGTGCTGTCCGGCTCTGGCTGCTTCTACTGCAGCATTTAGTGCAAGAATATTAGTTTGGAATGCAATCTCGTCAATTACCTTAATAATCTTTGAAATATTATTAGAAGAATCATTGATATCATCCATCGCCTTCAGCATATCATGCATCTGGTCATTCCCCTGTAGTGCATTATCCTTTGCTGATCCGGCAAGCATACTCGCTTTATTTGCACCCTCTGCATTCATTTCGGTCTGAGATGCTATCTCTTCCAGGGCTGCCGTCAGCTGCTCAACAGTACTTGCCTGCTCCGTTGCACCCTGTGATAAGGCCATACTTGATTCAGACACCTGCCTTGAACCTGCCGCAACCTGCTCTGCCGCCATACTGATATTCAACATGATTTCGTTCAGATTATCAGCCATCTTTTTGAAGGCTAAGGAGAGGCTACCCACTTCATCCTTAGTCTCCGCAGTAATGATGACGTCCAGATCTCCGTCCGCTATCTTATTGGCAGCTGATAACAGCTTAATTAACGGCTTGCTGATAATACCGGCAACAATAACTCCCAGTGCAATTGATCCCACTAAAACTATAATAACAATTGTGATCATGAGTATTGATTGTTGGTCAAATTCCTTCTCATTCAGTTCAGATTGCTCCTGAACATGAGCTGTATTATAGTCAATTTCTTTTGCTATAGCGTTTTCTACCGCTTCCCGAGCTTGTGTCAATTCTGGGGTTTTCAGTACGGCTTCGTCATATTTCTGATTCTTTATCAGTTCAATATTTTGGTTACGGATCTCTCTGTATTTCTCAAGATCGTCTTTGATACTGTCAAAGATCTCTCTTTCTTCAACTGATAGTTTTGCAGTATCTAATTCAGACAGAATGGCATTCGTATTATTTGAGCACTCAGCTATATCATCATATCTCTTCTGAAACAATGAAGTATCTCGATCATAAAGCATTAGTAAATAATCAGATCTGACAACAAGAAGATTTTTCTGAATATCAGCAAGCTTCTTTGAGGTTAAGAAATACTGATACATTTCTTCTCCTCGCTCATTCTCTGTACTCATATTACTTATTCCGATAAAACCTATCAATCCGGCAAACAATGCAAGAATTATAAAGCATCCAATCAGCTTCACTCTTATTTTTAAATTACCAAACCATTTCATATTATCTTCCTCCCAGATTTAAGAATTAGTTATATTCTGTAAATCACTTTCATTAATCAGTCTGCTGCAGTCCAGCAAAAGCTTCACTTCATTCCCTACCTTACCTATTCCGTTGATATATTTATTTCCTTCTGTTCCCATATCCGGAGGAGTTACAATCTCAGTCTCAGGTATGGTGATAACCTCTGATACGCTATCCACTATCAGCCCGATCGATATATTCTGTAAATCAATTACTATAACGCAGGTGCGATCATTATATTCGATATAATTCTTTTTAAACCGCAGCCTTACATCCATAACGGGAATAATCTTGCCGCGCAGGTTTATTATTCCTCGTATATATTCCGGAAGCTCAGGTATTTCTGTAATAGCCTGTATTCCGATAATCTCGGTAACATATTTGATTTCAATTCCATACACTTCCGTTCCTACGGCAAAGGTAAGGAACCTTCCCGTCAAGGTATCTTCCTCTTCATACAATTCATTCATCTCAGTCATAATTCATCTCATTTCTATATTTTTTATCTTACGAATAACCTGTAATCAGCTCTAGATATAACTATAAAGTCCTCCGATATCCAGAATAAGGCTGATGCTTCCTTCACCTAACAGAGTACATCCTGCCAAGCCCTTCACTACTCCTGACCTCTTTATATAGCTGGGTAAGGATTTTATTACAACCTGCTGCTGTCCGATCAGTTCGTCCGCAAAAATACAAAACATCTTTTCATCGTGCTCAATCATAACAAAGATACCTTCCGTTAAATCTATAATCTTTGTTTTTACTTGGTAGATTTCATGTAGACGAAGAATTGGGTAGCATTTTCCTCTTACCATGATCATCTCATTACCGTCCGGATCCCTGATCAGATTCGATTTCATTGGACGGAAGGATTCCTTGATAGAGGAAATAGGAATTGTATAATATGAATTCCCTACTTTCACATTCATTCCATCAATAATGGCTAAAGTTAGCGGGATCTTCAGATTGAATACGGAACCGGCTCCTTCCTTGCTGTCGACCGATATTGTACCGTTGACTTCTTCAATATTCTTAGTCACCACATCCATTCCAACTCCACGTCCGCTGAATTCGGTAATATTCTCATTGGTAGAAAAGCCCGGCAGAAAAATAAGATTGAATATTTCTTTCTCACTTAATTCATTATCCGGTTTGATAAGCAGATTACTTTCCCTAGCCCTGGAAAGTATTTTTTGCTTATTCAAGCCATTTCCGTCATCCTTAACCATAATAACAACATCACTTCCGGCATTTCTTGCTTCCAGCGTAATTTTTCCAATTACCGGCTTGTTATTTTGCTTCCTGTTCTGAGTATTCTCAATTCCATGGTCTATGGCATTCCTTACAAGATGCATCAGAGGATCAGAAATATGCTCTATGATATTCTTATCAACTTCCGTCTCCTCTCCGATCAATTCCAGTTGGACCTCTTTATCCAATTTTTTGCTCATGTCCCGGACGATACGCTGCATTTTATGGAAGATTCCTGACAATGGTACCATTCTGACTGACATGACTGTATCCTGTAGTTCATTAGAAATTTTGTGAAGCTGATGAGCTGCTTTTCTGAAATTATCCAGCTCCAAGCCCTTCAAATCAGGATTTTGCGTAACCATTGCTTCAGCTATCACCAATTCACTGACCAGGTCCATCAGCTTATCCAGCTTAACGATATTCACACTGATCATGCTTTGATTGATTGTGGAAGAACTCTCCATCTGCAGCTTTGGAATCTGGATTGGAGGTGTATCCAATACGATCCTGTCATTTTTGTAAAACTGCTTTAGCTCGTCGTCATTATCCAGCTGCATTAGTTCTAAGCTCTTTAAAAATATAGTCTGTTCCAGGAATTCGTTAATTTCTTCATAGGACTTCTCAGTTTTTAGGTAAATCCGGAAGCCCTCCTGCTTTATCTTCTGTAAGCTGCCCTCATCTTCAATGATATCTTCGGGCAGATGATATACCTCCTTCGCAATCTCTTTGCTATGATGGACAATGGTAAATGCTCTGATGTTCTCCATTTCGCAGTCTTCTAAGAAAAATATTTTGGCTTTAAATATGTTGTATTCAGTCCCTCTCCCTTCCTGGTCAGGAGGTATGTAGAAATGCTTCGGTTGTACGCTGACAGGATTCCCGGCTTCTGGTTGAAGTTTGTTATCCTGTCTTAATTCACTTAAAAAGGCTTTTATTCTTTCAATTAATTCAGCTGCATTCCCATCAGCACTCCTTTGATTACTGATTTTCTGCAGCTCCTCCCTGATGAAATCCACCCCCTCCAGGATAAAGGAGGAGAGCATCGCATAGTCCACATTTTTGGGATTATGCTCGCGGATAAAGTAAAAAAGATCCTCCATAGAATGCGCCAGACCGGATATGTTATTAAACATCATCATTGCTGATGAGCCTTTAATTGTATGCATAATCCGAAAGATTTCATTGATTGTGGACTGGGCATAGCTACTTTGTTTTTCATTATCCAATATACATTGTTCCAGCTGCTCGACATTCTGTGTCGTTTCAAACAGATACACTTCGAGCATTGTTTCATTGGTAATCAGATTTGGCAGATAATCACATCCCTCACAATATATTTCCTGTCTTCTTGTTCCGTCCAAGCATCAGCCGTTGTATTAATCTACAGTTTTGATAGTTCTATTAACATATTCAGATTTGAAGATATTTTTTCACTCAGTGAAAAGCTGTAACCGGAAAAACGCCAGTTCAGACTCCACTCCCTCTCCATACCTAAGATTGTTACCGCCAACTGCTCCTCATCAATCTCCGGCTTAAACTCACCGGAAGCTTTCCCTTGTTCCGTAAGCTCAATCATAAAGTTTTTTCTTGTCTGAAGTATCTCTTGAATTTGGTCAGTGAAATTCGGATCTCGTCGAAAATCTTCAAAGCTTTGTGTTAGTTCGGTCATGGCTGGATAATTTTCATAATATGTAGTGAAGGTATTGATGAATAGAGTAATGCTTTCGATAGCATTCAGCTTTTTAGAACGTATTGAGTGGATCATGTCACAGTCATAATGAGAAAAACGATCTATCACGGCTTTAAGCAAATCCACCTTTGTTTTGAAATGTTTAAAGATTGCAGGTTCTGATATACCTACTCGTTTAGAAACTTCCTTTGTAGAAAAACTCGAGACACCGTATTCATTAATTACCTCAATGGCAGCCAAAATGATATATTCTCTTCTGTGTAGCAGCATGTTGCTTGTCATATATTACCTCCTTGGTTAGTAAGTATTAACCAGCTTAAGGGTAGTATAACCTAAATTGTACTATCTTGTCAATTAATTTTGTATAATTTTAGTATATCCTGTTGATTTTTGTTTTATTTAGTATAATAATTAAATATTCTGCATGAAAATGTAGATACCATCATGTCCAGAATTATTCACATGCAAACAATCCTTTCTTCAGGAGCTGTGGTAGAATATGACTTAGCCTCTTGGCTGTATAAAGCAATTGCGTAGCAGTTAATAACTACTACGCAATAAAGTCTAACTTATTGGGATCACATCATTTACAAGCAACACTTTTTTATTGATTATGGTCAGGAGCTTCTTCGCTGAACTTATGGCTGGAAGAGGATAACTCTTCCGTTCCGCTGATATAACTTCTGGTGTCATCCAGAGCATTTTTGTATTTTCTCATATCGTCCGCTGTGATATTTTTTTCAGCCAGACCATTATTATTCCTGTTGGTACGGTTAGGGTTTTGACTATTTATCCTGTTTGACATTCTTTTACCTCCAATATCAGTTATAAATAGTTTTTACCGTTATCATAATTTCATTCAGAATTCAGTTTATATATCCATTCGTTTGAAAAATCCATTCAATTCCGACTTAGCTTTATAAAGGCTTCCAACGCAAAAAAGCCTTGCAACAATTACTGTTGCAAGGCTTTATTTCATAAATTCAACACGATTGGCGATACCAAAAGTGGAGCTGCGGGGAGTCGAACCCCGGTCCGAAAGCCCATTCATTGCAGTTTCTCCCATTACAGTCCGTCTTTTATGCGTGCCCAAACACGCTGTTCCCTCCGTCTAACGCCGGCTGACAGGCTTTAGACTTTGGTAGCTTCATTAATCTTCTATCCTCTCAAAGCTTTGAAGATAAAGGTCCCCGCTAATTTGATGCCGAGATCTTAAGCCGCGAGTTGCCTAAGGTCGACAAGCTGCTTACGCAGCAGCTAATTCGTAATTATCGTTTGCGTTTAATTTTAGTTCTAAGTTGTTGACGCAGTCCTAGTCTGCGAATGGCTTCTACAATTTCAAAACCCCCGTCGA
>JAEZJV010000050.1 GCA_023415635.1 Bacillota bacterium | reverse complement strand
TGGAAAGGTGGCTTAAGAGACCACCGCCTTACTGGTAACAGTAGGGGCTATGTAAACCCCACTCGAAGCAAGACCGAACATAAAGCGATACGGTTGCCCGCCGTGCTTTAGGGTAGGTCGCGTAGTATCCGCAGGCGTATTATGTATGCAAGCGGTACTGGAGCCACATGGCAACATGTGGTCAAGATAGATGACCATTCAAGACAGAACCCGGCTTATCGTGCTGCTCATACCTTAAAACAGCTTCCGCCTACGAATTCCTTCAATATAGAATTCTTCGGAACAGTCTCGCTCGGTGCCCCGATAAAATAATCGAGAAATTTCAGTAATCTCTTCGCTTCCATATATTCCGGACAATCCCTTGTAATTCCAAATAATATCGGTTCTGCATATTGCTTTAATACTGCCAGTTCATAGATCAGTGCTGAATTGAACATAACATCGGCATCCTCCTGGAACGGGAAGATATTCTCATCCTCTCCCCTTCTGACGGAAGGCCACATGGATATCGTCTTCTGTGCAGAAGCCCCTCTGGTTCTAGCATCCCGCACCATTCTTCGAATCAAGCGTCCGTCTGTGGTTGGAATCCGATTATGCTCGTCAATATTTAGCTGGGTCAACGCGCTGATATAAATTTTATATTTGCTTTCCCTCGGTAACGCATAGGATAGCTTATCATTCAGTCCATGGATTCCTTCTATAACAAGGATGTCTTCCGGCCCCAGAGTCAGGAAGTTTCCTTTATATTCTCTTCTGCCGCTTACAAAGTTGAAGTCCGGTATCTGTACTGTCTTCCCGTTCAGTAAATCTGTCATATCTTTATTTAATTGCTCCAGGTCAATTGCATATAACGATTCAAAATTAAATTCCCCTTTTTCGTCCTTCGGTGTCTTCTCCCGATCCACAAAATAATTATCCACAGCAATCGGATGAGGCTTCAGGCCGTGCGCCTTCAGCTGGATACTGAGACGATAGGAGAAGGTCGTCTTTCCTGAGGAGGAGGGTCCTGCAATCATGATGAATTTCTTACCGCCTGTCTTTTTAATAGCCTCGGCAATATCACTGATCTTCTTCTCCTGTAAGGATTCCTGAACCAGAATCAGTTCGCTCAGCCGACCCTGAGCAATGACATCATTGAGTGCAGCCACATTGGGGATATCCATCATATTAGCCCATGCGTTAGATTCCCTCAATGTCTCGTATAGCTTCTGCTGCGGAACAAAGCTCTCTACAACGGTAGGGTTTTTCTTATTCGGAAGTAACAGCAATAGCCCGCCCTCATACGCTATCAGATCAAAATGCAAAAGCATTCCCGTACTAGGCGGCATATATCCATAATAATAATCCTCAAAGCCATCCAGACTGTAGATATTGGTCTTGGATACACGACGATAGCGGAATAGCCTTTGCTTGTCATACATACGATAGCGGCGGAAAAGCTCAATGGCATCATCTGTTCCGATACTTCGTTTCATAAAGGGAATATCCCTCTGGACCAATTCTCTCATTCTCTGCTTAATAGAAGTAATTCTTTCCTCTGTCAACGGATAAAGTCCCGAATAATCACAATATAGACCGTTACTGACAGAATATTCTACCGATACCTTCTCTACATTCTCATTCCCGAATTCCGCATAGATTGCCTTCAGCATCATCAGTATCATGCCGCGCTGGTAGGTCTTTTGTCCGGCATCGTCTGCAGTAGTCACAAAGCTTATGGTACAATTATCAGTGACACGCTTAAAGAGCTCCCTGAGCTTATTATTTACAAATGCCAGAATAATCTGGTTATCATAATCCTTTTGAAAATCCCTGCTGATTTCTAACAAGGACGTATTCACAGGATACCCGTATTCCTTACCGCCTATCGTCACCAACACATTATTATTCATTGTTATCACTCCTTATGGTAGTATTCAAGCCCACTACGAATCATATCTGTCTTTATCATAAAATCCTTCTTACGGGCAAGTGCCTTTTCAGTCTGCTCCATACTCAAACTCCCAAGAACCTCTTCGCAAATCCCCAGCTCCCAATTTAGATATTCCAATAGAACCGGATGTTTTGACTCCAGCAGGAGCCGCCCATAGTAAAGCTGTTCCTGCTTTGCTATTATATAATCCTCCCGGTTCTTGACACTTGTCTGTTTTACGGCCTTCATCATTACATAATATTTGCCATCCTCCCGTACCATATTCTCCTTAATAATGAGAAAACCTGTATTCGTCAACATGCTACGCACCTTAAAGATTTCGGACTGAGGCTGCAGGATTAATTCTCTGATTTCTTTTAGTATATCCGGTCTTTTTTCCAGTATTTCTATTGTGAGCGCTCCACCCATACCGCCAATCAGGATAGCATCAACCTCTCCGGGAATCAACTTCTCCAATCCGTCCGACTTCCTGACCTCAATTCTGTCAGCACAGCCGTACCGTTTGACATTCTCCATTGCTTTATCAACAGGTCCCTGATTTACATCCATGGCAATAATACGCGGTGATATTCCACATTCCGCCAGATAGATCGAAGTATAAGCATGGTCACATCCCACATCCGCAATACGATACCCTTGTGTTACTAAATCTGCTACGGCTTGTAATCGTTTTGAAAGCTGCATTCTTATCTCCATCATTTTATTATTTTCGAATACTATATCCCGTATTGTTCGGGAACTACTGCTATATGCTCTTAATTGTAACATTATTTTCTCTCATTTTCCATAGCATAATTTCCTGTCAGAACGCTGTCCTTACTGCTTTACCATCGGTATAATAAAAGGAGAACTGTCTCCCCTTGCAGTACGAAGGAAGCCATTCTCCTATTTAATATAAGATAATTCCTCTCTCTTATTCCAGATAATCCTTCAGCTTACGGCTTCTGCTCGGATGTCTGAGCTTACGTAGTGCCTTTGCTTCAATCTGTCGGATACGTTCTCTGGTAACATTGAATTCCTTACCCACTTCCTCCAGAGTACGAGCCCGTCCGTCGTCCAAGCCGAAACGCAGGCGTAACACCTTCTGCTCTCTTTCTGTCAGTGTACCAAGAACCTCTACCAGCTGTTCCTTTAATAAGGTAAAGGCTGCGGCATCTGCCGGAACAGGAACATTATCATCCTGAATAAAGTCACCAAGATGGCTGTCCTCCTCCTCGCCAATGGGAGTCTCCAGGGAAACCGGCTCCTGCGATATCTTCTGTATCTCCCTGACTCTATCGACCGGCATGTTCATAACCTCTGAGATTTCCTCCGGAGAAGGCTCCCTGCCTAATTCCTGCAGCAGCTGGCGTTGAACACGAGTCAGCTTATTGATGGTTTCCACCATATGAACCGGAATTCGAATTGTTCTTGCCTGGTCCGCAATTGCTCTCGTAATTGCTTGTCTGATCCACCAGGTAGCATAAGTACTAAACTTGTAACCCTTGCGATAATCAAACTTCTCTACTGCCTTAATCAGGCCCAGATTCCCTTCCTGAATCAGATCCAGGAACAGCATTCCTCTGCCTACATATCGTTTTGCAATACTGACCACCAGACGAAGGTTAGCTTCCGCCAGGCGTTTCTTGGCATAATCATCACCCTCCTCCATCCTTCTTGCCAGCTCAATCTCTTCGTCTGCATTTAGTAAAGGCACCTTGCCAATTTCTTTCAAATACATACGAACAGGATCCTCTATGCTTATTCCCTCCGGTATGGTTAAATCCAGGGGTTCCAGGTCCTCTTCATCCTCCAGAAGGATATCCTCCTCATCTTCCTCAGAAATTCGAAGAACATCCACATTATGCTTGTCCAGAAAATCGTATATCTTTTCGATACGCTGGGGATCCAGCTCCATATCTGCAAAAAAATCATTTACCTCCTGAAATTCCAGGACATTCTTCTTCTTTTCAGCAAAAACTAACAGCTCCTTCAACCTCTCAGTAAACTTAACGATACTTTCGTCCATAGATAATCCTTCCTTCTTCAACTCTTTTTATATTTTAACCATCATTTTATGAAATATGCAGTCTGTCAGGGCACTTAGAGCCTGCTATCCTACATAAACAGGCTAATTGACGATGGTGATGCTTCGTTTTTTCAGCTCAGTCTTCTCATTGATAATCTTCATCAGAAGTGCAGTATCATTTACCTCTATCGCTTTTTTGCTTTGCATATCCAGACTATTCTCCTTCAATCGGAGAATTGTGTCAGAAAGCGCCTTTTTCCATCCGGCTTCATCCATCTCACCCCGAATTCCCGCCGAGAAGAGAGAGGCCACCTCTGACTGCTCCTCTTTGCTTTCGAAGCAATTGATAATTTTAGCCGGGTTAACTGTCTGCTCCTGCTCATACTGCTCAAATACCAGCCGGGCAACCTCCATGTAAATTCCCTCCGTGAAATCCTCCGGTCCAAGCAGTCCATTTATTTTTTCAAAAAGCGTATTATCCTCAATCAACCAGGTCAGCATCAGCTTCTGTGACTTGGATATCCCGTCCTCGGGTACCCTTCTGGCCTTTGCCGCCTCAAGCTTGAATTCCTTTGGCTCACCTGCTCCGATCACAATCTGAGAGCCGATTTTATTTACCAATCTTCGTAGCTGTTCTATATCTATCTGATATTCTTTTGCTATCGCCTCGATATAAAAATTACGTTCCAATTCCTCACTGAAGCCGGTCAGCTTTTTTGCTGTTTCATGGAAGAATTTTGTCTTCTGCTCAGGATCACCCATGTCATACTCCTTCTGTAGCACATCAATCTCGAAGAAGAAGCTGCTCCTGGCTTCATTGATCCGTTTCTGGTATTCCTCTGCTCCCAAGGCCTTGATAAATTCATCCGGGTCCTTATAGGGCTTCATATTGATTACCTTAACTGAAATACCCGCCTCTTTTAAAATTGGGATTGCCCGAAGTGCCGCCTGGACTCCGGCCTGATCACTGTCAAAGGTCAAATGGACTTCGTTTGTATAGCGCTTCAGCAGATTGGCATGGAAGCCGGTAAATGCAGTACCCAAAGCTGCCACCGCATTGGTAAATCCCGCCTGATGCAGCGCAATGACATCCATATAACCCTCACAGATCAGAAAATAATTCTTTCTGGAGGCCTTTGCAAAATTCAATCCGTAAAGATTGCGGCTTTTCTCAAAAACCCTGGTCTCAGGTGTATTTAAGTATTTTGGTACCTCCGGTCCCACATTACCCATGATCCGGCCGCCAAATCCGATTACTCTATGGTTCGCATCCATGATCGGGAACATGACTCTGTCTCTGAACTTATCCCTGCCACCCAGACGTTCATCAATCGTCACCAGCCCTGTCTGACTAAGGAATTCATCCTCATATCCCTGCTTTTTCAGATAGCGGTAGAGATCATCACTGTAACGGTTACTGTAACCCAGTCCGAAATGCTTGATCGTATCCTCAGACAGGCCTCTTCTTGACAGATACTCGTAGGCAGCTTGTCCCTGTTGATTTTTAAATTGATAATAGAAATAAGTAGCTGCCTGCCTATTTACCTCCAGAAGTCTGCTCTTTAAGTCCGCCTGTCTCTTCTGCTCCTCTGAATATTCCTGCTCAGGAAGAGCAACCCCGGCACGCTCCGCCAAAAAACGCAGAGCTTCCAGAAAGGAATAATTCTCGTATTCCATGATAAAGGTAAACACATTCCCTCCCACTCCGCAGCCAAAGCAATGATACATCTGCTTGGAGCCGCTGACGGAAAAGGACGGCGTCTTCTCATTATGGAAAGGACATAAGCCCATATGATTGCTGCCCTTCTTCTGCAGCCTTATGTAGGAGCCAATGACACTTACGATATCATTTCTGCTTCTGATTTCCTCAACTAGCTCGTCCGAATAAAGCATAGTGCATCCCTCCCGTCATAATTAAAAGAAAATAATATATACACTCCAGGCTGACTACCGTCTGCAATTAACCCATTCTCTCAATATACACTCCATGCCGATGGGATCATGAGCTCCTTAAATTTAGTTACTGCATAGCGATCAGTCATTCCTGCGATATAGTCACATACAGCCCGATAAGCCGGCTCCTGTCTTTGTTCCATCCTCTGCAGGAATTCCTTAGGAAGCTTATCAAGATTATTCATATAATATTCAAACAGCATCTCCAAAAGCCGTTCTGCCTGTTCTTCCTGGCTTTTTGCTTTCTTATTCATATAGACACTTTCAAACATGAACTCCCTAAGCTGGTGCATCGCCGCCTCTATATCAGGAGACATGATAATATCATTTTTATCTCTGCTGTTGGTTACAATATCGTGGATCAGGGTATCCAGTCTTTTCCCAAGACTATGTCCAATCACATCGGTAAATTCCTTGGGTATCTCTTCCTCAGAGATAATCTGACCGCGTATCGCATCATCGATGTCATGGTTGATATATGCTATTTTATCGCATAGGCGAACAATCTTTCCCTCCAGCGTGGAAGGTCTGCCCTCTGTCATATGACTCCGGATTCCGTCCCTTACTTCCTGAGCAAGATTTAATCCCCTACCGTGATTCTCCAGTATTTCAACTACACGAATACTCTGAATATGATGCTCAAAGCCTACCGGACAGATACGGTTCAACGCCCGTTCCCCGGCATGCCCAAATGGGGTATGTCCCAGATCATGACCCAATGCTATGGCTTCCGTCAAATCCTCATTCAACAGCAAAGCTTTCGCTATGGTCCTGGCAATCTGTGCTACCTCTAAGGTATGAGTAAGTCTTGTCCGATAATGATCCCCTTCCGGAGCAAGAAACACCTGTGTCTTGTGCTTGAGTCTGCGAAAGGCTTTGGAATGCAGAATCCGATCCCTGTCTCTTTGATAAATCGGACGGATATCGCAGGGCTCCTCATAATGATCCCTTCCAAGGGACCGATCCGAAAACGCAGCATAAGGACTTAAGATGTTGTGCTCTCTCTCTTCCAGCATTTGCCTGATATTCAAGCTTTGTTCCATAGTGATCCCTCCGTTTCCATACTCATAAAAACCCTTACTACTAATATTCTACAAGGTCTTCCTATTTCCTTTTTATTTTATAAATTTTTTTGTTACCTTTTCTCTACTCCTTCACTGCTCCATGCAGATTCTTAAAACATCTCCCAAGTTGCAGCTAAAGTTTGGAGAGAAAGGAAAAAAGCGCCTTAAAATCCTTAGATTTTAGACGCATTATATCCACTTATATATAGAAGCTTATCGTACCGGCTATTCATCCCTTACTTGCATCTATCCTTCGCAGGGCAGGTGGAGCAGCCCCCGCAGCAGGTCTTTCCTGCTTTCATATCCTTTGTTTTCTTGTAAATCACATATCCTGTATAAGTTAAGATCATAATGATGAGTATAACACCGGCCATAACAACCTCCCTTTCTGTGTGAAGGACACACATAGTATAGTATCAGTGGTTCAGATGAACAAGCTTCCAATCTGAAAGATTAAGGTTGATATCAGCAACGCAACAGCCAATTGGAAGAAGACCGTAAATACTGTCCATTTGGCAGAACGCATCTCCCGCTGGATGACACCAATCGTAGCAGCACAGGGAATATATAAAAGGCAAAATACCATCAGGGAATAGGCGTTCAGGGCACCAAAGCCATAGCCTGCAAGAATTTCCGACAAACCTGCCATTCCCTGCGGTGATGTTATGTTATTAATCTGGAATAAGACACTGAAGCTGGAGACCACTACCTCCTTAGCTGCAACACCGGAGATCAGTGCTACTACAACCTGCCACATATCTAGCCCTGCAGGCTTAAGTACCGGTGCTACGACCCTGCCGATCATTGCACCAAAGCTGTCCGACATGTTATCCACCATGCCGCCCGGTCCGAAATTCAGGATAAACCAGATGACTACTGAGGCTGCAAATATAGTAGTTCCTGCCTTTGTCAGATACTCCTTCACCTTTTCCCAGACATAGATGATGATGGTACGGGCATTGGGAGATTTATACTCCGGCAGCTCAATCAGCAGAGTGTTGCCAACACTCTTATCCGATTTGCTACTCATCACCCAGGCCACCAGGATAGCGACAATAATTCCAATCAGATACATGGAATAAGCCACCAGCATAGCCATTTCTCCAAAAAACATCTGCGAAAATAAGACATAGATCGGAAGCCTGGCGCTGCAGGACATAAAGGGAGTAACTAAAATTGTCTTTCTGCGGTCCTTCATATTCTCAAGAGATCGAGAAGCCATGATTGCCGGTACTGTACAGCCGAAACCTAATAGCATCGGTATAAACGCTCTTCCTGAAAGACCCAGCTTGCCCATAATCCCATCCATGACATAAGCAACTCTCGACATATATCCGCTGTCCTCAAGAAAGGCCAGCGCAAGGAACAGGATAAAGATGTTCGGTAGAAAGGTTAGGATGCCTCCGACTCCGGCAATAACTCCGTCCACGATCAGAGAGGTGACGAACTGACCTGCATGGATGCTTTCCAACAGATATAATACCCCTGAGGAGAAGGCCTCCAGTACAATTTCAAACAGTCCCTTGATCAGGTCACCGATTTGAAATGTGAAGAAGAATACCAGTGCCATAATTCCCAGAAAAATAGGAAGACCAAAAATTCTATGGGTAAGAAGGCGATCTATTTTATCCGTGGAGGCTGCCTTTTTATGTTTATTTACCACAACCTCTTCGATGATTTCCTCAATAAAATCATATTTCTCATTGATAATCTCCTCTTCATAGCTATGTACTACAATCGGAGAAAGCTTAAGCGGATACTTAGCCATGACTGCCTGATCCATCTCCATTAATTTTATAGCGTGCCAGCGCAGATTATCAATCTCGCCATATTTACCTATGAGGAGTTCACTTACTTCGTCGATCTTATCCTCGATTTTGTCACTGTAGACAACCGGATACTCATTGTGATGTTCATGCTTGTGCTTATGTTCCGGTTCATGCCTATGCTCTGCTTTTAATTTATGAACCCGCTTAGGTCGGATTTTCTGCCCCTTCTCTTCGCCGGCTTCATCGATGTGCACTCTGTGCAGCCCCTTCCCATGATGATGCTCCAGATTATAATCCAGCTTCTTATTCCTGTGGTGGGAGACGGTATGCATAAGAATATCCAACCCGGTTTTCTTCCTGGCTGATACAGGGATTACAGGGATACCAAGCATTTCCGGAAGCCTGTGCAGATCTATCTCCATGCCGCGCTCTTCCACAATATCCATCATATTGAGAGCTAAGACAACAGGCTTTCCGAGCTCAATCAGCTGCAGGGTCAGGTACAGATTTCGTTCCAGGCATGATGCATCTACAACATTGACAATAACATCAACGTTGGAATCCATGATATACTCTCTGGTCAGTCTCTCCTCCATCGTATAAGAGGTAAGGCTGTAGATTCCGGGCAGATCCACCAGCTTGAATCGGTGATCATGATATTTGAAGGCACCTTCTTTTTTTTCTACGGTTACTCCTGGCCAATTGGCTACCTTAAGATTCGCACCGGTATAAGCATTGAATAACGTAGTCTTTCCACAGTTCGGATTACCGACAAAACCTACCTGCAGTTCACCCTTCATCACGAGGCCTCCTTCATGAGTATTGTCTCTGCAATTTTTGCTCCGACAGCTAATCTGCTGCCTCTGACCATAAGGATAACTGCTCCTCCATGATTACGGTTCAGGATATTGATACGTGTCCCGATCGTTAGTCCAAGAGCCTCCAGCCTCCGTTTTGTCGCATTATCAAGCTCCAGGGATTTTACGATATACGTTTTGCCTATCTTAGCACTGTGTAATGTCATAATGAGCATCCTCTCATTCTTCCTTATCAGTATTGGAATTATTATACCTGATATATATATTAATTGATAATAATTCTCATTTGCTATTACATTATATTCTGTGATATCCTCTTTGTCAATCCCAAAAAGATACAATTTTTACATACTATCTCAATTTTGTTTATGCAATATGCTTCATATCCAAGCTATCATTCCACACAAAAAAAGCCTTTGGAAATCTTTGAACTATCCTTTCGATATATTCATTATCCTTTGGCTTTTCAGTTCTTTTCTTATTATTAAATGCTTAATTTTCTCAAAATATGATATTAATCAGTTCTTCTGAAATTGCGTAGACGGTTCCACAAGCAATGTATTAGCATAAGCTGAAAGGACATCACTCCATAACCACCCGGAAATCCTGTAATCAATCTGCGTGTATTGGTGGATTCCCTGATCTGTCATGAGTAAGAGTATTATTGGAAATGTCGTTCTCCCGCTGTGAAAATATACAGCCGCAGTAGTCCTGACGATACAGTGAATATTCCCTGGACAGCTCAATAGAGCGTTTAAAGCCGTTCTTCTTCTTAAAATCCGACGGCAGATGCATAGTCCCATACTCTTTTGCCAACTGCTCTCCAATCTCATTCAGCTTCTGTGCATTCTTATGAGGGCTGATGGACAAGGTTGTGGTAAAGTAATCGTAGCCGCCTTCCTTCGCTAACCGTGCTGCCTCTGTTAAGCGTAGCCTGTAGCATTCAAAGCAGCGTTCACTGCCTTCTCTATTACCTTCCAAACCCTTCACAGCCAAATAAAAATTCTCCGGCCGATATTCCCCCTGAAGGAAATGTACCCTGGATTTCAATTTCATGGCTTCAATCAGCTGCTTCTGCTCCTCCACCCTTCGGCCATATTCCTCCTTTGGATAGATATTCGGATTATAATAGAATATGGTGATGTCAAAAAACTCTGACAGATACTCTAATACATAACTGCTGCAGGGAGCGCAGCAGCTATGAAGCAGCAGCTTCGGCCTCCGTTGCCCTGCAGATAGCTTCTCTATTATCATTTCCAATTCTTTTTGATAATTCCTGTTTTTCATTGAATCAGCTCCAGCTTCCTCAATACATTCTCGAATTTATCCTTATCAATGGGCTTTCCCGCGTAAGCAGTACATCCAAGATCAAATGCCTTCATCACATTCTTTCCATCGTTTAAGGCAGTTGTCATAATAATTTTAACCACTTTATCTTCCGGAATTAACTTCTCCTTTTCAATTTTCCTGATTCTCTCCAATGCTTGATAACCATCCATTCCAGGCATCATGATATCCAGACAGATAAGATCATATCCCTCATTTGACTCGAGCGCCATGGTAAAGGCTTCTACTACCTCAGCACCATCTACCGTAACATCACACTCTCCGTATTTTGAAAGAAACCTCAACATAAATTTTCTGCTGGCAAAATCATCCTCAGCAATCAGAACCCTCATAAGCCTTCTCCTTCCAGTATTCCTTACCGAATAATTACGCTACTTTCATAGAATGGTTATATCCTATATTATAAATCTATTTATGATAATTCTCTATTAATTCTATTAATGCATCAAATAATCGTGTCATCTCTTCATCCGTTCCGATTGAGATCCTTAAATAATTATCGATTCTAGTAGTATTGAAATAGCGTACATATATGTTTCTGCTTCTCAGCTCTTCAAATATTACCTTAGCAGGAATTGTCTCATGGGATACGAAGAGGAAATTTGCGCCGGATTTAGGGAAGGTAAAGCCTAATTCCTTTAAGCGAAGCTCTGTCCGGCTTCTTGTTGCCAGAATCTTATCAATCCCATTTCTAAAACAGTTTACATCCCTTACCGCTTCCACTCCGGCGAGTATCGCAGTTTGATTCATCGTATAGGAGTTGATGGAGTACTTGACATCATTCAATGCTTTGATAAGCTTTGCATTACCCATAGCATACCCAATTCTCATACCTGCCATAGATCTGGATTTGGAAAAGGTTTGAACTACGATCAGATTGTCATATTTCTCTATCAGCCCGACTGCCGAGGTGCCGCCAAAATCAATATAAGCTTCATCGATTATTACAATTGCATCTTGATTGTTCTTTATAATATCCTCGATTATAGAGATGTCCTCATAAATTGAGGTAGGAGCATTCGGATTGGCAATCACAACACCGCCGTTCAACTTTAAGTAATCCTCTTTTATAATGCGAAAGTTCTCATCGAGTACCGGACGCTCATACGGTATTCGATACAAATCACACCATACCGGATAAAAGGAATACGTAATGTCCGGGAACAACACCGGCTGATCGGAATTGAAAAAGGTCAAAAATGCTGTTGCCAGCACATCATCAGAGCCAACTCCTACGAATACCTGATCCTTCTCCAAATGATAAAAATGAGCCAGCTCCTCTACAAGCAGCCGAATTGTCGGATCAGGATACAGTCTTAGGAGATCCGTATCCAGACTATGAAGAACTTCTTCTACCCCCGGCGCTGGCGGATATGGGTTTTCATTGGTATTCAACTTAACCATCCCGGCTACATTCGGCTGTTCGCCGGGAACGTAAGGTGTGACGGTTCGAATATTCTTCTCCCAGGGTCTCATATATTATCCTTGCATCACAAAATGATGATGCATTTTCCTCTCTTAAGTATTATTCTATCATTCTTTGTACTAACTATGATTTGGCACAGCCGCCTCTTCTATCATTGGTATTCCTCTGCAAGCTTTTTAAATTTCTCAAGGGAACGCTCAATCATGGCATAATCCACACAATAGGCAATTCTGCAGTAGCCCGGACAGCCAAAGGAGGAGCCTGGAACAATCAGCAGGTTATACTTCTTGGCAGCCACCGAAAAGGCTTTATCATCCGGTTCCATCGCTTTGATAAAGAGATAAAAGGCTCCCTGAGGTTTCACACACTCATAGCCGAAGGATACCAGATTATTATACAGTAGCTCTCTGTTCCTATTATAGAGTTCTAAATCCACCTTGGCATCCAGGCATTTAGCGACTACACGCTGGATCAGAGAAGGAGCGTTTACATACCCAAGGATACGGTTGGCAACATTCGCTCCCTCTACCATATCAGTAAAGCAATCCACCTCCTCTGGGATGACCAGATACCCAATCCGCTCACCGGGAAGAGAAAGGGACTTACTGAAGGAATAGCCTATAATCGTATTCCTATAATATTTAGTCAGATACGGAACCTCTACCCCGTCATATGCAAGCTCGCGATAGGGCTCATCAGAAATCAGGTATATCGAGGTGTTGTATTCCTTCTGCTTCCTATATAATATATCTGTCAGCTCCTTAATCGTCTGCTCGGAGTATACGACACCGGTAGGATTATTCGGTGTATTCACGATTACCGCTTTGGTATTTGCATTCAGCTTCTGTTCAAATTCTTCTAAGTTTGGCTGGAAATTCACCGTATTGGGAGTGACTGTGATCAGAACTCCGTCATAATTGCTGACATAATTACGATACTCACCAAAAAACGGAGCAAATACAATTACTTCATCTCCCGGATTAAGAAGAGTCTTTAAGATAACATTGAGACCACCGGCTGCACCGACAGTCATGATGATATTGTCAGCATTAAATCGTGTTCCGTATCGATGGTTTATGGACTGAGCGACCGCTTCCCGGACATCCTCATAACCGGAGTTATTCATGTAACCGTGGACCAGATTAGGGGCCTCTTCCTGGATTACACTAAGCAGCGCTTCCTTAATCTCTACAGGAGGCTCGACGCTGGGGTTCCCCAGGCTGAAATCATAAATATTCTCTGCCCCATAGATAGAAGCCAGCTTCTTTCCCTCTTCAAACATCGCTCTGATTACCGAGCTGTTCTTAACCAGACTGTTCATCTTCTCTGATATCATACTTATCCCCTTTTCTGACCGGTAGCTTGAAGTATCTAACTGTTATCAACCGATATGTAATGTACTCTTTCGGAGCTACGAGGTCCTTGTACTCTGATAAATTTTGGTCTAAAGTATAGCATACAATTGCGTGTCACGCAACAGCCAAGTAATAATTATACATTTTGGTATTATAAAACACCCTTACCTCTGAATACTACTTTCTAATGGCATCATCGGCAGCAGTCAACGTACTGTCCATAGCAATCTCTCATTTCCTGCTGTAGAAGGTAAGGCTGCCGAAATGCACCTTATCATACAGCAGGAGTATCAGAAGCGGCCATAGTTACACTAGGCCGCTTCAACTGAATCATCATATGTCTATTGAATTCTTACTATAAAGCTCAGCGAAAACGGATATCCAGATAGGACTTTACGATTTCCACACACTTACCAAAGCCCAGCTTACTACTATTCAGACACAGGTCATAATGCCTTGCGTTCTCCCATTCCCTTCCGGTATAGTAATTATAATACTCAGCTCTGTGCTTATCGATGGCAAGAATTTGTTTTTCTAAATCCTTCTCCGGTTTTCCTGTCATTTCCTTCAAGGTATTGATGCAATCCTCCAGGGGAGCATGTACAAACAGCCGTACCACATTGGGATGATCCTTCAGAATGAAATCTGCACAGCGTCCGATAATGATACAGGATTCCGTCTCGGCCAGCTCCTTAATGATCTTCGCCTGATAGTTGAACAGATTATCATTCGAGACAAAATCATCGCTGTCCGGAGGAATAAGCTCTCCTTTATATATATTTCGCGCAATTTTAAATAACAGACTCTTCTTCAGCTTCTCATCCGCTTTTGCAAACAGTTCCTCGTTAATGCCGCTGTCATCTGAGGCAAACCTCAGAAGATCCCTGTCATAATAGGGTATTTCCAATTCTTCTGACAGCATCTTGCCTATTGTTCGCCCACCGCTGCCGTATCCTCTGGCTATGGTAATCACATACTTATCCATATGAAACACCTCCCGTTTTCCTTATAGATATATAGATTAAACTAAAATAAAAGAACAGCAGTCTAAACAGCCTGTTGTATCCCTTTGGAATTACCCTTCACGCTTCTCCAAGATATGCTTTCTTCACCGATTCGTTATCCATCAGCTTCTTAGCGTCATCCGTCAGTACAATTTTTCCTGTCTCAAGTACATAAGCCCGGTCCGCGATGGATAATGCTTTTTTTGCATTTTGCTCCACCAATAGTACTGTTGTGCCACTCTTGCTGATGCTTTTTATGATATCAAATATCTCACCTACAAGGATCGGTGACAAGCCCATCGAAGGCTCATCCATCAGGATAATCTTTGGTTTGGACATTAAGGCCCGTCCCATAGCAAGCATCTGCTGCTCTCCGCCGCTTAAGGTACCTGCCAGCTGGTTTTTCCTCTCTTTTAATCTCGGAAATCTTTGATAAACATTGCTTAAGGATTCTTCAATCTCTGTCTTATCCTTACGCGTGAACGCACCCATCAGAAGATTCTCATAGACCGTAAGCTGTGCAAATACATGTCTTCCCTCCGGTACATGGGCTATTCCCAAGGATACGATTTTATGTGCGGGGATTTTCTGAAGGTCCGTGCCCTCATAAATAACCTCGCCGCTCTTAGCTGTAATCAATCCGGTGATGGTATGAAGAATAGTCGTCTTACCGGCACCATTGGCACCAATCAGAGCAATTACCTCTCCTTCATTAACGGTAAAGGAGACTTCCTTGATTGCTTGAATAACTCCATAATAAACCTGCAGATTCTTTACTTCCAGCATCTTCTCTCAATTCCTCCCTTATTCCCCTAGATAAGCCTTGATAACCTCGGGGTTGTTCAGTACCTCTCCCGGGAGGCCGTTCGCCAGTTCCATACCAAAATTCAGTACGAATATCTTCTCGCAGATACCCGCTACCAGCTTCATGTCATGCTCAATTAAAAGAATGGTAACATCATACTGTTTGCGCACCAATGTAATGGTCTTCATCAATTCCTCAGTCTCCGAAGGATTCATACCTGCAGCCGGCTCGTCCAATAAAAGCATTTTCGGATTCGTAGCAAGGGCTCTCGCAATCTCCAGTTTTCTCTGCTTTCCGTAAGGAAGATTAGCCGATAAGAGCTGAGCTTCCTTATCCAGATCGAATACCTTAAGAATATCATAGGCACGCTCATTCATCTGTTTCTCCGTCCTGAAATAGGAGGGTAGACGCAGAATTCCGGCAGCAGTTGAATACTTATAATTATTATGAAGTCCGATCTTCACATTATCCAGCACCGTCATATTCTTAAAGAGACGGATGTTTTGGAAGGTACGCGCTATTCCTGCCTTATTGATCCCGATTGTGCTGAGGCCGGTGATATTCATCCCGTCCAAGGTAATAATACCGGTATCAGGCTTATATACACCTGTCAGCAGATTGAATACGGTTGTTTTTCCGGCACCGTTCGGTCCGATCAGACCATACAGCTCCCCTTTTTCTATCGTGATATTGAAGGAATCGACCGCACGTAGGCCGCCAAAGGAGATGCCAAGATTTTTTACTGTCAACATAGTCATGGCCTTACGCCTCCTTCCTGTTTCTCTTCAGCAGGGCACCGAAGCTTCCCTGAAGCGAGTGTTTCTTCCGCCATTCGATGCATGTCGGATTCCAGTTGAAGATCATCATGACGATCAGTACGATTGCATAAATCAGCATACGATAATCCTGCATAAAGCGCAGATATTCAGGCAGTAAGGTCAGGATGACTGCAGCTATGATGGATCCTCGGATATTACCGATACCGCCGAGTACCACAAAGACCAAAATCATGATGGACATATTATAACCGAAATTCTTCGGTGCAGCTACGAGGCTGGATATGTTATGGGAATACAGCACGCCGGCAATACCAGCCATTGCAGCAGAGATAGAAAAAGCAAGGATCTTAAACTTTGTAATATCAATGCCTACCGATTCAGCTGCAATTCTGTTATCCCGAATTGCCTGAATAGCACGGCCCGAGCGTGAATTTACTAAGTTACTGATAACCACATATGACGCGATCAACAGTAGTACTGCGATTGTAAAGGTAGTATTCTTAGGTGTCCCACTTATCCCCTTCGCTCCATTCAAAATGATATCCCCATCCTCGGCTAGGCCTAAGGAAATCGAGTCCTTCATAGAGAAATGGAAGCCGCTTTTATCAATGCCAATATATAATACGTTGATTACATTCTTAATAATCTCACCAAAAGCAAGCGTTACGATTGCAAGATAATCTCCCCTCAGTCGAAGTACCACGACACCGATCAGAAGACCGAACACCGCTGCGAAAAAAGCTCCGATCAGCAGTGCCAAGGTATAACGTATCAAGACGTTGGTAATGATATTCTCCGTACATCTTGAGAAAAAAGCACTTGTAAATGCACCGATGCACATAAACCCTGCATGTCCGAGACTGAGCTCACCCAGGATGCCGACGGTTAAATTCAGCGAAATTGCCAGAATAGAATAATAACATAAGGGTACCAGCAGGCCCTTCATCAGATTAGATAACACCCCAGCCGAAATAAGAACCTGGCAAAGAATATATATAATCAAAATAATACCTATTGTAATCAGGTTACTGCGGGTGGATTTATTCAATTGATTCATTGCTTTCATCTTTGACATTTTCTCCACCTACACTTTCTCTTGCAGCTTCTTGCCTAGGATACCCGTCGGCTTGACTATAAGAACCACAATTAATATCAGAAATACAATTGCATCTGCCAGCTGAGAAGAGATATAAGCTCGGCTGAGTATTTCGATAATTCCGAGCAGGATACCCCCGAGCATCGCTCCGGGAATGGAACCGATTCCTCCAAAGACAGCTGCCACAAAGGCTTTGATGCCCGGCATTGAGCCTGAGGTAGAGGTTAAGCTCGGATAAGCAGAAAACATCAACATACTTGCAACTGCCGCCAGTGCGGAACCGATGGCAAAGGTGATTGCAATAGTCTTATTGACATTGATGCCCATAAGGACAGCGGCAGCCTTATCCTCAGATACCGCCTGCATACTGCGGCCGGTCTTAGAGTTCTTAACAAAGACAGTTAATAGTATCATGATTACCAAACACAAGGGAATGGTTACCAGAGTCTCACCGGAAATCGTCAGGTTACCCCCTGCCAGCTTTAGTGCAGGAACGGTAATTACCGAAGCAAACGACTTGGTATCTGCGCCGAAAATTAATAATGCGATATTCTGCAGCAGATAGCTGACACCGATGGCAGTAATTAAAACTGCCAGAGAAGAGGCACTCCGAAGAGGTTTATATGCAACGCGCTCTATTGAAATTCCCAACAGAGTACAGAATATGATCGAAATTAAGACTGCCAGAATAGGATTTAATCCCATTGTACTCATGATTGTGAATATCACGTATCCACCGATCATGATGACATCACCATGGGCAAAATTCAGCATCTTTGCGATACCATATACCATGGTGTAACCCAGTGCAATTATTGAATATACACTACCAAGGCTGATTCCTTTGATTAAGTACGAGATAAAGCTCATAATTACCCCCGTCTGCATGTTTCATGCACTAAATATAGTTCGTATCCTTCTACCACTTTCATTATTCTAACATAGGATGAATGCTTTTACAATAATCTGAACCGGAAAGCCTGTTCACAAAAAATTGTAATAATGTATTTTTAATCCTTAAATGTCCTATGAATGAAAGATACAGAGGAACAATGACGTGCGTCCCTCTGTATCTATTATTACACATTCATCATATCTTTCACTAACCCATGAACATCCTACAGCCATAGGTACAGGTACAATTTCTATTACAATTATTCAGCGGAAATATATGAACCGTTCTGAATTTTAACCGCTCTCGGAGCCTTATTTACTTCGCCTGTAGCAGACCAGGTCATTCCAGCACCAGTCAATCCATCCACAGAGATTTGAGTTATTGCACCCTTAAGAGAATCGCACATATCTGATATGCTCATATCGGCCTTTACTCCACCCTTTTCGATTGCAGCCTTAATGATATAGATTGCATCATAAGCATCTGCTGCGAACTGGTTCGGTATTTCACCGTATTTCTCTTTGTAAGCTGCAACAAATTTAACAGTTGCCGCTTCCTCTGAATCTGCTGCAAAGGGTGTTAACAGCATAACGCCTTCTGCTAAGGATGTATCAAAGTTTTCAACACCAAGAATACCGTCAAGACCATCACAGCCGAAGAAGATCGGATCATATCCAAGAGAGGCAGCCTGAGTTAAAATCAAGGTTGCTTCTGTATAGTAGATTGGCAGGAATACGAGCTCTGCGCCTGCATCCTTAGCTTTCTGGATCTGTACGGAGAAATCAGATTTACTGTCAGAGGTAAATGCTTCTGCTGCAACGATTTCTAATTTCTGATTAGCTGCTTCCTGAGCAAACTTCTCATAAATACCGGAGGAGTATACATCTGAGCTGTCATAAATAACAGCCACCTTAGTCGCAATTTTCTTGCTGCCGATGTATTCTGCGGATGCAATACCCTGGTTAGGATCGGTAAAGCAAACCTGGAATACATTACCGTTTTTAATTACATCTACTGAAGATGCAGAAGGAGTCAACTGAAACATATTATCAGTAAAAGTTTCTGCTGCTACAGCCTTACAGGGTGTAGATGTAACAGTTCCCATAAGGATCTGCATACCCCAATCCTTTAAGGTATTATACGCATTCACTGATTTCTCAGGATCATGCTCATCATCTTCAAACTTAAAAGCAATCTGTTTACCGGCAATACCGCCAGCTTTGTTGATCTCATCCACAGCTAATTCTGCGGCATTTTTTACACTCTGTCCATATACGGCTGCACCCCCGGTAACAGGACCGATACCGCCGATATAGAACATATCACTCTTGGCTGACCCACAAGCAGTCAAGCTAGCAACAGCCAAACCAGTTACTAAAAGTAAGCTAATTAACTTCTTAAACTTTTTCATAAATTACCTCCCTTTATTTCGGATCCTCGGACCCTTTCATACAATAAGGCATCCGGCGATAACAGAGACAAATGTCTTTCCCGTACGAACGCCTTTATTCTTGGTATCAATAATAACCTCAAATAAACGATTTGTCAATATAATCTTTTAGCGCGCTAAAGTTCGATTTCGTTAGCGCGCTAAAGCGTAATAATCCCTATTTACAAGGGTTTTCCCTCTATTCTATTGAAGCTCTCCGCCACATTTGTCACAAAAATCCAAGCCCTCAAGAGTAATTCCTCCACAATCGGGACAGATAATCTTGGCCGGAAGGATTTCTCGTTCCACCACCTCATATTCCATACCGGGGTCCTCTGCGACGACTCCTATAGTTTCTTCGGTTACATCTACAGTCCTGTCCTCATCCTTATCAGAGCCCTCCTCGTCTAAAATATCCAAGGGATGATGTACTTCTATCAAAGTTTCTTTTATGTCTGATTCCTTTTTACGACGAAGCAGTCTATCGATCAAAGACATACTTACCTCCCATTCCTTCAAATACCTTTATTGTGGAGCTCTGCACCTGATAGTCGAAATTTAGACATGGTTTTATTCTCTTGCTGCCAGAAGCTTCTGTTTACCGATACCTCTCATCTCGATCATCGGTACACCCTTGCCCTCGATATAATCTCTGGTTATCATTACTCTTCCGATGTTCTCATCCTTCGGAATCTCATACATGATATCCAGCATGATATCCTCCAGGATAGCACGTAGTGCTCTGGCTCCGGTCTTCTTCTCCAACGCCTTCTCTGCAATAGCCTCCAGAGCGTCGGGTGCAAATTGCAGATCCACCTCATCCATGGCCAACAACTTCTGATACTGCTTTAATATCGCATTCTTAGGCTCCTCTAATACCTGAATAAGCATATCCTTGGTCAGTCCCTCCAGGGAAAACATAATTGGCAATCTTCCGAGGAATTCCGGTATCATACCATATTCTCTCATATCATCTAGGTTCACCTTCTGAAGCAGATTAGGCTCATCATCGTATTTATCCTTCAAATCAGCCTGAAAGCCCATGGAGGACTGCTTATTAAGTCTGGTCTTTATGATCTTATCCAGCTCCGGGAAGGCTCCACCGCAGATAAACAGAATGTTCTGCGTATTTACGGTAGTCAGTGGAACCATCGCATTTTTGGAGGAAGCACCGACCGGTACCTCTACATTACTTCCCTCCAGAAGCTTTAGCAGACCCTGCTGTACAGATTCACCGCTGACATCGCGGCTGTTCGTGTTGCGCTTTTTGGCGATTTTGTCTATCTCATCGATAAATACGATGCCACGTTCCGCCGTCTCTACATCATTACCTGCTGCCTGAAGGAGCTTGGAGATCACACTCTCTACATCATCTCCAATATAGCCTGCCTCAGTCAGAGAGGTCGCATCCGTAATTGCCAACGGAACATTCAATAGCTTCGCCAAGGTTTTTACCAGATAGGTCTTGCCGCTTCCGGTAGGTCCGATCATCAGCATATTGGATTTCTCTATCTCAACCTCCGGTTCTATCTGATTACCAATCCTCTTGTAATGGTTATAGACAGCAACCGATATCACCTTCTTTGCATGCTCCTGGCCGATGATAAAATCATCCAGCTTTGCTTTAATTATATGGGGGGAAGGTATGTTCTTCCTGTCGAATTTCTCCTGTAGATCCTTCTCCTCTTCCGGTTTCTTCTTCTTCAGCTTTTGTGCATTTGGAATATCAGAGACTATTCCGGACAGATTCAACATGCTCGGACTAATGCCTACCATCTGAAGATATGGGTTATCCGGTTTATTGATCGTATCAAAGGTCTTTTGCATACAATCTGCACAGATACAGATCTGATTCGGAATATGAATCATCTTCCCCGCTTTGCTTTCGGGGCGTCTGCAAAGATAGCAGATTTCTTCATAATCCTCATGATTATTATGATCTTTATGGTCTTTGTTTTTTTCGATACTCTCCTTATCCTTGAGATTATCTACATTATTATCATCAATTATATTATTGTTCATCTGTCCCTCCACTCTATCGGATGCCGATTGATTCTTCATCGGCAGATTATATGGTTAATGTGCTGACTATAGATGATTTTTAAGACAGCAACCGGGTTTAGGTAACGGTATGTTCACTATTATAGCCTATCCTCACCTGTCATACAATACTTCTTTCTTTAAGCTTTTATTAATATTCGATAAAAACCAACAAAAACTTATGTTCCGCTGCCTTGGCGGTTGCTCTGGCTTTTTACTGTGCCTTCCGAATTTTATTATAATAGGAAGAAACAGGAATATTTAAAATCAGCCGGCTCAGTTTTATAACTTCAGAGCCGGCTGATCCAACAGCTGTTATCCAGTATTATTTATTGATCTGCATCCTTTAGGTTCGGATTCTGACCGAGCTTTACCTTTACCTTACTTTCTTTATATTCTCCGGAGGATTTACGCATATAGGTTACCGTAACCTCTGTTCCTACGCGTTTGCTGGTAACATAATCCCTAAGCTGTGAGATGGCAGTAATCTCTATGCTATCCACCTTTGTAATGATATCATTTGCCAATAAACCTGCCTTCTCGGCAGCTCCACCCTTAGCAACTTCGCTGATATATACACCGATGGGCATATTATAAAATTTCGCAACATCTTCCGTTACATCTGTGCCTCCTATACCCAAGAAGCCCTGATCCTTTTCTGCAAGAATTTCACGGGTCATAAGCTCGTTAATGATAGAGGTTGCCTTGGAAATCGGTATTGCATAGCCAATACCCTCAACCTCCGTGGAAGCATATTTCACCGTATTGATACCGATCACTTCTCCATTGGCATTCAACAATGCCCCGCCGCTGTTACCGGGATTGATTGCTGCATCTGTCTGAAGGAGAACCATGGTCTTAGTGCCGTTATACCCGTTGGACACCTCAACCTCCCGGTCTTTGGCGCTAATATATCCAACAGTAACTGACTGTCCATAGCCCAGCGCATTACCGATTGCTATGGCAATCTCACCCACCTTAACCTGATCCGAATTACCAATCTTAGCAATCGAGATTTTATCCAGCGTAGATTTCTTTATTGTAGATAAATCAATAGAAATCACTGCTAAATCTGCCGTAGCATCGGTGCCCTTAATCACTGCCTCTGCCTGTTCTCCGTCAATGAAGGTTACCATGATCTTCTGTGCTCCTTCCACAACATGGTTATTGGTCGCAATCAGAAGCTCCTTCTCAGTCTTGTTAACGACAAACCCCGAACCACTTCCTTGCACCTCCTGGCTGTATTCCTGACCAAACCAGTCCGAGGTCTGTGTTACTGTACAATTAATGGATACAATGGATGGAATTGTCTTGTCTATGATATTGCTAATCTCAGAACGGTTCTTGGTCGTAACTGTTCCCTGTGAAGTATAACCTATCTGATAAGCAGTATCAGAAGCCGAACTGTCAGTGAGATTACTAAGGATTGCCGGTGAATTCGGGTCTATGACCCTGACCAGCTGCTGGACACCTATAAAAGCAAGGGCCGCTATCACACCAAAGCATAAAGCCTTTGCGATTAGTCTCACGAATCTACCTCCTGCAGTGCTCTCCTTCTTTTTTTTAGAGGCAGCCATCGAAGACTGGTAAACATTGCTTCCGCCATAGCCGAAAGCTCCCGCCCCCGGAGTATAATTGCCATAGGGATTATTGTTCATGTTTGAATACTGATAATTGGGACCTCCATAATTCGTGTTATTATAATTGGGATTATTCTGATAGGAATAATCATAGTCCTTTTGCGGCCCTTGATACCTATTGTTATTGGGTATCTGCTCTGCCCAGAAGCTGTATTCCGGCATTTTATGATTCTGAGTATTTCCAGTCTGATTATTTGTATTATTACTTGTGTTATGAGAATGATTCATGTTACCAGAATCATTATTGCTGATCTGGTTTGGATCGTTGTGTTCAAACTCAGCCATATTTATTCTCCTCTCTACAGATAAATTGATTCCTAGACAACTATATGTGACTAGCCCGACAAAAGGTCCGACAGATAACCCGGCCGGATGCTAGTATAACCTTTGTCGCTTTACTATTCTATCTCATAGTCTATCAACATATTGTGTACAGTTTGTGAAAAAAATGCGAAATAATCTTTAAATTGTCTTCTCTCCTTAAAACATTCTTAAGAAAAATATAGTTGTTGAAATCTGTACAATCATGTATTATAGTAGAGAAGTTAATCAAAAGTAAATGTGACAATTCAAGGCAAAATAATCTAAAGTAAATGCGGCTATTCAAGGCAAAATAATTTAAAGTAGGTGTCGATATGATTAAAGATAATCAAAAAATGTTTAACAGAGTTCATGTTCTTATGGATGCCTGTATTATCGTTATTGCTTACCTTCTGACCTATTATCTTCGATTTTATAGTCCCTTAACTCAGCTTACCAGGTTTCGGGTAGAACCACAGACCTTCTATCCCCTCGGTGTCTATGCCCAGAGCCTTATATTTTTAGTCCCGTTATATTTATTTATATATTACTTTGCTCATCTCTATACTCCTAAGAGGGGAAAACGCAGATGGGTTGAGATATTTAATATTATCCTCGCTAACACCTTTGGTATAGCCTTCTTCTTTTCCTATCTGTATATTACAAAAGAATTTAATATTTCACGATACTTCCTCGGATTATTCTATTGCCTGAATATTCTTCTCAGTATCATGGCCAGAATGTCCCTTTCCCAAGCTTTAAGATTAGCAAGGCGTAAGGGATATAATCTTAAGCATGTTCTTATGGTAGGTTACGGGCACGCAGCCGAAGCTTATATAGACAGAATTTTTTCCAATCCTCAGTGGGGTTATTACATTCATGGAATTCTGGATGATAACATTGAAGTCGGAACCATGTATAAGAAGGTACCGGTCATCGGCAGTATTTCTCATCTTGAGTCCTTCCTTTCAAAGATGACCCTGGACGAAATTACAATCACCCTAAGTGTCGATGAATATGAGAAGCTGGAAAAAATTGTAGCTATCTGTGAAAAATCCGGAGTTCACACGAAGTTTATACCTGATTATTACAGCTTCATTCCGACCACTCCTTATACTGAGGATTTGTTTGGACTTCCCGTAGTTAATATTAGAAATGTTCCTCTCAGCAATACCTATAACCGCATCGTCAAAAGGGTGGTGGATATTGTAGGTGCAAGCTTTGCATTAATCCTTTTTGCAATACCGATGCTTCTCGTTGCGATTATTATAAAGATAACATCTCCCGGTCCGGTCATTTTTACCCAGGTCCGTATCGGTAAGCATAATAAGCAATTTAAGATGTACAAATTCCGTTCCATGGAACTCCAGCGTGATCATGAAGAAAAGAAGGCCTGGACTACCAAGAATGATCCCCGAGTCACCGGTATCGGCAAATTCATCCGCAAAACCAGTATCGATGAATTCCCTCAGTTTTTTAATGTCCTTAAGGGAGATATGAGCCTGGTTGGACCCAGACCGGAACGCCCTTTTTTCGTGGACAAGTTCAAGGAAGAAATTCCCCGCTATATGATTAAGCACCAGGTATCCCCGGGACTTACCGGCTGGGCACAGATTAACGGTTATCGTGGAGACACCTCAATCCGCAAAAGAATAGACCATGACCTGTATTATATCGAGAATTGGACCTTAGGTCTTGATTTTAAAATTATGTTTTTAACTATTTTTAAAGGTTTTATCAATAGGAATGCATACTAAAGCCTATTGGATATCAACCAGAAAGGTAAAGGCAAAGCAATGGCACAGGAAGAAAAGAAAAAGAAAAAAAGTAAACTATTAGTCATTCTATTCGTAGAGATTTTAATCATACTGTTTCTGCTAGTCGGCGTTTATATATACGATAAAATGACAAAAATCCAGTTTGATAACAGCGAGGATGCAAGCATACAGACCAATGAGGAAGTTGAATTGAAGGGCTACAGAAACATTGCTCTGTTCGGTGTTGACTCCAGAGAAAATGCTTTAGAAAAAAGCACCCACACCGATACCATCATCATAGCAAGCATCAATAATAAAACCAAGGATGTGAAGCTCGCTTCCATATACCGTGACACCTATGTGAACATTCCCGGTGAGGAGTACACTAAAATCAATGCGGCTTATTTTAAGGGTGGCTATTCACTGGCCCTCAGCACCATCAACACCAACTTTGATCTGGACGTTAAGGAATTCGTCACAGTGAATTTTGATGCCATTGTTAAATGCATTGATATGCTCGGTGGCATTGAGCTGGATATCACGAAAAGCGAATTGAAGTACTTAAACGGATATGTCAAATCCCTAAATAAAATCAACGGAACCAATGTTTCGGGCCTCAAATCAGCCGGTACGCAGCTGGTGAACGGAACACAGGCGACAGCCTACACAAGAATCAGATACACCAAGGGTGGAGATTTTAAACGTGCGGAAAGACAGCGAATTGTAGTAACCAAGATGCTTGAGAAGATTAAAAAGTCCGATCTTGCTACGATTAATAATATCATTGATGAAATGCTCCCTCAGGTCTATACAAACCTGTCCACGACCGATATCCTATCACTGGCTAAGGATGTTCTTTCCTATAATATCGTGGATAATACCGGTTTTCCTTTCGAGAAGGATGCTCATACATATAAAAAGGTCTCCTATGTATTCCCCATTGATTTATCAGCAAACGTAACAAAGCTGCATGAATTTCTGTTCAACGAAACCGGTTATATGCCCAGTGCTACCGTTCAGGAGTACTCCTCCTATATCGAAGGAATTAGGCAGTAACAATGCAAAGATTAAAAACGTCCGGATATTCCGGACGTTTTTACTGCTTTTGAAACAGCAGCTCTATTTTATTTTATAACTCTTTTATTCATAAGCTCTTTATTTCATAAGCTCTTTTATTTCATAAGCTCTTTTATTTCATAAGCTCTTCTGTTTCAGAAGCTCCAGAAGACGTTCTGTCGCATTTCCGTCTGTATACAGATAATGCTTACCGATGAATTCCTCCACCTTATATAACTGAAACTTCTTATTCCTGATGATATCCAGTACCTCCCGGCAGCTGTAAGCTATGGGCCCGGGTACAAATGTTTCATAGTGATAATAAAAGCCCCTGCCCCAATCTGAAAACTCCTCATAATCATAAGCATAAAATATCATCGGACGCTTCATCAGACAGTATTCGAAGATGATGGAGGAATAGTCTGTGATCAGAAGATCTGCAGCCATCAATACAGTATTGACGTCATTTTCAAAGGATAGCTGGTAGATATTCTTGCCTAACTGCTGCTTTTCATAGGAACGGGCAATATGAGGATGCAGTCGAAGACCCAGACAATATTCCTCAGGTAATTGAAGGCTCAGCTCTTCCATAAGCTCTATTAATCTGGGATTCTGTTCTTCATGATCACGAAAGGTTGGTGCATATAGTATCAGCTTTTTATCTGCAGGTATCCCATATTTTGAATATATCTCATCCTTATAGGAATTCCTTCTGCAGATCTCTATTTCTTTTAGTCTTCTGAAGAATTCATCGCTCTTGGGAAGCCCCAGCGCATAAGTATTTGCTTCACTGACACCAAAGGCTCCCGCATACAATCTCTTCATGTCCGGTGAATTCACAATCAGGTGGGTAATATTCATATTTGCCCTTTTTTCCAGTCTTTTCAGCTTTCCCGTATTCGTATCCTGACCAAATTTCTTGATGGTGCCGGTTCCGTGCCAGAGCTGGACCACCTTGGTTCCTCTTCTTCTATGAAGATAGGCATAGGGCAGAAACACATTGTCCATTAGTATAATTTCCGATCTTGCCAGCTCATAGGGTTTTCGAAGGAAGAAATTGAGAAGGCATTTCGGATTAGAAAAGCTTTCCACTGCCCTGATATCACTCTGGGTTAGATAGGAGAAGCTAAAGCTTAAGTCCTCCTTCTGCATCGCCCGGAAGACAATACTGACATTGCTGCCTTCCCCCTCATCATGGGTCATGATACAGAAAACTCTTTTCTTTTTAACAGGTACCAGTCTGCAGATTTGATAGACAAATGCAAACAGGTAATACCCAACCAACTTCTTCATGGCAGTTTCCTCCGAAATTCTATAGGATGAGCGGCTGTTTCCAGCCGCTTTCTCACTTTATTGATATGGAGATTATGTTTGGTTCTTTAGTATATGTAAAATCCTTTATCTAGTCAGCCTTCGGATCAGATCAACAACTTTATAGGAAGCATGTCCATCATCGGCATGATTGTATTTCCGGTAAAAGGCTTCCTGCTTCTCTCGGTAAACACAAGGGTCATAATTCTTAATTGAAGAGATCAATTCTTCTGTTGTCTGAGTAACCGGACCGGGTGCTTCTGCCAGAAAATCAAAATAAAAGCCTCGAAGTGTATCCTTATATTCCTCTAAATCATAGCAGAAGAAAAACATAGGACGCTTAAGCAGGCTGTAATCGAACATGACGGAGGAGTAGTCCGTAATCATCATATCCGATACCAGATACAGCTCTGAGATGTCATAACTCAAATCACAGGAATAGATGAAACCCTTATAAGGGGTCCAGTCGATTTGATCCATAACCAGATAATGATATTTCACAAGCATCACGGTATCTTCTTTGAGGCTGTTCCTAAGTGTAGCAAAATCAAGCGGTGGATTAAACTTATACTTGCCTTTGCCGTAGAACTCATTATCACGCCAGGTAGGTGCGTAAAGAATAACACGCTTATCGAGAGGCAAACCAAGCCGTTGTTTTATTTCCGTGATATCCTTTTCGTTATTTTTAGCAAAAAGAACATCGTTTCTAGGATATCCAATCTCCAGCATTTCCTTGCTAAAAGCAAAAGCTCTACGAAATATTTCCGTGGAAAAATGGTTTTGGGAGATCAGATAATCCCAGGTCTGGGCATTGTCATAGAAATTCTTCTTATAATTATCGATCCCCTTCTCTCCCGCCATATGAACAGTGTCCATATCCAGTGCAAGCTTCTTTAACGGAGTTCCATGCCAGGTCTGGATATAGGTACTTCCCGCCTTCTTAATGATATATTTGGGCAACCTGGTATCACAAACCCATACACCAGCGACAGCAAACAAATAGAAATATTTCAGCCGGGTTCTCTTCACAGTCCGGGCTGCTCCGGGTAATTCGGTCTTAGGGTTCTCCAAAATGAAGTAACAGCGGTATTCAAGATCCAGACCCTGTCTCACCAGCTCCTCATATATTGCCTTAGGACTTCCGGTATAATTTCTGCCAAGATTACTTTCAAAAAGAATTATTTTTCTATTTACAGGCAGAAGCTTTACGGCGAGCCTGTATATAACTAATACCGCTTTCTTCACCAGCTTCTTTAGTTTTCTGATCATTTTATTAACAGCATCCATGGACAACCCTCATTCTCCTCTATTCGGATTTCTTCGGCACACCAAGATTAAGATCCTGCTTGATCTTAGTTGTAGAAATACCTTCCGTACGTGGAAGATATACTACCTCACAATAATCCTTAAGAAAGTCAAATTGGCCCTTCCAGTCATCTCCCATTACAAATACATCAATTTGATTATCGACCACATCCTGGATCTTCTGCTCCCAGGTATATTCCGGAAGAACTTCATCCACATACTTAATTGCCTCCAGGATGATTTTCCTATCCTCATAGCAGTGATAAGCTGTCTTATGCTTAATCGCATTGAACTCATCGGAGGAGAGAACCACAACAAGATAATCCCCCAGCTCCCTCGCCCTCCTTAACAGATTAATGTGACCAACATGCAATAAATCGTAAGTACCATAAGTAATAACTTTCTTCATTCAAATTTCGCGCTCCTCTTAAATCCAGTTTCCCGGAACGTTTTCCTCCTTTCGATGATGACAATTCATTATGATTTGCTCCATTCGGTATCCATAGCAACTATACCTTAATTATTCTCTGTATCATTGATCTTAGCTTCATAAATTGCACTTACATCACTGACCTTTCCCTTGGCAATCAGTTTACCCTTCTCCAGCAGAATTGCACAGTTACACAGGCGGTTAACCTGCTCCAAAGAGTGGGAGACGAACAGTACCGTAACTCCTTTATCAAACATCGCCTTAATCTTCTTCTCACTCTTCTTCTTGAACTTTGCATCACCAACGGATAATACCTCATCCAAAATCAGGACCTCCGGTTCTACAATGGTTGCAATGGAAAATCCAAGTCTTGCCTTCATACCGGAGGAGTAATTCTTTACAGGAACATTGATAAAATCCCCAAGTTCAGAAAAGGCTACAATCTCATCGTATTTTTCCCTGATAAAATCCTTCGAATATCCCAGTACCGCTCCATACAGATAGATATTCTCAGCTCCGGTATATTGGGGATCAAAGCCTGCACCCAGCTCCAATAAGGGTACGATTTTGCCCTTGATGTTAACCGTTCCTTCCGTGGCCTTGAGTACTCCGGCGATGATCTTCAAGAGCGTACTTTTTCCGGCACCATTGAGTCCGAGAATCCCTAAGCGATCCCCCTTGTTCACAGAAAAAGTGATATCCTGAAGCGCCCAGAATTCCTGATACCGCAGCTCATTCTTAACCATCTTAATAAAGTATTCCTTTAAATTATCAACCTTCTTTTCCATCAGGTTGAATTTCATACTGACATGCTCAACCGTTAAAACTTTTTCCTTCACAAAATCCTCCGTTCTACCAGGCGTAACGCTCTACCAATTATATATTTAAGATAAAATCATCTTGCTTTTTGTAAAACAGCAGGATACCAAGGAGCAGGGAACCAAAGCTGTACGCAGCAGATATAATAAGCGCTTCCTGATTCAGGGGATTACCAAATACCGCATCCCTGAAATTAACAATAATCAGATAAAGCGGATTTAGGTTAAAAATCCAGGCATACTCTCCCAGCTTTAAATCCTCTACATGATAAAAAATACCGCAGGTGTACATGATCAGCATTAGCGCTACACTCCAGAGATATTCCAGGTCTCTGAAGAATACGGCTAATGTTGCCAATATCATACCTACCCCCATGGACAGAACTAATAACATAATAAGAGGCACAACAATCTGCAGCAGATACCAGGTTGGCATAACCCGAAACAATACTGCTGCCAGAAGCAGAATAATTAATGATATCAGAAAAATAGCAAAGTTCGAGAGGATTGAAGAAAAGGGATAAATATACTTCGGTACATAAACCTTCTTAATCATCGCACTATTGCTTCGAATCGACTTCATCGCTGCTTTTGTAGCATTTGAAAAAAAGGAATATAGTAATCTGCCTGTTAGAATATAGACCGGAAATGTCTTACCTCCCCTGCCTAGGAGGTTAGAGAACACAACCGTCAGAACGGCTGTCGTTAATAGCGGCTCCAGCAGGGTCCAGAAAATACCCAGATAGGATCTGCGGTACTTTAGCTTGATATCCTTCTTTACAAGCTCCCCCAATAGAAAACGATATTTATTAAAATTCTTCCATGCGCTCTTCAAACTTACCTCCATCACACCAGCATATATCTGGACTTAATCATTTACAAAAACTGATTTTACCACTTTTTCCGCTGCATGTCCATCTTCCCAATCACAAAATCTATGATAGAACTCATCGTATCTTTGGCGATATTCACGATTCACATTTTCTATATCCCGTATCGCTTCAATTACCTCATCCGTAGTATATAATAAAGGTCCGGGAACTTCTCTTTCTATATCAAAGTAAAATCCTCGAAGAACATCTCTGTACTTTTCCAAATCATAGGTGAAGAAAAGCATCGGCCTTCTCAAATTGGCATAATCAAAGAACACCGAGGAATAGTCCGTAATCAGAATATCTGAGATCAGATAAAGCTCTGAGATATCATCATAATAGGACATATTATAGGCGAAGCCCTGTAGAGTACTGACATCAATGGAATCTGCTATAAAATAATGCGTTCTGAGAAGCACCACATATTCCTTTCCCAGCTGTTCCTTCATCAGTTCCAGGTTCAGATGCAGCTCGAATTTGTACCGGCCTTTACCGTAAAACTCATCATCCCGCCAGGTAGGGGCATATAGCACCGTCTTCTTATCAAGCGGAATACCAAGCTTGCTTCTAAGCCTCCCGGCTATTTCCTCCCGATCCGGGGCATGCAGTATGTCATTTCTCGGGTATCCGGTTGTCAGCATCGTATTTTTAAACATGAAGCAACGACGAAAGGTTTCATTGCAAAATTCATTCGGGGCAATTAGAAAATTCCAGGCTCTCGATTGCTTATAGACCTGCTGCTTGTATTTAGGGGTTGCCGAGGTTACTTCCTCCATGTCAAAAACCAGTTTCTTCAGCGGTGTTCCATGCCAGGTCTGTAGAAACTTACATCCCTTCCGCTTCACCATCCATTCTGGTTGCCGGCTGTTAAAAACCATATAGCCGCAGCGTGCCATATAATAATAGTACTGCAACGAAAATCTCCTGATTCTCTTGTGTTTATAAGGAATTCTACTATTAGTCCTGTTAATTACCCAAATCATCCGATACTTACCGGGCATATGCCGGGATAAGTATTCATAGATATACTTAGGACTATCGGAATAGCTTTTCCCAAAAAAGCTTTCAAATAAAACCCAGTCCCTTCTAACAGGTAACCGAAGAAAGAAATGGGTATAAAGAAATTTCATAGAAACAATTTTATTTTTTAGCATCCGCCTCAGCTTAAGTTTTGCCAGGTGAGCTGTGACAATTCGGATGGATTTCTTGCTGTCCTTATTAAGCAAAGCCCGAATGATACGGCTTTTATAGCCCTTTTGCTTCTTTATGGTCTCCGGTCGGACACAACAAATAATGCTTCGTATACACTCAAAGTTATCCTCACGCCAGATATCATTTCTACTCCGCTTCAGCTTAGGCGCATATACCTCTGTATAATATACGATATATTTTTTATCAAGTAATTGTCTGAGTTCAGAATCCTCAGGTATTCTTCCTGCGGCATCAAAATAAGTATCCAAAAATTCATAAAACCGCATCGGATCCTTGACCTGCGACAGAGACGGGAAATTAATCGGGTCATTATGCTTTCTCTTAATATAAATCGATGACATGACAGGATAAAAGCTATTCGTATTCGATAGAGCTTCCAAAAGAAACGGTACATCAGAAAAATATTGAAGGCTCTCAGTAAAACGCAGGCGATATTCTTCAATAAAGCTTCTTCTAAATAGAATATTAAGCACCGATATGTTACGTATTCCTTTTCTTTTGGCAACAAGAAATCGATATGCCTTCTTCTGATAGTCAGGTTCAGATACTTCACTATTCCCTGACTCATCGGTCAAACCATTCTCCGAACTACTATCCTCTACAGCATCCTCCGTCCCTTCTTCTTGCACATCACTGCTCTGGTCGGAACCGTCCACCGCCATTCCGTCACTTGCTGTATTCTGTTCCTCGTATCCCTCATCCTCATTATCCTGTTCCCGTAGTCTTGCAAGATAGGTATTTCTTCCAAGCCAGGTAGGGGTTCTCTTTCCGTAGGTAATATCAGCTTTCCGTTCTTCTGCAGCCTGGATCAGTTTCCCTAGGGTATTATCATACAGATAGTCGTCACTGTCAAGGAAGTAAACAAATTCACCCTTAGCCCTGCAAAGGCCCATATTTCTGGCTGCAGCTACTCCTGTCATCTTGTCTAGATGAAATACTCTGAGTGGCAATGCTTTTTCATATTCAGACAGAACGCTTAGCTCCTCCTCTTCGGTATGATCACAGATGATCAAAACTTCTACGTCATATAAAGAATTAATCTGTTTTAGCTGCTCCTTCAGGCTTTCCAGGCAATCCCTCAGATAAGCTTCTCCTCTATGATACGGAACAATAATACTTGCTTTTAACATGGCTCCTCCGTTTAGCTTGGAACCATTCTATAATTCGAAAGCACAGTATAGGAATTATAGCATTTTAAGGAAGGTAAGTCAAGAAACCCATCCCTTTCCGGTTCCAACCTATCAATATTTCCTATAGTTTTGCCATGTAATACCGTTTCAAACGTATATGAAGGAAAAAGGGTGTTGGCGATATGCCTTCTTAGTCCGCACGACTCAGAAAACCTAACACGCAACACCCTTTATTTTATATTTAAACCGCTTTTATTCTAAGCCAAGACGATTCAGAGCACTGAAGATAGCCCGAATGGAGGCTCTTGTTATATTGGAGCTTACTCCTACACCAAAGGTAGTTCTACCGGTACGCACATCCAGCATATGAAGATATGCCGCAGCCTGTGCATTCGCTCCTCCGCCCAATGCATGTTCTGAATAATCAAGAACCTTAATGTCAATACCAAGCTCCTTCATTAAGCCGTTCTGAACCGCATCAATGGGTCCGTTACCGGTAGCATCAAAGGTCTTTTCAATACCATGGTTGGTGTAAAGGATCTGTACACTGGTACGGGATTCGTCCTTATCTGTCATATCCTCAATTTTACACTTTCTAAAGTGAAGGGGTTCCTTCTTCTCCAGATAGCAGGTTTTGAATTCACTCATAATCTGATCCGGAGCCACTTCACCCTGAACCTCGGATAGTTTCTGGATAACATCAGCAAATTCCTTATGCATGCCCTTGGGCAGCTTGAAGCCGAAATAGGTCTCCATGATAAAGGCAACCCCGCCCTTACCGGACTGGCTATTGATTCGAACAATCGGCTCGTATTGCCTTCCGATGTCAGAGGGATCAATCGGCAGGTAGGGTACTGCCCAGAAAGCGCTGTTGCGTTCCTTCATGGCTTTCACACCCTTATTGATGGCATCCTGATGAGAACCTGAAAAGGCAGTAAATACCAGTTTTCCAGCGTATGGATGTCTTTCATGGACTCTCATCTTGCAAAGACGCTCATAAGCTTCAATAATCTCGTTAATATTATCAATTGCCAGCTCAGGGTCAATTCCCTGAGAAAACATATTATATGCTAAGGTTAATATATCAACATTACCCGTTCTTTCCCCATTGCCGAATAAGGTTCCTTCCACTCTGTCTGCACCTGCAAGCATTGCAAGTTCGGCAATCGCTACTCCTGTTCCGCGGTCGTTATGGGGATGAACGCTTAAGATGATTGAATCACGATCCTTGAAATGTCGGTTCATCCATTCTATCTGGTCAGCATATACATTCGGCGTATTCATCTCGACTGTAGCCGGAAGATTAAAGATAACCTTATTCTCAGGAGAAGGCTGCCAGATTTCCTGAACCGCAGTACATATCTCAAGTGCAAAATCCACCTCAGTACCACTGAAGCTTTCCGGGGAATATTCTAAGATAATCTCTCCCGGAAAGTCCTTTGCGTATTCCTTCACCAGCTTTGTTCCTTCAACAGCAATTTGCTTGATTTCCTCCCTAGACATATGAAATACTACATCCCTCTGTAAGGTTGATGTGGAATTGTAGATATGCACGATTGCACGCTTTACACCCATCAACGATTCAAAGGTTCTCTTCAGCAAATGCTCCCTGCATTGTACCAGAACCTGTACCGACACATCATCGGGTATCAATTTACGATCGACCAGCTGCCGTAAAAAGTCAAATTCAATCTGGGAAGCGGAAGGAAAGCCCACCTCAATTTCTTTGAAGCCCAGCTTCACCAGAAGCTGAAAAAATTCAATTTTCTCTTCTACAACCATAGGTTCGATTAACGCCTGGTTACCATCTCGTAAATCAACGCTGCACCAGATTGGTGCTTTTTCTATCTGCTTTCCCGGCCATTGTCTCTCGGATAACTCTACTACGGGATTTCTCTGATATCTTTTATAATTTAACATAATAATATCCTCCTGATTAATATGATTAAAATTCTGCGTCCTAAGCAATCATATTAACTACGGAGTCGGTAAATCACGCTGTACCGTTTGATAATAAATAACTTAATATTGTCTACTCGAGTCCCAAACACATCAGATCCTTTCTATAAAAGATAATACTATGCCAGTCTGACATACTGCACAGTTATCTTGTTAACGCTTTAATCTACCAAAGTGCTTATATAGGAGTACACCATCCGATAGCTGATTAGCTCCTCCTAAGTCAATCGTGAGTATCTGCTGTCAATATGGTGTTTAGAATATATTTTCAGATAATAGCAAAGTGACATAATAAGTTAAAATAATAGTGTCTTGTATTATAGCATTCTGAGTATCTATATGCAATCTATTTTTTTATTTCTTGATAAATTCGTCCCCAAGTCCACTCGTTATCATATTGGACAGAATAGAGAGAGCCTCAGCTTCATCCGGGCCTTCACAAATCAACTCGATCTCATCTCCATGCTTCACACATGCAGACAGTACGCCTAATACGCTTTTTGCATTTACGGATTTATCTCCCATCCTGATCGTAACAGATGCTTTGAAATCAATTGCTCTGTTGCATAGGACACTGATTGGCCTCAAATGAAGGCCTGCCGGGATATTGATGATTATTTTTGTGCTAACCATGAGATACCTCCTATCTTAGGTCAATGTTGTCATTTACTTGTAATGAATACGTTGACGGTTGGAATACCGGTTAAGGATATATCGGTTCCAATATCCGCCTTAATCGGAACGGTATATGTACCTTCAGCATAATCCTTCAAATTAATATATGGTTTAAGATTAGTTCGGTTCAGACTCTTCAATACCTTTCCCGGTCCTTCTGCCTTCAGATTAATCGGTCCGGTGGTAAGTAAGGTCGCATCATTTAACAGACTCAGTCCTCTAATCTCAATATCTGCAGGCCATACCGTTATTTCCTTTATTTCAGCCTTCTCAATGGTGATGTTCACTGCTGCTGTTTGATCCTCACCCACAAGAATTAAACCCTCCTCCAACTGCTCGGAGAGATTAATTTCCTTTTCAATATTTTCTCGTGCACCACTGACATCTTCCTCAATTGTAAGATTCTTCACTTTATCCAATACATTATATTTACCAGCTACCTCTATCGTCTTAGGTTCATAATCCACATTGGTCACCACATAACCGTTGGCAGGAATTCCTTTGGTTACGATCATTAAATCAATCTTTCTTGTCTGATAAATACTGATGTTGATGGTAGCAAAGCTTTCACTGAAGCTTAAATTGGAGGCGTCGATCTCATTCTCATCCTTATCCATAGCTTTCAGCTTCTCAAAACTGCGGAAATTTTCTGAGGCATCTGCCACATTTACTTCTGCAACAATTTCATTAATGCGTTCTATCTTGCTTTTTGGACCTGTTACCGTAATAATCGTGCTTGCCGTCTTCTCACCGACACAATAGCCCTCTGCAGGAGTACCCTTTGTTACAACTGTAACCTTAAAATTCTTATCTACCTTTTCCTCCAGGTTGATCTTAAGAACCTGATATAATCCGTCTGTTACAGTTACTTCATCGCCGTAACGGGGGCATTTTATATCGATTGTGACAGCATTGACATTCGACAGCTTCGCAAAATTCGCCGTCACTTCAAAATCAGATACAGCTAAATTGTCCGCAATCGATCTTCTGGCTGCCACTGTAAAATCTATCGCAGCTCCTTCTAATATCTCGTAAACCTTACCCTGGGATGTGATGGCATCCTCATTCAGTATCTTAACCTTTACATTATCGAAAGGCACTCTGGTAATGGGATCATCCACATTGGTGATTACAAGCCATAAAAAGGCGGCAAGAATAATGGACAGAACTTTTAAGCTGATATTTTTAGTCAACTTCTCTTTCATTCTTTATTCTTCCCCTCCATAATTTCAATTTCTTAGGTTCAACCGACTTATGTTGAATATCGGCTAATTTTGCTCTCAGATATTCGCCGTCGACGTTTCGGATTAATTTACCTCCCTTGGCAATGGATACCTTTCCCGTCTCCTCAGAGACAATGATCGTCAGGCTGTCGGTAACCTCACTGATACCGATGCCGGCACGATGCCGTGTGCCTAAATCCTTGCTTAACTGCATATTATCCGACAAGGGAAGATAACAGGTTGCAGCCGTGATGCGATTTCCCCGTAGAATCACTGCTCCGTCATGGAGTGGTGTGTTATGCTCGAATATATTGATTAAAAGCTCACTGCTGATCAAGCTATCGATAAATATACCCGTACTTTCAAAATCATTAAGCGGAGTGTCTTCCTCAATAACGATTAATGCTCCGGTCTTCGTTCTTGCCAGCTCGAAGGTTGCTCTTACAATCTCATTCAAGGTGTGATCAGAAAATTTATCATTCTCTCTGGAATCGTCAAAGCTGATAAAGGATTTTACCAAATTCTTCTGTCCCAGCTGCTCGAGAGCCTTTCGAAATTCCGGCTGAAACAGGATAACGATTGCGATAATTCCCACATTAATCGTATTTTTGATAATCCAGATAATGACATTCAGATCAAGAATGACTGCAAAAAGCCAGAAACCCATAACTACGACCAGACCCTTCACCAGCGCCCAGGCTCTTGTATTCTTGACCCATTTTACAACATGATAAATAAGGTATGCCAGAATGCATATTTCAACGATATCAGTGATGTTGATCTTCGGAACCGAGATCCACACCAGATAGTCCTTAATAAAATTTTTGATAGCTTCCATATGCCTTCTCCCCTACCGCAAAACTGTATGTCTAATCGTCCATTCGGTTCTTTCGTACTGTTCTTGTAGTATTGCCATAATCGAAGTCATCATTATTCTCGGAATATGCCTCTTCATCTTCGTCATATTCCTCTTCCTCAATATCTCTTCTACGAGTTCCTGTTCTGGAGGTTTCTTTAGAAAGCTCCTTTACATTAATATGCTTTACCTTCATCTGCGGGGTTGTAACAGTAATCTTCGGAATCGCCTTTACATAATAGTAATAGACATCATCCTCAAATTGAGCCAGTTCAACTCCCGAATAATCCAAGGTCAGGCGGAAGAAATGAATAATATAGACGATTACTCCTGAAGCAATCGTGCCTAAAATCATGGCAAAAATCTGATCGGATTTATCAAGTATCACATTACTGATCAAGAAGCCCAATACACTGGTAATCGCACCAACTGCGATTGATATTTCATGGGCATAATCAAATTTCATCTTTCTGACATAATAAACTGCTATTAAAATTAATGAAAAGATCACAATTGTCATCAGCATCTGCTTGTTTTTCATCAATCCGTCAATTACATCGGTATATAGCTTCAGAATATCATCCACCGAGGTATTGACCTGGGTATTGACTGCGGCTTTCACAATCTGAAAGATATAAAATACTGCAACCCCGCAAGCAGTCGGAATAATTGCAATCGGTGTAGCAATGATACCCAAAAGCATCGGGATGATATACGGTATCTTAAAGACAAAAAGTATCGGAACCGCCAGCAGCACATAGCCGTATCTGGGTGTGAACCTTGCAAACAGGAAATAGATAATCATAAATAGTATGACAACCAATATAGAAAGCATCGGTGATGCATAATACACATGCAGCGCTGATACCAGGGTTGCAAGCAGTACCATGACTGCAGAGGGTGTAAATGCGCTGAGCAATGACAACGCAAGCACCACAGGCATGGATTTTAACCGGGAATCAAATCCGATCTCCATATTAATAGCAATAAATGAAATCAAAGCAAAGATAAATTTTACAGCCGGTATGATATATATGTCATGTCTTTGATAAAAATTCTTTACGCGTTCTCGTAATACCAATAAAGGCATCATAAATGTTTCCTCCCAAACCTAGACTTCCGGTGTCTCATCATTATAGATTTTGTTCAAGCGTCTCAGCAGCTTATAGTAGCGGGATAGCTTTTTGCGTGATAAATCATATTTGATGGAATACCCTACTGAAGCCCCCAGTCCGTAAAGAGCGACAACGATAACATAAATACCCAATACATAGGTACCGATCATCCTATAGTCAAGTGTAACTGCGTTTTTAATAATATACTCCGATTTATATATGAAAATTAATAGGAGAATTAAAGCATACCCGGCCGTTGCACATAGGATTGATTTAATTACCTGATATCTGACGTAATCTGTCTTATAATACTTACTCAGATGAATATCTTCCTTGCCTACCTTCGTTTCATAGACAGCAAGCTTTGTCATCAGTCTGACTTTGTCTGTATTTAACATGTCTTCCTCCAAACAGAGTATTACTATATATGCATTATGTTCTGCATTTTAATTATTATAGCATATACGATATTGAATTTCGAGGATTATTTTCTGTTTTGGAAATATTCGATATTTCAATACAGGTAAAGAAAAAGGAGCCTTGCAGCCTGAATCTGTTCAGTGTGCAACACTCCTGCCTGATTTATAGATGAGAACTCTCTGTAAATTCATCCCAGCTCCATAGACAACTTTGATGCTTACATTCCTGTGACACTCACATTCCACAGCGAGAACACTAAAGTAATCTAAACTCGAGCTCGTCACATATACGGCTTATGACACATAACAGTTCCTTTTCAGTCATTACAGTGATACGTCCATCTTCATATTGCTCATCCACCCATTCCTTGACCTTAATTACAATGGGATGGTTCTTATCCAGGGCTTCCTTCCCTTTCAGTTGAAAATAAGTATTAATCCAATGTGCAATTCCCGCAAGACCAGAGGTATTGGATACAGCAACCAAAACTGGTCTTTTAAGAAATTTCTCCGTATCAAAAATATTATAAATTTCTTCATTTTTCAATAACCCATCTGCGTGAATACCTGCTCGGGTAACATTGAAGTACTTTCCGACAAAGGGTGTTCTTGGTGGTATTGAATAACCGATCTCCTTTTCATAATATTCTGCGAGTTCAGTAATTACTGTAGTATCCATTCCATCTAAGCTACCCATAAGCTGTGCATATTCAAACACCATCGCTTCCAGAGGAGTATTCCCTGTTCTTTCCCCTATTCCAAAGAGAGAACAATTTACACTGCAGGCACCATACAACCAGGCTGTAGTTGAATTCGACACCGCTTTATAAAAATCATTATGGCCATGCCACTCCAGCATTTCACTGGGAACACCTGCATGTGTAATGAGACCATAGATGATACCCTGTACAGACCTTGGTATTACTGCCCCGGCATAATTCACTCCATAACCCATAGTGTCACAAGCTCTAATCTTAACCGGGATCCCATACTCCTTTGACAGCTTCATTAATTCCATGCAAAATGGGATAACAAATCCATAGATATCAGAGCGGGTGATATCCTCCAGATGACATCTTGGTATAACCTCGGTTTCTAAGCACTCACGTACGATGCTTAGGTAGTATTTCATCGCTTCACTCCGGATCATCTTCATCTTATAAAATATATGATAGTCGGAGCAGCTCACCAATATTCCCGTTTCCTTTAACCCAAGTTCCTTCACCATTTCAAAATCTTTTTTATTTGCTCTGATCCATGAAGTAACCTCCGGAAATTCATAGCCCAGCTTTTTGCATTTATACAATGCGTCCCGATCCTTCTTACTATATAAGAAGAATTCGCTTTGCTTAATTATCCCCTCCGGCCCGCCTAGTTGATGCAAATATTCATAAATTCTAACCATTTGCTGTGTTGTGTAAGGCTCTCTGGATTGTTGACCATCCCGAAATGTAGTATCGGTAATCCATATTTTTGACGGCATATTGTGAGGGACTATCCTATCATTAAATGCAATTTTAGGTATCTCATTATATGGAAATAGATTTCGAAAGGTATTCGGCGAATTTACTTCAACCAGAGGATACATATGTTCTTCCAATTGTAGTAAATTAGTATGTAGATTCTTATATACACATCTATTTTCCATTTTCAAATCTCCCTACTTTTTCTGTTTAAGCTTCTTCAAAACCTTACAAATATAACTAAAGACCTCTAAATAGACTTTTAATACATTGATAATGCCAGTGTATTGAAAATCCTATGTTTTTTATTAAAAGGCATATTATTTTACTAAATACTTTTGGGCCTGAGGAAAGATTAGTATTTGAGGATTTTCTTTCCCGCTCAGGCTAGCCGCAAGTGGAATTAGCTCTTCCTGAGACTGACAAGGAATCATATGCATCGCTTCAATATCAGAAGCATCCAAATTAGGTGAATATACTATTATCTTTACCTGCTTATCTAATATTTTAGATAAAAGCAAGACATGATCCATTTGAATCTTATAATTTTGAATAACAAAATCCTTGATTTCATCAAGCTTCGCTGAATGTCGGAAAGCTCTCATCATATCTTCTGAATTAATCCCCTCTGGACATTCAGAATAGATTACTACTACGATATCCTGATCCAGCATATCCGTTAGTGCTATTAATGGCTTTACTGCCTGATAAAATTCAATATTCAAAGGGTAGCCGGGCGAAGTGATAATAATATCAGGTTTTTTGAAGGTTACAGCAATTTTTTCATAAAGAAAATCAACCGCTGCCTGATGAGCTTTCACTAAATCACCTGTAAATACTGCAACCGGTTCTGATTGATTGTTCACAACAAAATTTACTGAAAAATCAATTCCGTATAAGCCTGCACATTCCAGCATGTCCATATGTATCGGATTATCCATCAGGTTGCCTGGAATCGCATAGGGAGAAGACAGCATGATCGGAGAATGATTTGCTATGATACTTTCAGCCGAAGATATCCCTGGCATCACGGATTTTCTACCCCCGGAAAACCCTGCGAATTCGTGGGGCTCCACTTTTCCTATATTAATATGAAGGTTGCACTCATAGGCTTCCTTATTAACCTCTACCTTTGTACCGTAGGAGGTCTTACCAAGATTAACTAACTGCTCCTTATCCCATGGGTCATGATTAATCACCCGAAAACTATGCTCTGAAGCATACAGCTTTTCACCGATTATCTCAGCCATCTCTATTTCGGTAGCCGGGCGGTGAACTCCCAGTGCAATAATGAATAGAATGTTTTCCTCCTCTATTCCTGCTCTCATTAATTCATTCAATAGATACCGTACAACTCTTTTGGTTGGAACATTCCTTGTAACATCTGAGACAATGATGCTAGCACTTTTAGCATTTTTAGCTTTTGCTAAATGATATAACGTCTCACCATACTCCGGTCTACAGATTGCATTTTCGAACACCCTTTCATCAGCAATACAGGGCATTTCCATTGGTGTGACCATTCCGGCAAACTGTTTCTTGGGTATACTAAGACTAAGATTTTCAATCGTATCCGTAAAGATTACATTATCATTATGCTCTTTTAATTTATACATGATTACCTCCATAACGATGGAATTAATCCCAAAAGCATTTCTGCTTGAAATGTGCCTTTTGCACACCTCAAGCAGAAATATTAAGCTTGTCTAAGAATAGCTTCTATTGCGTTGCAATACGTCAGGATAATTTCCATTTTTCCTTGTAATCTTTTACCAGCTTTGTAAATATACCGGATACTGCTACCAATCCAATCAGATTCGGTAATATTACAAAACCAACAGAAGCATCTGCCAAGGTCCAAACAACTTCAATTTCCAAGCCTGCTGAAATCAATGGAGGTAAGAAATAGAACCACTGTATGAATTTTGCTTTCTTTTCTCCGAACAAGTAGACAATACATGTCTTCCATTCAATAAAGAAGCCTAGATAGGAGGAGAAGGCGAATAAAACAATGGCTATACAAAGCATGATAACACCAAAGCTTCCCCATGTGGTACGGAATGCTTCTAAGGTAAGGACTGCACCTGTTTCTCCTGTTGTTATAACACCACTAACTATTACGGTTAATGCTGTTAAGGTACTTACTACAAAGGTATCAAGGAATACTTCGATAATACCCCATAAGCTCTGATGTACCGGATGCTCTGTAATCGCAGTAGCATGAACGGTACAGGAGGTACCCTCACCACACTCGCTGGAGAAAATACCACGGGCTGCACCACGTGCCATAGCAAGCTGTACGGAAGCACCGGCGAACCCACCGATTGCAGGAGCGGGTGCAAAAGCATATTTGAAAATACTTGCAAAGGCGTCCGGAATTGCACCAATATTAGCGATGATAACGCCTAATGTACCGATAACATAAACTAAAACCATTGGAGGAACCATCCAACCACAGAAGGTACCTATTCCCTTAAGTCCACCAGCTACAACTGCGATGCCTATTACACAACATGCGATACCGGATACGATGGTCGGAACGTTAAATACATCCTCAAGAGAGGTTGCCAGGGTATTCGGTTGTACAAAGCAAGCATCGGTTATTACAAGTATCGTTAAGCCAATCGCGAAAATAAATGCCAGGACTATAGAAAATTTTGAATTATTAAGTCCTTCTTTGATATAATACATGGGTCCACCATGAAAATCACCATTTTCGCCCTTTTTACGGAATTTCACTGCCAGAGAAACCTCAGCCATCTTAATAGCAGTACCAAAAAGTGCAATTACCCACATCCAGAATGCTGCACCGGGCCCACCGATTGCGATAGCAGATGCAATACCAGCGATGTTACCTGCTCCAATTGTACCCGCGCTTACAGCACTCAATGACTGGAACGGTGTCATATTACCTTCACCCTCTGGTGCTTCTTTTGTCTTCCCAAAAAACATACCAAAGGTTCTTCTGAACGTATGCCGAATATGTACAAATTGAAAAAATCCTATTTTTATTGTTAGAAAAATACCAACTGCAGTTACAAAAAGAACCAAAGGGGTACCCCATAAGAAATTCATTATGTCAGCAAATTTTTGAAACATAAAATCCCATCTCCTTATTATTTAGTAGATTCAATAGGTTTTGTGTAATGCTTATTGTATCTCCATAGCTATCATCCTGTGCTGCTTACATGCTGTTATATATATGCATGTCCTCCTATCGCTGTTGTCAATTCTTCATCTGATAAGGTTCATCCCAGAGATTAAGCTTTGTACCGATTCCTTTACTTAATGCCCTTTGATACAGCTCATATCCCCAACCTACATCAAATACCGCCATTCCACAAGCAATGAAGATGATGATATCGTCCTTACTCTCTCTTCCTTTCTTAGTTCCAAGAATGACATCACCTATGCTGGTCGAAGCCTTAAGCTCTGGAAGCTTACCATCGTCAATCAGACGATAAATCGGTCCTCCAATTACGCCATCATAGTAGTTTTGTTTATCTCCGGATGCAATAGCTTCTTCAACATATGCTTCATGTAACCCCACATGGTCATATATAATTTTATTATTTGTCCAAAAGCTTTCATCCGATTTACCTGGACCGGTAAATAAAACCGTTGCACCCTTCTTAAACCATTTTTCTTCCATATAGAGAGGTTTAAGTCTTGAAGCTGCGATTGTAATGATATCCGCAGAGGAAATTGCTTCTTCTAAAGATGTTACTCCTCTTCCTTTAATTCCATTGTTCTCAGCTGCCCAATTTGCTAATTGAACTGCTTTATCCTCAAAAATATCATAGCATATTACTTCTTCGACACTAGGAGTCTGAGTAATAATCGCTTCATAACAGGATTTGTTAATCGGACCACAGCCTATGATAGCTATTACCTTTGCATCCTTATTTGCCAGATATCTTGCTGCTACTGCCGGAACAGCACCTGTTCTTGCAGCGCTTAATAAATTGGCGGACATTAAGCTCAGCGGTTCACCGGTGTCCTTATCGTTCAATAACAAGGTGAGAACGGATCTAGGAAGTCCTTTCGAAGGGTTAGCTGCATTTGATCCATACCACTTGTTACCGCAACAGTCAAATCTACCTCCTAAGTATGCAGGCATTGCCACAAATCTTCTGTCTGGGCCTGCTACCGGCATATTAGGGAAGGGGGTTTCTTTGGGAAATACAATCGGCATACCATGACTGTTATGATTGCTACCTCCCATTAGATAATCACCCTGACTTAGTAATTTGAAAACCTCTTCCGATACATCAACACAGGCGTCTCTGTCCAAAACACCTGCTGCAATCATATCGGGTTCTGATAAATACAGAAAATCTGTTCTTTTGCCCATAAAGCAGCTCCTTTCTTGTAAACATTCATCTCAGACATCATGCGTCTCATTCCAGACAGATTATATTTAATTGAACCCGCATTTACTAGTGAATGTTTCGTTTGATACATTTAGTATATAATAATATTTTTTAAATGTCAACGCTATATCGTCATTTTGTACATTTTCATATTCTTCCATTTAATAGTATTGTATATTTTAACTACCTTCTCTATTTTTACAGCATTTTTGCTGCTTTATTCTTCTTGATTTTTGAAATATGCAATATTTAATATCCATAAATTATTTTATGATGGCAGATATTTCTGGTAAATAATCCATTTCCTGAATATATTTGCAAAAATACAGTATACATTAGTAATATCCTCTGTATTCACCATTTAATTGCATAATTCTACTGGTATATAATTTCTCTGGACAAGTGCTTAAGATATATTTGTGTCCGGATATGTATTAGATAATACCGTAATAAAACAATATATACAGGGTGTTAATATATTGCATATTCCGCGATTTATACCTTGCTCATTGTGTGTTTTTTAAATATATATTCTATTTGAGGAGCATCTTTTGTACAATTTGCTTAGTTTTCATATTGACATCGAGAAAGTATGGCTCTATAATATAAGTATCATATGGTACATGTTGTTATGTATGGTTCTAATGTAACACAGTATAAGGAGGCCTAAAAATGCAACCGTTCGCAAAAATACGAAATTATAACGAATTAATTTCTGACGGTGATGTGGAGTCAAGAAAAATTGTATTATCGATCACAGAAAAAACCTTGAAACGTTTGGATGCTTACGAAAGAATAAGAAGTATAACTTATATGGATGGCGATATATTGCATATCGGTACGAAAAGCTGGGATCTTTCCAAGAAAAGAAATGTCTACCTTCTTGGTGCAGGAAAAGCCTGCAACCATATGGCCAAAGCCATCGATGATATCCTTGGCGATAGATTAACCAGAGGAATCACTATAGTAAAGGTATTAGAAGACACTGATGTCTTTAATAAAACCGAGGTTTATGTCGGAGGACATCCTCTTCCTAATGAAACCGGATATCTTGCCTGCAAAGAAATACTTAAATTAGTAGATGCCTCCGGTCCTGATGATTTATTCATTGTGGTAATCAGCGGAGGAAGCTCTGCACTTATGAGCTGTCCTGTTGAAGGCATCAGCCTACAAGATGAGATTGACACCACTGATGTTATGTTAAAATCCGGTGCAGGGATTTATGAGATTAACGCAATTCGAAGACATATTTCTCAAATGAACGGTGGTATGCTGGCAAAAAGGATTGAAGCAGCAGGAGCTGAATTAATTGGCTTTGGAATCAGTGATGCAGTTGGAACTCCTGCAACCGGAGACATCGGTGTACCCTATGCCAAGTACGCAAGCACACCTATGGGTCCGGACAAAACTACGCTCGAGGATGCTAGACGCGTGATACGGGATTATAACGTGGCTGACCGCCTTCCAAAATCCGTTGTGGATTATCTTATGAATGTGGGTCCTGAAGGGGAGACTCCGAAAGCTTTCCCTAATAACACCTATTTTCTTTTAAACACCTTACCCGATTCCTGCATTTATGCTAAAGAAATTTCAGAGGAGATGGGTATACCCGCAATTATTTTATCTTCCTTCCTTGAGGGGGAAAGTAAGGATGCCGGTACCATTTTCGCTTCTATTGCACGCGAGATCCAGGCCTATGGCAACCCGATCAAGCCGCCCTGTGTAATTCTAAGCTCCGGCGAGACAACCACTAAGATATTAAATAACAGCGAGATTACCGGACATGGTGGTCCCGGTCAAGAACTTACTGTAGGGTTTGCTATTGCTGCTGCCAAGACAAAGGGTGCATGTATGCTTTCCATCGACTCTGAGGGAACTGACGGTACTACCCCTGTAGCTGGAGGCATTACTGATTCCACAACACTGAATAAAGCTATCAATGAAGGTGTTAACTTATATGATGCATTAAGAGGGCATGCCTGCTACGAAGCCCTAGAGCAACTGGGAAATACCGTAATGACCGGAAATACAGGCACAAATCTTTGTGACTTTAATGTACTGTATATTCCTGATAGTAAATAATTAGCCAATTACGAAAACTCGAAATTCTAAGTCATTGACCATGGCTTGCCTGGCGGATCTACCTAACCTCCGCCAGGTTCTCCCCCAAAAGGATCAGGTTTTCGTTACATAAATGACTAGCAGAAAGAAAACAAGGAGTGTTTATAATGTATTCAAGAATTAAGTCAATCCAAGCCAGACAAACCATCGACTGCAAATGCCGTCCCATGGTTGAAGTGGATGTAATCACTGAGGATGGGATTCTTGGCCGAGGATCTGCTCCAACCGGTTCCTCTGTCGGAATGTACGAATCCCATGTTCTAAGAGACAACAACCCTTCAGAATACCATGGGCTTAGTGTTCATAATGCAGTGGATAAAGTAAATAGTATCATCGCTCCGACCCTTATCGGTAAGGATGTCACCGATCAACGTACCCTGGATAATCTCATGATTGAACTGGATGGTACACCTCGCAAAGAAAACCTGGGCGGAAACACAATCTATTCTACTTCCATCGCATGCTTTAGAGCGGCTGCAAAAACTCACAAGGTCCCCTTGTACGAATATCTTGCTAAGGGAAAAATCAAAACGGTTCCCATCCCTAGCTTCAACGTAATAAATGGCGGACATTATGCAACAGTAACTCAGCCCTTTAACGAATTTATTATAATGCCCTATAACGCAGATACTATTTATGAAGCAGTCGAAATCAGTGTTAACACCTTCCAGGAATTGAAGAATGTTCTGACAAAATATTTAGGTAAAACTCCAGAGGTTGCCAATTCCTATGGCTATGCTGCATTCACCGAAGACCCGGAGGAAATATTAGATATCATTAATGATGCCATCAATATCTGTGGATATCGCGACAAATTCGGCTTCTGCTTAGACTGCGCTTCCAGCGAGATGTATGATGCAAAAACCAACACCTACTATTTAAAACAGAAACGTATCTCCTCCGAGGAGTTAATTTCATATGTGAAGGGTCTTACAGAAAAATATAATTTTGTTTTTATTGAGGATTTACTCGATGAAAATGACTGGGACGGCTATAAAAAAGCCAAAGAACAAATAACAAGGTCAATTCTTTTGGGTGATGATTATATCGTTACGAATAAAGAAAGATTGATAAAGGCCTATGAAAATCATTCCATTGATGGCTTTATCCTTAAGCCAAATCAGGTAGGAACGATAACGGAAGCTCTGGATACATATTATTTTGCTAAGGAACATGGTCTACTAGCTGTTCCTTCAGGTCGTTCAGGCGGCGTTATTAATGACGTCGTGATGGACTTGGCCGTGGGTCTGCAGGTTGGCTTTATCAAAAATGGTTGTCCTAAGTCAGGTGAGCGTATTGAAAAACTTAATTTTTTAATGCGCGCTTGTGATTTAAACCCAGGCTGTAAGCTTGCTGACATATCGGATATTATTAAATTTTAATATATATCAGCTCACATAATCAACGTATCCCAAGTATAGTTAATGTGAGTATCAGTTCATTGACATAGCAGCAGGCGCGCACTGCTTGTCATCGAAACAAAGCATAACAAACTTAATTATGTAAAGCTACCCAGCTTACTATATAATACGAAAAAACACAGATAGTCAAAATATATATGCATCAGAAGGAAGGTATAATAATGTCAAAAGGTTATAATCCATATGAAGAAGTACTTAGTATTATAGATAAGACCGCTAATATGCTTGGTTATAGCAGCAATGATTATGAAGCAATAAAATATCCGGAAAGAGAATTAAAGGTATCTATTCCTGTTACTATGGATGATGGAACTGTAAGAGTTTTTGAAGGCTTTCGAATTCAACACTCTACCTCAAGAGGTCCTGCAAAGGGCGGAATTCGCTATCATTATAACGTAAATGAGGATGAAGTAAAGGCCCTATCTGCATGGATGACCTTCAAATGTGCTGTTGTCGATATCCCTTACGGTGGAGGAAAAGGAGGTGTCATCTGTGATCCTTCCAAGCTGTCATGCGGAGAACTCTCTAGAATTACCCGCCGTTTTACTTCAGCAATTGCTCCCCTAATAGGACCTGATCAGGACATCCCCGCACCTGATGTTGGAACAACTCCCGAAATCATGGGCTGGATTATGGACACCTACAGCATGTTAAAAGGACATGCAGTACCCGGAGTTGTAACCGGAAAGCCTATCTCTCTGGGTGGTTCCTTAGGCAGAAACGAAGCTACAGGATATGGAGTGAGTATTATCACAAAGAATATCCTAAAATATAAAAACATCCCGATAGAGGGTTCTTCCTTAATAGTTCAGGGTATGGGTAATGTAGGCAGCATCGCCGCCCTGCTATTACACGAAGCAGGTATGAAGGTCATTGCTGTGAGCGATGTTTCCTGCGGTTTGTATAATCCGAACGGCCTTGATATCCCAAGTATTTATCATTATCTCAGCCAATCCAAGAAAAATTTACTCAAGGATTTTGATACTGATGCAACAGTCATTAATAACAAGGAGTTACTGGAGCTAGAGACCACCGTGTTAATTCCTGCAGCTCTGGAAAACCAAATCAATAAGGATAACGTAAATAATATTAAAGCTAAGATTATCGTAGAAGCTGCCAACGGACCTACTACCATGGAGGCTGATGAAATATTGACTAATAAAGGGGTTACGATTGTTCCTGATATATTAGCAAATACAGGCGGTGTTATCGTATCCTATTTTGAATGGGTTCAGAACATACAATCTCTATATTGGACAAAGGAAGATGTCAATTGCAGACTGGAAGCAATAATGACCAGTGCCTTTGAATCAGTATGTGAAATGGCTGAGAATAAGAATACATCCCTCCGACAGGGAGCTTATCTCATCGCAATTAAACGTGTGATTGATGCCAAGAAATCCAGAGGAATCTGGCCGTAAAAGCCATAGTTAAGACATTTCCATATAGGCATCGGAATTACCGATGATTTAGATCCACTCCTTAACTACTCAGGAGTGGATCTCCTTCCCTGATAGATTACACAATCAATTCAATTGTATATGATGAAAGGGTGTTTTACTATGTCTTCTGCTCTTATAAAAACTACACCTACATTGACTTCCCGTGCGGTAAAACAATGGTTTTTTGATTTGGCATTATATAGTATTCCTGCAGACCAGCTTTCAGCATCCTTCCTCCAATGGATATATGAAGATTATATGAAGAATTTATCTAGACTGCTGTTTAAAAAAGATTACTCTTTGTATGAAATCGAACAAAAGTATGAAGCCTATCTTCAGTTTATCGGAAAATACCCTTTCCTTAAAAGACATACCCTATGTTCAAACAAATCAGTTAATAAGATTGGCACAAGCTATTTTGATCTTAAAGGCTGGGAATGGCGGTATAACATGGCTGTTAAGATCGCCCAGAATATCCAACGCTCTTATTTTGGAATTAAAGGAATATATTTATTTGGAAGCACGAATGCTATGACTGCAACACAGGGGAGTGATATTGACATCCTTATTTATATTGCTGAGGATCAACCTCATTTTGCGGAATTGAAAGCCTATTTATCAAAATGGGATTATATTTTATCAGAAATAAACTACATTAACAACGGGATTGAATCCCCTTATCTCCTCGATATTCATTATATCACTGATCAAGACCGAGTTAATAAAACCTCATTTGCTACACTGATGACCTCACAGGTTAATCCCGTAACTGCCCTCTGATCATGATATATTTCAGCATAATGAATTAACGTCTGCATCCATAAATTCCCTATATATTGACTTTTGCTTATTGAACCTCTATAATTTATTATATAGAGCACGTTGCTTCTCGGTTACAAAAGCGTAGAAAGGAGAGCAAAAATGAGCAGTTTCCAAAGCAGAATACCTGCTAAAATGAATTCCTTTTCCAGAAATCAAACAATCGTTGCAAACTATATTATGGAGAATATGGAAAATGTTGCTTTTGATACTTTAAAGGAACTAGCAGATAAGATTAATGTCAGCACCACAACCATCATTCGTTTTGCAAGAGAATTGGGTTATTCCGGTTTCTCAGACATGCAAAAGGATATTCAGAGAAACATTATTAACAAATCCTCTTTACCCGATAGAATACATCAGAATAAGAACAGAAGCAGCGATCAGTTAATGAAAGACTCCTTCGAGAATGATATTAAAAACATTCATGATACCATGGAGCTTATATCCGATGCTGATTTAAAAAATACAATCGATGCTATCTATAACGCCAATCAAGTATATATACTAGGATTGCGTAGTTCCTTTTCGCTGGCTCATTATGCCACCTCAAGGTTAGCTCAGATTATGAAAAATGTTAAATTAATTCAAGCAGTCGGTATGATTTATCCGGAGGAAGTGGTAAGCGCAGGTAAAGGCGATGTATGCCTTGCATTTTTATTCCCCCGCTATTCTAAAACCACTACTACCCTAATATCCTGGCTAAAGGCATATAACGTAAAGATTATTTTATTTACCAGCACTAATTACTCCATGGTAGAAGGTTATGGTGATATTATCCTTCCATGTGCCGTATCAGGGATATCCTTTAAGAATTCATTTGCAGCACCTCTTTGTCTAATCAATTATATTGCAAATGCATGTGCTTCAAAGAATCCTGACAAATCAAGAAAAACCTTATCTCAAATCGAGGAAATCCTAAGTCAAAGCTTTTATCTTGGAATCTAGAATTTTGATAAATTGCATAACAGAGGCTATGTAAATCATCCTTATGATGGAATGACTTACATAGCCTCATTTTAATTAATGTGAATTGTAACATTCAATTTATTGATGTCCATTAGTAATTAATCAATTTTATCCTGCTTTACTACACACTCATTATTATATCTATAAATATCAAATCATGTTATCAAATATAATTATTTCATTGATTATTCTATCTCTTATATCCCAGTACTGGTCTGTATAATGTTTCGTATCTGCATTACCGTTCTGTTCCAATGCTGCTGTATGATTAAGTCTGCACTAAATTCATCTTTTCGTTCCATAGCAGAAATTAGCTTTTCGTGCTCTGATACAGATTCAGATAAATCGATATTTCTTTTAAAAAACATAAATTCAAGTCGTAAAACATGGCTCATCAACGTATCACAGAAATTCATAATATAGCTATTACCTGTTATATTGATAATATAATCATGAAACTCTTTATCAAGATCTGTTATATTTGCAATATCTTTTCTCTCTGTTTCCTGTTGAAATTTAACATTAATATCTTTTAATACGGCAAAATCACTTTGAGTCCCTTTTTCTGTTGCCATTTTTACCGCCAACCGCTGCAGCGCTATCAAAGGCTTATACCACTGATCTATATTTTCAGTTTCAATTTCAGTTACAATAGTTGCTTTCCCCGGAAAGGACTTAATTAATTTTTGTTCTTCAAGCAGCTGAAACGCTTCTCTGACCGGGGTACGGCTAACGGAAAAATAATCTGCCATCTCCCCGTCCAAAAGCTTCTCTCCAGGACGTAGCGTACCTTCAATAATCCATTTCTTTATCGTATCATATACAATCTCTTTCGCAGATGCTCTTAGCTTGTCTTCCTTTTTCTCTGGAATAGGCATCAAGAATACCCCCTAATCATCACATGTATTAACTCTTTGGTACACCAAGTATTTTTTCATACTATTATACAATATGGCGTAGCTATTTGCTAGTATTTCTATCATACTTTTTACTGTGAATTAAAGTCCGTATTTACTTAACTTCATTGCCTGCCGCTTCGCATTCCGCTATGATAAGTTTCTGTAGTCATTATAAGTCTTTTTTTCTTGTTTTAATTTTAGTCTCGAATAAAGCAAACTAACTATAACCGCCACAATTAACAATAAGCTAATCCACTGAGAGGTGGAAACCTTATATAGACCTCCTCTAGCATCGTCATATCTATAAAATTCCAATATAAATCGAACGATCCCATAAGCAACGAGATAGGTCTCAACAGTATACTTCCAGGCAAGTTTTAATCGTAATATCAAGATAGTCAACGAAATAAGCATTAATAATACTGCCTCAACAAGCTGTACCGGATAAAGAGGCACCCCGGGAACTGCCAAGGAATGCTCAGGAAAAACAACTGCACCTATTCCATCATAAGGAATTCCATAGCAGCAGCCTGCAAAAAAGCAACCTATTCTTCCAAAGCAATGTATGAGGGGAATTAAAAAAATAAAATCTCTTAAAAACTCTTTTGCTGGAAGCTTATGAAGTTGTCCAGCACCAAGTACAAATACAAGGGCTAATATAAGCCCACCATAAAACACAAAACCACTCTGCATAAGCTGATTAAAATATTCAATTTCCGTTATTCTTTTCCATTCTATTTGTTTATAAGAAACTGCGAAATATAATAGCTTTGCTCCAAAAAATCCTCCCAAAAAAGCATAAGCTTCTAGAATAATAACGTCGTTTAATTCCTGCCGGAATTTTTTTAACACACATAATGCCAACAAATTTGCGAGTATAATACCGATAACTATCATCAGTCCATATGATGGTAACTTATGATCCAATATATCAAAATATAATTGCATAACACCTCCAAAAAAATGGCTCCTACAAGGATTTTGTAGGAGCCTATGGTAAGTCAAATTATGCCAAGCTTGCTAATCCTCCGATGCAAGCCACACATGCTATGTATAATATTAAGCAAAGAACTATGCCGATAATAGAACATACTAAACCGGCTGTAGCAATACCTTTCTTTTCAGTATTCTTCCGCCCCAATGCGCCTAATACAATACCGATTATTGCCAGAATTGCTCCTAACCATCCCAATGCTCCGGCTGAAAATAATCCAATGATAAGTGAAATAATACCAAGAACCAGTGATGCTACTCCCATTAATAGATCCTCCTTCAATTTGGTAATGTTATATACATAATTATGTATTATTCACTATTTTTTGTCAATTAATTTCTTAAAAAATTTAAACTTATATTAATCAAACAATTAATATGTCCAGTTCTAGGATGCTTTTAAATATGCGTGATTAATTTACAATATCCGATTATCTATGAACTCTTCATAAAAAGCTAGTAGCTGTTACCTAGCCGACAAAATTATTTAACAAATCATGGACTATCCATTTAATTTAATTTAATTTACCATTCCTGGTATTGCGTAATTTACTCTGGAATCGTCGAGAACCAATATCCAATCATTATTACGTCCGCTCGTCGGAGGGGTGAAGGTAGCCACACCTTTATTTGCTTCTTCTCCGATATACTTTGCTTCACCATTTCTTGGATTGTACCAATAGGCCTTTATGTTTTCCCCCGAAATACGCCCCATATTTACCTGAAGCTTTAAACCGTTCGGACTGTATAGGAAGGCATAATCCTTTCCTCTTGTGGCCTTGATATGGTTAGCACCTTCATAATTCCCTGCAACCAGCTCCTGGTCTGGAATTAAATCCGTGAATTGTCTGGATTCCATCAGAGCACGGGCATACTGCATCTGACAGGCACCCGGACGGTTAAGTGCAGCTTGCCAGGTCATTATAAAATAATCCGTCGGAGCCTTACACATGCACCAGATACTGTGATGTCCGTAAGTATGACCGCATGCACCGGCAAACAGTGCCCAATAGGCCGCCTGTCGTACGTCAAAATCATCAAAATAGCCGTTTACCGGATTGAATTTAATCGGATGGTCTTCATAGCGGGGCTCAGCATCGATAACTGGCTTAACTGGCTTTCTGTTATAATCCTCAGTCACTTTTTTATAATTCTCATTGTTTTGAAAGTCATGACCGGATTGTATCATATTGAAATCCAGCCACTCTTCCTCATGTACATGATAGGAGGAAGAGAAGGTTCCAGCCGGATGCAGCGTCATCAGATGCTTTTGTGTCTCACCGTCACGAATTCCTTTTGCCATTTCATTAATAATTGCAAAATGCTTTGCTGTGATCAGCTGTCTGTCTCCACCGAGTACCCATACAATATTCTTCCGGTCCTGGTACCGTTTAGCCAACCATTTACCATAAATTCTTGCATTCTCTTCATTAAATATCTCCGGACCCTTTCCCCAGCAGATATGATATTTATCACCCCAGGTTGGTAAAAGTGCGATATAGAGACCTAACGAAGCAGCCTTATCAATGATGTAGTCTATATGGTCCCAGTACGTATATTTATCTGTTTCGTTAATTCTTTCATCAGGCATGATAGGGTCATATTCACCCCAGCTGTTCTGCAAAAGGGGCTTCCTGCCATATGCATTGCCTTCTCTTATGCCGTCCAGTTCTGCAAGAGCCACTGCTTGAATGACCGTAAATTTCAGTTGTGCTCTGTTCTCCAGATACCGGTCTGCTTCCTCCCTAGTCAGGGCATGGAAAAGCTCCCATGCAGTGTCACCGAGCCAAAAGAACGGAGTTCCATCTTCTTTCACTATAAATCTCTTATCATTGCTTACTTTTAGTAATTGAATTTCACTCATCTTTCTAGGTTGCCTTCCTTTTACAATGTTTTTATACAAATACTTCCCCACACGATAAGATGATGCAAACTCACAAAATCCCCCGGTGTCATTTCTTCTTGTCACGGTATTTTACATTATCCTTTTTGTTCTCTTCCTTAAAACATAGGATCCATATTTTCTACCATTTTGTTTTTCCTCTAATCAGGTTACGTTATAAAATTAAGATATCGTCAACTCAATCTCTGTATACTCTTTCAGCAGCTCAGCAGGGATATAGTTCCCTTCTATTTCCATACCATCAACCGTAAGCTTTTTACACCCCGATTCTGCATGACCAGGGTTATGAACCATGATATGCAAATGACTTCCTCTGAAATCCTTCTCTATCTCAAAGGTTTCCCATTCCTTTGGAATAGATGGGTCTATCTTAATTCCATAAGGGTCCGGACGCATCCCTAAGATACCCTCGATACAGCCTACCATAATGGTAGATGCAGTACCGGTAAGCCAATGTACATGGGAACGGCCGAAATTAGGACTGTATTTGCCTTCAGTGAACTGCCCATAACAATAAGGTTCCAGTTTACGTATTTCCGCACGATCATTCTGGGCAGCGGGAGCGTTCTCCATAAAATAGGTGAATGCACGGCTACCGTGTCCCCGCAAAGCTTCCGCAAGAATAATCCAACCCTGGGTCTGTGAAAAAATACTCGCATTTTCCTTCGATCCGGCATTATAAATAACGGCAAGAGCACCTTCAAAGGCATGTTCATGGTATGGCGGGTCCATTAAAGCTGCTCCATACCCTGTATTCAATATCCTGTATACGCTGTCAAGAGCTGTATCGGCTTGTGCCTCCGTGGCATAACCGCTGATCACTCCCCAGCTCTGTGGATTTAACCACATATTTGCTTCCGAATCGGAACGTTTTCCGATGGTCTCTCCCCTTTGTGTGAACCCACGGATGAAACGATCCTCATCCCAACAATATTCCTCGATCATAGCTCCTAATTTCTCCAGACTATCCTCAAGGTATTTAATATATTCCTTATCGTCCTTATACTGTGCGAATTTTTTTAAAATTGTCATTGCATAATAGAACTGGAAAGCAACAAAAGTTGTTTCCCCTTTCTCTCCAAGTCGCAAGCAGTCATTCCAATCTGCATGTAGCCCGACAGGCAGACCGTGTACTCCCAGATGGTTCATGGAGAAATCGATTGCACGTTTCAAATGCTCATAAACAGTGCCTTGACCCTGATTTGCATAAGGAATCATCTCATCCATAAAGGAAAGGTTTCCTGTTTCAGAAACATATTTATAAACGGTCGGGAATAGCCATAAAGCATCATCTGCCCGGTAAGCAGGATGTCCCGTTTCCTTTACATAAGAGGCATCCTCCGGAGTATCTTCGTGTCCCGGATTATGAGTAAACTTTACAAGAGGTAGGCCACCACCATGCTCCACCTGTGCAGAAAGCATAAACCGAAGCTTCTCCTCTGCCATTTCAGGTGCAAGATGGATAATTCCTTGAATGTCCTGAACCGTATCACGATATCCATATCCGTTACGAAGGCCACAATAGAAGAAGGAGGCCGCACGAGACCAGATAAAGGTGATAAAGCAATTATAGGCATTCCAGGTATTTATCATTGAATTAAATGCCGGGCTAGGAGTTTTTACCCGGAAATGTGAAAGCTTCTCATGCCAGAACGTAATAAGCTCCTCCAGCTCCTTCTCACATACCTCTCCCGGATTCTGATATTGTCTCAAGATACTCTCTGCTTCCTGATCAGGCTTCATTCCCAGGATAAAGGCCAGATGCTTTGTTTCTCCGGGTGCCAGTGTAAGTGTAGTAGCAATAGCGCCACACCCATTTCCGTTATAATTCAGCTCATTCCCCAGATTACCATTGATAACACCGATTGGGTTCCCATATCCATGATAAGGCCCCAAAAATTTATCTTTATCTCCGCAGTAGGAGGAAGCTTCTGCTCCGGCTAAGCCAAAAAAGCGGTCGAGCGCTGTCTTGTTATCAATCGTTTTCCCTTCCTCCAGCTTATCTAGATTGCCATGGATCGTGTGTCGAATTCGATTACCACAGAAAGCAGTTCTAGTAATAAACTGTGAATATTGCAGGTTGACCTGATCTTGTTCATAGTTGTTATTATTCGTAAATTCCGCATACCCTGTAATGCATAAATTGCGTATCGTGTCAGAGCAATTCGTTAATTTCAAATTCCAAACCTCATAGGAGGCACCCCGCGGAACATAATATAATGCTTCGGAATGAATTTTGCTGTATTCTGCGACCATTCGAGTATATGCTGTCCCATGATGGCATTCACTCTGATAGGATGTAAGTTCCTTACCAACAGGCTGCCAGGAGGCTGACCAGTAATCCTTGCTGTCATTATCCCGAATATAAATATAACGGCCCGGCTGGTCAAAATTATTAAATACATAGCGTAATATCCTACCATCGGCGCCGGACTTAGCAAAACTATACCCTCCGGCATTATTTGAGATAATAGCGCCGTATTCAGGGTCCCCGAGATAGTTCGCCCAGGGGGCCGGAGTATCCGGTCTGGTGATTACATATTCTCGTTTTTCATCATCAAAATATCCATATTGCATATTCGTTCCTGCATGTCGTTATAATATAGAAATCATGCTTTTCCTCTCTTTTATGTATTGTAACTATTGGAAGTAGAATACCATCTCCTGTTAGAAATGTCAAAGGAACCATCAAATATTAGTCAACCGCTCTTTCTGAAAATAGAAAAAGGACAATCATCAAACAAACTTTCTGAAGATTATCCCATTTCTTAATCCAAAGTGCCTTTATATATAGAAATCACTACTCAACAAAACGGATTTTGGATGCCAAACTCCCACCCATTGCTGATACCAAGTTTCTTCTTATAATACATAATCAACTAACCCATCCATGTAATTTTATTTTCCTCATTACGAAGAATTCTTTCGATATTTTTCCTGTGTCGCACAATAATTACTACTGTAAACAGGAGTGATGCCCAAAATAAATGAGGCGCTTTTATAATAATTCCTATGAAAAGGGTATTAATTACAGCTGATGATATACTTGCCAAGGCGATAATCTTCCACAAATATAGCACTACTAAAAAGCTAATGAGTGGAAGGAAGAAAATCCACCAACTGTACTCCCAAAATAATACCATACCAAAGAGAAAGCCATACATAACAGCAACAGCCTTTCCACCTTTGAATCTGGCAAATATGGGAAAGCAATGCCCCATTGCTGCAGCCAAACCACCAATTATGGAAACCATCTCTACATTGGAGAAAAAGGAAGTCAGAAAAATTACCAATGTTACCTTCAAAATATCCAAAGTCATCACCACAAGACCGGCTTTTTTCCCAAGAACTCTTCCAGCATTTCCACCACCTAGGTTCTTACTTCCATAATTTCTAATATCTTTGTGATAAAACACCTTGCCAACCACCAATGCAAAAGGAACTGAACCAAGAATATATCCAAGTATTATGACTGTTAATATTTCTATATTAATATTCATGTTATTACCCTTTCTATCTGCAGATTGCCTGAATGGTAATACATCCAGGTCCTCCATGAGTAATCAAGGTGGGAGATAACTGGAATATTTCAATCGTAGTATCTGAGAAATGATTTCGAATCTGCTTCACAGCATCTTCTGCCATTTGACGAACACCAGCATGTCCAATGCTAATGATATACTCATGATTCACTTTCATCCCTTTAAAATACTCAATCACTGCATCCACTGCCTTTTTATAGGATCGCTTTACAGCATACGGCTTTATCTTCTTCATATCCTCAGTTTGTGTCAATACAGGCATAATCTTAATCACACTACAAATAGCTGCTGCAATCGGTGTTAATCTTCCACTTCGCTTCAAAAAATTAAAGTCAGAAGCAATGACGAAAGAAGCTGATGTTACAACAGATTTTTTAACCTGTCTCACAATCTCCTCTATTCCCACACCTTCTTTCTTAAGCATCATTGCCTTTTGCACAAGAAAACGCTGAGCCCCTGCCAGAGTCTGAGTATCAATAATATGTATATGTTCCTTCTGTTCCACACAGTTTCTGGCACCCATAGCATTCTGGTATGTACCGGATAATCCATCTCCAATTGTTAAATACAATATATCTTCCTGTGTACCTTCAAAAATATTAATCACATCTCCAATTGCCGGCTGGGAGGATGTGGGGACCTTCCCCTGTTCAATTAGTTTCAGAAGCTCTTCCCCACTAATATCCTCATAATCTTTATAAACTACACCATCTACAAGAACACATGCTGGAATAACTTCTATTCCCAATTCTTTTCCTTCCTGTAGAGAGTACAAAGCTGATGTATCCGTAATTATCTTCATCTCTTCCCTGCCTCCTTTACTCAATAATATTTTTATATACTCCCATTTCGAAGTACATGAAATTTAACAATACTTTATTCAAGCACCCCATTAATATGAATCCGGTGTTGCTTTCGTCTTTAAGCTCATCTTCCATAACGGAGGTTCAATGAAGAGAGCTTCTCTAAATAATACTTAGATGTATCCTCTTGAAATTTCCTATCATACTGTATACTCATGATAATCCCTCCTATTGATTCCATTATAACTGTTTTTTTGATATTTTTCACGTTTTTATTTTTACTAGGTATATTCTATTCTACCATCATTCTCGCACACTTACCTCTCTACAAACATGAGCGAAGTATGGTTCCTAACCTAGAGACTTTTGCTTTCAAAGAATCCCCCCAAGACTTGACAAAGAGCCAACATAGAAAAGGAGCGGGATTCAGAGGAATCCCACCCCAACTATTGACACAGAGCCATTGACACAAAGCCATTGACACAGAGCCCGTTATAAAAGCCCTGGCATGTTAATATCATGTCAGGGCTAAACATCTGTGCGTTTGGAAAATTGTGAAAGTCGCATATTTTTGCTACTTAAGATACTTGAACACGTGCGACAGTCCCGGAAGCAGTTGCTACCAGGGAAAGAATGAAATCTGTCAGGCCGAACGGACAATAAAGATGCTGCGAGAGCCTGGTTATGCCTTTGTAATTTCATCCTGTTTACTTTTTATCATTTTGTGCGACTCTTTCATAAATAAGCTGATAGAGCATCCCACAAGAGCAAGAATCCCTCCCACAATTAAAACTGACGAAATACTTTTCGTATCGGAAATCGTCCCAGCCAATATTGGCCACAGAGAACCGCTTATGATTTCCGTAATGCCGTAAGCAATTCCGCTGCCAGTTGCTTTAAGCCCTGAAGGAAGGCACTCCATCGGTATGATTGACGACCATATCGGTGTTAAAGCTCCACTGATGCCGCCGAACAGGATGTACGGTCCTAATGCGAGTGCATGATTTGAGAAAGCGCTCATCGATAGTGGTGCAAGGCAGCACAAAAATCCTGCAATGATCAGTATCTTCTTGCGTCCCAGCTTATCAGAAGCCACAGGAACCAATAAGCCGTATACGCAGGCAAATATACCCATAGTGGTTGCAATGTACCCCATCTTGATAGCGTCTATACCGATGACTTTTGTCATAAATGTCGTTGCGTATAGATTGACCGTCCAATATACACACATAATGCAGATGCCATAAACTATACAAAGAACATAGTTTTTATTTCGAAACATGTCGAGAAATTTAAATGTTTTATGCTTTTTCTCCTTGGGTGCAGATTCTATTTCCTTAACAAAGAATAAAATCGCCAGTCCTGTCAAGACCAGAAGTATGCCAGTTAACGCATAACAGTAGTTCCATGTGAGTGATGAAATAATCCTGGTCATTATGATCGGTCCACAGATGTAAGCAACAACAGGCGGTCCTGTGTTTACTATGCCACTGTTTTGTCCAAGGTTTTTCGGGTTATAGTTCCCGAGGATCGTAAACATCAGAGTCATATTTGCACCTGTCGCCAGGCCAACTATTCCACGTGCTAAAACAATGTGATAATATTCGGTTGCAAACAACGCGCAGCATAAAGACGTTATTCCAGAGATGATCGTCAGCGGAGCAAGGAGATTCTTATATATGCCCAAACGATCAGAAAGCATACCTCCCACTATGGAAGCAAATGCAAATGTAAATGCGTTTATCGTACTAAGTGACGAATACTGCGTATTTGTTAGGTTAAAGTCTTTATACAAAGCTGTTGAAGCATAACTCACCGTTAACCGATCTAAAAATATGGCCCCCCAGGTAAAAAAAAACAGGAAAGTGATAACTATCTCATAGCGTTTGCTATATACCTGAGTGTTCATCGTCAATCCTTTCTGTACAATCCTGTATAGTGTTTATACAAATAATAATTAGCTTTTTAGCATATGTCTTTAATAATCAACGGTATCAAGCATTGAATAACCTTTCATTGAATATAACTGCTTAATCGAGTCATTCCCATATATCTCCAGAACTTCAGCAATAAATATGTCATGATCGTGTACAGGGATATGCTGCATGACCTTGCATTCAAAGCTCACTCTTGACTGCTCAACACGCATCGGCGTGATATGCTCAGACTGAAGAAGCTTAATAGATAATTGCTGAACCTTGTCGAAGTCACGTCCCGAAGCACATCCACAGGAAAATGCCTCTTTTTTTAGATTCTCTCCAACAATATTCAGAGTAAATTCCATGTTTTGCTTAATAAGAGAACCGGAGAATCCCTTTTGACTTAAACAAACAGCAATCGTTGCTGGTTTATTTGAGACATATGTCCACCATGATAACGCCATCAAATTTGGTCGTCCGTTATTATCACATGTTCCAACCAGCGCAAACGGATTGGGTGATGTTAATTTCTGTGCTTGTGATATCGTAATTTTATTCACGTTTCCACCTCTTTTACATTTATTTTTTGTCTGATACTTAAGCTGTCTTTTATGCATCCTCAACAGCAATAATATCGCACCCCGTCCCGCAAATATCTTTTACGACAATCTCACCACGTTTTACCGGCGGCAAAGGATGGTGTTTTTTCAATTCCATCGCGCAGTTTAACACCATGTCTTTAGGGATTGGACGGGTGGATTTCACCGGGAATGGCTTGTCCTTTCCTCTGCACTTCATAATGGCTGTGAACACCCGTACAGGCGAAGCAATTTCCTGCTCGGCATAATCTTTTCCCATAGGGCACTGATTTCCGGCAACCTCAGCGACGCACTCATTCTCTACCAATACGTCCAGTTCACATCCAACAGGGCATCTTATACAAATCAGATTCTCTTGCATAATGATCTTCCTTTAATTGATCTTATCAGCATTCATGCTGATAGTCAAATCATCATGAATACTGTGCCTGGGAATATGCAATCTGCTAACCTCTTTGGGCGATATACTGCGAAATTTCTGTCGTTTCACAAGACATCCCCCTGAATTAACTTCTACATATCGATCCAGATATTTACCCGTTGCGCGGAACTGCAGTTCAATATCGTCATCATTTTCTGTCAGGCATATCTTCTGCGGCACTACAAATCGTATTCCTTTGCCACAGTTCACTGAAACGGTATTTTTTGCACGTGTCATTCCCATCATAAGATAGTCCGCAGAATTTTTTCCCACCTGTTCTCCCTCTGCACTTACCTGATCTACCAAGCTGTGCACATAGAGGACATTGCCGCAGGAAAATATACCGT
>JAEZJV010000032.1 GCA_023415635.1 Bacillota bacterium | reverse complement strand
CATAGGTTCGAGCCCTATAGGTCCCATTTGTGCCGGCGTGGCGGAACTGGCAGACGCACAGGACTTAAAATCCTGCGGGACTAATCTCCCGTACCGGTTCGATTCCGGTCGCCGGCATTATTCTATTTAATAGGATAATGCTGTTTTTCTTTACAGCAGTCATAATATTGTGTGTGCTTAGCTCAGCTGGATAGAGCGTCTGGCTACGGACCAGAAGGTCGGGGGTTCGAATCCTCTAGCACACAATAGGAAGTGCATTGTATACATAAGTATACGGTGCACATTTTTTTTGGAAATAGTACATCTGCCCGGTTTATTAACGTGGGGGGGGATACTTATTAATCAAATTTTAATACAGTAATTATTTACTGAATAACATGCGTATGCTAGAATGTAGCAAAGGAGGCGCCATATTTATGGATAAAACAGAATTTCTATCTATATTAAGAGAAGCATTGAACCAGGAAGTTAATCCTGCTGTGATAGAACAGAATATTCGATATTATGATCAATATATCAGTTCATCATCTGAGGAGGAAAAAAGAAAGATAGAAGAATTAGGTGATCCAAGATTAATTGCAAAGACAATCATTGAAGCAGAGAAAGCTGCGAGAGAAAAGAGTGGCTATTATGATAATAATAATGGCAATAGCTATACAGGATCAGTTCATCAGAAGCAGGAGGAGGATTCTGATTGGGAACAGAGACTGGGACGGCAGAATTCCAGTTTTCATCCTAAGGCGTTCTTTGCTAATTTGAAATGGTATCAAAAACTGATTGCAGTATTCGCTATTATTATATTATTTATAATTGTAATTTTTCTCGGCAGGATGATGATAGGTGTCCTGTTCACCTTCGGACCTATTCTTATTTTGCTTTTACTGCTTGGTAATCTATTCCGCCGTCGACGGTGATAACAAAAGTGAAACGACCGCCAGGGGGAGCCAGACGGTCGTTTCGATGAGGGGAGTATAAATAATTAATAAGGGGTTATATAATGCGCTAGGGGTTATCCCTAGCACTTTTTTATTATAATACATTGAATTTGATTATGCAATAATTATATTGCATAAATAAATTTTTCTAGCTAAATGAACAAATGAAAGGTATGATAAGATACTTATAATCTATACTTATGCATAAACGTGCACAAAATTGTCGAATATTTTTCAAACAATTTAATAAAATGTTTAAGTCTTTATAGAGCAAGAACTATGATGAAAATGCCAATAATATACATTCTAAAATGAATATTTCCTATGAAAAGGAAGATAATAAACCTGTAATATTAATTATTCTTTTAGGAGGCCATCTATGACAACAAATAATAATTCCAGAAACACTACAGGTACAAGCAATGATGCAAGAAACGATGCAAGAAACGCTAATACAAGCAGAAATGCGAATACCAGCAATTATACAACAGGAACAAGCCGTAATGCAACATCGGGAAGCAGATGCGAAGATTCCTCCAGAAATGATGTAGGCTCTTCCAGAAATGATGCAGGCTCTTCCAGAAATGATGCAGGCTCCTCCAGAAATACAACCTCACGTAATACTTCAGGAGCAAGTAGATTAAGAGATATGGAAGATATGGAAAATAATTATTAATTGCAGAATGAATGAGGTCAGCTGATACGCTGACCTTTACATATTTCATCAAATAGACTGATTTATTAATATGTAAACATTCATTTTAAAACCATGAGCATACTTTTATTGTCTGAATATGATATAAGAGAGAAGATTTTTATATAAAAGGTGGTGTGAATGGAATGTCCTTCGAAACCATCCGCATTAATGATATAGAGAAATACATTGGCCGAGCTGATGTGGTAATTATCGATTTAAGGGAGCCAAGGGATTACATGAGGGGTCATATACCGGGTGCAATCAATATACCCTATGAGGAACTTGATAGTCATGCAGATCATTTACCCCGTAAACTGTTGATCTTGTATTGTGATCGAGGAAACATCAGTTTACTGGCCGTAAGAGATTTGGTAAAGTATAATTATCACTTGAAAAGTCTATATGGAGGAATGCGTGCTTATCATGGCAGATTAGAGAAGAGTATATAGCTGCTTATTGACATACCTCAAGCATTGATTTAGAAGTATAAAGTATATCTGATTGAAGGATATGAAAGGTACCTGCTCGCGGCACGGTAAATGTTACAACTTACCTGACAGGCAAGGTGCCTTTTTTATGCATTTGCATATGCAAAATCATAAATCACAGAAAATCATACGAATTTGGTAAAATAATTGATTGATAATATTTGGTAATACTATATAATGAAAGATAATAATTTGACGAAAAAGAGCTGTATTGGCGTTGCGGTATGGAGGACAACATGAAGCTTAGGATACAATTAATACTAATTATTTTGATGGCGATGCTGCTATCGGGGTGTAGTTTTCTAATAATGAGAAAGATGTGACTTTATTCAAAGAGGATAGGCGCTTCATAAAAAGGACGAATGCTGGTACAGAAGAAGCTTTTCGTTTATATCTTGATTCACTTACAGAGGATGAAGTTATTGATCTTTATTATAGAGATTTTAATGGGGACCAGGAGTATGAATGCTTTGCAGTAACATCAAGGGAAGCTGTAGGAGAGGGTGACCCTCAGGCTGTCACTATCTGGTACATGAATAAAGAGGGTTATGAGATATTAGGTGAGTACGATATTCAGGAGACAAAACTACTGGAATTGAATAACAGTATATATTTTGCTGCCGATTTATACTATGTAACAGGTTCTGCGTCCTGCATATGGAGTGTAGTCGAGGGTAAACCGCTTTATCTAGATAACATATCAAATAAAGCATATATTTCGCAGAGGGAGGGACAGCTGCTAGCCAATGCGAGCAGCTATGACATCTTTTTTGATAAAGAGAGCGGACTCACCGTGGGGCATTCCTGGAAGGACTATTGGCTTTACAATGATGAAACCGGTATTCATGAGTATGGTGCAACTGAGATATCAGAGAAGGAATTTAGGCATTATTCCGGATCGAAAGAAATAATAGAATTGATTAAAGAGAAGGTTGGAGAAGAATGGGTAATAAGTTGGTCACAACAATTTTTACGACGTCAAAATGGTATTATCAATGTTAATATCAGCTTAGAGGATGAAAAATCAATTCAATATATAAACTTAACAGTACGTCTTAAGGGCAACCAGGTAAGTGTTGCAGAAGATGTAGGAGATGGCTGCTGGAATGATGGGACATACAAAGAGGCATGGAATGAAGAAATAGCCACATATGAATAAAGGAAAGAATTTATGCATGAATGAAGAAACTTGCTTATCATTTGATCTGTGATGTGTTATACTTTAACCGAATATGATTACATTTTCAGAGTCAATGGTATTTTGGTATATGAAAATTAATAATATAATAAAACGCAGAAACAAAAGCGATAAGCGTTCGGAGGTATGAATGAAAAAATTTGATTATATTTCACCCTGTCATTTCGGTCTGGAGGCTGTACTAAAACGTGAGTTGACTGATTTGGGTTTTGAAATAACAAAGGTAGAGGATGGGAAGGTGTCCTTTGCGGGAGATGAAAGCACCTGCGCCAGAGCGAATATGTTTCTTCGGACAACGGAACGGGTCTTGTTAAAAGTGGGCTCCTTCAGAGCGGAAACCTTTGATGAATTGTTCGAAAAGACAAAACAGATTTCCTGGGAAGAGTATTTGCCTAAGGATGCTAAGTTCTGGGTAGCAAAGGCGAATTCAGTGAATAGCAAATTATTCAGTCCTTCCGATATCCAATCTATTATGAAGAAAGCAATTGTTGAGAGGATGAAGCAGAAGTATAAGCTTGAATGGTTTGAGGAAAGCGGTACCTCCTATCCGATCAGAGTTACTATTCTTAAGGATGAGGTTACTGTGTGTATTGATACCTCAGGGGATTCTCTGCATAAAAGAGGATACAGGAGGCTCACCAGTAAAGCTCCCATTACAGAGACATTGGCTGCAGCATTAATTATGCTCACACCATGGAATAAAGATCGTATCCTGGTGGATCCCTTCTGCGGCAGTGGCACTATACCGATTGAAGCAGCACTGATTGGTGCTAATATAGCACCAGGAATAAATCGGAGTTTTTTAGCAGAAGGCTGGACAGGGCTATTTCCTGATAAGATCTGGGAGCAGACTAGGCAGGAAGCAAATGATTTGGTACACAAGGATATAGAGATGACTATTCAGGGATATGACCTGGATGGAGAGATAGTAAAAGCCGCCAGACAAAATTCAAGATGGGCAGGAGTGGATCAGTATATTCATTTTCAGCAGAAGCCGATGAAAGAACTGAGCAGCAGTAAGAAATATGGTTTTATTATAACCAATCCCCCTTATGGGGAACGCCTGGAGGAGAAGAAGGAGCTTCCTGAGCTATATAAGGAAATGGGTAAGGTATTCAGTGCACTTGATTCCTGGTCTTATTATATTATTACCGGATATGAAGAAGCTCAAAAATATATTGGCAGACAGGCGGATAAAAACAGAAAGATTTATAATGGCATGATGAAGACTTACTACTATCAGTACATGGGGCCGAAGCCACCTAAGCATAAATTAGAAGTGAAAGAATAGGAAAAGATGTTGTAGAGCAGATATTATTCATGAAACAGAACTGCTTTACAACATCTTTTCTTCTATTGAAATAATAGGTATGGATTGAATTTATTATACACGTTTAGTGATCCATTGCTGGATATCAGAGAATATTTCCTCGTTATTCAGTTCATTCAAAAGCTCATGGCGGCATTCCGGATAAAGCTTTGAGGTGACATTGGAAAAACCGAGTTTTTTTAATGTCAGCAGGTACTTCTGAACATCTTTTCCGTATCCACCCACGGGATCCTTCGCTCCACTTATGATAAATAAAGGGATTTCCGTCTTTGTAAGCCTGATCATATTTTTTTTGGTAGAATGCTGTATCAGCTTCAATAAATCATGATAAAATGATGCTGTACAGGTAAAACCACAGTATGGATCATGCATATAGGCACCGACAATCGGATTGCTTCGGGTGAGCCAGTCAAAAGCAGTCCGAGTCGATAAGGAGGTATATTTTTTACCGCCGAACATAAGATTGCTTAAAAATGGAGATATGTGCTTCGGTCCCTTGAAATACTTAATTAGTGATGCCAGGAATAAACCGGAATTTGTCATAAGTAAAGAAGGGTACGGAGTACCACATATAATTACTCCATTATATTTCTCGTAGAATTGAATGACATTTCTGGCAATGATTGAACCCATACTATGACCAAACAGGAAGAATTTCGAGGCTCTGTTATTTGTCTCAATATATTCGCTCACAGTGATTACATCATCTATAACCAACTGATATCCCTTGTCACTGTTGAAAAAACCTAATTCACTGAGTTTTTTATCTGTACCATGGCCCCGATGGTCATATAGAAACACATCAAAACCGTTGCTGACCAGGTATTCTGCAAAGGTCTGATAACGTTTCTGATGCTCCGCCATACCATGCAGAATAAGAATACTGGCTTTTGGACGCTTGAGACAGACATAGCTGGTTAGCTTTATTATGTATCCATCTTTTTGCTTGATCGAGATGTAATTAAGGTCGCTCATTTCTCCATAATCTCCTTCATTAGAGTTAAGAAAAAGCAAATATATTCTTTTTTATTATATCTGTAATAATGGTAAAATGCAATAAGGAAGAAAGGGAAAACAATCCATAAATCTACAAAATCAGATAGTGCTTCAAAAAAAAGTTGTGATTGTAGATATATTATTATATAATTTATGTATTATATCATGCAAAATGGCGTAATATGTAGATACAACCCAGGAGGGTTATGATGGACAGATTGTTGCTAAAGAAAGCCGCAGTTCAAAGCATTGCACTTATGGTAGCAGTGGTCACTTCTTCTTTTGCACTGCAGCAATATCAAGCCGTATCAATCTCTGCGAATGGTCAGACACAGAAAAGCAATTATACTTCGTACGAACTGGCTGGGACAGATCCATTAATGGAAGTCAGTACACCACTGAAGTCGGATGAAGAGCAGACGGCTTCTAAAGTGTTACCCTTGGCAACCAACCTGCCAGAGCTGAAAGCACAGATTGATGAAGAAATCAAGGACCAGTTAAGTGAGAGCTTTCTGGCAATCAAAAAATCCGGCTCAGACAGCCCTTCTATTACCTTGGAGGATCTTTATGTTAAGCATAGCATACAGCTTGATTTGACTGGATTAAAGAAAGATGATATTGACAGTCATAGTATAATCAGAGTTCAAGGAACTGAGTTCTATACGGGAGAACCTCAATGGAAAGAAATCGTGACGCTAGAGACAGATGAGGATGGCTCCGCCAAGGAGGTTGTCACGAAGGACTATGGGAAAGATATTTGCCATAGGGTTGAGATGACTACTGAGCAGGATAATGATACAGGATTGTATCATGTCAGCCTTCTTTTAGAACTTGATTCGGTATATGCTTATTCTATTTATGAGGATACGAATTATTTTTACATAGATTTAAAAAGACCATCTGATGTATATGACAGGATTATTGTTATTGATGCAGGACATGGTGGCAAGGATGCAGGAGCGCTCTCAAAGGATAAACAGATTTATGAGAAAAACATAAACCTGGGGATTGTAAGGCAGCTGAAGGAGCTTCTGGATCAGGAGGATATTAAAGTATATTATACCAGAACAGGTGATGATACCGTGTTCTTAAGACCCAGAGCTACCTTAGCCAATGCTGTCAACTGCGATTACTTTGTCAGCATCCATTGTAATTATAACGATGTTACTTATCCGAACGGGACTGAAGTATTGTATTATGACAATAATTTTAAAGGAGTAACAGCGAATAAGCTTGCAGGACTTTTCTCAGAGGAGCTTGGAAGAAGTATTGGGCTGAAGAGTCGTGGAACTGTACTGAAACAAATGGGTGATATCTTTATTATGGATAAGGCACAGGTGCCGACTATACTGATAGAGCTGGGCTATCTGTCCAACACCGGGGATTTGAATTATTTAAATAACCCACAGATGCATAAGGAGATAGCTAAGGGTATTTATAACTGTATTATAAGGGCATATAATGAGCTTCCTGTAAGCAAATAGATTATGGTCAACGAAGCAGGAAGGCATGGATTTACAATATAGGAGTTCTGGAGGAAGGAATGAGAACGGTTATATTTGCAACATCAAATGAAGGCAAGATGAAGGAAATCAGAGAGCTCCTCGGTGATTTGGATATTGAATTACTGTCCTTAAAGGATGCAGGTTTGAAGCCTGCTATAGAAGAGAATGGAGTTACCTTTGAGGAAAATGCAATCATTAAGGCAAAGGAAGTAATGAAACTGACAGGAGAGATTGTACTGGCAGATGATTCAGGACTAGAGGTTGATTTTATGGAGAAAGCTCCCGGTGTTTACTCGGCCAGATTTCTTGGAGAGGATACTTCTTATTTGATTAAGAATCAGCATATTATTGACCAATTGACTGCAGCAGAGGGAAATGAACGCAGTGCGAGGTTTGTATGTGCGATTGCCTGCGCTTTTCCAGATGGAAGGATTATCACCCATAGGGCGACTGTGGAGGGGATGATTGCGAAAGAGATCAGCAGTGGATCTACAGGCTTCGGTTATGACCCGATATTTTATGTTCCTGAGTATGGCTGCACCATGTCCGATATGACTCCTGAGCAGAAAAATACGATCAGCCACCGGGGAAAAGCTTTGCGTGCAATGAAAGAGGTTATCAAAGAGCATCTGTAAAATTGAGATGGGAGATATAAGATGAAGGTTCTGATAGTTAGTGACACTCATGGAAGAAACCACTACCTGATCGATACCATAAATCGGGTTGCACCGATTGACCTGCTTATTCATCTTGGAGATTTAGAGTGCGGTGAAGAGTATATTAAAGCCATGTTGAATTGTCCCGCGGAATTTATATCGGGTAATAATGATTTCTTTCATAATTTTCCTAAAGAAAAGCTTATTAATATTGGGAAATATAAGGTGCTGCTAACCCATGGACACCGGTATGGAGTGAATTTCAGTACCAGCGGTATACTGGATACGGCCAAAAAGTATCAGGCGGATATTGTCTTGTATGGTCATACGCATATACCGCTCATAGATGTAACCGGAAGCATCTGGACTATTAATCCGGGCAGCCTTGCCTTGCCCAGGCAATATGGACATATACCGACTTATATTATTATGGATCTTGACTCCAAGGGAGATGCACATTTTACACTGAATTATTATCACGCTACCACTTGATTTTACAGTATTTTTCAGCTTTTTTGAAAATGAAAAAAGATATAAAAATATGTTGACAATAAGGAGTGCCTATTATATAATAAATCTTGCGTCACGGCTGGAACGAGTGGAAGCCTTGAAAATTCACATAATGCGGTTTGAGAGAGCATTGTCAGCCAAGTATGTGAATAGAGATGAATTTTCGGGGTGTAGCGCAGCTTGGCTAGCGCGCTTGATTTGGGATCAAGAGGTCGCAGGTTCGAATCCTGTCACCCCGACTGGGCAACCTGTTAACATCTTGCAAGTCAGCACTGTCAAGAGGGTTGCATAATTCGTACAGCAGCTACGCAGAATAATTAAATAGTTAAAATCCTATGCGGGTGTAGTTCAATGGTAGAACACTAGCCTTCCAAGCTAGATACGTGGGTTCGATTCCCATCACCCGCTTGATATTTGACTTATAT
>JAEZJV010000026.1 GCA_023415635.1 Bacillota bacterium | reverse complement strand
GAGAATATATTAATTTAATCTTTATAAACAGGCGCTGTGACTCGCTTATGGTTATCCTTGGCTACACAACGGGAAATAAAAAAGAGTAACTGCAGTTCGATACACTCCATGGGATGTATAACGAATTGCATTTACTCTTTGTAATAGGATTATCTTCTATCGATTTATGCCAGCTTGGATTTTGCAACCTCAGCTAAAGCAGTGAAGCCTGCTGCATCATTGATTGCCATATCTGCAAGCATTTTTCTGTTAATTTCAACGTTAGCTACCTTTAAACCATGCATCAACTTGCTGTAGGTTAAGCCATTCATTCTTGCAGCTGCATTAATTCTAGCGATCCATAACTGTCTGAACTGTCTCTTTCTTTCTTTTCTACCTGCAAAAGAGGATGTTAAAGCTCTCATTACCGATTGCTTTGCTACTCTATACTGTTTAGATCTGGCACCTCTGAAACCCTTAGCCAGCTTTAATACTTTGTTATGTCTTTTCTTAGCGTTTAATCCGCCCTTTATTCTTGCCATGTTCTATTCCTCCTTATCACCAATCTTAAAGATATGGTAAGATTTTCTTCATGTTTTTGATATTAGTTGAATCCGTCATAGTTCCTTTTCTCAGATTCCTCTTTCTTTTAGCGGATTTCTTCGTTAAGATATGGCTCTTATAAGCCTTCATTCTCTTTAATTTCCCTGTTCCTGTTACTTTGAAACGCTTTGCTGCTGCTCTGCTTGTTTTTAACTTAGGCATGATATTTCCTCCTTAATAATTAATACAGCCGGAGATGCTCCATTCACTGTGCGCCATCCGAAAAGCTGCTTAAATTTTAGTATTTTAACGTTTTTCTGTTAAGAACATAATCATACTTCTACCCTCAAGCTTTGCAGGTTTTTCAATTACTGCAATATCCTCGAGCTTCGTAAAGAAATTGTCCAATATCACCTTAGAGGCGGCTGTATGAGCCATTTCTCGACCGCGAAAACGTAATGCAACCTTCACTTTATCACCGTGAGTAAGAAATTTACGAGCCTGGTTCGCCTTGGTATTCAGATCATTATCATCAATGTTGGGTGATAATCTGATTTCCTTGACTTCGGTTACCTTCTGCTTCTTTTTAGCTTCTTTTTCTTTTCTGGCCAATTCATATCTGTATTTACCATAATCGATAATCTTACACACCGGCGGTTTCGCTGTGGGAGCTATTTTGACTAGATCAAGATTAGCTTCCTTCGCAAGTTTCAATGCATCCTTGGCTGACACGATCCCTAACTGTTCGCCGTCTTCACCAATCAATCGAACTTCTTTGTCTCTGATTTGTTCGTTAATCATTAAATCGCTAATAGTACTGCACCTCCATAGGTTATAAGTTCACTGTTACATAGGTTTTCTTGCTCCGCGTTGATGACATCATACGCGACTGTGGAGCAATTTAATACATAGGATGCCTTCTCCTATGAATAAAAAAAGGTGGATAAAATAGATTATCCACCTGAATGCATCCATAAACTTTGTATGCTTCTTTAAAAATGTAAATGCTTTATCTACATTTCTATAACCCGTTCACAGTAAATCACTTTACGCTATGGGTGAGAGATGGATTCTCTTCTTTTACCTTGTAAATATTGTCATAAAATATTCACAGCTAGAATATTGTAACATGCCAATATTCGTATGTCAACAAAAATATGAATTTCTCTTTTATAAATTCAAATGATCATAGGGCTGTTTATGCCTGCGCTCCGGCTTTTTTTCCGAACAGCTCCAATGCCTTGGATATTGCAGTTCCGAGTACGAAGCAGACGATTGCCTCCACGAGTCCGTTAATACCAATAAAGGCAATTACAAATGTAAAGATATTTGCCGTACCAAGATTTTCTGCGATACCCTGGATAAAATCCGTCCGATAAAAAAACAATAGTAATAAAGACATAAAAAAGAAAGTATTCAGCAGTGGTCCCACCAAGCTTGCGCCGGCATGTGAAATAAATCTTGTGGAATGACCTTTCTTCATAGCAAGGAATATAAGGCCTGTCAGCCATCCCATCAGTACACGGGCAAGGATGCAGACAATAAAGGTCCCTATGGGATTAATCCCAAGAAGCATTGCTCCGAAAGGGCTCATACCAAAGCATTGTATGAAGCTGGTTAATCCGAATATCCCTCCAAGAATTGCTCCAGCTACCGGTCCGAGTACGATTGCACCCACCGTAACCGGAACCACCAGCAAAGTGATTTCCAGTCCCGCCGTCTTGATATAACCGAGCGGTGTAAATGCCATGAGTAAAATGATTGCTGTGAATAAACCCAGCTGTACTACCTTTAAAGTTCTTTGATTTGTGATAGTTTTCATAATATCCTCCTTCTGATTGTTCCAATCTAATCATAGTATTGGTCAATTTAACAACCAAAAAACATCTTCCAGGGATATTCAAGACCTATGCCTCTCCTTAAGATCTGCTATCATTTTACGTGATCTCGATAACGCAGCCCGCTGCTTTTCCTTCACACGTGTACATAAACGGTAAAGAAAAATGCCGGAAGAAGCATGCTGAAAGCAACATTCTCTCATTCACCGGCACGTATATTAAAGTATTATACCTTATAATAAATTGACTTATTCAGTAATAGATACCAATATCCAGTTCCTGCCGGCAAAATACCAGGGTCAAGACTATCCATATGGAAAATCGAAATTGTTTCGGTATTGTACTTCATCAGACCATCTTCTTTTCGTCCCTGCCGGGTACGCTAGAATAATTGGCGTTAAACTCATAAGAATTCCTTTTTATTGAAGCAGCAATGTCCGTAACGACATCTGATCATTCAGTTGTTAAAAATATTTTATGTTATAGATAGGTAAAATGCAATCATTTTTTTATACAAAATAAGGTAAATATAATATATTACGCAAACACATGGCAAAAAACCAAGAAGGGAACTGATCAACAGCTCCCTTCCATCCAAATCCCATACTACTTTTATGCCTTTGGGATCGATTATCTCAAAAGCTTAAGCTTAATCATGATAAAACCTGCCATCACCGCTCCCCCAATCATCAGTAAAGAACTTCCGAGTTCCGATACCGGTAGGGTCATTACCAGAAAGGCACTTGCATTTACCAGAATATGAAGCAATATTGGGGCATAGAGTGAATTGAATTTTCGGTAAGTAAGACCGAGCAGAAAGCCAAGTAAAGCCGCATAAATTCCCTGGACAATATCTTGGTGGTATATCCCAAAGAATGCAGCCTGCAGGATATTTGCTCCGATAAAGGGAAGTACTCCTCCTGCCTTATGCAGGATCACGCCGCGAAAGACCAATTCCTCCGCCACAGGAGCGATTATAACCGTATACAACACTACAATAACTATATTCCCATGGAATAGGCTTCCTATTGTCTCTGTATAAGACTCAAAGAGATTCGGAAAGCGGCCCATCAATGATCCGATTACTCCCGAGAAGAAGCATTGACTGCCCAGACCAAGAAGCATAAAAAGTGTCAAGATTTTTCCCGAAACTAATTCCTCCGCTTTACCATGCTCCTCACCTCTCGTCTCGCTTTTATACCAAAAGTAGGAAATAATTCCCCAGATGGCTACACCCAGTACGGAAAGCTGATAGCCTGTATCCTGAGTCAGAGAGGCCCTGATAATATCCGTCAGCTTATCAATATTCTTCCATACCTCCATCCCCTGACTGAAGCTAAAACGAAGCACAACCATCAGCTCAAACAAAAAAATTATGAAAAAAGATAGGGTATAAAGTAGAGCCTCCTCAATTAAATAGGGTAGTATTCCTAGCTTAAAATATTTTTTCAAAGTTTTCCCTTCCTTTATCGGTATAACCTCTGATTATAAAAGAGGCTGCCGCAAAATGTCCAATCAATCTGTCCATTTTGCTACAGCCTCTTGTCATTTCAGCATATATCTATTACGTGCTCAGAGCTTGCCTCAGAAGCTATTAACCGAGTATTACCTCAACCTGATGTGTATTCTTATCACCGGCAAGTGGAATAATATTACCCTTAACTTCCTTACCGTCCACTACCAGCTTCGCTACGCCTTTACTCACATGATTCGGATTCTTGACTGTGATATGATAGACATCTCCTCTAAATTCACGGATCACCTTATAGCCATCCCAAGCCTTCGGAATAGAAGGATCTACCTGTAAACCATCATACTCGGGCTTAATCCCGAGGATGGATTGAGAGATTGCTACAAAGTTCCAGGAAGCAGTACCTGTCAGCCAGGAGTTCTTGGCTTCACCATGACGTCTTGCATCCTTACCTGCAACCATCTGGGAGTATACATAGGGCTCCATGCGATGTATCTCGGAATATTCCTCCGTATAGGAGGGTGCAATTCTTGTATAATAGTCAAAGGCCTTGTCCCCTCTTCCCATCTGCGCTTCCGCTACCATGATCCAGGCGTTGTTATGGCAGAAGATACCTGCATTTTCCTTATAGCCTGCCGGATATGTGGAGATTTCACCGTATTCAACATAATATTTAGTGAAGGCAGGATTCTGGAGCACCAGACCGTATTGGGTTCCGAGACGCTCCTCCACTGCATCAAGGGCCTGGATAGCTTTCCCATCCTCTGTTCCACAGTTACCCATAATACAAAGACCCTGGGACTCGATGAAGATTTTACCCTCCTCATTCTCATCGCTGCCAATCTTCTTACCGTAATCATCATAAGCGCGCAGGAACCAGGAGCCGTCCCATCCATCCTTCATGATGACATCGCGCATCTTCTTTACCTCAGCCTTAACTCTATCTGCTTCGTCATTCTTTCCTATCTTATTCATTAACGCAATATATTCCTCACCAATGTAACAGAACATACCTGCGATCATGACGGACTCCGCCACTCTGCCATCCTTGCTGGTAGTAGTCTGGAAGGATTCACCGGGCTCTGTAGAGAAGCAATTTAAGTTCAGACAGTCATTCCAGTCAGCTCGTCCAATCAGCGGAAGTCCGTGAGGTCCTACATTATTGATAACATGGTCTATGGAACGCTTCAGATGGTCTGCCAGAGGTGTTGCGGTTGTTTCGTCGTTATCAAAGGGGGTCATAACCTCCAGAATGGAGAAATCTCCGGTTTCCTTGATATAAGCGGTTACCGCAAGTACCAGCCAAAGTGGATCATCGTTGAAATTACCACCGATTTCATCGTTACCCTTCTTGGTAAGCGGCTGATATTGATGGTATGCTCCACCATCCTGCAGCTGTGTGGATGCCAGATCGATAATTCTTTCTCGTGCACGGTCCGGAATCTGATGAACAAAACCCAGGAGATCCTGATTAGAATCACGGAAGCCCATACCTCTGCCGATACCGGATTCAAAGTAGGAAGCGCTTCTTGACAGGTTGAAGGTAACCATACACTGATATTGATTCCAGATATTGACCTGACGATTCAACTTCTCATCCTCTGATTCTACCTTATACTTGGATAACAGCTGATCCCAGTCCGCAGCCAGTTCAGCAAATGCCTTGTCCACTGCCTCGGTGGTCGCAAAGCGGGCAATCATCTCCTCCGCTTTCTTCTTATTGATAACATTCTTGCTTTCCCATTTTTCTTCGAAAGCATTCTCAACATATCCCAGCATAAATACATAATCCTTCGTCTCGCCGGGCTCTAAATTAACCTCCAGGCAATGAGATGCAATCGGATGCCATCCGTCTGCCACGGAGTTGTTTGATTTTCCTGCAAATACCGCCTGAGGGTTATCAAAACCATTGTAGGTTCCCATAAAGCTCTCACGATCAGAATCAAAGCCGGCTATCGGTGCATTTACAGAGAAGAATGCATAATGATTACGTCTTTCCTTATACTCTGTCTTGTGATATATAACGGAACCTTTTATTTCTACCTCGCCGGTATTATAATTCCTCTGAAAATTAGTGGAATCGTCCTGAGCATTCCACAGACACCACTCAAGGAAGGAGAAGAGCTTTAATTGTTTCTTCTTGTCGGATGTATTTTTCACTACGACCTTATGCACCTCGGCATTAGTGTTCATAGGTACGAAGAAGGTTACCTCTGTTTCTACGCCTCCCCTTGCGCCGGTAATCTTTGTATAGCCCATACCATGCCTGCATTCATATTTATCCAGCTCCTTCTTGACCGGAGCCCAACCCGGAGACCATACATCTCCCTCATCGTTAATATAATAATAGCGCCCGCCTCCCAAATCCAGGGGTACATTATTATAACGATAACGCGTAATTCTTCTAAGCTTCGCATCCTTATAAAAGCTGTATCCTCCGGCGGTATTCGAAATCAATGAAAAGAATGCCTGGGATCCCAGATAATTAATCCATGGATACGGAGTAGTGGGTGTCGTAATGACATACTCCTTGTTAGAATCATCAAAATAACCAAACTGCATTACTATATTCCTCCTTATTACTGTATTCATACTCCTTTCCAATTATATTATACCTTCTGAGGCTTTTCAACAAAAAGTAGTCATGAATCACGAATTTGTAACATTTGGTATATTCCTATTTCCAAAAAGTTCATATTTAAGAATTTTTTTATAATAAATTTCTGTTTAAATAAATGCAAATGTGATACACTATTATCTGTCAAATGGTGGGAGACTCTTTTCTTCGCTGTTAACACAAGCATTATATGTAATAAAAGTGAGGTCCGTTTATGTCGAAACAAACCAAATTATCTGAAGATGCTGCAATCTATCAGCAGAGGCAGGAGTTAAGCGAGAAGGACAAGCTTAAGGATATGTCCTTCAGAAACAAAATCTCTTATCTATGGGAATATTACAAATTTCATGCACTGATTACCCTTCTGGTTATTGGATTTGCTATATACTTTATCTATCATCTCGTTACTCCCAAGGTGGAGACAGAGCTCTACGCAGCCATTATTAATAATACGATCAGTGATGAAATTTGGGAGCAGTATCAGACAGAAGTATCCGATTATCTGAAATTGGATCCTAAAACACAGGATGTCATTATGAACCCTGCCTTTTATTTAAATGGCAGCAGTGAATATGCAATGAATATGCAGACCGCATTGGTGACCTATGTAGCTGCCGGGGATGTTGATGTTATGATTGCCCCCGAATCGCAATTCCAACAGTTCACCTACAAAGGATTTAATGACAAGCTCTATGATAATCTTCCTACCGACCTGTATTCCGAATTGACGGATTACCTGTATGTCACGTCTACAGATGAGGATCCTGAGGAAAGTGCTTATGGTATTTATCTTACTGACACCGATCTTTTCAGTAAGAATGCTGAAAATACCGATCCTTATATCCTTGGTATAATAACCAATTCCAATCACAAGAATAATGCGATTGAATTCATCCGTATGTTATTCAAACAATAGTCAAATAGAGACTCACCTAATAAAAAGATCTCCCGACAAGGGGCTTTAGCCACTAACGGGAGATCTTTTCCTATGATTTATTTCGCTGTAATATAACCTAATGCTTTCAGTAATTCCGCAGTCAGTACACCTCCGCCTGCAGCGCCGCGTACTGTATTATGGGATAATCCTACAAATTTATAATCAAATACCGTATCCTCACGAAGTCTTCCGAAGCATACACCCATACCGTTCTCATAATCACGGTCCAGCTTTGCCTGAGGACGGTTATCCTCCTCAAAATACTTAATAAATTGCTTCGGAGCACTGGGAAGATTCAATTCCTGAGGAACACCCTTGAATTCTGCCCATGCCTTTAGGATTTCCTCCTTGGTAGGCTTCTTCTTGAAGTTTACAAATACGGCTGCCGTATGTCCATCTGTTACGGGAACACGGATACATTGCGTAGTGATCACCGGACCTTCTGCCTTTACGATCTTACCGTCCACTACCTTTCCCCAGATACGAAGTGGCTCCTGTTCACTCTTTTCTTCTTCACCGCCGATATAAGGAATTACATTGTCTACCATCTCCGGCCAATCGGCAAAGTTCTTTCCTGCACCTGAGATTGCCTGATAGGTTGTGGCAACGACCAAGGTCGGCTCATACTCCAACAGCGCATGAAGTGCCGGTGTATAGCTCTGGATGGAACAATTCGGTTTTACAACAATAAAGCCCTTCTTTGTTCCGAGACGCTCCCTTTGAGCTTCGATTACATCCAGATGCTCGGGATTTAACTCCGGTACAACCATTGGAACATCAGGAGTCCATCTATGGGCACTATTATTCGATACGACCGGGGTATCTGCCTTAGCATAGGCTTCTTCGATTGCTTTAATCTCGTCCTTGGTCATATCCACCGCACTGAAAACAAAGTCAACACCTGCGCTGACTGCTTCAACATCATTTACATTTCTTACGACAAGTTTCTTTACGCTTTCCGGCATCGGTGTGGTCATCTTCCAACGATCCCCTACTGCTTCCTCGTATGTCTTTCCTGCGCTTCTCGGACTTGCAGCTATAGTAGCCACTTCAAACCAGGGATGATTCTCCAATAACGCAACAAAGCGTTGTCCTACCATTCCTGTTCCTCCAAGAATACCTACCTTTAACTTACCCATCTTTATTCCTCCGTCTTGTTCTTGTATGGCATACATATGTCTTTGCTGTAGAATATACTATATCGTAATTTCAAAAAAAGCAACACTTTTTTAAAGAAATCCTGATATTTGTTACAATTATATAAGTATATTCCGATTTCATCGTTCGGTTTGGCTATTTTCTACAAGTCTATCATACTCGTCCAAAAGCCGGTGTAGGTCCTCTAAGGTTTCAATCTCATTGACCCTGTTACGAAGCTTTGAGGAGCCGGGATAACCTGTGGTGTACCAGGCTACATGCTTACGCATCTCTCTGATACCGATGAATTCCCCCTTATATTCTACGGACAGAGCTCCGTGCCGTAGAATCATCTCCTTCACTTCACCAAATTCCGGTTTCGGAAGCAGGATACCTTCCTTAAGATAGGTCCCGATCTGTTCAAAGAGCCAGGGATTCCCTCTTGCTCCTCTTGCTATCATAATGGCATCACAGCCTGTCTCCCCAAGCAAACGTTTCGCATCCTGGGGTGTGAATACATCTCCGCTGCCGATGACTGGCACCGAAACTGCTTCCTTTACCTTACGAATACATTCCCAATCTGCCTTACCGCTGTAATACTGCTCCCTGGTTCTGGCATGTACGGCAATTGCAGCAGCACCGTTCGCCTCTGCAATTTTAGCCACCTCCACGGCATTCTCCTCATGAAAGCCCTTCCGTATCTTCACAGTAACCGGTTTTTTTATGACAGAAGACACCTTGCTAATTATTTCCCCAATTAATTCCGGAGTCTTCATCAATGCAGAGCCTTCTCCATTATTGACAACCTTAGGAACCGGGCAGCCCATATTGATATCCAGAAGGTCAAAATTACGTGTCTCCAGTTTCCTTGCCGTTTCGCTAATAATGTCCGGATCAGCACCGAACAGCTGAAGTGCACAGGGACGCTCCTTCTCGCTTATTTTGAGCAGGAGCTCTGTATTCTTATTATTATATTGTATTCCCTTGGCACTGACCATCTCTGTATAGACGAGATTTGCACCCTTCTCCTTACACAGCAAACGAAATGGCAGGTCTGTTACTCCTGCCATGGGTCCAAGAAACAATTTTCCGTCTATTCTAACATTTCCAATAGTGAAACTCATAATTACTCCGTTTCCATGCATTCTGCTGCCTTTATAAGGCCTTAGAATTCCAGACTCATTTCTTATTCTTATCACTGATGATTTTCAAGCCCTTCAGGGTTAGGTTCGGATCATATATTTCAATTGCATCGGTAGCATCGGAAATAATCTTTCCCAGACCTCCGGTAGCAATCACCCTGCAATTGTCTATCGCTGCTTCCTTCAACATCCTCTTTACGATATATTCTGTCTGTCCGATACAACCAAATACCAAACCGGCCTGCATACTGGTGATGGTATCCTTGGCCAGGATTGTCTCTGGCATCGCTATTTCTATCTCAGGAAGCTTTGCTGTCTCAGTCCACAATGCGTTGGCTGAAATCCTAAGCCCAGGGCAGGTAACCGCAGCTACCAGAGTACCATCTGCAGTGATCAGATCATATGTGTTGGCGGTACCGAAATCTATCACCAGCACCGGACCCCCATAGATTTCATATGCTGCTACCGCATCCACTACTCTATCTGCTCCGACTTCCTTGGGATTCGTAGTATTTACTTTAATTCCGGTTTTGGTACCGGTTCCCACAATCAAAGGAGTTATTCCCAGATACTTTATAATACCGGAGGCCAGAGAATGCATCAGCTTCGGTACCACAGATGCTATTGTCACAGAAGTAATCTCATTAATACCGATATTTCTTGCCTTTAACAGGTCGTATAGTATCAGACCGTATTCGTCAGAGGTACGGGCTGTGCTGGTCGTCAGGCGAAAGCTTGCCTTCAGATTCAAATCCTCAAAAACACCTAGGGTTATATTGGTATTTCCTACATCTATTACTAGTAACATTACTTTCCTCCTTATGGCAATACTTAATGCTTTGAACTATTCCTCATCTAAGAGTTTATTCGGATCCTCTCCAAGAAAGAATACCTTATAGTATAGCTCCAATGCTTCTAGAAGCTCCGCCTTCTCCCTCTGAAGCTGCTTTATCTTCAGAACACTTCCAATCTCATCGTACAGATAATCCGTTTCCTCCGAATCTACACGGAAAATCAGCATTCCATCCTCATCAAATTCCATTGTAAGGATACCACCTACATCCTCTGTGAACAGAACACATAGGATCTTTAACTCCTGCTTTATCTGTTCCGGTAAGGCTTTAAAATCCTCATTAATCCAGAATTTCTTCTCATAAGCACTGCTTGCACATAGTACTACCTTATCTTGATCCATTCTAACACCCATTTTCTAGTTTTTATACTATAGCGAAAACGATAAAGCCCAGAAGGATTACGATGACACCCATCACGATCAATGACGTACCCATCGAACCTCCAGCAGGCCCCTTTCTTTGCTTAAGCCCATTCATTATATTCATCAAGCCGCCCGTAATACACGCTGCCAGAATAGCATAGTGATTATTAGGGAAAACAAAGATCAGGACAACAAAAACAACAAGAGCAATTCCGGCTACGGTATTGATAATATCTCCCTTCACGGAAGGCTTTTTCGGTTGTCTCTTGGGGTCGTTCATGTTATTGCACCTCAGTTTATATATTACCTATTGTCGCTACCATAACAGCCTTAATGGTATGCATACGATTCTCCGCTTCATCAAAAATCACATCCGCAAATCGCTCAAAAACCTCTTCTGTTACTTCTTTACCCTTCACAGCAGGCAGACAATGCAAAAGGATGGTTTTCGTCTTCTTTGTCATAGCGATCAGAGCGTCATTTACCTGATATGGCTTTAAGAGCTCTACGCGTTCTGCTGCCAAATCTTCTTCACCCATGGAACACCATACATCTGTATATACGGCATCCGCACCCTCGATGTCCCCAAGGGAATCAGAAATCACTATCTTGCTTCCTGAAGCCTTTGCATATTCCTTGCACATGGTGATGAGTGCTCCCTGTGGCCATAGCGCCTTAGGTGACAGAATCGTAAAATCAATTCCCATTTTGGAGGAACCGATCATCAGGCTGTTTGCCATATTGTTTCGTCCGTCTCCTACATATACGAGCTTCAACCCTTTAAGCTTACCAAACTGCTCTTTTAAAGTCAAGAAATCAGCAAGAATTTGTGTGGGGTGATCCATGTCCGTCAATCCGTTCCATACGGGAACGCCGCTGTACTTCGCCAGCTTCTCTACAGTTTCCTGCTTAAAGCCGCGAAACTCAATCCCGTCAAACATCCTTCCCAGTACCCGTGCAGTATCCTCCACACTTTCCTTATAGCCTAGCTGTATATCATCCTTACTTAAATATTCCGGATAACCTCCTTCATCCACACAACCAACAGTAAATGCACAACGGGTTCTGGTAGAGGGCTTCTCAAAAATCAATGCAATGTTCTTGCCCTTCAGGCTGTTACCGGTAATTCCCTGCTTCTTCTTCTCCTTTAGCTCCGCTGCCAGCGTAAGCAGAAAATCAATCTCCTCCGGAGAAAAATCCTTCAATGTTAATAAGCTGCGTCCCTTTAAGTTCATAATATCCTCCATTCCGCCGATGTTTTGGCTGCTCCCGTTCCTTTGTATTCTGGGATAAATTCATTTTCCATATAGTAGTAAATATTCATATTTATACTCTAATAATGACTATTTATACATTATTCCAAATTCACTTGTTTGTCAAGCATATATTCATTATTAAGGAAAGCCGGTATTATGCATATCTATTCAGGCGGCAATTAAAAGAACAGCCATAAACTATATCCTTTGTTCATGGCTGCTTTACATTAATCATGTGTAATAAAATCAGCGATCATATTCTGTTCCAGTATTTCCTTTGAGGTCTTCTTCAGTAGAAGCGCCCTGTCATACTGCTCTTTATATAGAGCTGCATCGGCTTCTTCTTCTGTGCCTATCTTTATCGCTCGGCTCCCTTCAAAAATACCTTCGCGGGATACCATAAAGAAGATATCATCCGTAGCAAAGGATCCCTCGCCTATATAAGCTGTAAATGCTACAAATCCTTCCTTGGCATTTGCAAGATCCTGTCCCACAGTGAAGGTCTCCTCCAGCTTCAATCCCATGATATTCGCTATTGTAGGCATAAAATCCACTTGTCCGCCAGTGGTATGGATCGTTGCCTGCACATTACTTCCAGGAATATTGATGATCAGAGGGATATTCATCATCTCATCGTAATCATATTCTTTTCCGAGGAAGGCATTCATCTGCTCTGAGACTTCCTCCATACCGCAATTCAGACCATGATGGTCTCCGTAAAGAGCAATCACTGTATTGTCATAAAGACCTGCAGCTTTTAAATCATCGATAAACTGTCCGATTGCTTCATCTGTATAATGGACTGTCCGCAGATAATCTCCAAACTTTGTTCCCTGATCCTCTTCCTTAAGCTTCAACGTAAGATATTGTTCATCTATCATAAACGGATGATGATTTGATAGCGTAATAGTAAAAGCAAAATACGGACCGGTCTGACTCTGCAGGATGGGAATCAGCTGCCTGAACATGGATTTATCCGAAATACCCATGCCTATGAGCTCCTCCTGGTTTAAGTCCTCAAAGCTGTAAAAGTTCTGGAACCCTTGATTCGGGTATGCCTTCTCCCTGTTCCAGAATTCACCCTTATAGCCATGAACGGCAAATGAAGTATAGCCTATTTCTCTTAACAGCCAGGGCAGTCCCTCGTAGGTATTATCCTGATATAAACGATAGCTTTCTCCATCAATCAACGGATAAAGACTGTTCATGGAGGAAAACTCGGCATCTGCTGTATTACCCTTTCCTACATTAGAAAAATAATGATCGAAGTACAGGGAATTTCCTTCAATCAGCCTGTTTATATTTGGTGTCAGTTCCTGTCCATTGTATTCTGCGCCAATTACAAACTGCTGAAGCGCTTCCATCTGAATCACAATCAAATTCCTGTCTTTTCCGACCCCCTGATATTTAAGCTCCTTAGCCGGTTCTGTAGGCATTGTCTCCAATACCTCCAAAATCTCTTCCTTCGGCATATCGCCGGCCTCAAGATTATCAGAAATAGTATCGCAGATATCACTCACGTGGCTTGTAAAAAATTCCATACTGTTCACGCTCGCTATGGCTGCGGAATGGAAGGGATTCGTAATCAGTACTATGATGACCGCTGTGAATCCATATAAAATATACTTAAGTCTTCTCCAGGGATAAATCTTTGACAGGATCTCTCTGGTTGCATATTTCTTGAAGCACATGTAAGCAAAAGGGATATCAAGAAATAACATAAAACTGGCCGGTATTATAGTCGCCAGGAAGCTTTTCGGTACAGCAGCTACACTTTTGGCCTGCCAAAGCTGTCTGATCGATACCGTTGTATTGTAATAATTGTAATACATTGTGTCCGCAAACATCAGTAAACTGAGAAGAAAATATACCGTCAGGAATATTACTTTCTTCCCTCTGATTTCACTTCGTCCAAATAGTACAAAAATTACTCCCCACACTATTAGACTCAGTAATATCATAATCATCTCTAATCGGTGGACCTCAATCAGAGAATAATACACCATCATTTTAAATGCAAATAGAAACATAATAAAATATGGCGATGCGATAACTCTCTTTAATTTAATCATAACCATCCCCTGCAAGCCAGAGTAACCGGTCAACACCGGCACACCAGTCTTAAATATAGCGTACCCAAAGGGTACGCACTCCTACCTTTTAATAAACTAGCATAATAATATATCAACAGGCCTTCTTAATCAAGAAGAAAAATCTTAATTTTTTCTTAATAGCAATTATTTGTATATATTATCCTTTAATTTTACTGACAAGCAGCTTAACTCCTGATATCGCATGTATTCTTACTTCGGAGCCTTCCTCAATGATACTCCCCTCAAAGGACCTTGCCGACCATTCCTGTCCGTCTACCGTGACCTTACCTGTTCCGTTACTATTATCTATTGTAATGTTAACAAGACCATTCTTACCGATGACCCCTTCATAATTCGTTTTCACTTTTTTGGGATTAAAATATCGCAAAATCACAGGCCTGATAAAGTAATACAGGGCTAGGGATCCTACCAGGAAAAGAAGGAGTTCCAAAACCAGACTGTCATAAAATAGGGACAGGACAAAGGCCAATAGAGCTCCGGCTGCGAACCATATTGTAGTCAGATTCAAAGCAATTATTTCTATCAGGATTAAAACCGCAAGAATAAGGAGCCAATAAATCGAATTCGTCAACTCAATTCCTCCTTCCGTTGTTTGATATTCTATATTTTACCATAAGTGCATTTGTATACAACAGAACCATCAGTCTTCTAATCATATTTTAATCTAGCTTCCGCCTTATTATAAAAATAGATCCATAAACGTAAAAATGTCATGCTACAGAATGATTTCCTTTTCTTATCCTGCATCATGACATTTATATTATGTAATTAATTACATGGATTATTCATAAATCTATCCTTATAGCTGCTGATCTTTTCCTTCCTTCACAGACAATGCTATTTGAAGATTTCCGTTCCTGCAGCGTATTGCATCCAGGAATTCCTTCTCCAGCGTAGTATCCTTCAGAACAATATCATAGGTTAATTCGAAAAGAGTACCCATGTTACTTGTTCTTATCTTCTTCATTTCCCAAAAGCTGGTATATTTCAAAAACAAATCATCAAAAATCCCCTGATAATTCATGTCCTCCGGAATAGTGATCCGAAGACTCTTCTCTTTATGCTTCGGAAGACCAATCCGCGCCTTGCTGACTAATATAATAGCAAAACTGATCAGGACAGCCACAACCACACCCAGGGACAGATAACCCAAGCCAACTGCTAGACCGGTGGCCATTGTAAGAAATACAAATGAGATATCCTTAGCATCCCCCGGTATACTTCGAAATCTGACAATCGTAAAAATTCCTGCCATAGAGAAAGCTCTTGCAATATTACCGCCAATCAGAAGAATTACCACACCCACAATCGCAGGCAGAATAACCATACTCAGGGTAAAGCTTGCCGAACGCTCCCGCCTTGGCGTAATGATAAAATATGCTCCGGTGATAACAACTCCGATGATCAGCCCTACTGCGATACATAGCAGAAGCGTCCCGATACTGATAACATTGAACCCCTGTATAGAGACATCCTCTAGATTTGAATTAAACATTTCTGCTTCCTCCTATACGCACATTCTATTTTGACCGCTTGACGGCATAGAAAGCTCACCGCGTTGCAAAGCCCGTCGATATTCTGCTCCGTATTTCGAAAAATTGTCCGGATAAATCTGATATTCGGACAACAGCCTGGTAAACCAATAGGGTATTGCTCGATTTGTCTTTGCTTCCATAACCCAGATTCCAGGCGGAAGCAGAAGTTCTCCGTAAATTCCCTGATCAAGCCCCAGTTCATAGCGTCTTGTTTTGATATTGGTATCAAAGGTGACTCTGAAATCAGCTTTTTCATTTCCATATAAGGCAATTCTATCATAGGAAAGATAAAGGGTAGGGGCCAGCTCCGGGTATCGCTTCAGCATAAAATCAATTTCTTTGAGTACCTGTTCTGTAGATGTTTTTTTTCCTTCCGAACGCCTTCCAGTCTCTATGTATCGACAGACCTCCTCCAATTGCATGGAGCAGCGTCTTTTATTGACATAACCATTGAATTTCTTCTTGACCTCCAGATAAACCTTATCCTTCGGAGTGACTATACCATAGCTTCTAAGCCGCAGCTTCTCCTTATAAATCGGTTTCTCGATGGAGCGTCTTATAAGCTGATGATCCGGTGTATCATAGTATATATTGCAGATCGTATAAAATTCGCTGCTCCTGCAAAACGAATCCGGAAGCATGTGTTCCTCAAGCTTCGTTCTCAACGTCCGAAACACTTCATCGGTTATGATATATTTTTTCTCCGCTCTGTTAAAAACCTCAAATGCCATCACTTCCGCTCCTAATCAATTCTTCGCTGTCTTGCCGCTTCATACATCAGGATCGCGGCAGCAACTGCAGCGTTTAAGGACTCCACCTTGCCTTCCATGGGTATCTTAATTAAGGTGTCTGCCTGTGCGGTTGCCTGCTCTGACAACCCATTGGCTTCGTTACCGATTAAAAATGCACATTTCTTGCGGAAGCTTCCTTCCGTATCATAGGGAAGCCCATGAAGGTGTGCAGCATAAATGGTAATTCCCTGCTCTTTGATCCGTTGAAGTATCTGAAAAAAATCCTCCACCTGACAGAAGGGAACCCTGTATATTGAACCCATGGTTGCACGGATTACCTTGGGATTATATAAATCTACTGAGGCTGCACTACTTATTATTCCGGTAATTCCCGCCCCTTCGGCGGCTCTTATCATCGTACCCAGATTACCGGGGTCGCGGATATCCTCCAGTAACAATAGGCAGGCTCTTTCCTCTTTTAATAAATCCTCCGGCTGATGGTACAAAGCTCTGACCGTCCCCATAATCCCCTGGGGCGTCTTTGTATCTGACACCTCCTTCAGTACGGAATCCGTAATAAGCTCATAATCCACTTTATCAAAATACTCCGGTCTCTCAGCAATCTTCTCCCTGTAAAAGCTTTCGGAAACATAGGCTTTTACAAGAAGCCCCAATTCCTTCGCCTCCTCAAACATCTTAATTCCTTCTATTACATAGCTTCCCTGTTTCTCCCGCTCTTTTACCTTCTTTTGCAGCAGGGTGAGGTTCTTCATCTGGGGATTATTTAAGCTGCTGATAACCTGTTTTGGCTTCATAGAATCCTATCCTTCATAATTATAATAAAACCTTCCTGTACTCCTTGAGTGCCGGAAGGTCTGGTTTAAATGTTTTGCCTTTCCATCCTTATTATTGTATCTCTGCTGAACATTCCTGTCAAACGGTAATTCTTAAGTCCCATTCCTTATCGGATATCGTATATTGATTTCATACCAAAAAGACTTATATCAGTCAAAAACTAATATAAGTCTCTTAATCACATCATCCGCCGAGCAGGATAATTTATTCATCTTTTTACCTGATTAACCAAGCGATTCACTCGTTATTCATGTTTGCCAGCTTAGCTGCTTGATCGGCTGCAATCAGGCTGTCAAAAAGGATATCGAGATCACCGTTCATAACCTTATCAATCTGGTAAATGGTAAGGTTAATTCGGTGGTCGGTCACACGACCCTGGGGAAAGTTATAGGTTCTGATCTTCTCGGAACGGTCACCGGTTCCTACCTGGCTCTTTCTAGCTTCTGCCTCTGCGCTCTGAGCCTTCTCCAGTTCTATCTCATAAAGCTTTGCGCGTAGAACACGGATTGCCTTATCCTTATTCTTTAGCTGAGACTTCTCGTCCTGACAGGAGATAACGATACCTGTCGGGATATGGGTCAATCGAACGGCAGAATCCGTCGTATTGACACACTGGCCACCGTTACCGGAGGAACGGAATACATCAAATTTACAATCATTTAAATCCAATTCTATATCAACCTCTTCCGCCTCGGGCATGATCGCTACGGTTGAAGTCGAGGTATGAATACGCCCGCCGGACTCAGTCACAGGAACACGCTGTACACGGTGTACCCCACTCTCATATTTCAATCTGGAATAGGCTCCCTTACCGTTAATCATGAAGATTACTTCCTTATATCCGCCAATTCCGTTCTCATTAAGGTTCATCATATCGATCTTCCAATGATTGCGTTCCGCATACATAACATACATACGATATAATTCAGCAGCAAATAAAGCAGCCTCATCGCCACCGGCACCGCCTCTGATTTCCACGATAACATTCTTCTCATCATTGGGGTCCTTCGGCAGCAACAGTATCTTCAATTCCTCCTCAATCTTTGGAAGGCGCTGCTTACATTCCTGAAGCTCTTCCTTCGCAAGCTCGCGAAGCTCTTCGTCGCTCTCCTCCTCAAGCATGGCAAGACTTTCCTCGATACTATGCTGGGTTGCCTTATATTCCTTATATTTCTCAACAATTTCAGAAAGCTCGGAATGCTCCTTTCGAAGCTTCCTGTAATTGTTCTGATCATTTACTACGTCGGGGCTCATCATCTCGTCCTCAATTTCACGAAAACGAACCAGAAGGTCCTCTAACTTATCAAACATAATAACCTCCATCCTGCCAAAAGGCAGCTTATATAAAATACAAATTATGATCTTCTTGCAGATATCACACGGTCAAGCCCGCTTAAATCCTTTTTAATAATTACATCGGTAAAGCCCTCCCGAAGCAGTATTTGTTTCACGGCTTCTCCCTGATTATATCCGATCTCATAAAAAATGAAACCTCCTTTATTTAAGTATCTAAAAGCCTCGGCAGAAATCCTCCTGTAAAATTCCAAGCCGTCCTCTCTACCGTCCAGTGCAAGCATCGGTTCATGCTCCCGCACCTCCGGCATAAGCTCATAAATATCCTTTGTAGGGATATAAGGCGGATTAGATACGATAATATCGTAGCTTCCTGCAATTTTCTCGAACAAGTCACTCTGAAAAAGCTCCACACAGACTCCATTCTTCTTCACATTCCCTGCCGCAATTTCCAATGCTTTTTTCGAGATATCTGCTCCAACTGCCCTAGACGGTTCCCCAAGGCATGCAATACTTATTATGATACATCCGGAACCGGTACATAAATCCAGTACCTTCCTGCCTTTTGCTACCTTCAAGACCTCCTCAACCAAGACCTCTGTATCCTGCCTTGGTATTAATACCTCAGGGCTGACATTAAATTCAATTCCCATGAACTCTTGTGTGCCGACAATATGCTGAAGCGGAATGTGCCTGGCCCGAAGATTCAGTACATTGAGATAAGCTTCCTCAAGCTCTGTAGGAATAGTCTGATCCCCCCTTAAGAGGAAATCTGTCCTATTTATCTTGAAAATATGGGACAACAGATACCATGCATCTGCATCAGCATCTGCTATCTCCTTCTGTTTTAATAATACACGGCCCGCTTGTAATAATTCCCTATATGTGCTCATCCTAGACCTCATCAACAACCATGCTGCCTAATCCCTACAGTAGCCAAAGTAAGCTGTTAAGAATAAGGAGAGTGTTATACTGAACGCACTTCGGTTAATCCTCACCCTTATGGCCCTCATCAAAATATTTGTCCAATGCCATTAAGATGTCATCATCCTCTTCATCAGATCTCAATTTGAGATTTGGCTTAATGGTCACTGGTGCAATTCCCTTATTCCGTCCAATCTGGCTAGCATGTAGATTTACGTGTTTCTCATCAGCCTCTACCGTTCCGGTATAAGCAAGTCCTCCGACCGACGCTTTTACCTCGCTGTGAGCTTTAACAGAGGCTTCTTCGATTGCAGCGCTTACTTCCTTTGTTTCCTTTAGATCAGTCGCTTTTTTTGCAGGAGTAGCTTGCTTATTTAACTCCTGAACAGGCTTTGAGTCACTCTGTACAATACTCTGCTTTACTTTAGCGGATTTACCATTCGTCTTATTGGAGAGCTGCGGCTTTGATCCCTTCGGATTATGTTTTACATTAGTCTTTGCCTTTGTTTCCTGAGGATTTCCATTAACCGGTTTTACAACCGTTGTATCCTCACTGTATTCTTCAAGGAAGGCTCTCCAGTCAAAAACAGCCTCTACAGATTTGATTGCAACTTCTATCATGGAAGTATCCGGCTCTCTGGTGGTTAGTCCCTGCATCCACAAGCCGGGCTGGCTTAATACATTAACCACCTTACTCTCACTCTTCCCAGCAAGCCTGATAAATTCATAGGATATCCCTGCAATAAACGGAACCAGGATAATTCTGGATACTATTCTCCATAGCAGGGTTCCGCTCGGAATAATCATAAAGAACAGTAAGCTGATCAATACCACCAGTAGCATGAAACTGGTTCCGCAGCGTTTATGCTGCTTGGACTGCCATTTTACATTTTCCACGGTTAGCTCATATCCATGTTCGATACAGTTGATCGTCTTGTGTTCTGCTCCATGGTACATGAATACTCTTTTAATCTCATTCATCTGAGAAGCGAGTATAATATATCCGATAAAAATTGCAAGACGTACGACACCCTCAATAAAAGCGAGTAAATAATGATTAGTAATGACCTTAGCAAACAGGTTTGTTACCAGTACAGGAAGAACCATAAAAAGAGCCACGGACATAGCAATGGAGATCAATACCGCGATTACCATGAGCAACGCATTGGAGTTCTCCTCCTTCTTCGCGGGCTCCTTGTTAGCCTTCTCTTTACCTATTTCATTACTATCACTGCCCTGAACTGCGGTGACTTCCTCTACTTCAAAATCGGTCCCGGTATCCTTACTCTTGCTCTTCTGGTACTTTTTCGTGTTCTGGGCCTCCTCCTCTTCTTCAAAGAAGCTGGAGGAATAATTTAAAACCTTAACACCAATAACTAAGGAATCCACAAAGGCTAACATCCCTCTGAATATAGGCAGCTTGAAAAGCTTTACCTTATCAGAGAAGTCCTTATGCTTATTTATCTCAATTGTAATCTCCTTATCCGGCTTTCGTACTGCGACGGCGTAGACGTCTTTATTCTTCATCATTACGCCTTCCATTACGGACATGCCCCCAATTCCTGATGGTTTCATCATAGCACCCGAACCTTTCTCTTTCATTGTATTCTGTCTTCAGCTTCCGTCAGATCAATCTGTATCCTGATATGAAACAATGATTTATATATCAATCCAATAAATAATTATTATTTAAAAATAGGCTGAGGAAGTATACCTCAACCCAATTTTTAACGTTCTATTGTCTTTACGCTGATATAACAAAATTACTTCTGTTATTCATTATTTATCCTGGCTTAAACCATACTTACGGTTGAATTTATCAATTGCACCACGAGTTGTAGCTGCCTTAACCTGTCCTGTATAGAATGAATGGCACTTGGAGCAGATTTCTACGTGGATATCTTCCTTGGTTGATCCTGTTACAAATTCGTTACCGCAGTTGCAAACAACTTTAGCCTGATGATAT
>JAEZJV010000001.1 GCA_023415635.1 Bacillota bacterium | reverse complement strand
TTCTACAACAGCCCGATGGAAGCCGTCGTCGTCACCCTGCGCGCCACCAAGCCCGCGGAGCACCAGGGCAAGGTGCTGTTCATCAACGCGGTCAACGAGGTCGCCCGCGAACAGGCCCAGTCGTTCCTGCGCGACACCCACCAGCAGAAGATCCTCGACGCCTACCGAGGCTTCACCGGCATCGACCAATTCGCCGCCGTCGCAACCCTCGACCAGATCGCCGACAAGGGTCACAGCCTTGCCATCCCGCTGTACGTCGCCGGAGCCAAGTCCGCCGACACGGGCGAGCAGATCGACGTCACCGAGGCGGTCGCCGACTGGCGCGCCGCCGCTGCCGCTTCCGACTCCGCAATCGCAGACGTTCTCGCGCTGCTGCGGGCGGAGGTGACGGCATGAACCTGAACCTCGACAAGTCCGCGTGGAAGCGCGTCACCTTCGGCGACGTCGTTCGCAACGTCAACGAGACAGTCCGCGATCTCCACGCGGCAGGTGTCGACCGGATCATCGCGATGGAGCACATGGACCCCGGCGAGCTGAAGATCGGCCGCTGGGGGTCGACCGAGGACGGCACCACGTTCACCCGCCGCGTGAAGCCGGGTCAGACGCTCTTCGGCAAGCGCCGCGCCTACCAGCGCAAGGTTGCCTACGCCGAGTTCGATGCCGTCTGCTCCGGTGACATCTACACCTTCGAGGCAGACGAGACACAGATGCTCGGTGAGTTCCTGCCGTTCCTCGTTCAGTCCAACGAGTTCTTCGACCACGCCCTCGGCACCTCAGCCGGTTCGCTCTCCCCACGCACCAACTGGCGCGACCTCGCCAACTTCGAGTTCTCCCTCCCTCCCCTCGACGAGCAAAAGCGCATCGCCGACCTCCTCTGGGCCATCGAGCGTCATCGCCGAGCGTTGCAGGGCCTGCTTCAGGAAGCCAATGCAGGGTTCGAACAGGCTCGACTGGCGCTCCTAACAGTCGGACCGGGGGGCGAATGGACCTCCGCTGAGCTCAACTCGGACACGGTCAACACATGGACCGAATCCTTGCCGTTCGGGTGGACGGCCGAGACCGTCGCGTCGGTTGGACGAGTCCGGTCGGGCGCGACTCCGAATCGGTCGCAACAGGCGCTGTACTTCGACAGCGGCGAAATCCCCTGGGTCAAGACTCTCGACCTCAACGAGGATCAACTCGACGTGACTGACGAGAAGATTACGGAGGCGGCAGTGTCGGAGACCTCCGCGAAGGTTGTCCCTTGCGGCACCGTCCTTGTCGCGATGTATGGCGGGTTTGGCCAGATCGGCCGGACTGCGAGGCTGGGCATGGACGCCGCAACGAATCAGGCCGTCAGCGCAATCCTCGACTTGAGGTCTGACGTGGACCCCCGATTCCTGCATGAGGTCCTAAAAGCGGGGCGGCCCAAGTGGCGCAAGGTCGCCGCCAGCTCTCGCAAGGACCCGAATATCACGAAGGCTGACGTCGAGAATTTCGACTTCCCGCTGCCACCTCTGGACCAGCAGGTGGAGATTTTGGCCAACCTCCAAGTCGCCTCGCGCGGCACCGATGCGCTCGCGGCCGAAGTGGCCTCGATCGGCCTCCTTCGGAACTCGCTCCTCGGAGAAGTCTTCGGAGGCAACTGATGGCCCTGTTCAACGAGGCGAACTCAGTCCGTGACTTCATCCGCGATCTGGTGAAGTCGATCGACGTCCAGTTCGTGCCGGGCAACCAGCTTCCGCGACGTCCCGACGAGGTGCTGCTGGAAGGTGCAGTTCAGGCCGCGCTGATCCGGCTGAACCCGGAGATCGCGGCCGACCCGAGGAAGGCCGACGAGGTCATCCATACGCTGCGAGCGATCCTCATCACCGCACGCACGACTCCGCACCCGGTTGTCGCGAACGAGGAGTTCATGGCATGGCTGACCGGGCAGAAGTCGATGCCCTTCGGCCCCAACGGCGAACACACGACCGTCCGACTCATCGACTTCGACCACCCTGAGGTCGACTCCTCGAACCAATGGGTGGTCTCGACGGAGGTGACGTTCCAGATCGGCCGCGTTGGCAAGCGGTTCGACCTCGTGTTGTGGTGCAACGGCTTCCCGCTGGTGGTGGGTGAGGCGAAAACGCCGATCCGGGCGGCGTACTCGTGGATCGACGGTGCCGCGCAAGTGCACGACGACTACGAGGCGAGCGTGCCGCAGTTCTTCGTGCCCAACGTCTTCTCGTTCGCAACCGAGGGCAAGGACTTCCGCTACGGCACGGTTGGGATGCCGGTCGAGTTGTGGGGTCCGTGGCGCGTGGACGAGACCGACCCCGACGCGCCGGCGAAAGTCGGTCTGGAGGTCGTCAAGGACGCCGTCAACGGTGTGCTCAGGCCTGCCGCAGTGTTGGACTTCCTGCGTTTCTTCACCATCTACGCGACGGACAAGAAGCACCGCAAGATCAAGGTGATCGCTCGGTTCCAGCAGTTCCAGGCCACGAACCTGATCGTGCAGCGAGTCCTGCACGGAAAGATCAAGCAGGGCCTGATCTGGCATTTCCAGGGGTCGGGCAAGTCGCTGCTGATGGTGTTCA
>JAEZJV010000066.1 GCA_023415635.1 Bacillota bacterium | reverse complement strand
CAACTGGATGAGTGATGAGGTAACGTTATTTCTTACTACAGGTATTTTAGGCGGGCTAACCACTTTTTCTACCTTTAGCTATGAGACTATTAGCTTATTTGAGACGGGTAAGTACGTAATGGCTTCTGTTAATCTATTTGGGAGTATAATACTATGTTTGGGGTTTGCTGCTATAGGTAGATGGATGGTTAGCCTATTCTAAACGGGGGTAATATCTTATATTATGGTTGACCCATATGTTTGTACTTTAAGCCTACCCTTTTACTATAACAAGAATCAATTTGACATTGGATTACTCACAACTAAATTATACTCTGAATATACTGTTATATGAAAAAAGGACATTTGAGGGCTTAATATGCAGAGCTATAATGGGTTTAATATGGATCAGGCCAACATCAATAAATACCGTGGCCTAGTGGCTGGAGTTGAAACTGCAGTCCCACTAGATAACGGGAAGTTTGTTACCGCAATAAACTTTGATAATGCAGCTACAACACCCCCATTTAAAAGTGTTATAAAGGATATTAATGATTTTCTACCGTGGTATTCATCTACCCATAGGGGTAAAGGATACAAATCCCAACTATCTACTGATATCTACGAGCAGGGGAGAAAAGTAATTATTGAGTTTGTAAACGGTGATGAGGATAATGACATTGTAATATACTCAAAAAATACAACCGATTCCATAAACATGCTTGCTTATGTTTTAAGCCAGCAGAAAAATGGTAAGGATGTCGTACTTTCAACTTGGATGGAACATGCTGCAAATGACTTACCGTGGCGAGATAAGTTTAATATTGACTATGTTGGCATTGATGAGTTTGGAAGACTTGACATGAGTGATCTGGAGCTAAAGCTAAGAAAGTATGGGAATAGGATAAAGCTTTTAGCAGTAACAGGTGTGTCTAACGTTACTGGTTACATAAATGACATTTATAGTATTGCGCATTTGGCACATCAATATGGTACACAGATATTTGTAGACGGGGCACAGCTTATTCCACATATGAACCTTGATATGAAGAAATATGGAAGTAAGGAGCATATAGATTTTCTGGCATTCTCTGCTCACAAAATGTATGCTCCTTATGGTGTGGGGGTATTAATTGGGCCAAAGACAATATTTGAAACAGGGTTGCCCTATGCTCAAGGAGGGAGTGCTATAAGTATAGTTACTCATGACAGAATATTGTGGGAGCAGCCACCAATGAAGGACGAGGCAGGTACTCCAAATCTCTTAGGAGTAGTAGCAATGATATCTGCAGTTAAGCAACTGCAGAAAATTGGTATGGATAATGCTCTAACACATGAAAAGAAACTACTGTCTTATGCACATGACAGAATAAAGAAAATAGGTGGCATAACACTTTACAATTATCCCGACAAGCAAGACACAATTGGGGTTATACCCTTTAACCTAGAGGGGGTTCACCATAGCCTGATGTCTGCGGTACTGTCTTTCGAGGCGGGGATTGCAGTTCGAAATGGATTTTTCTGCGCTCACCCGTATTGTGAGAGACTACTTGGATACAGTGAAAAGGATATGGAGATTTTCTTTGAAAATAGTGATACACCGTTCCCGGGCATGGTCAGAGCGAGCTTTGGCCTTTATAACAACTATAATGAAATAGATAGATTTGTTAATTGCTTAGCAGTAGTTAGTCAGAATAAGGATTATTTTATTAATAAATATGGTTCGTCGAGGTCGCAATACAACATAAAAAACCAAATATAATATGCGTTTTGGGAGAACTCCTATGAATTAAATGTAAATATTACACAACATAATCAGGTCAACATTGTTGACCTGATTTTTTTATAACATTATAATATTGATATGTGGAAATGACTAAAAGATTATATTTATTGTTATTCCCTGAAAGGATGGTAATAGAATGCCTAAAATCAATTTAAATTTTGACTGGAAGTATAGTCCTGACTTTAAGACTGAATATATAGATCAAAACTTCGACTTTTCTAATTTTGAGACAGTAAATTTACCTCATACAAACAAGGAACTTGATTATAATTATTTTGATGAACAAGAGTATCAATTTGTTTCTTGCTACAAAAAACAGCTATATATACCAGAGGATTATAGCGAAAAGGTGCTCATTCTTACCTTTGAAGGAATTGCGTCCTATGCAAGGCTCTATATTAATGGGGATTACGTAGCACAACATTTTGGAGGCTATACACCTTTTGTTGTTGACATATCATCACATGTAACCTGCGGGGGATCAAACATTATTACTGTGGAGTGCGACTCAACCGAGAGAGATGATACACCACCGTTTGGAAATGTCATTGATTATCTAACTTATGGCGGAATATATAGAGAAGCTTGGCTAGACGTAAGAAACAAGGCGCACATAAAGGACGTGTTTATAAAAACGTCTCAAGCAAGGGCGAAGGCCAAGATAATGGATATTGACGTAGAGCTTTTTTACGATGTAGAAAGCTATGTTGCAAATTTTAAAATTCTTGATAAGGATAATAATGTTGTCAGTGCATTTAACTACAAGAATGGGGGACAGAAGTTTAATATATGCGGAACGGTAGAAAATGTTCAGGCCTGGAACATTGATTGCCCATACCTATACACACTTAATGTGCAGCTGGTATGTAACGGAGAAATTGTAGATGAGATCAACCAGAGATTTGGCTTTAGGGAGGTATTATTTAAGCAGGACGGGTTTTATCTCAATGGGATAAAGATTAAGCTCAGAGGGCTAAATAGGCATCAGTCCTTCCCATATGTAGGGTATGCTATGCCGAAGTCTGCACAGGTAAAGGACGCGGACATCCTAAAATATGATCTGGGGGCAAATATTGTAAGAACCTCTCACTATCCTCAATCCAGGCATTTTCTCGATAGATGTGATGAAATAGGACTGTTGGTGTTAGAAGAGATACCAGGTTGGCAGCATATTGGGGACTCTAACTGGAAAAATGTTTCCTGTGAAAATGTAAAAGAAATGATTTTTTGTGATAGAAACCATCCCTCCATTATTATGTGGGGAGTAAGGATAAATGAATCCCCAGATTGTGATGAGTTTTATACGGTTACCAATCAGATAGCTCATTCAATGGATAACACTAGACCGACAGGTGGGGTAAGAAACTTAAAAAATAGTCATTTGTTTGAGGATGTATACACATATAATGACTTTATCCACAAAGGAGATAATGA
>JAEZJV010000064.1 GCA_023415635.1 Bacillota bacterium | reverse complement strand
ACGTGCGGCCCCACCGGTCGCGCATCACCCACGTCACGGAGGAGACGCTGCGCACCTGGCACGCGGTCCTCGAGACTGCGGACGTTCCTGTCCCGGAGACCCGCATGGTCTACGCGGTCAACGCCTCCGCGGCCGCGCCCCTTGACAAGCTGGCCCGGGCACCCCGGATCGGCGAGCTCGGGCTCCGGTTCTCCCGTGGCTGGGACGAGAGCATCGACCGCAAGAAGGGCTACTTCGAGACCGAGTGGGGCGAGCCCGAGTCCTGGGACGACGTCATCCTCCAGGGGCCGCACCTCTTCGTCTCGACGCCGTTCTACAAGACCCCGAACAAGACCATGCTTCACAACCAGGACTGGTCCGCCACAGACTTCGAAGCACTCGCCCCCGACGCGATCCCGGTCACCGCCTACAAGCCCGCCGGCGACCGCTACGACTACGACTGCGCCTACGACGACTGGGGCACGGCGGACGACCCTCAGCCCGCCCGTGACCACTACCGAATCGCGTGGCGAAACATGGCAGCCAACCAGGGCGAGCGGACCTTCATCCCCGCGCTGATACCGCAGGGCGCCGCGCACATCCATGGGGTGAGCAGCCTCGGATCACCTTCCGTCGCCGCTCTCGACCTCGTCGTGGCAGGTGCATTCACCTCCTCCTTGATCAACGACTTCGCCGTGCGCACCGCACCGAAATCGACCATCTCGGCCTCGACCGTCGGGCGACTCCCGATGAAGCGTTCCCCACTCGACGGCGAACTGGCGGAGCGCTGGCTTCGCTTGAACGCGGTCACCGACGCTTACGCCGAGATCTGGTCCTCGGTTCACGACGATCTGACCGTCGCCGGAGCTGCCCCGGGGTGGGAACCGTCCTGGTCCCCCACAGCTCCGTTCCGGACTGCCAGGGACCGCCGAGACGCGCAGGTGGACATCGACGCGATTGTCGCGCTGGTGCTCGGCGTCACGGCCGACGAGCTCTGCTCCGTCTACCGCACCCAGTTCGCCGTCCTCTACGGCTACGACCGCAACTCCTACGTCTACGACGCCAACGGCCGCCTCGTCCCCACGAGCGTCCTCCAGGTCTGGCGCCGCAGGGGTGACGCAATCACCGACGCTGAGCGCACCGCAGTCCACCCCGGCAGCGGTATCGCGTACACCTACGAGCTCCCGTTCGTCACCCTCGACCGGGAGGCCGACATGCGCCGCGCGTACGCCGAGTTCGAACGCCGCCTCGCGGAGCGCTCGTGAGCCAGGGCAGGTGGCAGAGGTGAAGGCGTACGCCCGCACGCCGGCGGAGATCTTCGGCAACTCGGTGCGGTACGTGGTGCCGCTGTTCCAGCGGCCGTACGTCTGGGAGCGGGACACGCAGTGGCAGCCGCTGTGGGAGGACGTGCGGACGCTCGCCGAGCGGGTGCTCGACGCCCCGTCGGTGGCGTTCGGGCCGGCCCAGGTCTCGCCCCACTTCCTCGGGGCCGTCGTCGTCGACCAGCAGTCCGTGCCGGCCGGGTTCATCGACGTGCGGCACGTCGTCGACGGGCAGCAGCGCCTCACCACGCTGCAGCTCCTGCTCGACGCGGTGCAGGGCGTGGTCGCGGAGCACGGCTCACCGCAGGACGCGGCCGGGCTCCACAGCCTCGCGCGCAACAACAGCGCGATCGTCGGCCGACCCGAGGAGGTCTTCAAGGTCTGGCCGACCGACCGAGACCAGGCCGCGTTCACCGCCGCCATGGAGGGGAACGGCTCGGGCGACCTGTCCGGGTCGCTGCTCGTCCGGGCGCACCGGTACTTCACCGACGCTGCACGGGAGTGGGCCCTGGCTGAGCCGAACGGTGCCGGAGAGCGACTGGCGGCCCTCACGCAGGCGCTCGCGCAGCACCTGCGCCTCGTCGTCATCGACCTGGAGTCGGGCGACAACGCCCAGGTGATCTTCGAGACGCTCAACCACCGCGGCAGCCCGCTGCTGGCGGCCGACCTCATCAAGAACCTCGTCTTCCAGGTCGCCCAGAGCCGCCGACTCGACGTGGTGGGGCTCTACCGGCGCCTGTGGCGCCCCTTCGACACCGACGAGTGGCGGCGACCGCAGCGGCAGGGACGCCTCATGCGGCCCCGCCTCGACGTGTTCTTCCACCACTGGCTCACCATGCGACTGGTCCAGGAAGTGCCTGCCGACCAGGTGTTCGCCACGTTCCGCGACCGCGTCCTCGCCGCCGAGGACGTCGACCTGGTGCCGCTCCTCGAGGAGATCGCCCACGACGCGCAGGTCTACGCCGGCGTGGACGCCCTGCCGGCCACCAGCGTGCCCGGCCTGTTCCGGTACCGGGTGCTGCAGACCCTCGACGCGACGGTCGTCTGGCCCGTCCTGCTGTGGCTCCTTCGCCAGGCTCCCGCCGACCTCCCCACCGACCAGCGCGACACGGCCCTGCGCGCACTGGAGAGCTGGTTCGTGCGGCGGGCGCTCGTGCGTGGCACCAGCAAGGACCTCAACAACGCGGTGCTGACGATCCTCCGGGTACTGCGGGCCGCCGCGCCCGCGACGGCCGGGGACGCCCTCGTCGACCACCTCGAGTCGCAGACGGCGCCGTCCCGCTCCTGGCCCGACGACCTCTCGGTCACGACGACCCTGCTGCGCGCGCCCGTCTACCTGACGCTCACGCGCCCGCGTCTGCGGATGGTCCTCGAGGCGCTCGAGGACCACCACCGCGGGCCACTCGGCGAGGGGATCCCCTGCCCGCGCAACCTCACCATCGAGCACGTCATGCCCCAGGCGTGGCGTGAGCACTGGACCGCCTACCTCGACGACGACGCGGACCTCGTCGCCGAGCGTGACGAACGCCTGCACCGCCTGGGCAACCTCACCCTCGTCAGCGGCCGTCTCAACCCGACGCTGTCGAACCGCCCCTGGCGCGACGAGGACGCGACGGGCCGTGGCCTGGGCCGGACGGGCAAGCGCACGTACCTGCTCGACCACGCCCAGCTCAAGCTGAGCGCCGCCATCGCTGCGCGCCACGAGACCGCGTGGACGGACGAGGACGTCGACCGCCGCACCGC
>JAEZJV010000049.1 GCA_023415635.1 Bacillota bacterium | reverse complement strand
AACCAGCATTAACTGTAGCCATCTTCAGGATCTCTACAGGAGGGAAATATTCATGGTAATAACCCCTGGTAACTTTCAGGGCGTACTCCATCTCCCTGAACATGTTGGGTGAATTGAACATCAGGTTATCTGTGCCCAGAAGAAGATTAATTCCCAGATCCCACATTTCTTTTATTGGGGGTATTCCAACAGAAAGAGCACCATTGGAACGGGGACAGCAGACAACAGACGTATCTGTTTTGCTTAAAAGGTCCAGATCCAGATTAAGGGGGGCGGTGACATGGATCAAAATATCAAAACCAGCTTCCAGGGCCCTTTCAACTTCAGTTTTACCAGTGGAATTAACTGAGTTTCTTTGTACTTCCTCATACTCTGCAGCGTGAATTGCAGCCAGTTTACCCTTACTGGAAGAGGTGGAGGTAATGATTTTCACCACATCATCGTTTATCTCGCCAAAACCACTTAAACCAATACCCTGTGCATGTTCAAGGATTTCCTGAGTGCTATCTCTTATTTCCATTTCCATATCACTACTGGGAGATGATGAGAATGGTTTGAAAAACGAATCATGACGTCCCAGAATCACCTTACGCAGTGGAATGCCTTCACCTGCTTTTTCAAGCAGGGATATTCCATTAACTCCTCCCTCCCTAAAATCAACTATGGTGGTGGTTCCAGTGTCCAGCATTTCCTGAAGAGAACCCTTCATGGAGTTGATAATGTCCTGAGGTTCTGCCTGAGCAAGTAAGCGGTGTTTCAACCCGTGGGGTGGTTTTACAATCTTTTCAATGGATTCTCCATCACCAATATCCTTGACCACCGAGTCTCCCATATGCACATGACTGTTTATTAATGAAGGAGAAACAATACAACCTTTAATATCTATTTCCTTACCCCCTGATGCATGGGGAGAAACTTCCACAATGAGATTATCTTCAATCAGGATATTGGCATGTGTTGGCTCCATCTGGGGACCGTAAAGTACCAGGCCATTTTTGATGTTAATCATACAGAAGAAAGTATGTTCATGGAGATATTTAATCCTTTGATATGATTTAAGCAAATTTTAAAGTTTGAGATTTGAGATAGATTTAATCAAAATTTAAATTTTGAGCTTTGAGATAGATTTAAGCAACTTTAAAGTATGAGGTTTGGGATCAAAGAGATATGTTCTTTCTACTTAAAAGTTCACAAGCTAGACTGGAATTGGTGGGAATTGGGATTGGTAGAGTAAGATATAAAGATTTAAACTTCAAAAAACGTAAAATAAAAATTTAAAAAGAGATGGGAATAATACTATGCAATTTCATGGTACTCTTTCAGAGATTTAACTCCAATTTTTCCCTTTTCAACATTTTCAATGGCGTTTAAAGCTGCTCTTGCTCCGGCCAGTGTGGTAACGTAGGGTATTCCCAGTTCAACAGCCATCCTCCTGATGTAATATCCGTCATCTGCGGACTGTTTGCCTGAGGGGGTGTTGATGATCATGGCCACTTCCTTGTTAAGGATTGCATCCCGTATATTTGGTGAACCCTGGCTGATCTTGCGTATGATATCTATATCCACCTGGTCCTGAACTGCAAGGGCAGTTCCTCTGGTTGCAATTAGTTTAAAACCAAGCTCTTCGGCTTTCTGTACAATATCCAGAATTTTATCCTTATCCGCATCACGAACACTTATGAAAATGGTACCTTTCTGGGGTAATTCCATGCCTGCTGAAAGCTGTGCCTTGTAGTAAGACACTCCGAAGTTTTCATCAATTCCCATACTTTCCCCGGTTGATTTCATCTCCGGTCCCAGTATGGAATCTGCTTCGGGAAGTTTTATGAATGGGAAAATAGATTCTTTAACCGCCACATGATTTATTTTCACTTCATCACGCAGCCCGAAATCTTTGAGTTTTTTACCCATCATTAATTCCGCCGCGATCTTTGCCAGGGGCACACCCACAGCTTTACTCACGAAAGGAACAGTTCGACTGGCCCGGGGGTTGGCTTCTAAGATGTAAATTTTGGGGTTATCCTCATCATCCATTTTAAATGCATACTGGATGTTCATGAGCCCCACCACATCCAGCTCCAGTGCCAATTTGGTGGTGTAATCCTTGATGATTTTTAAGATATCTTTAGAAAGACTTTGTGGAGGTATAACACAGGCAGAGTCTCCTGAGTGCACACCGGCTTCTTCAATGTGTTCCATTATCCCTCCGATGAAAACTTCTTTCCCATCTGATAATGCATCCACATCTATCTCAATGGCATCTTCCAGGAATTTATCCACCAGTATAGGATGTTCAGGTGATATGCGCACGGCTTCTTTCATGTACTCCCTGAGTTCATCATCATCGTAGACTATCTGCATGGCCCGACCACCAAGAACATATGAAGGTCTCACCAGCACCGGGAATCCAATCCGTTCTGCTACTTTGTGTGCATCTTCAAAGGAATGGGCAATACCATAATCTGCCTGGGGTATTTCCAGTTTATCTAAAACTTCCGTGAACCTTTCCCGGTCTTCAACCCGATCAATACTTTCGTGTGGTGTTCCCAGGATACGCACTCCTTCCATGGCCAGAGGAACTGCCAGGTTAATGGAAGTCTGACCTCCAAACTGCACTATCACTCCATAGGGGTTTTCCTTATTGATGATAGCTAAAACATCTTCCAGGTTGAGTGGTTCAAAGTAGAGTTTACTGGAGATATCATAATCTGTACTGACTGTTTCCGGGTTATTGTTAATGATAATGGTCTCAATACCAGTATCTTTAAGAGCCATGGCAGCGTGAACACAACAGTAATCAAATTCAATACCCTGACCAATCCTTATTGGTCCGGCACCAATTATTATAACCTTTTTATCATCAGAAACAGTAACTTCATCTTCTTCTTCATAACAACCATAATAATAAGGAGTTTTGGCTTCAAACTCTGCTGCACAGGTGTCAACCATCTTGTAGGATGGAATTATTCCTTCTTTTTCCCTGGTTTTTCTGATGATGGTTTCATCCAGACCGGTGATCTGTGATATTTTATGGTCAGAAAAGCCCATTTTCTTGGTTTTACGCATTACAGATGGTTCGAGAATGTTTTGAGCATTTAACTGGTTTTCCCAATTTACTATGTTCAGTATTTTATGAAGGAAGAAGGGATCAATCTGGGTTATCTCCAGGATCTCCTCAACAGTCATCCCTGATTTCAATGCACTGTAAACCTGGAATAAACGTTCATCAGTGGCGTTTTTAAGCTTCTCTTCATCAAATTCTACAGTATCAAACCCGAAGCTTCCCACATCCAGGCTGCGGATAGCTTTGTGCATTGACTCTTCCAGGGTACGCCCAATGGCCATAACTTCGCCGGTGGATTTCATCTGAATCCCTATCTCGCGGCTAATACCCTTAAATTTGTCAAATGGCCAGCGGGGTATTTTGGTAATGATGTAATCCAGGCTGGGTTCAAACGATGCCGGTGTTTCCTTGGTGATGTCATTCTGAATCTCATCCAGGGTCATGCCCACTGCAATCTTAGAGGAGATCTTGGCAATTGGATATCCTGTGGCCTTGGAAGCCAGTGCACTGCTTCTGCTCACCCGAGGATTGACTTCAATGACCTTGTATTCTCCGGTGATGGGGTGTACTGCAAACTGTATATTACAACCGCCCTGTATCTCCAGGGCACGTATGATTTTAATGGAAGCATTCCTGAGACGCTGGTTGTCCACATCAGAAAGGGTCTGTGAAGGAGCCACCACAATACTTTCCCCGGTGTGAATTCCCATGGGATCAAGGTTCTCCATGTTACACACAATGATACAGGTATCATTTTTATCCCGCATCACCTCGTACTCAAATTCTTTCCAGCCCATCACTGACTGGTCAATGAGCACCTGGTTAATGTAGCTCATATCCAATCCCCTGGTGGCGATCTTTTCAAGTTCCTGCTGGTTATGGGCTACTCCACCACCAGTTCCACCCAGGGTAAAGGCGGGTCGGACAATAACCGGGTATCCTATTTCTTCAACAGCTGAAACTGCATCTTCTAAAGTGGATACTGCCCTGGCTTTGGGAACGGGTTCATCGAGTTCTTTCATGAAATGATCGAAAAGATCCCGATCCTCCACGTTTTTAATGGTCTGAACTGATGACCCAATTACTTTAACTCCTTCCAGCGCACCGATCTGTTCCAGTCCAGTGGCAACGTTCAAACCAGTTTGCCCACCCATGGTAGGAAGAATTGCATCTGGTTTTTCTTTTCTAATGATCTTGGCCACAATTTCAGGAGTTAATGGTTCAACGTAAACCGAATCAGCCATGTCCATATCGGTTTGAATGGTGGCTGGGTTACTGTTTACGAGTACGGTTTCAATACCCTCTTCCTGGAGGGATTTACAGGCTTGAGAGCCCGAATAATCAAATTCAGCGGCTTGACCAATCTGTATGGGGCCTGATCCAATGATTAGTACCTTGT
>JAEZJV010000014.1 GCA_023415635.1 Bacillota bacterium | reverse complement strand
GCTTACGCAGCAGCTAATTCGTAATTATCGTTTGCGTTTAATTTTAGTTCTAAGTTGTTGACGCAGTCCTAGTCTGCGAATGGCTTCTACAATTTCAAAACCCCCGTCGAAACCAGTACAACCCCGTAAATATGATTGTCAAGATAATCAGCAGATCTGGTAACCGATCCGTACTACCCGTTTATCTTCTCTGGTTCGCAAACACATTTATATGGTATAACATATTATGCAAAGTGTCAAGTGAGCTGTCATAAAATGAAAAAATTATTCATTCCAGCTAAACCAGACGTTGACAATAAGGGATGCAGCATATTATCCCGTAAACATATTATGATAGCTGCTCAGACAGCTCCAAGAATAAAGCAGACAGCTTCCTGCACATATCCTTATCCAGTGCGATAAGATCAACTCCCTCACAGGAATCTGTTATCGTTAATTCCTGATCGTCCACTTCGAGAAAAAAAGCCCCTGCATCCCTGATTGTTCTATCATATTTATTCAAAATTTCTGATATTTTCTTCTCATCTATCTTCATCTCTGATTCTCCATTCTTTTTCATCCCCAAGAATAAGGGGGCAGCACTCAGATTATAGTCAGCTTGATCTTTGCTGTTAATCCGTCCTTGGTTTTAGCGGTTATTGTTACTGTTCCTTTTTTCTTGGCAATCAACGTATTATTTTTGTCAATTACTGCTATGTTCTTATTCGATACCTGCCAGGTCACTGCACTCTTTGTACCGTATTTCTTTACTTTTAATCCAATGCTTTCTCCAACCGGTAATCTCTTATTTGAAGCTTCAATCTTAATCGATGGCTTCTTCACCGTAATATTAACCTGTAGTTGATAAGCTACAGAATCCTGGTGTACTTGAATATAGATGGTAGTCTCACCTATCCCTATCGGCTTTATCACCCCTGGCTCGCTCACCTCGGCAACCGCCGGATTACCGGAGGTATATGTAACGGCTGCATTATATTTCAACTGGTCGATTCCGACAGAAAAATCCTTATATCCCAGATACAGCGTCTTTTTATTGACTGTTGCTGCTGGTGAGAGTGTAAGTACAGAAGATGACATCATCCCAAAATTCCAAAATTCATTCGCACTCCCTATATAATCCTGCAACACCAGGTAGGACTGGCTATTCTGAGTATTATCCTGCTGATATGCTATCACTTTATTACGGTTATTTGCGGGTGATAAGGTATAATTGCCATTCGCTCTGAGAACAAATACAAATTTATGGTCCAGGTGTTCAGAAGTGATTATCTCATTCTTATCCGATATGGATAAAAACCTGCGATCAGATAAAAATTGCACTGCATATTCCGCTTTTCCGAGTGATACAATACTAAGCATTTGGCTATCACTATCCTGATAGTTACCGATCTTAGCACGCCAGCCATCAAGCTCCTCCGATGCAGTCACAAACAGTGCGCTTGAGGAATGAATGAGTCGATAGGTTCCCTCCTGTAGTTCAAAAGCAAGGTCTGCGTCAGTAATAATTTCCGATGAAACTTCTCCGGAACCAGCCGTAGTATTGTCGGTATCTCCTTTTCTGTCATCCACTCTGTTGCTGTAAGTAAAATAAGAATAATCTGCATCACTACGATCTATCGTACAGTTAATCCATGCATTATTTCCCGAACGATAATTCTGCTGAACAACTGTAATGATATCTTCGGTTACTGATTTTACAATCGCCCAGTGTGTCCTGGTATTATCCCTTACGATATCACCCACCTGAGGCTGCGTCGTCAGAGAAAAGCTTCCCATATTATTATAAACCAATGGAATACTATCTTTTGATATCAGGTTGTATACTCCTATTCCATATACCATGGAATAAAATTTTTTAACAAAGGCAGCACAGCTATAAATCGGATCAGAGCCAGAATAGGGCCCGTTCGTATATGCTGCCTCTACCGTAATACCATTATAGGTTATTGATTCAAGTATCTGTCCGGGTGCTGTCAGGGAGATAGGTGTACCTATCTTCATTTTCGCGTAAGCAGTCGGTATCGTAACGGAATACACCTGCATAAAAAGGAACAGCAGGATCATTATGATATGTCCTTTTCTTTTCATAACGATTATTTCCTCCTTTGTAAGTAATCTGACTGGCTACTCTGCGGTATACTGCTTATGATATCCCTTGGATTTTTAATATAAATTCTTCACCTTGAAATCCTTCTCGGCCTCTCTGCGTTGATCCTTCTTAGCGATATCCTCTCGTTTATCATAAAGCTTCTTTCCTCTAGCTAAGCCGATCTCTACCTTGACCAGGCTACCCTTCAGATAAATCTGCAGTGGAACCAGAGTATAGCCCTTCTGCACAATCTGACCTGCCAATTTATTGATTTCATACTTGTGCATCAGTAGCTTTCGCACACGGAGCGGATCCTTGTTAAAAATATTTCCTTTTTCATAAGGACTGATGTGCATATTGTAAATAAATACTTCTCCTTTTTCCACTCTGAGAAAGGCTTCCTTCAAGCTGCATTTACCCATTCTTAAGGATTTCACCTCAGTACCGTGTAAAGAAATGCCCGCCTCATACTTATCTTCAATAAAATAGTCAAAATATGCCTTCTTGTTATTGGCAATCAATTTAATATTTTCCCCCACTTATTCTTCAATACTCCTTTCCAAAGGAGGTGTAACCTCCACAAGGGCAAAATCAATGGTCCGCTGGATCTTGTCTGCATTGACTACCTCCACAGTAACCTTCTGCCCTAATTTATATATTGTTTTTGTATGCTCTCCGACGAGTTGATAATGCTCCTCGTCGTAGATATAATAGTCCTCGTGCATCTCACTGACACGAATCATGCCCTCCACTGTATTCGGTAGCTCCACATACATACCCCAGCTGGTAATCCCTGAGATAACCCCCTCGAAGGTCTCGCCAATATGCTCCATCATAAATTCCACCTTCTTCATTTTCTCTACTTCACGCTCTGCTTCATCAGCTCGGCGTTCGGTTTTGCTGGAATGGTCTGCTACCTCATAAAGAATCTTCTCGTAATGCTTAATCCGATTCTCACCTAGCTTACCACTTAAGTTTTCCTTAATAATTCTATGGATCTGAAGGTCTGGATATCTTCGGATTGGTGAAGTAAAATGACAGTAATATTTCGCTGACAATCCGAAATGTCCCGTATTTGCCACGGTATACTTTGCCTGTTTCATGGAACGCAGGGTCAGGCGGCTGATTAAGGCTTCCTGTGGTGTATCCTCCACCTTGATCAACAGCTTCTGCAACTCCTTGGGATGAATATCCTCTTTCCCAAGTCGAATGCTGTAGCCGAAATTATTAATAAAAATCGCCAATTTCTTAATCTTTTCTTCATCCGGATTATCATGGGTACGATAGACGAAGGGAAGCTCCTGCCAGAAGAAATCTTCAGCTATGGTCTCATTGGCAATCAGCATAAATTCTTCGATAATCTTTGTTGCCTTATTTCGTTCATAAGGCTTTATTTCCAATGGTTTCCCCTGTTTATTCACAATTATCTTGCTCTCAGGAAAATCAAAATTGATAGAGCCTCTCTTATGTCTTCTCTCCCGAAGCACCTCTGCCAACTCCTGCATCAGTAGAAACATCGGTACCAAATCCTCATAGTCCTTCCGTACCTCCTCGTCTGTCCCTTCGACGATCTTAGCTACATTCGTATAGGTCATTCTTCGGTCAGACCGGATTACTGTTTCAGCAATCTGATGTCCAATCACCGTTCCTTTTGCATCGATATCCATAAAACAGCTTAAGGTGAGTCGGTCAACACCGGGATTCAGGGAGCAGATACCGTTGGACAGCTTATGCGGCAGCATCGGTATAACCCGGTCTACCAGATAGACGCTGGTTCCTCTCTTTAGCGCTTCCTTATCCAGTGCTGCTCCTTCCTTTACATAATGTGTAACATCTGCGATATGAACCCCCAGATGATAGATGTCTCCTTCCTTGCTAATACTGATTGCATCGTCCAGATCCTTCGCATCCTCTCCATCTATGGTTACCGTCGTAACGTCTCTGATATCCATGCGCTTAATTATTTCATCCTGATCAATCTCATCGGGAACACGGTCAAGAATTCTCATAATGTCCTCGGGAAACTCTACCGGAAGCTCATATGCCCTGACTACTGACATGATATCGACTCCGGGGTCATTGATATGTCCCAGGATTTCTATAACCTTTCCCTCCGGATTCGAGGTGGCATCTCCGTAATTCGTCAGCTTAACCACTACCTTATGTCCGGTTACAGCACCCTTGGTATATTCCTTCGGAATAAAGATATCTTTACCGAATTTCTGGTTATCAGGAAGAACAAAACCATAATTCTTACTTTTTTCAAAGGTTCCGACCATCTCATTACTGCCGCGCTCAATAATATTTATGACAGCACCTTCCCGCCTTCGTCCCGTCTGCTGGCCATTCACTATGGTTATCATGACCCTATCCCCATGTAATGCCCCCTTCGTGGCGTCACCGGGTATGAAAACATCCTGTTCCTCACCTTCAAGAACAACAAAACCAAAGCCTCTCTGCGTCCCTGAAAAGGTCCCGACTAAAACATCATCTCCCGGAATCCGGTACCTCCCCTGATTATCCAGCATAATAGAGCCCTTCGACATCAGTTGGTCCAATAATAGTTTCAATTCATTTTTATCACTTTTCGGAACCTGTAAAAAACCCACTAAGTCCTTAAAGCGCATCGGCTTATATTCCTTACTTGAAAAGATCTCCTCAAGCATTGATAGTCTTTCTTCTCTCAATTCATTTTTATTTTCAACTGTTTTTGATTGCGTATTCTTCAACTATAGCACCTACTTTTCTGGTATATAATCAGCTTACCCACTGTCTTTCACAGGCATCGGTATTCTTTATAATTAAAAGCTTATTATTAGTATACCATAGATTGCCTATTTATAAATAAAATTATGTATAAAAAAACACTCTGATTTAATTCAGAGTGTTTAAATGTACATCTTCAGATTACCAATTCAGGCATAAAATAATGGAAAGAATTGCAAATGCTGCTGCAAGGATTTCTGTTAATTTCTCAAATGTACCTTCTACAGAACGTCCTTTATTCTTGCTCCAATAGGTATCACCGCTTCCAACTAATGCTCCTGATAAACCTGCTACCTTACCTTCCTGCTTTAATACAACGAAGGTCAATCCGATACATACTAAAATATAAACAATCTGAACGATCAGCTTTAATGCTCCCATGTCCACACCTCCTAGAAAACTAAAGACAATTCTATCATAGAATACTAATTATTTCAACTTATTTTTTAATTAATAGAGATTTCCCGGTCATCTCTTCCGGCTTCACCATTCCCATCATTTCAATCATAGTTGGGATGATATCTGCCAGGCATCCGCCCTCTGCCAAAGTATAATCCTTATCATAATTCACAAGAAGGAACGGTACGGGGTTCGTCGTATGAGCCGTGAAGGGCTCTCCTGTCTCATAATCAATCAGTTGCTCGGCATTTCCATGATCTGCACAGATAAACATCTGACCATCCACTGATAATAGTGCTTCCACAGCTTTACCTACACACTGATCAACAGCTTCAATCGCTTTGATTGCAGCACTTTCGATACCAGTATGACCAACCATATCCGGATTAGCAAAATTAACAACGATGACATCATATTTTCCTGATTGAATCGCTGTGACCAGATGATCCGCTACCTGGAAAGCGCTCATCTCCGGTTGAAGATCATAGGTTGCTACCTTCGGAGAATTAACAAGAATACGCTCCTCACCCTCATTCGGAACCTCAACACCAGCATTAAAGAAAAAGGTGACATGAGCATACTTCTCTGTCTCTGCCAGACGAAGTTGGGTCTTATGATGTGCCGCCAAGAACTGCCCAAAGGTATTATCCAGAGATATCTTATGGAAGGCAACAATTTTATTCGGTATCGTAATATCATATTCGGAGAAGCATACATACGTCAGCTCTAATCTTTTTCCACGATCGAAGCCCGAAAACTCTTCATCACAGAATACTCTGGTGATTTCTCTTGCTCTATCCGGTCTGAAATTAAAGAAGATTATTGAATCCTTCTCTTTGATGGTAGCAATCGGCTTACCATTCTCCGTTACTACAGTTGGTATAACAAACTCATCGAATTTTTCGGCATCATAGGAGTTCTGGACAGCATTAATTGCATTATCAGCAATCTCACCTTCCCCAAACACCATTGCACGATATGCCTTCTCAACACGGTCCCAGCGGTTATCACGATCCATAGCATAATAACGACCCATAACCGTAGCAATCTTGCCAACTCCAATGATTTTCATCTGTTCCCAGAGCTTCTCGACAAAGCTCTTCCCGGAAGCCGGAGGTGTATCACGTCCGTCTAAGAAGGCATGAACATAAACATTCGTCAGGCCCTGCTTCTTTGCCATTTCAAGCAACGCATATAAGTGTGTATTGTGGCTGTGAACACCACCATCGGAAAGCAGACCGTAGAGATGAAGATCCGAATTATTTCTCTTGCAATTATCAATTGCCGCCAGAAGAGCAGCATTCTTAAAGAAATCACCCTCCTCAATCTCCTTCGTAATACGTGTAAGCTCCTGATAAACAATTCTTCCGGCACCCATATTGATATGTCCTACCTCTGAATTACCCATCTGTCCTTCAGGAAGACCTACTGCCATACCACTGGCATAGCCTTTCACAAAGGGATATTCCTTCATCAGACGATCCATCACCGGAGTATTTGCATCAGTGATCGCATTCGCCTGTGTCTTCTCATTTAAACCGTAACCATCCAAGATCATTAATACCGTAGGCTTTTTACTCATTTTTTTACTCCTTTACTAAGAACCCCATCCATGTGGATTTCCTTTTAACATGATCTACAGCAAAACATCATAATTCATGAAGCGTATTAATCCTGTAAAACCTGATAAACTGTGTAAACCCATAATCCTATCATTCCGGTTAACTTATAAACCGGATTACCCAAATCCTCCCATAAGCTTATTCAACCTATCAGAGGCAGAAATTAATATACGATTCCATTCATAATCAAGTCATTGGTATTCGTAATAACAGCCCAATGATCCGATTATAAATTATCATTATAACTGATTAATCCTCAAAATTATTAATCATTTATCCTTGATACATCAGACTATAGTATATACTCAAACCTCGCATATTGTCAAACGTATATCAGCAAATCTGATAACTCAAGATTAGTATCCTGTCATTCAGGCCACTTATAGTAAGCCAATAAATTTCAAGCTATTTAAATCTGCTATAAGCCACTTTAATATGGTTGAATACTACGAAATATACCGGTTTCTGAATAACAGGATACTAATCGAAGGGTTATATCAGCTTACTTATAATTTACAATCTTTCCAAAATCGGCCTTTAAGCTGGCACCGCCAACCAGACCGCCATCGATGTTTTGCTGGGAGAATAAATCCGCTGCACTTGCTGCTGTTACACTGCCGCCGTACTGGATACGGATTGCTGCTGCAGTATTATCACAATAAATCTCAGCGATACACTCACGAATAGCCTTACATACCTCTTCTGCCTGTTCTGTGGTTGCCACCTTGCCTGTTCCGATTGCCCAGATAGGCTCATATGCGATTACCGCTGTCTTAGCCTGGTCTGCTGTTACATTCAAGAAAGCAATTTTGATCTGCTGACGAATCCAGTCAATGGTAATGCCCTGTTCTCTCTGTTTTAGGGATTCTCCACAGCAGATAATCGGTGTCAGACCATGCTCAAATGCTTTTAAAACCTTCTTATTGACTGTCTCATCAGTCTCGGCAAAATATTCTCTTCTTTCGGAGTGTCCAATAATAACATACTTTACACCGATGCTGGTCAACATACCGGGAGAAATCTCACCGGTAAAAGCACCGCTTTCTTCAAAGTACATATTCTGCGCTCCAATAGCAATATTGGTTCCCTTTGCAGCTTCAAGTGCTGTTGTCAAGCATACAGACGGAACGCAGAATACTACATCTGCCTCCTCTGTCACTACTAACGGCTTTAATTCGTTGATTAAGGTAACGGTCTCCGCCGGAGTCTTATTCATTTTCCAGTTACCTGCGATAATCTTTCTACGCATAATTGTCCTCCTGAATAATATTTTCTGTATACCCTTATAAGTTTCGAGCCGGGTAATTCGTTACATCAAATCAGATTGTAGCAAGCTTTCCTTTCATTCTTACTCTTCAAAGAAAAGCTTGCTACTTTCTGCTTGTTATTTACTTTTATTCGTTCTATTATTTATCATTTGCTGCAGCAACACCAGGAAGTTCCTTACCCTCTAAGAACTCAAGGGAAGCACCGCCACCAGTAGAGATATGAGTCATCTTATCACCGAAGCCTAAGATGTTAACAGCTGCTGCTGAGTCACCGCCACCGATAATTGTAGTAGCATCGATCTCAGCCAGAGCCTTAGCAACCGCAATGGTGCCTGCTGCAAAATTGGACAACTCGAATACGCCCATTGGTCCGTTCCATACAACAGTCTTTGCACTCTTAATGGCATCTGTATAAAGCTCACGAGTCTTCTCACCGATGTCAAGTCCCTGCCAACCTGCTTCGATCTCTCCGCGGCCTACAGTCTTGAAAGGTACGTCATTAGAGAATTCCTGAGCAACCACTGTATCAATAGGGATTAACAACTTCACACCCTTCTTCTCAGCCTTTTCCATCATCTGCTTCGCATAATCCAGGAAGTCAGCCTCTAACAGGGAGTTACCGACCTCTTCACCCAAAGCCTTCATAAAGGTATAAGCCATGCCTCCGCCGATGATTAAGGTATCAACCTTATCAAGTAGGTTATCAATTACGGAAATCTTGCTGGATACTTTGGAGCCGCCAAGGATTGCTACAAAAGGTCTAACCGGATTATCAACAGCATTACCGAGGAAATCGATCTCCTTTTGCATTAAGTAACCAACAACAGCAGTCTTTACATACTGTGTAACACCTACATTAGAGCAGTGTGCTCTATGAGCAGTACCAAAAGCATCATTTACAAATACATCGCAAAGAGATGCTAATTCTTGGCTGAAAGCTTCGCCGTTCTTAGTCTCTTCCACTCTGTACCGTGTATTTTCAAGAAGAACTACCTCGCCATCCTTCATGGCTGCCACAGCCGCCTTCGCATTCTCACCTACTACATTATCATCCTTGGCAAACTTAACTTCCTGTCCTAATAACTGAGTTAATCTTACAGCTACCGGTGCCAGAGATAATTCCGGCTTCGGCTCGCCTTTCGGCTTGCCAAGATGGGAACAAAGGATAACCTTACCGCCATCATTGATTAGTTTCTTAATGGTAGGGAGTGCTGCTACCAGACGAACCTCATCGGTAATTCTGCCTTCCTGCAGCGGTACGTTGAAATCGCATCTTACTAATACTCTTTGACCTTTTACATTGATATCATCAACAGACTTCTTATTTAACATATATTTTCTCCTTTCAATATTGTACTGCTGTAACGTCTAATAACGCTATTCCAAGGAAATGAATGCTATGTTAGAATCTCCTATTATTAATAACGATATTTCTTACTTCTATACAAGTGAAAAAGGGTCCGGCCCTGTGAGACCGGACCCATGATGGATCAATAAACCAAAACTACACCTTATGCTAATTCAGCAAAGTATTTAATTGTTCTAACCATCTGGCTTGTGTAGGAATTTTCATTGTCATACCAGGAAACAACCTTTACTAAGCTCTTGCCATTCTCAAGATCCATGATCTTGGTCTGTGTAGCATCGAATAAGGAACCATAAGTAATACCGATGATATCTGAGGATACAAGTTCATCCTCGGTATATCCGAAGGAAGCACTGGCTGCTGCCTTCATAGCTGCATTAACTTCATCCTTAGTAACCTTACCGTTTACAACTGCTGTTAAGATTGTAGAGGAACCTGTCGGCACCGGAACTCTCTGTGCAGCACCGTCTAACTTACCGTTTAACTCAGGAACAACAAGTCCGATTGCCTTTGCAGCACCGGTGGAGTTGGGAACGATATTCACAGCTGCAGCACGAGCTCTTCTTAAGTCACCCTTCGGATGAGGTCCGTCAAGTGTCATCTGATCTCCTGTATATGCATGAATGGTAACCATGTAACCTTTTTCAATGGGAACTAACTTATTCAAAGTGTCAGCCATAGGAGCTAAACAGTTTGTTGTACAAGAAGCCGCGGAAATGATTGTATCGGATGCCTTTAATATATTCTCATTAACACTAAATACAACTGTAGGAAGATCATCACCAGCCGGAGCAGAGATAACTACCTTCTTAGCACCTGCATCGATATGAGCCTGAGACTTAGCCTTAGAAGTAAAGAAACCTGTACATTCAAGAACTACATCTACTCCAAGCTCACCCCAAGGTAAATCTGCAGGATTCTTCTGAGCATAGATCTGAATCTCCTTACCCTCTACCACGATAGAACTTTCCTTAGCTACAACAGAATCAGCCTTAGAATATCTTCCCTGTGCGGAATCGTATTTTAATAAGTGAGCTAACATCTTAGCATCTGTTAAATCATTAATAGCTACGATTTCATAACCTTCTGCGCCGAACATCTGTCTGAATGCAAGACGGCCGATACGTCCAAAACCATTAATTGCTACTTTTACTGCCATGATTAATTCCTCCTAATTGATAAATTTATAATATACTGCCATAAGGCAGCAATTAATCCTATTCGCATGGATCGAAGTACATTGACAAAAAAATCTCAATCCAAAATTATTTTACCTAATTTATAGTAAAATATCAAGAGCTTATTTCTCTATTTATTGAATATTATGATTATGTTTATTTTTTATAAGGCCGGATAAGGTTTTTTGTGCACTTTTGCATTAGTCTACTTTCTATATTCTCCTTAATTCAAACAGATTATTTATTCTATGTAGACCATATGATACTTATATATCACATGGCTCTCCTGCCCTTAGTCAAGGTCGCGGAAGGAGTTACCTTTTCTTTGTGTATAATCTGCTTCCTTCAAGTCGGACAGGCTCCAACCACCCTCGATACTTGAATTGCTGGGATCGCTGATTCCACCGGTAGGTCCTACTGCAGCACCTGCTGACATTCCCATCTGATTCATACCTTTCCTGCTATATTTATCCATACTGGTGCTCTCAGAAGAACCAGTAGTCCCTGCCATACTAATCTGATCGGAAATTCCGGTGCTGCCCGCCATTCCAGTCATGCCGGTTTGTTGGGATGCTTCCGAACTTCCCCACATGCTTGTAGTGCCAGTCATTCCTGAATTTCCTGATATTCCCGTGTGGAAAATGCCTGTGTTCGATGTTTGATTACTGTCCGGACTTCCGGAAAAGATACTTTTTAAGCTGTTAATCTCATTCTGGGAAGCCTGTGCAGACGGCTGATAATAATTTTTACTCTTTGCCAGGCAATATAGCTCATACTGAGATTGCTCAGCCTCATTTCTCATCTGCTGTAAGGTACTCCGCAGTTCCTGATTTTCTGACTGGGATATCATGTCTGTGAATATCTTTAGGTTCGAGTTAATTGTATTAAGAGTATCTGCTACCATAGATTTTTCTTGCATATGATTCCCTCCTATTTCAAAAAATTGAGTATTGTTTGCCTGTTTTTATTACAGGATTGTGCCGTTTTTTGAAAAAATTGCTTTACATTTTCATCCTGAGCACTCTGAGCATAGGTTTGGAACTTATCTGCATCAGATTCCTGGAACTGTAATAAATGTCTGACATGCTGTAATTCAACCTCACTTAAATTAGCCATAACTATTCCTCCTTTTTATGATGTCATACATATTTATTATCTCTAGTCCATAAGGAAATATGTAATACAATATAATAGAAAATGAACGGACCAGCTTCCTTCACACACTCGTTGAAAAATGTGCAATTTGGATGCTAGTCCGTTCAATTTTTATAATTTTTCTCTTCCTAAACAAAGTTTACTTCGTATCCTTATGATCTAAGTTTATACTCCAGACGAATCTTATCCGCAATCAAAGCAACAAATTCGGAATTCGTAGGCTTCCCCTTACCATTACTTACTGTATATCCAAACAGTTCATCAATGGTATCCATCTTCCCTCGGCTCCATGCAACTTCAATAGCATGGCGAATTGCTCTTTCTACTCTGCTAGGGGTTGTCTTATGACGTTTTGCAATGGAAGGATATAATAGCTTCGTTATAGAGTTTAACATCTCTGCATCGTTCACTGACATCATGATTGCATCACGTAAGTACTGGTAGCCTTTAATATGTGCCGGAACACCAATCTCATGAATAATATTGGTAACGTCCGATTCCAGATTGCGTTCTATATATGCGCTCTTATTCTCATAAGCACTGACTCTATGGTTATCAATCAGCTTATTATGATAATCTCCCTTCAGCTGCTTGATTCTTGATAGGATAACATTATTGTCAAAGGGCTTCATAATATAGTAATTTGCACCCAGCTCAAATGCATTTTCAGTTACGCCCTCCTGACCAATGGCTGTTATGACGATAAAGGATGGACTCTTCTTAAATTCGGCATCTCTTCTTACTTTCTCCATAACTCCCAAGCCATCCAGCTTCGGCATGATCAAATCCAATAATACCACATCCGGTTTCTTTTCTTTAATCATATCAAGAGCGTCTATTCCGTTCTCAGATTTACCGACAACTTCGATATCTGAATCCTCCTTTAGAATATCCTCAAGGAGATTCACCATTCTCTCATTGTCATCAACAATAGCTACATTAATCTTACTCATTTTACTTTTCCAACCTCCAATACATATTTTTGTTCTCTCTCATTACCTGTACCTCCAGTTACTTTTCCCCAAATAACCAATGCCCCTTGGTTGTTCGCAAATCAGACTTCACTTTTCGTGATTTTTTGTGTAGCTCTTTTGGTTTCATGTTGTTTTATGATTTTATTATACCCCTTGCATATTTCAGCGTCAATGTATATCGTCTTAGCATAATAAACAAAATAGAGGTACCATAATGCGACTTTTATTATTGGTATTTTACATTATACCTCATTATGCAACATCGAAACCAAAAAAATTACGACATAATCTACAGCGACAGCGACTGTAAATTTTTGCCATATCTGAATTATATCCAGTTCATTTTCATCTTTCAAATGTTTCTTGTCGCACCATTCGACACCGAATAAAGGGAATTTTTAAAGCAAAAAGCAGTAACCACAACATTTTGTATAATTGGAAATTTTATACAGTTTATTTGCTGTTCAATTATTTATGAATATACCTAATATAATCGGATATCGTCGATTTCTTTTTTAAACAAAACATTTGCTTATTCTAAATTATTTACCATGTTTTCTATGAAAGTACCGTAACCTTTCGTTGAATCCTGTATAAATACATGTGTAACAGCACCAATTATCTTATTATTCTGTATAATCGGACTTCCACTCATGCCTTGCACGATACCGCCTGTCAGCTCCAGAAGTCTTGGATCTGTAATCTTAATTATTATTCCTTTGTTATGATTATTATTATTGATATCGATGCTGACAATCTCAATTTCATAATCAGCAACCTCTTCATCAATCGTACATCTGACATATGCCTTGCCGGTCTTAATCTCCTGTTTTAAACCAATCTCCAAGGGTTCCATACTGAGGCCCTCATCATATTCATAGCTGACACGACCGAATATTCCCTGATAAGTATTCGATCTTATGCTCCCAACCTTATATTTCTCATTTTGACGGATCATCCCGACTAACTCTCCAGGTTCACCCTCTTTTCCCTTTATAATGGACATGATTTCAGCAGAATAAATTGACCCTGCCTTAATATCCAGTAATAATCCTGTATCCACATCAGTTATGCCATGTCCGAGCGCTCCGAACTGGCCATCTGTGGTGATAAAGGTTAAAGTACCGATGCCTTGGGTATTGTCCCTGATCCAGGCACCAATCTTATAACTCCCGCTGGCGGTTTTTACCGGAGTAATTTCGATCGTGATATTCTCTTCGTTTCTTCTTATCAGCAAAGTAACATCCTTACCCTTACACTCCTGGAGCTTATCAATCAGCTCTTTCTTTCTGGAAACACTCTGACCATTGATAGCCAGGATATAATCCCCTGACTTTAGCCTATTACGCACAGGTTCATAATTCAAACCGTCTTCACCTGTGAGCCTGCCGCTGCCCAGCACCAGGATACCATTTGTTTCCACATAAATACCAATGGGACAGCCACAGGGAATCAGTTCCACCTTATCAATTACATCCAATGAAATTTTTTTAAATGCAATCAGACCAAACAGTTTTAAATCTATGTCATACTTTCCTGTCTGTGAAGATACCAAAGTAAACGGTTGATTAAGATCGATATGAATCTGATCTGAGGGCACCTTTAAATTGTTTATGCTGATCGCATCAATATCCCCGGTTGATATCTTACCTTCTAGGGGCATATTGAAATCAAAGCTCTCTTCCGTTCCTACAAGCAGCTTGATCTCATTGGGAATCCCTTGGTCAATATGGTAACAAATAAAGAAAACAGTACCGAATAAATCTATGATAAAAAGCCAGAATAAAAACCATCTGTATCTTCTTCTGTTCCTCATCCTTTCACCTCATATAATCTGTCATTCTTCCTAAGTCTCAGGCAAAAGTAATCTACACTCTTTGAAACAAAGGGCAGATAAATTTTGCTTCACACAAGTGCATTTTCTGCAAAGCATTTCAATTCACAGTACACAATTATCTATGAACTAAAAAAGGATATACATAGTATTGTATATCCTCAGTTGAAGTATTCTCTGTTTTTTTACTTTTTAATGCTTGTATTTTTTAGCAGTGGACGCCAATTCTTTCATCTCTTTAGCACTATCGCGGACTCGATCCGTGATTTCAGCACCTCCCAGAATACGTGATAATTCTTCAATCATCTCTTTTTCATTGAGTTCTTTAATCACAGTCTGAGTAGAAATTCCGTCTGTCTGCTTCTCGATACTGTAATGTGCGTCTGCCATAGCTGCAATCTGTGCAAGATGAGTGATACAGATAATCTGGTGGTGTCTGGCGATGCTTGACAATTGTTCTGAAACCTTCTGTGCTGTTCTGCCACTGATCCCTACATCGATTTCATCAAAAATCAAAGTTTCAATTTCATCCTTATCTGCCAATACGGATTTGATACCGAGCATAATACGGGAAAGCTCACCACCGGATGCAATTCTCGACAGCGGTTTCAGTTCCTCGCCCGGATTGGTAGAAATGATAAATTCACCGTCATCGAAACCACCTGCACTATAATGTGCCGTTCGTTCAAATATCATGTCAAGCTTAACATCTAGAAAATTCAGAGCAACTAAAGCTTCCCTCATCTTCTCAGTCAATTCCTTAGCTTTACCCTTTCTGATCTCTGACAGCCTTTCGCAGAGCTCCTTGAGCTTCGCTTCGGCAACAGCCAGTTCCCTTCCAAGTTTTTTCATATATTCATCATAATCCCGGTATCTTTCCAATTTTTCCTCAGATGCTCTGCAATAATCATAAATCTGTTCCAGTGAATTTCCATACTTTGCTTTCAGATGGTTGATTAAATCCAGACGTCTGGTAACCTCCTGCAATTCCTCTTCCGGATTCTCAGTATCTGAGATATATTGAGATAAAGCCCTGTTCAAATCATTCAATAAGGCATCGATATCCGACACCTGATGAAGGTAGCCCTCTATTGCAACGTCGAATTCAGCCAGTTTCATCAAATGACGGAGCGCTCTACCGATAGAATCCCCCGCTGCCGAAGGTTCATAACCTGTATAGCGGTAAACTGCCTGCAGACCTTCTGATATAGTATTCGCATTGGATAACTTTTTATATTGAATCGCCAGCTCCTCATCCTCTCCGGGAATCAGATTGGCACTTTTTATTTCATTTACTTCATATTCAAGGAAGGAAATCTCACGCAACCGTTTCTCCTCGTCAATTTCCGACTGCTCCTGTTCCTGTCTGATTCTGCAATATTCTTTATAGGTCTGCTCCAATTCCTGCTTTAGGCTACCGATTTCATCTTTGGCAAAGCGGTCAACAATCTCCATATGCTTTGCCTTATGCAACAGGGATTGATGCTCATGCTGACCATGAATATCAATCAGCATCCCAGCTATGGCTGCTAATGCGCCGGAGGTCACATTCTCCCCATTAATCTTACAGATGCTTCTTCCCGTCATGATCTTACGCGAAATTATGATCTGGTCTCCTTCCAAAGGAATATCAAGGTTTTTCATAGCCTGAAAGACAGCCTCATCCTTAGTTTCAAATACCAGCTCGACCAAAGCATAGTCCGCTCCGCTCCTTACGATATCCTTACTGATTTTCGCACCTAGTGCAGCATTGACAGATCCGATAATAATGGATTTACCTGCACCGGTTTCACCGGTCATGATATTTAAATGGTCCTTAAAATAGACCTCAACCTCATTAATGATTGCAAAATTCTTCACATGCAAGCTGACTAACAAATAGTATCCCTCTCTTCTGAGCAGTTTATCAAAGAATATTAAAACATATGTTCTAAAATATTGTAACATAAGGAAAAAAGCTTGGCAATCTTTACTTTTCCTCCTTGTAGAATCAGCTAAAAAAATGAGGTTTTTCTATCCATGCTGCACAACCTGCATACACTCTCCGAGCTGTCTCTTACACTGTTAACTAATCCCTGTAACAGGAATAAGGGCTGCCGCATAACACCTAACAAATAAAAGGTAAATTATACAGCAGCCTTATTGTTTATTGAAATGAAATGTTTTGAAACCTCTTACTTATGCTTCCATTCCTTTATTGCTTCTTACTACCTATTTTAACAACCTTTAGTTTACAGGTAAGCTTTCTTCCGTTTACCTTCGCCGTAATGGTTGCCGTTCCGACACCCCGGGAGCTGATTATACCATTATTGACAACTGCCACACTTGGATTATCGATACTCCAGCTTACTGCTGAGGTTGCTCCCTCGACGGCAAGCGGATATTGATATGTCGTATATTGTTCCAAGGTCAGCTCAGTATAATTCAGCCCTATTACAACCACCTCTACGGTAGCCGTCTTTCCTGAGTCTGTCATGGCTGTTACATAAGCAACACCGGTAGCTCTTGCAGTTATTTTCCCTGTCTTTTTATCTACCTTCGCAACTGCGGCATTATCCGTACTCCAGGTTGCTTCGTCATTGGAGTTGGCAGGTATCAGAACCATCTGTACCATCTTCTCTTCACCCGGCAGTAGTACTACTTTCTTATCCTGAAGGGTAATGCCCGATGATGCAATACGATCGTAAACAGTAACGTAAATCAATGCTTTTTTGCCGCTGTTGTCCTTAGCTTCTGCAGTAATTGTGGCAGAGCCTGCTTTTTTGGCAATGATAAGACCATCGTCATCTACTACTGCTATGTCGCCATCACTGGTAGACCATATAGCAGTCTTAAAGGTAGCATTATCCGGCTTGATGCTTACCTTTGTTTTTTTAGTCTGACCTACCAATAGCGCAAGTGTGTTATAATTTACCGTAACACTGCTAGCAGGGACTACAACCTGTACATCACAGGTAGCTTCAACTTTACTTCCATCCAATGCTGTTGCTGTTATCGTTGCAGTTCCAAGCTTGTGTCCCGTTATCTTACCCTTTTGATTTACAGTAACAACGTCTTCATCGCTTGAGGTCCATGCCACATTCTGATTTGTTGCATTAGGTGTTGATACTGTAGCCTCCAGGTATGCAAACTTATTAATTCCCAGATAATATATCTGATGGTTAATTGTTATCTTTGATACTGCTTCTCTGACAGTCAATACGCAGTTAGCTACATATCCTCCGTCCAGTGTCGTTGCAGTGATGATGACTACGCCACCTGCCAACGCGGTAACCTCACCTTTTTCCGTAATGGTTGCTATCTTGGTATTAGAGCTCTCCCACTTTACACCAAGCTGTGTAGCCGTACTAGGTGATACGGAGGCAGTCATCTCGAACTTCTCACCCACATATACCGTCTTATCCGAATAATTTAGAATGAGTCCGGAAGCAGGCTGGGTTACAGTAACCTTACAATATGCTGTCCCGCCGGAAGCAAGCTTAGCTATAATTACCGTCTGACCTGCTGCCTTACCAGTAACCTTACCATCAGTATCCACGATTGCTATCTTTGTATCACTGGATTCCCAGGTTATTTCCGCATCCGTGCTGTCTGCCGGAGTAACTGTAGGTTTAAAGGTATAGGATTTACCGGCAGCCAGATCAAGTGTACTGACATCAAGTTTAATGCCTGTCGCAGATCTCTTGACGGTAATTGTACAGTATACCGCTAATCCTTTATCCACAGACCTAAGGATAATTACTGTCGAACCGACTCCCTTGGCAGTTACCAGACCTGTCCCATCTACTGTAGCTACCGACGTATTCGTAGAAGTCCAGGTAACTGATGAATCACTGGCATTAGTAGGAAGGATGGTATAGCCGAGTCTGGCTGTCTGTCCTGAATACATTGTCTTTGCAGTTTCATCCAGTGCTATGCTGCTTATCGGCACCAGAATGTTAATATTACATAATGCTTTTACTGAGGGATTATCTATCGAGGTAGCGATAATGGTTACAGTTCCTGTCTTTCTGATGGTAACCAGACCGTTGGCATCAACTGTGGCCTTGGTTGTATCAGAGGAGGTCCATGAGACTTCCTTATTAATGGCATCCTCCGGTGTACAGGTTGCACGAAGCTGAATTCTTCCTCCGTTGACGGAAGTAGTGATTGCCGTTTCCGAAAGAGTGATTCCTGTTACCGGCTGCTGTACACTGACATGACAGAAGCCTACGACAACATTATCCTTATTCACTGCTGATATTACAGCATGTCCGCCTATAGTTCCGGCCTTTATTGTTACCGTTGTATTGGTGAAGCTATCGATTGCTACAACCTGAGAATCAGAGGTTCTCCACTCCAGCTTAACTCCGGATAAGGTACTCGGTGTAAAATGAGCACTGATTGTCTTATAATCACCAATTCCCAGTGTCACTCTCTCAGGGTCCAAGGTAATCGTATCAACGGATGCCTGTACGGTAATCTTACAGGACGCCTTTTTTACTACTCCCCTAATTGTCTGTGAAGCGGTAATGGTCGTCTCTCCGGCCTTCGAGGTAGCAGTTACGAGACCGTTTTCCACTGTCGCCACAGAGGGGTTACTGGAGGTCCAGGTAATCGGAGAAGCAGAATCCGTTACATTGGCCGTTAACAGCAGGGTTCCTTTGGTATAGATCGTAGCACTGCTTTCACTTAACGATATGGCATCAATTACATGAATGGTCAATACCATCGGTCCAGGAGCTGGATTAAAAAGATTTAAGCTGGCATTATAGGTACAGGTAACAGTTGCTGTACCTCGAACCATCGCTGTCAGCTTGCCGGTATTATTATCCGCTACAACGATATTCTGATCGCTTGATTGATAATTACTGAAGGTATTCACGCTTGGAATATTGGTTCCCTTAAATACATCAAATACATCTCCAACCACCATCGTGATTGTCTTGGATGCGATATCAATTGGGACCTGTATTTTCATATAGGCTTCATTAAGTGCAGAAGCCACACTGAACTCCGAATTAGAAAATGCATAAATTTCATAAGTACCAGCCTTCACTTCTGTAAATTCAACCTCATTCGTCAGTTGATTTACTGTGTAATTAATTTTACCTGCACCGCTTACCAAAGGCTTCTTTGTAGGTGATGTATCACTGCTATCATATATCCTCCAGGTTATATTACTTGCCGGAAGACCATTGGATATCAATTTGAAATTGGAGGGTATGTCAATACGATATACAGCGTCGGAGGTTTTACCACTGTCATAGTTAATGATGCTCCCAGACGCAGTCTCAGCAGTTAAGGTGAATGTCGGTATTACGACTACTCTCAGGGCTTTCGTCTGGACTTTATCATCAAAGCCTGCGGTTCTTGTGGTAATCGTTATGGTGGCATCACCTGCACCTATTGCTTTTACATTCCCGGCACCATCCACCTCCACAACGCTTGTGTTATTACTGACATAATCAAGTTCCGTAGGGGTAATTGCAGATCCGGTCACTGCACCTCCGGAAGAATTATAGTCTACGTATTTCAGTTTGATCTGCCGTGTATCTCCTTTATTCAGCTCCAATACCCGGTTATCGGCATAGTTCACGGCTACCGTTCCGGTTCCATTTGGTATAGGAGAATGATCAATCATTAGATCAACTCTGATAACCCGAGTCAGTGTATGGTTTACCCCGTTGATTCTAACTACCGCTTTGACGGTAGAGAATCCTGGACCATTTCTGTTCATCATTACAGTGTCACCACTCGTATCACTTAACTGAAGTACACCGTTGTTGGAATTTGACCAGGTTATCGTCGTGTCGGCGGGTAATCCGTCAGGTGAAAAGACACTGATATCAGCCGTATCCTTTCCTAATGCACTTTCCCCTCCTGAAAGCGCCTTTCCATCAATCCTTAGAGATAACGTAGGCGTAGTACTCGCCCTTGCTTCTTTCTCTGCAATGTTGAAGCCTGCCACAGTAAAGAGTATACTGAACAAGAATAATAATCCTATTTTTTTAATTAATCGCATGACACAACCTCCTAAAAGCCCTTATCATTATAGAATATATCGGTAAATAGACTGGATTATATTAGTTCCTTTGCCATTTATCATAGATGTAATTTTTGGCACTTATGTGTCATTTTTTACATAATGAAAAGGAATATCAACCCTGTCTGGTTTGATATTCCTTCAGTCCATCTATATATGCATCGCCCGTACAGCATTGAATAGGGCAATTAGTGCTACTCCGACATCTGCAAATACTGCAAACCAGATTGAGGTAATTCCCAAAAATGACAGCACCATAATTAAAATCTTAACACCAAGAGCAAACACGATATTCTGCAGGACAATCCTTTTCGTCTTTCTAGCAATACGGATTGCGGTTGCCAGCTTTTTGATGTCATCATTCATGATCACGACATCAGCAGCCTCAATAGCAGCATCAGAACCGATATCTCCCATGGCAATACCGATATCCGCCCCCGCAAGCACCGGAGCATCGTTGATCCCGTCTCCGACAAATACAATCCTTCCGCCATCTGTCATATCTGCTTTATACTTCTCAAACCAAGCCACCTTATCCTGTGGAAGCAGCTCTGCCTGGTACTCATCCACTCCACTCAGCTTTGCGATCTCTCTGGCTGCCGCCTCGTGGTCTCCGGTCAGCATAACCGTCTTCTTTATTCCAAGCTGCTTTAGAATTGACAGTGTCTCCTTCACTCCTGCTTTCACTTCATCGTTAATGTGAATATAGCCTAAATATCTCTGATCTAATGCCACATGTACTATACTTCCCAGGACTTCCTCCACCGGCACGGAAATACCGTATTTCTCCATCAGCTTATCATTACCTGCATAGACTGTTCCTTCCTTCATGCTGACAATAACACCGTGCCCGGCTAGTTCATTGATCTGTAACGGTTCCTCAGATACAGCAATTCTTTCCTGATTACAATATTCCACAATTGACTGGGCAATCGGATGAAGAGAATGTTTCTCGGCAGCTGCAGCCAGACCAAGAAGCTGCTCCCTGGTGACACCTTCAGCAGTATGGACCTGGATAACGCGAAATACACCCTTGGTCAACGTACCTGTCTTATCAAATACTACGGTATGCACCTTCTGCAACGCATCTAGGTAATTTCCACCTTTTACAAGGATACCATGCTTTGCCCCTCCACCAATACCTCCGAAAAAGCTCAACGGGATTGAGATGACCAAGGCGCAGGGACAGGATATAATCAGAAAGCTCAAAGCACGGTATATCCATACAGAAAAAGAGCCGAAGCCAAGCAGCGCGGGAAGTACAGCTACCGCTACCGCCACATACACAACAATTGGGGTATAGTATCTGGCAAATTTTGTTATGAATTTCTCGCTCTGGGCCTTCTTACTGCCTGCATTCTCCACCAGTTCCAGAATTCTGTTGACGGTTGCCTCTTCAAAGGATTTGGTTACCTCAATTTCAAGTAATCCGTTGGTATTGATTGTACCTGACAAAACAGTATCTCCAGGTAATACCTCTCTGGGTACACTCTCCCCTGTCAGTGCCCTGGTATCAAGGAAGCTGTTCCCTTTGAGAATGACACCATCCAAGGGAATTCTTTCTCCCGGCTTCACGACAATGCTGTCTCCCGGTTTCACTTCCTCCGGAGCTACCGTGAGCAATATGTTATCAAGGAGGACATTCGCATAATCCGGTCGAATATCCATCAGTCCGGTAATGTTTTTCTTGGATCTCGCTACAGCCAGGTCCTGCAGTAATTCACCTACTCCATAGAAGATTAGGACTGAGATGGCTTCTACCTGATCACCGATGAGAAAGGCCCCCAGGGATGCCGTTCCCATCAGAAAATTTTCATCAAACACCCTACCTTTCATAATATTTTTAGCAGCAGATAGAAGAATCTCATAGCCTGCCAGAAGATAAGCTATAATAAATGCTGCTATCTCAATTACTGCAGAGGCTTTAAGGATGGAAAATAATGCTGTTATCAGTATCGAGGCTCCCAATCGAAGAAGGAATAATTTCATCTCACCTGTAAAGGCTCCATGCACATGGTCATTTTGTTCGTCCTTCTGCAAGGAATTCTCATGCTTATGCTCTGTTACCTTTACGGAAGGCTCGTGAGCAGCAACAATCTTCTTCACCAGATCTGTAATATTTCCCTCTTCCGCTCTTTTCATTGTCACACTTAAGGTATTATTCATCAAGTTGATATTCGCTTCGGTGACCTCAGCCAATGCACCGACCTCTTCCTCAATCTTCGCAGCGCAGTTTGCACAGCTGAGTCCATCCAGCTTATATTTCTTTTTACTCATAATCTCTCCAATCTGCAGCCTGTCAGCGGCAATAGCTACTTATTTTTCTTCGATATGTTCTAATCCGATTTCAAGAATATTTTTCACATGCTCATCCTTAAGGGAGTATAGCGCTGTCTTACCATCCCTGCGATATTTTACCAGTTTTTCCTGTCGCAGAGTCTTCAGTTGATGGGAAATGGCTGATTTGGTCATGTTTAATAATACCGCCAGATCACAGACGCACATTTCCTCCCTGTCTAAAGCCCATAAAATCTTAATTCTGGTACTATCTCCGAATATCTTAAAAAAATCGGCCAAATCATAAAGCTTCTCTTCATGAGGAAAATGTCCTCGTACCCTGTCTACTACCTCCGCATGTATTACTTCACAATCACATATTGCTGATTTATTTTCCTTATTCATGTTATAACATCCTTTCCATCTGTATTTTTGACTTATTCCACGAGGGATAGCATTATTAGTTACAACTGTTGTTCAGTTGATTAATTGTTCAACTGTTAGTATTATTATATTCCACTCTTTTCATATATGCAACAACTTTTTATATTTTGAATAATCAACCTACTCCGCACCAATATAACTAAAAAACTCCCTTCCTAATCGCTATCTCTTGGAGGGAGTTTTGTTAATGGCATTGACTATTGATTCATAACTACGAATAATTGCTTACAGAATGGTATTTCTAGCTTTTCACTCCTACATCACGAATACTTAGTGAACTTTACTGTACAATTTTCGTATTAATTTTTCATTCAAAGGAAGAAAGATTCCTGCTATGGGTCCCACCATAAAGGCACAGATTATCGTACCTATACCGACCACACCACCAAGAAGCCATCCGACGGCTACAAAAATAATATCTACAAGAATTCGAATGATGCTGAATTTTTTCTTAATTTTGTCACTTAACACAATCGCAACCAGATCATTTGGACCGGTACCTGCTTCAGATTTAATTACTATTGTCATTCCGAAAGCAAGAATGAAGCATCCTGCCATAAGCACAAGAATCCGCAAAAAGAACGGTAGCGAGTCATTAATATAGTTCTTAATCAGTCGTGTAAACAGATCAATGATTGGTCCTCCGAATATCATACAGAGGACGGTACCGATTTTGATATAGCTCCTATCAGAAATTAATAAAATAATAATGATCAGAGAACTGATTAAGACATGAGTATAGCCATGTGTCAGATACTCTAAACCTGTTAAGTGCTGCAGTGTTCGAAAGGCTCCCTGGACAAATACATTGTAAGGATCTGAACCAAGATTGGATTGAAGAAATAAGGTAACTCCAAAATGAGCAATAAAAAGTCCAATCAGTAAAACCATAATATGCATCATTAATGAGATGATATATTTATCTATGGATATCTTCTGCATTCAAAATTCTCCTTAAATAATAATAGTATTGCAGTAAATCAGAGCATGACAGCTTCCTCTATATCACTGTACTCCTCCGATATCTTGCCTTAAGAAATCGGGTAACAAAGAATGTTGAGCGGAATATCCAGTCAATTGTCATGGCAATCCAGACACCTGGAACCCCAACCTTAAGAACAATAGCCAGGATATAGCTGAAACCAATTCGCCAGAACCACATGGAAAACATAGAAACCCACATGGTAAATTTCACGTCATTCGCCGCCCTGAGTGCATTTGGAAGGGCAAAGGATAACGGCCAGATCAGGGTAGATAAAATGCAATGATATATCATAAGACTCCTGGAGATCGTTGCAGTTTCATCCGATAATCCATACAGCCATAGGATGACCGGGAGTAGAAAGATGATCAGGGTATTACTCACTGCCATAAGTATGTATGCGATTTTCATCAGTTTATAGGTGTATTTTTTAACTCCATCATAGTCATCGGCACCGACGCATCGACCGACTACTGTGATTAAGGCAAGCCCAATTGCAGAGCCCGGGAGGACTCCGATGCCTCCAATCGTACTAGCCACCGCATTTGCTGTGATCGCCGAGGTACCCAACCCAGCGATAATTCCCTGCACCAGGATTTTTCCTATCTGAAAGACACTGTTCTCTAATCCATTGGGTACTCCAATCCTCAGAATTCTCCGTATCATCACTGCATTGAGGCGAAAGCCGGTCAGTTTTTCTATATGTATGGGATGCTTTTTATTCATTAGCAATAAGAACATGGTTAATGCGGCTACTGCCCGAGCTATTAAAGTCGCTATTGCCGAACCGGCAACTCCCATCCCAAAGCCAAATAAAAATATCACATTTCCCAAAACATTAATAATATTCATCATTCCTGATACCAGCATGGATACTCTGGAATTGCCCATAGTCCGGAATAAAGCAGCACAGGCATTATATAAGGCTATGAAAGGATAGGACAATGCCGAATAGAAGAAGAAAACCTGGGCGTTTGCCATAACCTCGGAGCTGACCTCCCCAAATAGCAGGGATAGTATTCCGTCAGAGAAGATCAGGGCTGCCACCGTAATTATCAGGGATAGCATTAGAACTGCCATGAGAAGCTGTTCCCCAGCCTTACAGGCAGATTTTTCTTCCTTCCTTCCGAGAAATTGCGCTGATACAACAGCTCCGCCTGTTGCCAGAGCTCCAAATAGGCCAATTAGTAGGACATTAATCGAATCAACCAGAGATACGCCGGATACCGCTGCTTCCTCTCCGACCCTTGATACCATCATACTGTCTGCCATTCCTACGGTAACTGATAATATCTGCTCAATAATTAACGGAATTATCAGCTTTAACAAATCTTTTCTTGTAAACATGCCATCGCCTCTATGTACTTATTCAGATAAAATTAAGGGGGATTACCGCTTACGTAATAAGTCGGCTCCCCCATGTTCTATCTTAATGCATTACATCCATACAAGAATAACACAGCAATTATCTAAAATCAAGCTGTTGGATGCCTTTCGAAAGTTTTTAGTTCTATCGTTATCTATTACAGATTAATAGGTTGGTTATATCCTTGTTCAGGCTGAGGCATCCGCCGCTGGCCTGACACCTCAAGATAGAATGCTGCGACTGCAGCATTGCTATATGGCTGTAACCAAAAAAATCCGATACCGCAGGTCAGAATACAAAGAAGTGCCCATCCAATAAAGCTGATTTCTAAACAGAACAAACGACCTTTATTCCCCCGCATCATTTCCTTTGAGCGGTCAATTGCTTCCATGATACCAACGCTCGGATCGTCATCCATGATATAGAAGGCCATAGAATAGCGGAATGCCGCAATAATTCCGGGTACAATCAACAATAAGGACCACAATAGGATAAGTACTGTGGTTACGATTCTAAGTCCCAGTGCCTTTCCTAATAAATTCATATTTGAAAAAATATCCTGAAATTGAGGATTCGTTCCTTTGATTAGATTTTTGTTAAAGCGGCAATACCCTAATTGAATCGCTCCCCCGATGATAAAGGTTACAATACCCAACACAAAAAGAATGGAACCAATTCCGATCAGGAAGAGAAGGATGGCTCTTCCGATCTCGTTATTCCATAAATCTATTAAAGTCCCCCATAATCCACGACCAGTGCCGGAGCCCTGGTTACTTCTTCCGCTACCACCGCCTCCGCCATAAGTTATTCCTCCTAATAATGCCGCCACAAAACCCGTTATCACTGCAAGAGCCCATTTACCACTTAAGGCATCTCTGGCAATCTTTCGAAAATCTGCTGCATATAACATTCTATTACCTCCCACTATAATATTAAGTTCTATTACTAATTTATCAATAATATCATAGCAGAATTTAACAGTTATTTCAATAAAACAACTATATTTTAATACTTTTAATCGAAATATAATGTTGATCAATATAAGAAAGCTGTGGCCAACTCTACAAAAAGTATTCCAGATAAATTACTGCTTACTATATAGCAAATCATATAATCAGTTAATAGAATAATAGTGTAATGCATATTAACGGGTACAATATGGACATTGACATTGAAGTCATCAAAACAAACCTCAGATTAAAGTCTTATCCTCTGATTGGAGTAGGTTCCGGAAGAGCAGTCTATGATTTGAATAACGGTTATGTCGTAAAGGCTGCCAAAAACAGAAAAGGAATTGAGCAAAACAAGGCAGAATATCAGATTTCTGAGATGAATCATCAGAATATCTTTGCGAAGGTGGCCGCTCATTCAGAGGATTACCGCTTTCTTGTTATGGAGAAGGCACAGCGTATCAGTTCCTTTGCCGAGATTTGGAAATATTATAATGTTAAGAATAATAGACAGCTTTTTTCATCAGATGAATTTCGAACCATACTGGTAAAGAATGATTTATTGACCGCTGATTTATATAGGCTCAGCAGCTGGGGTATCATAAATGGCAGACCGGTTATGATTGACTATGGCTTCACAAAAAGGGTTAGTAAATTTTACGGTGTGCGATTATTTTGATTAAGAATAAGGCTTAATTTATAATGAATCATCATAATGAAAATACCTGATAACTAAAATAAACCTCCTCTATCCCTCATAGGAGTACGAGGCATAGAGGAGGCTATTCATTTTATTAATCATTCATCCCAGTTATGATATACTTCCTGCACATCATCATCCTCATCAAGTAGGTCAAGAATTCTGTTCATCATCTTGATATCCAGCTCATCCTTAAGCTCTACCCAGGTCTGGGGGATTTATCAGTGATGATTTTTGTTGATTTATATGTTTTTAATAAAGCTCATTTATGATTAATTTATTAGGAACTATTTCAATAATCATGTCATATATTATATTAGCTAATAGCTAAAAAAGGAGGATTATATATATGAGTATCGATGTGAATACTACTTTACATGATTTATTTGAAATTGCTAAGTTCAACATGAAAGATTTAAAAAGCGGTGAAATTTTTATTGTCAAAGAACTTTTTAAAGGATATGAGTGGAATCGAATATCCAAAAGAAATCGCACTAAATTAGGTTCTATGATTTATGAACATGTAAATAGTAAAGCATGTTCTGACATAAGTCCTTTAGGAAAAACCCCTCAAAATCAGCAGAAATATGAAAAACTATAATATACTCCAAATCCTTCTGATATTTACTCAGAAGGATTTTTTATTTATATACATTGTTTTTCAAATATGCCCCAAAATAATCTTTAGGCTTTACGAATGCAAAAATAGCCCGATATATGATGCAATCGGACTGTTCGTTAAGATGTACCTTTAGGGATTCGAATTATAAAGGCACATGATAATCATTAATCTTTCTCTTTACTATTTCGATTAACCTTAATAAGATACATCGCAATTTCATCTAATTTTTTTGTTATTTAGTAAAATAGATTATTTTTCATACTCCTGTTCAATAAAATGAAGCATAGCAAGATTATTATTCTTATATCCCTTAATAGTTCTTTAACACATAAAAATCCCTCCATTAATCATATTCTCAGCTACGACTAATGTGGGATTTGGATGTATGCCTTATATAAACATAATAAGCATCCAGTATACCTTCTCTGGAGCATTTTTTATAACATATACTAACAAAGAACACTGATTTTACTAAGGGATATTATTCATCCCAGTTGTGATAAACTTCCTGCACATCATCATCCTCATCAAGTAAGTCAAGGATACGGTTCATCATCTTGATGTCGTTATCATCCTTAAGCTCTACCCAGGTCTGGGGGATCATGGTGACATCAGCCTGTGCCATGGGGATTCCGGATTTCTCGAGGCTCTCTCTCACAACACTAAAATCATCAGGATTGGTGAGGATCTCAAAGCTGTCCTCTTCTTCCGAAAAATCCTCGGCTCCTGCATCCAGTGCCAGCATCATCAAATCATCAGCCTTTATATCACATTCCTCTTTATCGATAATAATTTGACCTTTTCTATCAAACATAAAGGATACACAACCCTGAGCTCCTACGTTACCGTTGCCCTTTGTGAAAGCATTTCGAACATTGCCTGAGGTTCTATTACGGTTATCGGTCAGTGCCTCAACGATAATAGCTGTTCCATTTGGACCATAGCCCTCATAGATTACTGTCTCGTAATTTACTGCATTGGCATCTCCTGCAGCCTTCTTGATGCTTCGGTCAATGGTATCATTCGGCATGTTGTTCGATTTAGCCTTTGCAATGATATCCTTTAATCGGCTGTTGGTATTCGGATCTGCTCCTCCCTCCTTTACAGCTACTGCTATCTCACGGCCAAGCTTGGTAAAGATTTTACCCTTTACTGCATCATTTTTTTCTTTTTTATGTTTTATGTTCGCAAATTTGGAATGTCCTGACATCTTCATTCTCCTTATATACAATATCAAAACTGTAGTTTTCAACAACTTTAACTATTCTAACACCTAATCGCTAGTTCGGCAAGATAAAAATAAAAGGCAGCCGGAGTACCCAATCCGGCTGCTGCTATACTTGTCCGATAGAAAGAGCTCAGAGCTCCTTTACTCCGCATTCAATAACTTACTCAATTTCTCCATTACCTGAACCGTCTCTTCCGTGGACCGGATTGCACACATTACTGTGTCATCTCCCGCTATACTGCCTACGATACTGCTCAGCTGCAATGCATCCAGCGCTGCCGCTACTGCCATTGCCATTCCCGGAACCGTCTTCACTACCATGATATTCTGAGCCATATCCATAGACACAAAACCATCTCTTAAAACTCTGGCATATTTCTCACTCATACCGGGTTCCGCCTTTTGAAGTACTATATACTTCTGCCTTCCTCCGTCCACTGCTACCTTAGTGAGCTTCAGTTCCCGAATATCTCTTGATACTGTCGCCTGTGTCACATTATAACCGTCCTTCATAAGCCGGTCAGCTAGCTCTTCCTGTGTCTCAATATTGTATTTATTAATGAGTTCTATGATTTTACTTTGTCTGCTGATCTTCATCATTTTTCCCCAATACCTTTCCTATTATCTTAAGATACTTAATCTCCATCCTTCCCAAGCTTTGACCGAAGTATCTCGTATATTCCCGTATCATCAAGCTTGATCAGCTGCGTACTGTACTTCGCCTTCTTCATGAGTATCACATCCTCCGTTCCAAGGTCAATTACCTTGCTTCCATCAAAGGTTGCTATCGCTTCTGCTTCCTGTGTCTTCTTGCTCTTACCTACGACCACCCTGATTGTATCCTCTGCGGATACGATAATACTTCTCGGACTTAAGGAATGTGGGCAGATTGGGGTAATCACCATAACACTTGCCTGCGATAGTACCAGTGGTCCTCCTGCAGACAGGTTATATGCTGTCGATCCTGTCGGAGTTGATATAATCACTCCATCTCCACGAAAATTATCAACCAACACATTATTGACGTAAATACCAAGGCTGATAATTCTGGAAAAACCTTTTCTGGTAATTACTACATCATTGAGCGCATATCCGGTCATCTGTACGGGGTGTTCCTTCGGTTCGCATGGAATAACCTTCCCCTCAATCATAATGCGGTTTTCCACTCTGTAGTCCTTCCGGAATAGCCTTTCAAGTGCTTCATTGATATGATGCTCTTCCACCTCAGCCAGAAAGCCTAATGTTCCCAGATTTACTCCCAGAATAGGAATATCATGCGTCATTAGGTCATTCGCCGTCTGTATAATTGTACCATCCCCACCCAGTACGATAGCGCAATCTACGTCAATGGGTATCATAATCTTCTCGTTCTCCTCAAGAACAGAAGATACACTTGATAATACAACCCTTTTACCGGCATTTTCTATAGAAGCAGCAATCTTTTTCGTTAAATGCAGATCAATATCCTTCTCTTTATTCGTAATGATTAAAAAGCTGTCCATTCAAATGCTACTCTCCCTAATTGGCGATATATTCCCATATTCCCGCACTGCTTTATGTGTAATTCAAGTCTGTAGATAACTTAGCTACAAAAGCTTGGTGAGTGATAAGATTAGAAATCTTTCACCTTCTACACTTTACAAAAGTTTATCATAGAATTCTGTTAATTTCAAGGCATATTGTATATAATTTAATATATTCTAATAAATATTCGTAAAATACCTTCAATACTTTCCTGTTATCTAAGTTTCTGATAAGGATTTATGTGCCGCTGCAACAATACTTTCGATTTTCTTAGGGATTAAAGGTACTCCGGTCGGATATGCATCAATATTTATATCAAATAGCATTTTTTTCATATATAATAAATATTCAATATTACCCTCCGGTCCCTTGATTGGTGAGAACTCTAAATCTATACAATCAAAACCGATTGCAGCGGAATAAGTACTGACTGCATAAATAACCTCCTCATGAATCTTGGTATCACGGACAACACCCTTCTTGCCTACCTTATCTCTTCCGGCTTCGAACTGGGGCTTGATCAGTGCCACCACCTCTCCTGACTCCAACAGCAGCTCACGCACCGGCTGCAGCACCTTGGTTAAGGAGATAAAGGAGACATCAATGGAAATAAAGGCAATCTTATCTCCGATCTGATCCGGGGTAAGATAACGTATATTCGTCTTCTCCATGGAAATCACGCGTTCATCCTGCCGCAGCTTCCAAGCAAGCTGGTTCGTTCCAACATCCACCGCATAGACCTTTACTGCACCGTTCTGCAGCATACAGTCGGTAAACCCTCCGGTAGAAGAACCGACATCCATACAGACCTTTCCTGCAAGAGTAATCCCATAATGTTCGATTGCTTTCTCAAGCTTCAGACCTCCCCGGCTGACATAACGCAGAGGATTACCCTTAATCTCAATCACAGCCTCCTCAGAGAAGGTACTACCCGCCTTATCCTCTCTCTGCCCATCTACGAATACGTTACCGGACATAATGATGGCTTTTGCCTTTTCCCTGGATTCGGCAAGGTTTCTATTCACTAGAAGAATATCTAATCTCTCTTTCATCCCTTCAGCTCTTTCTTGATTTTCTCTACAATGCTGCCTGCATCCAAACCAAATCTTTGATGTAGCTCGTTCACTCCACCGTGCTCAATGTATTGATCCGGAACAGCAATATTCAATAGCCTGATTTGACTAAGCCTATTCTCGCAGAGGTAATCTGCAACCTTCTGTCCATAGCCACCGCTCTTCACATTTTCTTCAAGGGTAACATATATTTTATGCTTCTTAGCTAAACTCCTCAAAATCTCCTTATCGATCGGAGATATGAATCTGACGTTCACCAGAGTCGCCTTTATTCCATCTGCTTTCAAGGCTTCCACAACCTCATAGCCTGTTTTTACCATGCTTCCAATGGCAAGAATTGCCACCTCTTTACCTTCAAAAAGCACCTCAGCTATGCCGTATTCCAGTGGAGCCTGATATTCACTAAGGCCGAGAAAAGCTTCTCCCTTCGGAAAACGGATTGCGACAGGGCCATTATAGGCTATGGCATAGGTCAGCATCTCTTCCAGCTCAGGCTTATTCTTCGGTGCCAACACAGTCAGATTGGGAATATGAGACAGGAAGGATAAATCAAATATCCCCTGGTGAGTCTTTCCGTCCCGTCCTGTAATACCCGCACGATCTATAGCAAATACGACAGGCAGGTTATTAATGCAGACATCATGTATAATCTGATCATAGGATCTCTGAAGAAAAGTCGAATAAATGGCTACCACCGGGCGGAAGCCGCCCATGGCTAATCCTGCGGCAAAGGTTACCGCATGCTGCTCAGCAATTCCCACGTCAAAAAATCGGTTCGGGAACTGTTTACCGAAGCCATATAAACCTGTACCATAGGGCATGGCTGCAGTAATTGCTACCACCCTGTCATTTTCTTTTCCCAGCTTAATCATAGTATCAGAAAAAATCCTGGTATAGGAAATAGAATTTTCTGCTTTTATCGGCTGACCGCTCTGTATCTCAAAGGGATCAACACTATGGTAACGTGCAGGATACTTCTCAGCAAGATGGTACCCTTTCCCTTTTTTGGTGAGAACATGAATTACAACCGCTTTTTTTGCTCTTGCCGCTGCCTGTAAGGCTGTCATCATCTGATCAATATCATGACCGTCAATCGGTCCGATATAAGTCAGTCCAATATCTTCAAAAAACATGCTTGGAATCATAAAATACTTGATGGCATCCTTGGAGCGCTTTAGCTTATCTGCAATTACCTTGCCGACACCGGGCATCAGATTTAAGGTGTTTTCAAAGTTTTCTTTAAATCCCGTATATTTGGAGCTGGTCCTTAGCTTCGCTAGATAATTTGCCATTCCTCCGACGTTCTCGGAGATGGACATATTATTATCATTCAATATAATGATGAAATTTGTCTTCAGCCTTCCTGCATTATTCAATGCCTCGAAAGCCAATCCCCCTGTCAGGGCTCCATCTCCTAATACAGCCACTACCTTGTCATCTCTGCCCTCCAAATCTCTCGCTTTTACCAATCCTAAGGCAGCAGAAATCGCTGTGGAGCTGTGGCCTGTATCAAAGGAATCACAATTGCTTTCTTCCTTCTTCGGAAATCCACTGATACCATCTATCTGCCGAAGGGTGGAGAACAGTTCTTTTCTTCCTGTCAGAAGCTTATGGATATAGGCTTGATGGCCAACATCCCATACCAATTTGTCCTGTGGAAAATCCAAGAATAAATGTAGTGCCATCGTAAGCTCTACCACTCCTAGATTGGAGGCCAGGTGACCGCCTGTCCTACTGATATTGTTTATTAGAAAATTGCGGATATCCTCCGCTAACTGACCCAAATCCTGTGCGTTGATTTTCTTTATGTCATTTGCCTCATTAATATTATCAAGTAGCTTTGGCATGCATAATTCTCCTCTACTCAAATCAAAGTGTTATCTTACCCTGCTTATTAATTTAGTGATTAATAACCGAAGAAACTCATTTTGACAGGGCAGCATGTCATATGTCTCCATAGCCCTGTTCGATATATTCAACACCGCTACCTCCGCACTGTTGACATCCATGAGCGAAGTGTAGGTGGTTTTTTCGTTTTTCTCATCGCTATGCACCGGCTTACCTAATAGCTCTGGCGATCCTGTAACATCCAGAATATCATCCTTAATCTGAAAAGCAAGTCCGATATCACCGGCAATCTGTTCAATCCGTTCAACCTGCTGCTGTCCGGCTCCGGCGAGGATTGCACCTATCATCATGGAGGCTTCGATTAATGCTCCGGTCTTTAAACGATACATATGGTCCAAACGGTTTTGTGAAGGTTCACCCTCACACTGCTCGATATCAATCACCTGTCCGCCGATCATACCATGAATACCTGCTTTTCGTGACATTACCTGAAGTGCCTTCGCTATTCTTTGATATAGCAGGAGTTGAACAGAAGTGCATCTCTCCGCCACGTCAAAGGCTCTCGTAGCCGTCTCAAAAGCATAATTAAGCAGCCCATCTCCTGCGAGTATACCCATAGCTTCCCCAAATATAACATGAGTCGTTTTTCTGCCTCTGCGGTATTCATCATTATCCATAGCAGGCAGATCATCATGCACCAGAGAGTAGGTGTGTATCATTTCCAATGCTGCCATGAAGGGTGTCAGAATATCCGTCTCCTGACCGCCAAAAAGCGTGAAGGTCTCTTTCATCAGCAAAGGACGCAGGCGTTTTCCCCCCGCCATCAGGCTGTAATTCATCGCCTCCATGATTTTCCTTTGGAACCCTTCCTCCTTAGGACTAAAATAGATCAGGACATCTTCAATTTCTTTTACCCTTTGCTGCATTTCCTGCTCAAAATTCATTGGCCTCTCCATTTTCACTTAAGATTAACAGGTCTTTCTCTACCTTATCTATGGAATCGTTACAAATCTTTAATAGCTTTACACCCTCCTGATATAGGGTAAAGGAATCTTCCAGAGCGATATCCGGCTTCTCTAATTCTTCCAGGATATGATTCAGCTTCTCAAAGGTTTCTTCCAGTTTCATTTTCTTATCCGCCATACATATCTCCCTTCCGCCGATATACCGTGAAATCGGATACCGGTACTTTATCAACATCCACGCTGTAACTCGCATACCTCTTCAACACGAGCCTTTAAGTCTCCGTCCATCAGTGATATCGTCAGTACCTTATCCCTGCTGACTTTCTTAACACTCTGTATCGGTCTATGCTCCTCATCGGTTATGAGTGCATATCCCTTACTCAGCTTTGACAAAGGGGATAATCCCTCAAGTCTTGCTATGTAAACCTCCATCCTATGTCTCTTTTCTCTCAGAATGTGGTTTATCTGTTGAGTAAGCTTTTGTTCTATGTCCATTAGATTTTGCCTTTTCTGCTTCAGCTGGTAGGCGGGACTTGCATAGAACAGACGAAGCTTAAGTTGCTTCACTTTATTCTGATAATCACTAAGCTTAAGCTCTATTTCTCTTGTAAGCTTCCTCTGATATTCAGTAATTTGGGCTACAAAGGCCTTATAATCATTTACTGCCAATTCTGCAGCCGCAGATGGGGTCGGTGCACGAAGATCCGATACAAAATCCGCAATCGTTACATCTGTCTCATGACCGACCGCTGAGATAATCGGTGTCTCACACTGATAGATTACCCGTGCTACAATTTCCTCATTGAATGCCCATAAATCCTCTATGGAACCGCCGCCTCTTCCGACAATAATCGTGTCCACTCCCAGCTTATCCAAGGCTTTGATGCCTTTCACTACGCTTTCTGCAGCCCCCTGCCCCTGCACCTGTGCGGGATACAGAATCAGCTGTACGTATGGATTTCTTCTTCTGGATATATTGATAATATCCTGGATTGCTGCGCCTGTTGATGCTGTTACGATACCTACCTTCATCGGATAAGAAGGAATTTCCTTTTTATGTGCCGGGTCAAAGAGTCCTTCCTCTTCCAAACTCTTCTTCAGCCTCTCATATTTCTCATATAATAGCCCCTGTCCATCCAGGAGGATCTCGTTCGCATACAGCTGATATTTGCCATCTCTCTCATAAACATTGATGCTGCCTAGGGCAATGACACTCTGCCCCTCCTCCAACCGAAAGGTAAGGCCTCTTCGCTGGCCTGCGAACATAACGCATGCCAATTGCCCCTGAGCATCCTTTAATGTGAAATAGATGTGCCCAGAGGTATGATATTTACAATTCGAGACCTCTCCCTTCACATAAATCTGGCTCAAAATCCGGTCTCTTATAAACATATTCTTAATATATTGATTAATCTCTGTAACGGTATAAGCCTGTCCCATCACTACCTCCACTTCAAGCGAAGTAAAACAAATCTGAAACCCTTATGGCTTAGCTACTATGCCAGCTTCGCAAGCACTCCGTTCACAAAGCTCGGTGATTCATCCCCACCAAATTTCTTGGCAAGCTCTACTGCTTCGTTGATGGCAACCTTTGCAGGAATATCCTCATCGAAACGAAGCTCAAATACAGCCAGTCTCAGTATGGTTAAATCCACCTTTCCCATACGATTCAACTTCCAGCCGCTGGAGGTTTCCGATAGAATGTCATCTATTTCAGTCAGTTTTTCAATAACGGAATTCAGACGTGTTGTCAGATACGCATACTCCTCCAAGCTTGGTTTCTCTAAGGTAGCAATATATAACTCAATCTGTTCCTTCAGTTCTTCTGCCTCATGAAAATCCTTACGGAACAGCATGAGGAAAATATGTTCCCTGATTTCTCTTCTTGTCATGGTACAGCGCCTCCTAGCTCATTTACAAACGAATAAAACAACCCTTAGGTATTTCTAAGGGTTGTTTGGTTATCGCTTACTCTTTTACGATGTTAACACCTGCAATACGGATGTTAACTTCCTTGACCTGCAAACCGGTCATGTTCTCTATCGCCAACTTCACCTTTTCTTGTACCTGCTTAGCAGTTTCCGGGATACCATACCCATAATCTAGGGTAATGGCCATATCTACGGATACAGCATCCGGGCTAACCAATACCTTCACTCCCTTGGATAAATTCTTCCTGGAACTTAATTTACCGGTCAGCTCATTGGCAGCATTCCCGGAGGTAGCAGATACTCCTTTTACTTCTGTAGCAGCCAGACCTGCTATGGTTGCAACAACCTCATCCGCAATCTGAACTTCACCCACTTTACCATTCTCATGTATTTTATATGTGTTCCTGATCTCCGGTTCCTTATTCAAAGTAATTACCTCCTATGTTCCTATCATTATCCGGTATACGATATCATAATGAGGTCACAGGAGAAATCCCCAGAATCATTCCCAAACCTTCATTAATGGACTCTTCATGCTATAGACCTGAAGCCTTTTCGTGAGACGATGTATACCATCACATTGTTTACATTATATAGTATTATACCCAAACTTCCGTATATTTGCAAATATAAATATTTATTCTTCAACGACTACCGGGTTTATACCGATATTTTTAACTTCAATTCCCGTCTTCTCCTTCACAACACTTTCAATAATAGCAAGCTGCTGTTCAGTAAGGGAGGATGCATTGACTACGACTTCAGCCTTTCCATCACTGATGAATACAACTGCATCATCGAAGCCCTTAGCCTCAAGTAACATCTCGGTTGCATTTTCCTTATCGATGATATCCGTAAGTTCAAGCATACCATCAATTGCCTTCTGTTTCTGCTCATTGGTAATATCGGGGCTTTGAATGAGCTCCATATAGAGCTCCTTGCTCTTGGATCTTACCTGCTCTCTTTTTACTCTGTTAGATACAAAATAGCTGGAATCGATTGTGGCTTTGGCAAGTACTGCTTCACCGGGAACACCTTCCTCCAGATTCAATTCACCATTATCGGCGACATCTTGTGCATTTGCAAGAACATCTTCATCAGAAATATCGGCAGTCTCTTCTGTATCCTCATTCTTCGCAGTTTCCGTTATGTCTGAATTCTCAGCCTGATCATCGCTATTCTCATCTACTAAAGCATCTTCATCGTTGTCAGAGGCATCAGAATCCTCCTGACCTGTTGTATCGGTTTCCAGAATGCCAGAAGCCTCTGAAGCATCCTCAATATCCATCGTACCATCATCTGATACTTCTTCTCCGTCTGTAACCTGCGTAAATTCATCATAATCCCCGGCTTCCGTTAATTCATTATCAGCATTGTCGGCCTTTTCCACTGCATCTCTGTTTGTAAAGCTCAAATACCCGGCGATTACAATCATAATTGCCAGCGCGGTAATTATGATATGATTTTTTTTAAATATATTTTTCATAACAACCTCCTGATCATTTGATCCCATTGCTCATCTTCATTACTTTAACCTTATGCGCAGGTACATTAAATAATACCTCCACTGCTTCCATAATTTCCATTTGCAGTTCAGCGTCATCTCCGCCCTCTGCAATTACCAATACCCCTTCTATTTCAGGTTCCTTCTCCTGTACTATGTACGGTTCGGATTTGCCATCCTCTCCATCAACGAGGATTGTTTCATCCTCCTTTTTTACGTTCATGTCAGTTCTGCTTCCGCCCTCCCCGTCAACTTCATTTAAGCTCTCCTGCTCAGTAGTACTGTCTTTTAATGGAATCTTCTGCTTGGAACCCTTCAGCGTGATAGCAACCTTGACGTCTCCGACACCGGATACCTTCTTAAGGACATTCTCAAGCTTATTTTCCATTTCTGATACATAGGTATTCACATCATAGCTTGTCGTATTCGTACCATTTTCCAAGTCGGCGGTAATTTTATCCTTCTTTGTATTATCCCTGGGACTTTTTGAACCGCCAAGGTTCGGAACCGATAGCAGCACGATCAGTATGCCTGCAGCTAAAATTAATATCAGTTTTGGAAGACCGATAGTTTTCAGGGATATTTTCTTCGGATTACTTTTTTCAGAAGCACCAGCATTGTTATCCGGAGAGAACGTTCTATTATCTGAGGAAAGTGTTTCTTTCTTCATATTACCCTCCCTGTATATTAATATTTATATTACCTTGTTCAACATTATAGAAGTCCGAGAGTCTTTTTTTCATTATGATTTCCAGTGGAGAAGGCATTTTCCCGGCATCAGCCTCTCGATTGCCTATCTTAATGTGATCGATTTCTATTTGATCAATCATAAGGTGTTTGTCTTCATCTTTTTGATTGCTATATTCGATGGTTGCCATAATATCCATATGCAGAATACTGCCGAATTCTGGACTCGTTGAATCCTGATCAAGCTTAAGATTAAATTCGTCCAGCTTTAGTTTCTCCTCTGCCAGTAGCTCTTCCACCTGCTGCCTGATCTTCTCCTCATATTCAGAAAATATGGCGTTTCTTTCTGCCTCCTCCATCCTGTTTAAATCTATCCTGAACTCTGAGGCTTCGACAGAAATATCGTTTTTATTCAGAAATAAATCCAGATTATCTTCTATCTTCATAAAACTCATGATCGGAGCTATCACAATCAGAACTAAAATCATACCAGAAACTACACTGACATATTTTTTATAATTCTTTCCGCCCACCAGATTCATAATAACCGTATTTAATAGCATGTATATTACTATATTCCTGATCCAGGTATAAATAGCCTCCATAAGACCTCCGTTCTTTCACGTTGGTTCAACCTACCCTGCTGGTTGTTACCGCCGCAATCGCAATGGATATCAAAAACAGGACTGCTCCGACAAAAACACTCTGCAGCAGCATTGCTGCGGATTTGGAGGAAGCATTGATACATTCGATAAAACGCTTGTCCGAAATCGGTTGCATGATAGCACACCCCAGCTTATAAACCACGGTGATTACCAACAGCTTCAGTAACGGAACAGCTATGATAGTCAGTATTATAATAAGACCTGTGACTCCAATTGCATTTTTCAGGAGTATTCCGGTACCAAGAACAGTCTCCGTTATTCCGCCTAAAGCATCGCCAATCCCGGGCAACGCTTCTGTTGCTTTGATAACAGCAGACCGCTTTACCTGATCCACAACCGGAACAATCAACCCCTCAATGGTATGATAGCCGATAACGGCTGCAAGCATACTCTTAAGCAGCCAACCGATGGCTGTGCTGAATAGATCCGCAAATTTCGAGAGCATATCCTCTTTGGACAAATTGTTGGCCAGAACAATTACCAGATAGAAATTTATCATCGGTATAATTACCTTAATGATAAGAAAATCCACCAATGTGATTAAAATTAAGGTTGCTTCATAATACATCATGGAGGTCATTGAGCCTGTGGTAAAGGCCACTGACATAAAGTAGGCCGGAGCCAGTGCCCGCATAAAATCCAGTACATTGCTTAAGGCCATAGAAGCTATACGTGACGCTGTGATAAAGGACCCGATCAAAAGACCGAACAACAACAGGTAGGTTACATAGTAGCCTGTCTCCGAGACCTGACTGTTACGAAAAGCTGCGGACATATTCGTAAAGAGTGCTGCGAGAAGTGCTATCGTAATGAGACTTCCGAAGGTACCAAGATTAGCCTTCAGCTCACCTCTTACCGCTTCGATAAGCTTGTCTGCAAGGGCTGTTATAGAGAAGAGTTCTTCCCCATTCATCAATTTTCCAACATAATCCTGAAAATCAAATTCATTCCCTTCCCCTAATACGTCTCCAACCACCTCCTGGATTTCGGAATAGTCAATTGTATTCTCCTGTTCCTGAGAGGAGCCCGCCTCTGCAATATCGGTTGTTTTGAAACTCATAGACAGGAGCAGCAATGTGAATATGAATAATCTATAATATTTTAACTTCTTTTGTATCATTTTCTTATCACTAGACATTCTCCATCCCTCTTTCATGATCTGAGCAGATTGTTGATGGTATCCAGAATTGCCAGCATAATCGGCATGCTGATTGCTAATATTGTGAGCTTCCCTACCAGTTCGATCTGCTCTCCGATGGCCTGATATCCTGTATCTCTGCATAGGGAGGAGGCAATCTCTGTTACATAAGTAATGCCTATGATTTTAATCAATATACCTATATAGCCCTTGTTCACCTCAATATACCCCTGGAGCTGTTCGACGGTATCCAAAATCACTTGCAGCTTACTGATTCCCAGTAATAGAATCAGTATACAGGCCGAGATGCTGATATATAAGGAGTATTCTTCCTTCCCTTTCTTGAAAATAATGGCGAGAACAATTGCGGCAATTCCTGCGGCAGCGACTTTTATCATACTAATCATCCATTCCGCCGCAAGCCCGCGAATTTGGGCAGCAGCACAATATTTGCAGGCGAATTGTTACAATTCACCGTTTACCTCACAAATACTAAAGCGGTCAGGAACCGTATCATACTATATTAAATAATTGCTGTATCGCTAAAAACAGATCCGTGATATGGGGTAACAGCCACAGCAAGACAAGTACCAGACCAGCTAAGCTTGTCAAAAAAGCCAGGTCATCCCTACCTGATTGTTTTAAAATCTGATTCAATATGGAAACCAATATTCCAACCAGCGCAATTCGCAATAAAAAATAAATATCCATACTTTACCCCATTCCTGAGCATGCTTAATAAATATCAATCGACTTTTCCCATTCCTCTGATTAACCTGTATAATTCATTATGAACAATATCATGCTCATGTGGTTCATGCTCCTCATATCATAATGATAGTAATAAATACTCCGGCCATTATACCAAGACTGTTATAAAGATATGCCTTCCCTTTGATCGTCCTGCTCAGTTCTGTGATTTCTTCGTCCAGCTGGGTCAGATAGAGCTCAAAGGAATTCATCTGCATATCCTTATCCAGATAACCCAAATTCTCTCCAAATCGGATAAGCTGTATCTTGTCTTTCTTATTCAAGGAGGTGCATGATAATTCTTTTTCTGCAGCTGATTTCCAAATAGCCGCCAGTGTCTCCCCTACCAGCTCTTGCAGCTGTGTTCCTACCGTATTAAAAAAAGCGTGAAAATTCCCCTCATGCCGTCTGCCTGCGGAGTTTATGGCTTCGGGCAGCGGTGTGTTGGCATAACGAATATCTCCCCGTAATAAGCAGATCAGTTTCTTCCATTCCTTTAAATCCTCCATCCTGCTTTTCATATCAATGCTGAAGTAGAAGCCGATTCCTGTCGTAGACAGAATAATTAAACTGCACCCGATAATTTTCATGATATTCATATGTTTGTCCTCCTTTTAGCAGCCTCTTACTGATCACCAGTATATAACTGCTTCCAATCAGAATCATATATTTCCTCCAGATTTCCGATGCTCTTCCTATTACTTAGAATTACATAGCGTTCGAAAACCTTCTTCTGTACTAATTCACCAAGCGTTGGTTTTCTTTTTATATCCTCAAGCGAACTCCCATGAACGGTTGCAATCAGCTTTGCACCACAGCCGATGACATAATCGATAGCATCCAGTTCCTCCCTGGAGCCAATTTCATCCACAGCGACCACCTGTGGAGACATAGAGCGTATCAGCATCAGCATCCCTTTTGCCTTCGGGCAGCAATCCAGAATGTCTGTCCTCATTCCCAGGTCATTCTGAGGGGAACCCATATAGCAGGCACCGATTTCAGAACGTTCATCCACCACACCGGTATTCATACCAGGAATCCTGTTATTTCCGTCGGAGAGCTGCCGGATGATATCCCGAAGTAAGGTTGTCTTCCCGCATCTTGGCGGTGATATAATCAGGGTATGATACATTCCCTTCGTTTTTTCATCGATCAGGTATGGAATTACCTTATTCGCACAGCCCTTTACCTGATGGGCAAGGCGAATGTTGACAAAGGAAATATGCTTCATTCCTTTGATTTCATCATCTTCAATGATAATCTTGCCAGCGATACCGATTCGATGCCCTCCATTGATGGTGATAAACCCCTGCCTGATCTCATCCTCAAAAGCATAAAGAGAATAATTACTTATGTATTCCATCGTCTCTCGTATCTCGTTTCTTGTAATCAATACAGCCCTCGCTACCAGATTGGTTAGTGTGGCTTCCTCGGTCACAAAGGCCTCCTCATTTCTGTATATAACAAGAAGGGGAGCGTTGATTCTCAGCCTGATCTCCTGTAACTGTTCAAAATCAACACTCAGTTTACCGAAAATCGTTCGAAGCCTCAGCGACAATATCTTTAATAACTCGTCCTTCGTGCTCATAGACTACCTCCCCAACAGAATTAGATAATCATATTATGATTAAGCAACGGATCCGACTGTTATATCAGTTCAATAACTTGTACAAGAAAGCTTTCAAAAAGAAGGCTCTCCGAACGCTAACTTGTGCAAGCTTACTGCATCACCTATGCTTGTTATATTGTCATAGGTGACAGGACCCTTTATCTCGATATCATATTATGGAACAAGATATTCCTACTGAAGAGAAAATATACCGTCTTCGTCCAAGAAATAATTTGCATTAAGAAGGTTTCTATATTATGCTGTAATTCAAGATTATTGATCTAGCGCGATAGCACCTTGGACACTTATGAAAGCTTGAAATTGTAGCTGACTATCCTGTCAGACTATAAAGAGGAGGAATAAAGATGAGATATGGTTTGATTGGTGAGAAGCTGGGGCACAGCTATTCAAAGATAATACATGAGATGTTAGCGGATTATACTTACGACCTGATACCTCTCTCCAAAGAAGCTTTTCCAAACTTTATGGAGAAGAAGGATTTTACTGCAATCAATGTAACCATACCCTATAAGCAGGCTGTTATTCCTTATCTGGATGAATTGCATCCTCTTGCAGAAAAAATCGGTGCAGTGAATACCATCGTTCACAAAGACGGCCGATATACCGGCTACAATACTGATTTCTATGGATTTAAATACCTGCTGGAACACAACAAAATAGATATTGAGAATAAGAAATGCTTAATTCTAGGCAGCGGCGGGACTTCTCATACAGTGCAAGCCGTACTGGAGCATCTCGGTGCCTCAAAAATACTGATTATAAGCAGAAAGGATACCGAATACTCGGTATCCTATGAGAATTGTTATAAAAATCATACCGATGCACAGGTCATCGTGAATACTACTCCCCTCGGCATGTATCCGAATGTGGAATCCTCTCCCCTTGACCTGTCTACCTTTCTCTCCTGTGAGGCGGTCATAGATGCAATCTTCAACCCTTTGGAGACAAGGTTAATAAAGCAGGCGCATGAGCTGGGTAAGATAGGCATCACCGGACTAGAGATGCTGGTAGCTCAGGCAAAGCAGGCCATTGAATACTTTATGGATCAGGAGCTTTCAGATGAGTTGATTGAGGAAACCCACAGAAAGCTGCTTGCAATCATCAAGGATCAATAAAACCATTTTGTAGGGAGATAAAACAAATAAGGAGCTGTAAATATAGCCAATGATAGAGAGAGCTTTTTCTTAATAACAATATCCAAATCTGCCCTCCTTAGGCATACCTTCAAATTGAACCAATAGATACAAAGAGCTGCTATAAATACGCAGGCAGTTACCCAAAGTACGGCAAAGATGCTGTTATAGGGATTATAGCTGACAGCGTTAGATATGTTCTCATACCACCATTTGCCAAGCTCGGTCTGATAATCAAAGTCAATCAGATTGGAGGCATACATCGCCACCGTTCCTATGAAATCGGCAACAAATCCGAAAATCCAGACCTTAAGGATGACAGGCTTTACCTTTGCTTTTATGTTCTGCACCTTTAGAAATTTCAGCGTGAGTGTGACCACCAGCAGGTCAATGATAAAATTGGCCGGCAAAACGATAATCCAGGTAATTGGAAATAGCCATAGCAGCCAGATTGGAAATATCAAATTGTAAAGTGTAACCCTGTTATACTTTTCCATGATGTTCTCCCTTTCATTTACAGTAACTGTTTCTATTAATTTCATTATATCCAACGATAAATATGAATACAATACCTATATTAAGGATGGGCAATACCTAACAACAACTGGTGAAAGGATAATCAGATAGGAAAAGTCTGCTTTAGAACAGGCTAGTTACCTGTCCAGTTCCTTACCGCTCCGTCTGTTCTGTCATCAGGCCCCATCTAAAACCAAACTTATCAATAAATACAACGATACAAGAACTATAAGTGGTACTATGCATAGGATATATCGTAGTACTACCTTCTTTTAAAATATCATATGCTTTCTTAACCTCTTCACTAGTATCAAATGTTACAGTTAGAGATAAAGAAGTACTTCTGAATAAATCCACATCCATATTATCACACATCATAATTCTCTGATTTCCTATTAAGAGCTCTGCATGATAAATATAATTTGCCTGTTCAGAATTCAATTCTCCAGTCCAGTCTCTTGTATCGGCATCAGAATATCTAAGTAGGCTTCCCACACTTGCTTGAAAGGCTTTTTGATATAATGCTATAGCTTCTTCACAACGACCATCAAAATTGAAATTTGGGGTAATTAATAGCATCCTGCTCCTCCATACATATTTAAGAATTTTATGTATTAACCGTTATTTTAGGACAGCCGATTAAGGTGTGGGCTTTATCAATTCCAGAAGACAACATTGTAACAATTAATATAGATAAAGTACATGCTATAATAACAATAATAATTGTAGCATTCTTAATACTATCAGCTTGGCCGGTAATAGTGGCTTTTGGTATTAAAGCACAAAGAGCAGCTCCGGTGTCGCTGACTTTAGAGTACAGGAATAAGTAGGTGGCGCCTTTATAGTCAACATATTTTGAACCACTTTCTTCCTTCCCTGCCATTGCTTCCATATAAAAAGCTTGGTTTACGAAGATCTTCTCTGATTTTAGTGCTTTCATATCAATACCAGGGTCCTTTTGCGAATCATCAATAATTTCTTTTCCATCCAGAGTTACCAATCCCAGAAATCCGGCTTTGTTAAATGTTAGGTCAGAAAGAATATTTTTCACTACGTCTGCCTTAACATCGATAACCAGGAATGCATTGACATTGGTAACATTTTTTAGAAGTCTCATGGAATAATCATCTGCACTTGTTTTTAACTGTTTATCAAGAAAAGCATCTTCGCCATCCCATACATGTTCAATTTTATTACTGTCCAGAATTCTGCCTAATTGTGTATTCTTAAAGCTTTTAAAAATTCCTCTATCAATACCTTCGCCGGTTGAAATGGAATCAACATTATCATTTATTAAATATATATTTTTGATGAGTTCATCCTTTGCCTTCTTGGAACATAAGATATTACCAATGGCATCTGCATATTGCCAAGCCTTTCTCTTATCATCGTAGCTTAGAGAATATCTCTGGAATAAACTATCATTCGCATACAGTATCGCGCTTGCCTGGACAGAATTAATACCAAGTTCCAAACATTCACCTGCCATATTCATTATGTCTTCCGATGCCTTCTTGTAATTATTCTCAATAATTTCTGAAGCTTTTATAAAGGATCCAATACACATGAGGATGATAAAGATAATAGGAATCAGAATGGAAGCTATCAATTTGATCCTAATTGTTGCAAAAAGACTCCCTTTCGTTACATTATCATGAGATTTTTCGCTTCTTGATTTTATCTTTTTTTCAACATCCGCATTTATAATTTTTGTATCCTTGAATTGTTGCTCCTGCAAAGTACTTTTCAAAGATGGTAATATTCTGTTAAAAATGCTGTCTCCCGTTCTTTTCATATTTCTCCCCCGAATAATAATTTGCTTAAATCAAATAATAACAAGTAGATAACTTTGTCAAAGCAAATTCGTATATATTCATCTTCATCCAGCTCTGGATTTGTAAAAGTTATGGTTTCAGACTATTTAGTCCGTTACTTGTCTGCTACTTTCATCGCTCAATATTATTGTCTAATTTACATTACCAGTCATTTTTTTAGTATAGTATAAACTTAAAATTACCGTGACCGCTGCTTCTATTATAGCAGCTGCCAGCAAAGCCACGAAAGCCGCAATACTAAAATACCCTACAATACATGCAGCAATAATTAAAATACATACAACGTACTTGTAACTGCTCTTACCAGCCATCTGTTCAATGTATTTTACCCTCTCATCAGTTTCTTCAAGATACAACAGTTTTAATTTCTTCTCATCCTTTAAAGCTGCTCTATATTTGGTATTATAAAATAGCATTACGACATCAAGCGCGATAAGTATTCCAACCTGAAATCCTGCCATAAAATCCGCATAATTCTCTCCGCCAATTAATGGATGAAACACATTCGCAATTATACATATGATAAATATGATTATAACCCCAGAAAATACGCTTAACACTCTCACTCTCTGTTGCATTATCTTTTTCATTTCTTCTAATTTCTTATCCATTTCCCTATTCCTCCAGGTCTCTAAAATCGAATACTTCTTCAATTGTTAATCCAAAATAATGTGCAATCTTATATGCCAGAGTTAAAGAAGCAGTATATTTTTCCACTTCTATCGAGGTTATTGTCTGTCTGGTAGTTCCAACCTCAATAGCTAACTCTTCCTGTGACAGCTTCCTTTCTTTCCGTAATTCCCTGATTCTTGTTTTCATTTTTGCACCCTCTTAATTCAAATGATTAATTTGTTCTGCAGTTATAACATAGTTTACCATGCATACTGCATCAAATGTATTTTGTCTAGTCAATTATGGCACAATTTTTCTAACTTGTTATTATCTTTTAACGCTTCACTATACTTATGTTTGATTCATTTCATCTTAAAATCTCCTTTCGATCATGTACTGCATAGCTCGCTTTGCACTTTTAGTATAGTATGCTCTGCACAAATTGTCAAGTGTATTTTGCATTTTTTGCAAAGTTTATTTTGCTTTTTAAATCTATGTTTTTGTAATATAAATAGAAAGGCTAAATAAAAAAGCGCAATCCCCGGAGAATTTGATTTCCCCTTGGATTGCGCACATATTAATCTGAAAGAACAAGGTGAGAGTGCCACTGCACGAACCTCGTAGTTCTTCTGATTGCCCGCATGTATTTCGCGGGACTATACTCTCTTCATATATTCGCCGGATCTGGTGTCAATCTGAATCTTATCACCCTGTTCAACGAACAACGGAACATATACGGTAGCACCTGTCTCAACAACGGCAGGCTTACTAGCACCCGTTGCTGTATCACCCTTGAAGCCCGGCTCGGTATCTGTAATTACGAGTTCAACAAAAAGCGGAGGCTCGATAGCGAATACCTGTCCACCATGGGAAAGCATCTTAACCATCTCATTTTCCTTTACAAACTTAAGGGAGTCACCGATTGCATCCTCATTCATACCGATCTGATCGTAGGTTTCTACATTCATAAAGTGGTAAAGCTCACCATCAGAATATAAATACTGCATATCGCTTCTTTCGATATGTGCCTGTGGATATTTCTCTGTCGGGCGGAAAGTTTTTTCAACTACACCACCATTCTTAATATTCTTTAATTTGGTTCTTACAAATGCTGCGCCTTTACCCGGTTTTACATGTTGAAACTCTATAATCTGGTATACGTTATTGTCCATCTCAATCGTCAGACCGTTTCTGAAATCGCCTGCTGAAATCATACTCAAAACTCCTCCTTAAAATTGACTACTCTTTAGTTTATAATAGCCTGGCCTATTTTGCAACATTTTTTTTCAAAGCTCGGATAAATATTGTGTAAAAAAAATATTTATATTCTACAATTCAATTAATTCTTTTTCTGAAAATGTAAAATTCTCATGTCCTTCTTTTGTAACAACCACCAAATCTTCGATTCTGACACCACCAAAGCCTTTGATGTAGATTCCTGGTTCTATTGTCTCTATCATGCCCACTTCTAGTATATCCTCTTCAAGCATCGAAAGTCTTGGATTCTCATGAATGTAAAGTCCGACACTGTGTCCTAGTCCATGTCCGAAGCAGCCTTCATAGCCGGCCTGATAGATGATATCACGGGCTATCTTATCCACTTCCTTACCCTTCAATCCAGCTTTGATGAAATCAAGCGCTGCCAGCTGTGCCTTCAGAACGACATCATAGATCGCCTTCTGCTTCTGGGTTGCCTTTCCAATGACGATTGTTCTGGTCATATCCGAGCAATAACCCTCGTAGACACAGCCAAAATCCATTGTCAGAAAATCGCCCTTTTCGATCTTCTTATGGGTTGGAACTGCATGCGGCATGGAGGAATTCACTCCGGACGCAACAATAGCATTAAAGCTGATCCCTTGTGCACCCTTCAATTTTAATAAATACTCTATTCTTGCCGCTATCTCAAGCTCTGTCATTCCGGTTTGTAGGTAGTCAAGTATTTCAACAAATACATGATCTCCGATTGCCTCAGCTTTCTTAATCATCTCAAGCTCATTTGCAGTCTTAATTCTGCGCATAGCTGTAATCTCACCGCCAATCGGTACCAGCTCGTCCACCTGAAGCTTGTCCTTTAAGCTGCTATAATTAGCATATAACATATCTTCTGCTTCAAAACCAAGGCGTCTTATCTTTTCTGCTTTAAGTATGTCATTCAGAGTCTCTTCATAACCACCGTTTCCTATCGTGATGACCTCATAACCTTCCGCTTCTCTTTCAGCCTGAATGGTATACCTGAAATCGGTCACAACTGCATGCCTATTATTGGAAATATATAAGTAACCTGTCTCGCCAGCAAAGCCGCTCACATAGCGCATATTGTTTCCATTGGAAATCAAAACCGCATCGATGGAAAGCTTATTCAATAGTTCCTGTACTCTTTTATAGTTATTCATATTTACTCCTGTCCAAAATTCAAGCTTGATTTTTTAGTTTCATTATTGCATCAATTGCTAGCAGATAGCCCTGGAGCCCCAATCCTACGATCTGACCGGTACATGTCGCAGCGGTAACGGAGGTATGCCGGAATTCTTCTCTCTGATGTACATTAGAAATATGTACTTCTATCTTAGGAACCGTAACAGAAGCAAGTGCATCACGGATAGCATAACTATAATGGGTATAGGCTCCTGGATTTATGATAATACCGTCCACCTCATCATAATAGGATTTCTGAATTCGATCGATGATACCGCCTTCACTATTACTTTGAAAGGTATCTATCGTAATCCCCTCCTTCTTCGCCTTCGCTTCTAAAAGCCCGAGCAGATGATTATAATCCCGTGCACCGTAGATATTTTTTTCCCTGATACCCAAAAAATTAAGATTTGGTCCGTTAATCACTAAAATTCTCATAGCCGTTACCACTTCATCCGGACATGCGTTATGTGTCCGAACTACCTTCCTTTCTCCTGACCGTATTATAGACTAATCTCATTTATGCTTCCATGATAAGATTAACAATGTCGTTGACAGATCTGCCATCCGTCTCGATGATCTTATGAGCCACCTTCTCATAGATAGGAATTCGTTCCATCAAAAGCTTCTCAACTTTTTGCTCCCTGTCTTCTCCCTGCAATAGAGGTCTGGTAGTATCATTGGCAAGTCGCTGTAGCGTTGTCTGCTTAGAAGCCTTTAGATATACTACAAACCCAATTTCCTTCAGCAATTTGGAATTCTCTTCCCGCAGCGGTAACCCTCCGCCAGTAGAAAGAACTGTATTCTTAAGAGAGGTTATCAATTCCATCAGTAGGTTCATCTCCAGCTTACGAAAGTAATCTTCACCATAATTTGCAAATATACGATTAATGGTATCTCCGGCTTTCTGTTCAATCATCCTGTCCGTATCACGGAAATGATAGCCTAGCGTCTCTGCCAGACGCTCTCCTACACTGGTCTTACCGGAACCCATAAATCCGATTAGAATAATATTTTGCTTATTCATCCTAAACCTCTTTTGTAATTATTTAGCTTTCCTGTAATGCTCTTATTAATCCTTTTTAATTTTACCCTTCGCAATATCCCTACGGTAATAATGAAGCACGATACGCTCCAGCTTTCTTTTCAGTACAATCTGGATTTCCTCCTTGGGATGGATCGGATTCACCAGATAGGTCATCATACCAATTCTATTTGCTCCATACACGTCTGTAAATAGCTGGTCCCCTACAAAAACAGTATTATCTATCCGTGTACCCATGATTTTTACAGCTTTAAAATAACTTTTTACAAAAGGCTTATTCGCCTTATGAATATAATTGGTATTGATATTCTGATTGAAACGGCGTACCCGTTCATCACTGTTATTCGAAATCAGACAGGTCTGAAAACCAATGCCTTTTAGACGAGTAAACAGCTCAATAGCCCGCTTACTGGCATCAGCTCCGTGCTCTACAAGAGTATTATCAATATCAAACAATATTCCTCTGTAGCCTTCACGATAAAGCTTCTCATAATCTATGGTATAGGAGGATTCCGCTAATCTTTTCGGATAAAATCTCTGAAGCATCTATGTTCTCCTCTGTTAATCAAACTATATAATTATTCTGTGCTATTTGCAGATATTAATTACAATTATAGCAATGAACAGAATTATGTACAAGTATAAAACTTGTATAAAACGGATAATTCATTAAGAAAAAGGAGTCCTTATCAGATAGGCCCCTTTTCATTATATAGATAAGAGGATCAAAGCTTTTTGCTGACAATCTTAATCAATTCTTGATTAATAACCTCCGAGTTCCTGTCTACCATAGGGAAGCTCATCAGCTTATAGCTCCAGACCGCCCTGCCTATACCGTATTCTTTCAGAAGATCACTGACATCTTCATGCCAACGCAGCTTCGATTCCGTGGGAGCATGCTCAATTACACCGTATTCACCGCAGTATAGGGCAACGTTACGTTCCCTCATGAAATCCAGAGCTGGTTGAAGATATTTGATGATATAATCCTTTCCCATCTTCTCTTCACACTCCAGATTTTCACGAAAATATTGCGATTTATTCAAATATTTCTGATATTCTTCCCTGCCGGAGGGGTAAGAAACCACAAAATCAAGTTCCCTCATTGGCAGCTCCCAGGAGGCCTTTTGATGTGTAAAAATATGAGGCTCATAATAGTGGAAGGTATATACTATATTATCATCCTCTATTCTATCAAGCTCCTTTAGTGTTCTGACACTGCTATAATGATTCCCTCCGATGATGATTACCCTGTTCCGGTCAAGCTCTCTGATTACCTCGACAGCCCTTCTGCTAAGCAAATTCCAACGATCAGAATTCGGTTCCACGATCTCATTCAGTAATTCAAAGACAACATTATTTCCGTATGCTTGATAACGCTTGGTAAAAACTTTCCAGATGGAAAGAAACCGTTTTTGTAACAGTTCATCCTCAAATAGCTTATTCTCACTCAAGGAATGAAAAGCATATCCGGGGGTCCTATGAAGATCCAATACGATATTTAAGTTATACCTCTCACACCATCCAATACATTGATCGATGTATGCAAATCCCTCTTCCTTATACTCAAAGGGCCGGTCCTCCGACTCGATTATGGTATAGTCTATCGGCAGCCTTATATGGTCCATTCCCCAGGAAGCAATCTGCTCGATATCCTTCTCCGTGATGAAGGTATTAAAATGTTCCTTACTGGCCTTCCTGAATTGTGATATCCAGCCACCGAGATTAACTCCAGCCTGATATCCCGATAATATAACTCTCATATGATAATTCCTCTCCCATGATTAGTCTCATCTACTGGTTTAAATTGCATATCAAGAAAGGACCTATTGGGGCATGTCCGAGGTGCAATTGGGGCATTTGGATGCGGCAATATTAATCTCTGTCTTACAGTAAGGGCACTCCTTCATCTTAGGAGCCGTCACAGGTTCCGGTTTTTTTAGCTTATTCATCCATTTGACCAGAATAAATACCACAAATGCCATAATGATAAAATTGATTACTCCAGAGACGAACAAACCATAATTGATCGTTGCAACTCCCAGTGCCTGGGCATCAGCAAGAGTCGCATATTTACCACCATCCAGCGCAATAAACTTGTCCTCGAAATCGATTCTGTTAGTCAGAAGACTGAGTACAGGCATAATAATATCATTTACAAGAGAATTCACAATCCCGCTAAATGCAGTGCCGATAATAATACCGACAGCCAGATCAATCATATTCCCCCGCAATGCAAATTTCTTAAACTCACTTAGCATATAAATCATCCTCCTTTAAATTAATAAGATTACCAACGCAATTTTTAACCAATATAATACTCCTTTAATTAACTACGATAAGTTGAACACAAACACAAAGATACTTCCTAACTTCTCCGATTAGCTGGCTCTCCGTCTGGCTTTCTCTTAAGTATTTCAAATTTTTCTTGCAATATACAGGAACCTATCGTACTTTGCCTGTGAGACATTATTCTTTCGTATACAGCATCTCATAGCCACCCCATTTTTCACCGTGATAATCCATATAATCCGCATTATAAGTTTGATTCTGAAAACCGACTGCCTCATAGCAGCGATGAGCAGCAGGATTATTATCAAATACCCCAAGATTTACTTTTTTGAACCTCAGTATCTCCGTAGCATAAGTAACGGCCAGCTTAATCATTTCCTTGCCGTATCCTTTTCCTTGGCAGTCCGGATTGACCAATACGAAGCCTATTCTGATGTTCTGCTCAGAATAATCGGCATTTCTCATCATGAAATGCCCCACCGGAGTTCCGATATCATCTACTGCTGTAAATATCCAGGCATGCTCATCCTTATCAAATCTATATTTATAATCCAGCAATTGCTCCATAGTCAGAGGATAGCTGAATAAATTAGCGCACCATCTGGCGAACTGGAACTCATCCATCTGCCACTCCAGCATGTACTTTATATCACTTTCCTTGAACGGTCTTAATCTAATCATTTTATTTACCCCTATATCTTATGTGTTAAGAATTAAGAATTAACTACATAGAATATGTTACCACTAAATGGCCTCCATTATCAACTGTTATCGAGAATGCCCCAAAATATAGTCATTAATAAAAGCTTCTCTCTATATAATACGCCGCATTCCAAGAGCAACCACTCTCAGATACGGCGCTAAAGCTTCTGTGTTTTCTACTCTACATATTTCACATATACATCAAGATCATAATAGGTTCCGTCCTTTCTCAGGCCTACCATATGCTCCGTCTTTACATACTGCATTCCGGCCTTCTGCATCACTCTGCCAGATGCTATATTCAAGATATCATGCTTAGCCTGTATTCTTCGATAACCCACTTCATAGAACAAGAAATGGAGTACTGCCAGTGCCGCCTCAGTCATCACTCCTCTGTTCCAATACTCCTTGGAAAGACAATACCCAATCTCGCAGCTTTCTCCTCTGTCGTCGGCAATCTCGACACTAATGGAGCCGATTGCACACCCTTTTCCCTTCGCCACCAAGGCCCATACATAAGAATTATCCCTTTTATATCCCTCTCGCCAATTCAGGATTCTTTTCAGCGATACCTCTACGCTCGTATGAGGACCCCAGGGCAGAAACCTGCAAACCTCAGCATCTCCTGCCCAATTCTTAAACATGTCCTCGGCATCCTGCTCTTCAAAACGTCGAAGGATCAGGCGTAAGGTCTCTATCGTAACTGTTCCCTTATGTTGTAAACCCATATTCCACATCCCGGCCTGTTTTACATATCGTTATCCACAATCACTATCCCGATATGTACTCTCAGAAAATTCTTATACGAGGACATGATATTTTATACCAATCAATAAGGTACCGGAGAAATCTTCCCTCCGGCACCTCTTAATTACTTACGTATCTCCATACCCTTAGTCGCAAGTATTGCCAGCAGCTCATCAACCATAGTCTGGATTTCGGTGCCCTCCAAAGTTCTTTCCATAGAACCGAAATCAAGTCTTACCGTTACGCTCTTCTTTCCGGGCAACAGCTTCTCATCTTCAAAGATATCGATTAAACGGATACCCTGGATATATTCACAACTATATTTTTTAATGTTTTCTATGACATTCTCATATCGTAGTGCTTTATCCATCAGTAAGCTTAAATCGATGGTAACGCCCGGATACTTGGAGACCTCTGTGTAAAGCAAACCCTCTTTTTTAACCTTCTCAAAATTTGCCATATCAATCTCTGCGAATGCAACGTTCAGTTTCTTATCAATCTTATTCTTCACTCTGGGATTTAAAATGGAGAAATATCCAATCTCTTCACCCTTCACGATTATACCGGCACTGTTGACGGGATGAATATAATTATATTTAGCAAGCTCTTCTCTGATCACAAAGCTTGGAGCCACATTCTTGATTGACATGCTTACCTGCTCGATGATCTCTTTACACTTAAAATATACATCTTTTTCACTCAGCTTTTTGCTGGCAATGACAAATGCTAGCTTCTTGCGTTCGTCACATAAACCGTCTGCACGAATACCGGCGGCGATGCGGCCAATTTCATACATACCCATCTCCGGGAAGCTATCCGCATTCCTTGCAATAAATCCAAGAAGACTCGGGATCATCGTCGCACGGATGGTATCATTTTCAGCCGCAATGGAATTGATAACGCGGATATTCGGTTCCGTTACGATTCCCAACTCCTTGTTCATTTTGCTATCATACCAGATATAGCTGTGAACCTCATTCATTGCATAACGCTCTGACAGAAGCTCCTTGATTCGGTATTCATTGCTGCGTTCCACACTGTGACGGACAGGAATAAGGAAGCTCTTGGTGGACTTATATTCGAAGTTATCATACCCATAGATTCTGGTGATTTCCTCTATAATATCCGCCTTCATCGTAACATCCTTGGTTGCTCTCCAGGAGGGCACAATAAGGCTAAAGGAATCCTGGTTGCGGGAAACAACAAAGCCGAGTGCAGCAAGTGTCTCCTCAATGAAGTCGGAGGGGATATCAATACCGGTATATTTGTCTACAAAGGCTTTATCAAAATCGATCTTAATTTTATCATACTTCCTGACGTAACAGTCGGTAAGAGAGGAAGTAACCACTACCCCCGGATCAATATCCATCAAAAGCTTCAGGAAGCGTTCAATTGCCGGTACGGTAAGCTCGGGATCAAGTGTTTTTTCATATCTTGCGCTGGCATCGGTACGAAGTCCCAATCTTGTGGAAGATTTTCTTACGGATACTCCGTCGAAATTAGCTGACTCCAATAACAAGGAATTGGTAGCATCTGTGATTTCTGAAAGCTCTCCACCCATAATTCCGCCTATAGCAACAGGCTCCTTCTCGTCACAGATCAGAAGGGTATCTGTATCCACCTTACGCTCCACGCCATCCAGGGTAGTGATGTTCACCGGATCAGGATAGGTCTTTACACGGATAGCCGTAACCTTGGCGTTGTCAAAAGCATGCATCGGCTGGCCCAGCTCCATCATCAGATAATTGGTCAAGTCCGCCAGTAGATTGATCGGTCTCATACCGCAGTAGTTCAGACGAATTCTCATATTAATCGGAGATTTCTTCTGTGTGATGTTACCTATGGTAAGGCAGCTGTAACGATAGCATTTCTCTATATTCTCCACCTTTACATCAATTGCTTTCAGATCCTTATAAATACTTGTATCCTTTACCTCCAGAGACTTTAGCGGTCTCTTGGTCAGTACGGATATTTCTCTTGCAATACCGTAATGCCCCCATAGATCAGGACGATTCGTTAAGGATTTATTGTCCACCTCGAAGATGGTATCTTCTATCTGCATAATTTCCTTAATGTCAGTTCCTAAAGGATAAATATCCTCCAAAATCATCAACCCGGAATGGTCGTCACTGATACCCAGTTCCTTCTCCGAGCAGCACATACCATGGCTGATTTCGCCTGCAATCTTAGCTTCCTTGATTTCCAGCTCTCCCACCTGGCCGCCCAAAGTTGCAAAGGGAACTACTGCTCCTACAAAAACATTCGGTGCTCCGCAGACACAATCCACGACTTCTCTGCCGATATCCACCTTGACAAGATGAAGCTTCTTGGAGTTCGGATGATCGTTGATTTCGATGATTTTTCCGATTACTACTCCTCTAATATCCTTTCCTTTTTCTTCGATTCCTTCAACCTCAGCAGTTGAGAGCGTGAATCTTCCAATCAGTTCTTTTAAATTAATCCCTGATAAATCCGTGAATTCGGATATCCAGTTCATTGATATATACATGATAATTCCTCCGATCTATTAATAATGTTGCGACCATACATGAATTTTATGACTCATTTCTCTGAAAGCTCAGAAATCGTACTAATGTTCATGTAATAATCCGATTATCGCGTAAATTGTTTGAGCTGCTTTAGATTTCCTCCGTTAAAGAGGCGGATGTCCTTGATGTTATACTTCATCATTGCAAGTCTGGTCATACCTAGGCCGAAAGCAAATCCAGTGTATTGATCGGGGTCAATGCCTCCAAGGCGAAGTACGTTCGGATGGATCATTCCGCAGGGCAGAAGCTCCAGCCAGCCTGAATGCTTACAGGTAGGACAGCCTGTACCTCCGCAGATGGCACAGTTGATGTCAAGCTCGAAGCCCGGCTCCACGAAGGGGAAGAAGCCCGGACGCAGACGAACCTTCACTTCTCTCTGGAACACCTCAGATAAAAGCACCTTCATAAAATAAATCAGGTTGGAGATGGAGATATCTTCACCAATCATCATACCCTCCATTTGAAAGAAGGTATTCTCATGGCTGGCGTCGATATTTTCATTCCTGAAGCACCTGCCTGGAAATAATACTTTAAGATGCTCGCCAGGTTTTGGCGCACCGTATTTTCTCATAATGGTATTCTGTGCAGCTGAGGTATGGGTTTTCAGAAGCTGACCGTTATCCAGATAGTAAGTATCCGTCATATCTCTTGCCGGGTGGTTTTTCGGAATATTAACACCTTCAAAATTGTTAAATTCTGTCTGTATCTCAAGTCCATCCTCAATGATGAAGCCCATGGTTTTAAAGATATCTTCAACCTGGGTCTGTACAATTGTAATCGGATGCATCGTACCGACCGGCTTATCAGAAGGAATGGAATAGTCGTAGCGCTCTGCCCTCTCGATTTCTCTTAAATATTCTCTTTCCTCTAACTGTTTCTGGTAATCTACGATGGCCTGCTCAATCTCATTCTTCAGTATATTTACCTGCATACCTGCCATCTTTTTGGCTTCCGCATCCAGGTTACGAAGATCCTTCAGCGCCTCGGTAACCAAACCTTTTTTCCCAAGGAAGGATACTCTGATTCTTTCCAGCTCCTCTTTCACATTGGCAGTCTTCAGTTCTGCTGTAAACTGTTCCTTAATTCGTTCCAAATTCTCTAACATATTCATTCCTCCTATTTGAATTCTCCTGTATCAAATACAACATTGCTTTAAGAGCAAGATCTACGTACGACAAGCGTACTTGAGCGATAATATCCCCTACCATAAGAATGCCTGCACCTCCTGCACGGAGTACTATGATTAGTTTATAAGCTTAAAGAACCCTCCGAGGTAATAAAAAAAGCTCCCGCCCAAAAAGGGACGAAAGCATCGTGGTACCACCCAGGTTCGAGCCTAAAGCTTAGACTCCTCAACAGTCATAACGGAACTGCTCCGGCCTTTCTTTTATCAGTTACACCCAATGAAGCATCTCATCTCCTGCAATCTGATATCTTAAAAGCAACTCCGGTGCCGAACTTCGAGATATATCCGAACCCTAAACCTGCTCTCAGCCGGTGGCAAGCTCTCTCTGGCGGGAAAATATATCCTACTGCATTCACCTTCATAGTTTTTATCATTTAACATATCTTAATCGACTTTTTTCAGATTGTCAATAGCCATTTTCCGCTAATTAACTTTGCTTGTTCGTTGATTAACTTTGACATTTGATTTGGATTATTATATGCTAAGTTTGATGCTCTGAAAATCATCCATACACAAAGGCTTTACATAAGGAGAATACCATGGACAGAAAAATACTATTTTTTGATATTGACGGAACAATCTTAAGTCATAGAACCTATACCATTTCCGAGAGTACTAAGAATGCAATTAAAAGAGCGCAAGCCAATGGACATCTTGCTTTTATTAACACCGGCAGGGTTATATCGGCTATACCGCTTGAGATATTAGAGCTTGACTTTGACGGTTTTGTGTGCGGCTGCGGAACCTATATATCCTATCATGATCATATTCTTTTACAGAATTTTATACCGGAGGAGCTTACAAAAAGGTTGATTACTGATTTACGTGAGCTTGGGATTGATGCGGTTCTCGAAGGCTCAGATACAGTCTATTATGATGATACCACTAATCCGATTATTAAGAAGGTACGTGATTATCATGACGAGAACGGTTTTCCGACCGGAAGCTGGGATGATCACACAATTGTGATTGACAAATTTTGTATCTGGTCTTCCTCGGAAGCTATAAATAAGATATTTCAGGAAAAATATGCGGAGCATTTTGATTTCATTGACCGTAACCATAAGCTCTATGAAATCGTACCGAAGGGCTTCTCCAAAGCCAGCGGAATTCAGTTTCTGATCAAGCATCTTACTATTCCTTTGGAGAATACCTTTGCCTTTGGAGACAGCGAAAATGATCTGCCGATGCTGCAATACGCCAAGCAATCCATAGTCATGGGAAATGCACCGCAAGCTATTAAGGATATCGCAAGCTTTGTTACTTTGGATGTGGATGAAGGCGGCATCCAATATGCATTGGAACACTATGGTATGATCTAGATCTTCTTGTATAATAATATCAATTATGATAGAATTATCATTGGGTAAGAACACCGACTTTTATCGAATAGTCCGCTATCCGGCACTGATTTAGTCAGCAGTTCCACTAAGAAATAATCTGGCAATTATATATAAATTAAGGAGTGTTGTGGATGTCAAATTACGACGTCATAATCATTGGAGCCGGTCCATCCGGTATTTTTTGTGCTTATGAGCTTATTCAAAAGAATAAAAATCTAAGGATATTGATGGTTGAGAAGGGTCGTCCCATAGAGAAAAGAATGTGCCCGAAAAGAACCACAAAGCAATGTATCGGCTGTCAGCCCTGTGCAATCACCACAGGCTTCGCTGGAGCAGGAGCATTTTCTGACGGAAAGCTATCCCTATCCCCCGATGTGGGCGGTAATCTTCCGGATATTCTGGGCTATTACAGAGCTATGGAGCTAATTAAGGAATCGGACGATATTTATCTGAAGTTTGGTGCAGATACCAATGTATATGGTGTAGATAAGGAAGCAGAAATCCGCGAAATCAGAAGGCGAGCGATTAATGCGAACCTAAAGCTCATCGAATGTCCGATCCGCCATCTCGGTACAGAAGAGGGCTATAAAATCTATACCCGACTTCAGGAGTATCTGCTGGCTGCCGGTGTAGAGATGATTTTTAATACAATGGTCATGGATATCATCATTGAGGAGAAAAAGGTTATGGGTATCATCACCTCTAAGGGAGATACCTATTATGCAGAGGAGATTGTATCTGCCATTGGTCGTGAAGGCTCAGACTGGTTTAATCATATCTGTAAGGAACATGGAATTGAGACAAAGGTCGGTACAGTTGATATTGGTGTTAGAGTCGAGGTTCGTGACGAGGTCATGGAATTCCTGAATAAAAATCTCTATGAAGCGAAATTGGTATATTATACTCCTACCTTCGATGACAAGGTACGAACCTTCTGTACAAACCCCTCCGGTGAGGTAGCAACAGAATATTACGAGAATAATCTGGCTGTTGTCAACGGACATGCCTATAAATCCAAAGAATTCAAGACCAATAATACCAACTTTGCTATTCTGGTGTCCAAGAACTTTACGAAACCCTTCAAGACACCCATTGAATACGGCAAACACATCGCCCAGTTAAGCAATATGCTTTGTGGTGGCAGAATCCTAGTACAGACCTTCGGTGATTTCCAGAGAGGCAGAAGAACTACGGAGGAACGTCTTTGCAGAAACAATCTAATTCCCACCCTAAAGGATGCAATACCCGGTGATTTATCACTGGTATTCCCTCACAGAATTATGGTCGATATTAAAGAAATGATCCTTGCTCTCGATAAGGTTACACCCGGTATTGCCAGCGATGAGACCCTTCTTTACGGGGTTGAGGTAAAATTCTATTCCAATAAGGTCGTGGTAAATACCGATTTTGAGACCAGTATTGAAGGTCTCCGTGCTATAGGAGACGGGGCAGCTGTAACCAGAGGTTTGCAGCAGGCGTCTGCCAACGGCATCAGCGTAGCAAGAAGCATTCTTGCCAAGATGTCAAAATAATCAATTTCTGCGGTTCATAATAGTTAATATTTACCTTCAAAATTAGATAAAATCCGAGAGAAATTTCCATTCTTCCTGCCAAGTCAGCGGAGGAATTTCTTGGAATTTCTCTCGGATCTATGTCTGATTATCTTAAAACATATTATTCCAGAGCACTGTTTCCTTTTTCGCCTGTTCTGATTCTGATCGCTTCTTCCACATTGTAAATGAATATCTTACCGTCTCCGATTTCTCCACTACGAGCATTTTCAAAGATAATCTTCACAATCTCATTTACGTCTTCATCCATTACGATTAAATCAATTTCTATCTTAGGAATCAAATCCGTACTGAATTTTTCACCTCTCCATGCTTGGATAATGCCCTTCTGGGTTCCCTGACCCATGATATCAGTAATGATAATTCCACGGTAGCATTTTGTCTTTTCTAAACCCGCTCTGACATCAGCCAGTTTATCAGGCTGTATAATTGCCTTAATATGCTTCATAAAATATCCTCCTTATTTTTAAAGGTGTCAAAGGCTCTTCAATAATTTCTGGTTAGTTTTGCAATATAGGTACCTAGAAGTTAGATAGTTCCTTTTGATACCTTAATCTTATTGATATTTTTAAACAATTAATATATCCTTCGTTCCTTCTCATCTGCATGAATATCCTTCACCAATAAGGTATAGGTCTGCTTTCTTGCAGGAAATTCCGGATATGCCTGATTACCATGCTCGTGAATATCAAGTCCTTCGATTTCTTCACGTACCGATACCCTGAGCCCTATGGTCTTCTTAATTAAGAACCACACGATCAAAGAAGACGCAAAGGTAAATGCACCTACTGTAAGAATACCTAGTGCCTGAACACCTAAGAGATTAAGGCCTCCACCATAAAATAACCCATTGCCCGTTGCGACTCCAGTGATACCATCCTCCGCGAATAAACCAACTGCCAAGGTTCCAAAGATACCGTTAATCAAGTGAACAGCCAATGCACCTACCGGATCATCCAGCTTTAACTTATCAAACATCATTACCGCAATTACTACAATAACACCTGCAATTGCACCAATGATTATGGAACTGGTTACACTAACAAAAGCACAACTGCCTGTAATGGCAACAAGTCCAGCTAGACAACCATTGATTGTCATACCAAGATCCGGTTTACCAATGATAATCCATGAGGTTGCTGTAGAAGTTAATACCGCAACAATTGCAGCTGTATTAGTAGTCATCAGAATATGGGAAATAGCTGTCGGATCTGCTGCCATGGTGGAGCCTGGATTGAAGCCGAACCAACCCAACCAAAGAACAAACAGACCAATAACTGCCAAGCTCATATTATGACCAGGAATAGGATTTATCTTTTTATCCTTGGTGTATTTACCGACTCTTGGTCCTAAAACAATAACACCTGCCAAGGCAGCCCAACCACCTACAGAATGGACTACTGTATCACCGGCAAAATCAAAAAATCCCATCTGTGCCAGGAAACCGCCACCCCAAATCCAATGTCCGATAATTGGGTAGATTACTAAGGTAAGTATAAAGGAAAATACGATAAAGGAGATATACTTAATACGTTCAGCAACCGCACCTGATACGATGGTAGCAGCTGTTCCACAGAAAACAAGCTGAAAGAAGAATTTGGCATATAAGGGAACTCCAGTCCAGGATAATGCAGAATATACTCCTTTATATGCGTCATTCGTAGCAGGTGAAGTATCGGCACCACTTAATAAAAACAGACCGCTCATTCCAATAAAACCATTCCCATCTCCAAACATAAATCCGAAGCCCAGCAATAGGAATCCTAGAGAGGATACCGCAAATACAATGAGATTCTTTGATAAAATGTTTACTGCATTTTTGGATCTCGCAAACCCGGTTTCAACACACGCAAAACCCAAGTTCATAAAAAATACCAAAATTCCTGCTATTAGGACCCATAAGGTGTCCAAGGTTACTTTCACATCCATACATGATACCTCCTGTTAATTTTTTATATTGAAAAGCCCGCTCAACACGTGCTTTTTAACCTTCCAATCAAATAAACGAAAAGAAGCCAAAGCAAAACCGCTTTGACTTCATTGTCTTAATTAAAAAAATCAAAACAGAATTATTAGTTTCTGTTTTGACCTCTTTGCCATAAACGAAAAAAGTCAAAGCAATATGCTTTGACTTCATTGTCGTCGCTATTAAATTTATAAACGAGAGTGTACCACAGTCTTTATCAAATTGCAATAGTTATTTTTAAAAAATTTTTATTTTTTTTTTACAGCTGAAAGGTTGAGTTTTATTATTATATACACCTATCATATGCCGAAATCGGAGTTATGTTCTTATAGATTTAATGGATCAGCATTGCATCACCAAAGCTGAAGAAGCGATAGCGTTCCTCTACAGCAGCTTCATACGCATTCATAATATGCTCGCGACCTGCCAGTGCCGACACCAGCATCATTAGAGTGGATTCCGGGAGATGAAAGTTCGTAATCAATGCATCCAATACCTTAAAGCGGTATCCGGGATATATAAAGATTGAAGTATCGCCGCTGCCCGCATGTACTTCACCCTTTTCATCGGCTGCGGATTCTATGGTTCTACAGCTGGTGGTTCCTACGCAGATCACTCGTCCCCCTTTTTTCTTGGTCTCATTGATGATTGCTGCCGCTTCCTCTGTAACCTGATAAAATTCCGAATGCATGTGATGCTCAAGTACATTCTCCACCTTCACGGGACGGAAGGTTCCTAGCCCAACATGTAAGGTAACATTAGCAATCGGTATACCCAGCTTCTCAATCTCCGTTAATAGTTCTCTGGTAAAGTGCAGTCCTGCGGTAGGTGCCGCAGCCGAACCTTCCAATTTTGCATAAACTGTTTGATAACGATTTTTATCAACCAATTCATGCGTAATATAAGGTGGAAGCGGCATTTGACCAAGCTGGTCCAATATTTCTTCAAAAATACCCTGATAGGTGAACTTCACAAGACGATTTCCGTCCTCCAGCATATCTGTTATTTCACCTGACAAAAGACCGGCACCAAAGCTTATTTTGGTACCAGGCCTTGCCTTTTTCCCCGGTTTTACCAGAGTCTCCCAGATGTCATTATCTCTTCGTTTTAATAATAACAGCTCTACCCTCGCTCCCTGCACCGTAAACTGCTTCTCTCCGTCTTTGTGTACTGCTCCTGCATTCGAAGCAGGACACTTCTCTCCGATCAGACGCGCCGGAATAACCTTCGTGTTATTTACCACAAGGCAGTCACTGGGACGCAGATACTGGGTAAGCTGTCGAAATATCCTATGCTCTATTGCACCGGTTACCTTGTCTAGTACCAATAACCTGGAACCGGAACGATCCTCTAAGGGATCCTGAGCAATTAATTCTTCGGGTAAGTCATAATAAAAATCCTGTGTTTTCAAAATTGCCTCCATCTGTATCATAATACGAAAAGATTATACAACCATTATGTCAAAAAATCCATCCTTTATTTTAGCCCACTTATAGATAAGTCCATCCACCAATAGTCTCAAACGAGCATCTGCAATTTACCCCATTGATGATAGGTATCTTCTAGTTCTGCCTCCAATTTTGTTTTTTCCTCATAAAGCTCATTCAAGCGATAGACGTCTGAGCCATACAACTTCAAACTAACCTGTAGCTCCTGTAGCTTCTTCTCAATTATCTCTATCAGCCTTTCGAAATCTTCGATACTGTAGATGTTCTCCTGATGAACTTTTAATGTATTAACAGAGCTATGAAATAAAACATCTTTTCCTGCTGTCTTAGTCTGTGTGGCTTTCTGTCGCTGTTTATTATTCTGTTCGGCTACCCTGTATTTCTCCAATAGCTTCTTATATTCCGACTGGTAATATTCATAATCCCCCTCATATACTGAAACGGAGCTATCTTCTATAGCAATGATTTTATCTGCCAGTTTTGAGATAAAATATCTGTCATGGGATACCATAAGCAGTGTTCCCTCGAATTCGGAGAGGGTCTCCTCTAATACCTCTCTTGAGTCTACATCCAGATGATTTGTCGGCTCATCAAGAATCAGAAAATTAACACCTGTAAAGGTTAGTGAGCATAACCTTAGTCTGCTCTTCTCTCCACCCGACAGGAACTTGATCTTTTTATTCACGTCCTCATTACAGAACAACACCTTAGCCAACTGGGCTCTGGCAGCTCCTCCCGATAGGTTGTGTAGACGCGAAAAATACTCCAGCACAGTCTGTTCTTCATCCGGATAGCTTACCTGCTGCGGCAGATAGCCGATAACTACCTGTGCACCGAGTCTGATGCTGCCCTCATCTGCCTCCAATTCACCTAATATCAGCTTCAAGAGTGTAGATTTACCACTTCCGTTTTCCCCAATGATACATGCACTATCCTGAAATAGCAGTTGGAAATTAATATCGGATAGAAGCCTGAGTTCATCAAAGCTTTTACATAAATTCTTTACCTCCAGCACCATTTTCCCTGAACGTCCTGTAGAATTCCGGTTCAATCGTATCTTGCGCTGCTCGAAACTCGGCCGTCTCAATACCTCAATCTTCTCCAATCGTTTTTCCAGTTCCTTCGCACGTTTGAACATCACCTCACTATCACGCATTACTCCCCAGATTCTATACCGTTCTATCTGATTCTCCATGCGCTCAATTTTCTTTTGTTGATTTTCATAATTTCGCAGGTCAATTAAGAATCTTCGTTCCTTTTCCACTACGTAGTAGCTGTAATTACCCAGATAAGCTTCGATATGATCTTTGAATAGCTCGATAATCCTGTCTGCTATACTATCAAGAAAATACCTGTCGTGGGAGATAATCAACACCGCTCCTTTATATTCTTTTAAAAAGCCTTCCAGCCACTCGATCGTTACCAAGTCCAGATGATTGGTAGGCTCATCCAGCAGCAGAATATCCGGCTCTTCCAACAGGATTTTCGCCAGCATAACTCTCGTCTTTTCTCCTCCACTTAACTTCTCAAAGGACAGTTCTCTCATCTGGGCACTTATTTGCAGACCCTCCATTACCTTATCCAGCTTAGTTTCAATTTCATAACCATGCCCAAACTCAAACTGCTCACTGATTACTGCATATTGCTCGACTGTCCTATCCAGCTCTTCTCCGGCGAGAAAGCCCATCTTTTGTTCTAATTCTTCCATCAGTCGTTTCAGTCTATAGACCTGTTCGAAGGCCATTCGTAATACATCCATTACACTGAATTCTTTCTCATATTCCGGTATCTGATCAAGATACCCGATCCGATTTCCCTTGCGTAAACTGATTTCACCGCTCTGGTAGTCTTCCTTCCCCATCAGTATTCTCATGATGGTAGTCTTACCGCTGCCATTTTGCCCTATCAGTCCAATTCTCTCTCCTGTCTTGACCTCAAATGAAATATCTTCAAATATTTTATTCGCTCCATAATACTTCGTAAGCCCGTTTACGCTTAACTCTATCATAAATAAAACCTCCATTTCAAAAGCCTGTGAATACCATTCATCTTCACATTTCCCACTAACTTTCTTCTCCTTCACCCACCCACCTAAAGCACGTTTATTTTTTCTGTAGCTTCCCGGCTCACATACCAAAATCCAAAGTCCTCCGCGGAAGAATGTCCCGGGAGAATATAAAAAACCCAAAGCCAACAAGCCTTGGGTTTTAAAATCAGTATTAATATGATTAATCTGAATTCTCCAATTAACTTATAGGATTTTGCCTGAAGCTATGAAATTTGGACGCACCTATCCCGTTAACCGGTAAAATAGATGTCATGATAGCTTCAAATCTGATCCATTTAAGTATTGTATACATTGTTTCCTCCAGAAAAACATAAACTTAATAAATTAGTGAATTACTTCTACGCCACATAGTAAGATATAATGATGCTTTTGTCAAGGAAAATATCATATTTCCAATTAATCAAAATATACGGTTTTACCTGTACGAGCAGACTCATAGATTGCTTCCAGTATCCTTGTAACTGCAATTGCCTGCTCAGGCTTTACCACCAGAGGCTTACCCTCCGTAATTGCTTCATAAAACACTTTCTGCTCGATATCCTGAGCCTCCTCACTCTTACCCGAGAAGAAAGCCACCCCACCGGATTTTAAATCAGGCTTCTCTACCAACTGCTTATTATATTGAACGCAGTTAATACGAAGTCCATCCTTCATATCTGCTCCCGCCTTAGTGCCGCATAAACTAGTCTTTGCTTCATCAACATCAAGAGTATTCAAAGCCCAGGAGGACTCCAGATGAATGGTAGCACCGTTCTTCATTTTTATAAAACCAAAGGCAGAGTCTTCTACGGTAAACTCCTTCGGATCCCATTCACCGAAAGCGTTACCCTGCTCCTTCTGTTCAGCAAGCTTACGATATACGGACCCGGTTACTGATTCAGGTTCATAGTTGTCCATCATCCATAAAGTTAAGTCGAGTGCATGGGTTCCGATATCGATTAAGGGACCTCCACCCTGCTCATCTTCATTTAAAAATACGCCCCAGGTCGGAACAGCACGCCTTCTGACAGCATGCGCACGTGCATAATAAATCTCACCCAGATCACCGTTTACACAGGCTCTCTTCAGATAGATGGAATCCTGACGATAGCGGTTCTGATAACCGATAGTAAGAAGCTTTCCTGTCTCTTTGGCAGTATCCAGCATCAGTTTCGCATCTGTATATGATTTTGCCATAGGCTTCTCACACATAACATGTTTTCCGGCTTTCATTGCAGCGACAGAAATCTCAGCATGTGACTTATTCGGAGTGAGCACATAGACAGCCTCAATATCCTTTTCCTTTACCAACTCAGCATAGTCAGTATATACACGGGCATCCTCCGTACCGTATTGTTCTTTCGCCGCTTCAGCCCTCTTCCTATCTATATCACAAAATGCAAGGATCTCATAGTTACCATTACTCTGGATTGCGGGCAGATGCTTTTGATTTGCGATACCTCCACAGCCAACAATGCCTACTTTAACCTTTCTCATTAACGAAACCTCCATATCATTTATTATATTGTACTTCATCATAGCTCACCTGGTATTCAAAGCTTAATATGTAAAATTATGAAGAAATTAATTTACCATCCCAGACCCTTTAGATACTCCCTGCTAATACGAGCATCCTCCATAGCGGAATACTTTGTATGGCTGTCCTGTTCTACAATCACCCACTGACTCTCACCAAGAACCGCTTGCTCCAGTATGGACGGTATATCTTGGAGACCGTGTCCGACCGCACAGAATTCAACCGGATCAGAATTGCTGTAATCCTTAAGATGAACGATTGGTAACCTACCGGCATATTTCTTCATATAAGCAACAGGCTCCTCACCTGCAATCTTGGTCCAGCAGGTGTCCAGCTCTACCTGAAGCTGACTCTTGGAAAATGTCTGGTACAAGTCATCAAGCACATATTTTCCCTCATTAGTCTTCTTAAATTCAAAGTCATGATTATGATATAGCAAGGTGATGTCATCCTTCTTACATGCCTCGGCGATGGCCGGTATATTCTTAAGAAAAGCTTCATAGGATTTTGAACCATAGCGATCCTGTTCCAGCAGGTATGGAATAGCTACAAACTTACAGCCGATGATTGTATATTTATGAATTGTTTCTTCAATATTCTCTATGATTTCCTGATAAGGAACATGAGCTGATATGGGAATAAGCCCTATATTTTTCAAAATATCTCGGATTTCTTCAGGTTTATGTCCGTAAAGCCCCGCGAGCTCTACACCATCATACCCCATCTCCTTTACGTCCTGCATTACTTTTACAAAATCTGCTTCAGCATCCTCGCGGACGGAATAAACCTGTAACGCAACCGGTAATGTTTTCATAATTATGCCTCCCTCTAATATCGTACCCCAGCCTATCGTCGTCTCAAATTGGGATACTGTTTATTTTTTAATTATTCGAAATCTACGACCATCTTCCTGTCTGAGGATTCAAAAATTGCCTCCATTAGCTTCATAACCCTCATTACCTCGGACAGCTTGATTTTCTGTTCTTCTTCTCCTGATATTGCTTTCATGACATTGCGGTAAAAATCTCTGATATCGCTTATCACAATGGGAAGCTCTTCAGTACTGATCGTATCCTCACGACGAGGTGCCATTGTTTTGGTCAAGCCTGCAGCCGTACGAACAGGAACAACATCCTTCTCATCCTTACCTGCAGCGCGGACAATTTTACCCTTCATATCCCAATCTTCAATGATAGCAGTACCGTTTTGACCAATCATATACCATCTGGGAAGGGATATGAAATTGCTTGTCCCAACCTCAACCAAAGCCTCTACACCGTTATCAAAGCTCAGATGTGCGGTAAACCCGTCATCCACCATAGTATTGGTAATATTAGTCACATTTGCGTAAACCCTCTTAAGCTTAGTATTTCCCATCATCTGAAGCAGCTGATCCAAAAGATGTACTCCCCAATCAAGGATCATACCACCTCCATGCTCCTTCAACTGACGCCAATCACCGGGTATTCCTCTGGAACCATGCACTCTTGATTCTATCCGGAACACCTCACCCAGTAATCTTTCCTCATATATTTTTTTCATCGTGAGGTAATCCTCATCCCAACGACGGTTTTGATGCACAGTAAATAGCTTTCCAGTCTCATTGGATACATCTATCATATCCTGCAGATCCTGAGAATTCATAGTAACCGGTTTTTCGCATACCACATTCTTTCCTGCACGCAGGGCAGAAATAGCAATCGACTTATGCAAATCATTTGGGGTCGCAACCAATACGATATCTATTCTGTCATCACTTAAAAGCTCTTCGAGGCTGTTGTAGCTGTGAACACCGACTTCATTGGCATAGTTTTTTCTATCCTCCGAAATATCGTAAATACCCGCTACCTTTAAGCCTTCAATGGTATCAATAGTCTCCCGGTGCCAATTACCCATTCCACCGAAGCCAACGATACCTAACATAAAATTGTGTTGTTCCATCATAATCTCCATTCTTACCAAATCAAGCCCAGAACATAACTCCTCTGTCTTCGAAAATCAGTACATCCTTTAAAAAGCTGATTGCCTTGGTCAAACCTTCCTGACCGGACATCAAGCTATCCTCGTGTTCTATACTAAGCACATAATCATATCCGGCCATACGAAGCTCGGATACCATTGCCTTCCAATAGTCCGTAGAATTACCGTACCCTACTGTTCTGAAGATCCAGGAACGGTTTTGTTCATTGCCATAGTGTCCGGTATCAAGCACACCATTCAACGCAGTGTTATATTTATCAACCCTCGTATCCTTTGCATGGAAGTGGAAAATTGCCTTCTCCTTACCAAGCTCTCTGATACATAAGCAAGGATCCATACCCTGCCAGATCAGATGACTGGGATCAAAATTCGCACCGATTTCAGGACCTACTGCCGCGCGAAGCTTAAGCAGAGTACTGGTGTTATACACACAAAAGCCGGGATGCAGCTCAAGAGCAATCTTATCCACACCATGCTCCTTTGCAAAGGCAACCTTCTGCTTCCAGTAAGGAATCAGAACCTCATTCCACTGGTATTCCAATATCCTTGCATAATCCTCTGGCCAGGAACAGGTAACCCAGTTAGGCACTGTCTCCTTCGGTCCGCCTCCCGGACAGCCTGAGAAGGTATTTATGATACTGATTCCAAGCTTTTCTGCCAGCAGGATAGCCTTTGTAAAATCCTCATCATACTTCTTTGCAGTCTCTTGATCGGGATGTACCATATTGCCATGACAGCTTAATGCGCTGATTTCTAATCCGTACTTTTTGATTGTATCCTGAAATTTCTTAAGCTCCTGCTCATCATTTAGAAGAACATCAGGATCGCAATGTGCTTTACCGGGATAACCACCACAGCCGATCTCAACCATCTGGACACCCTTACCTGCAAGGAACTCACAAGCCTTATCAAGAGGCATATCTCCTAATACAACCGTTAATGTACCTAATTTCATCGCAACTCCTCCTAGTAATATATTATTTGATTGAAGTGTCAAAAGCACCTTCGGTGCTTTCCAGATAATAATACTTTGCTATCGTAAGTGTATGCAAATCAATATATTGTATCCGGAAATATGAGCTGTTAGGCACTTTCATCATATGTAATAATAATATATATCCCGCGTGAAAATAACTATGGATATCTTGCTGAAAGCTCATATTATCTTGCTATATTTTAAATATTTGCTCTTTTCCAGATAGCTGAGGGTGCATACCCATAATACTTTCTGAATAGACGTCCAAAATTGTTGTAATCCTGAAATCCTACTGCGGACGCCACCTCTGAAACAGTCATCCCCTTCTGTTCCAACAGCCTGTGGGCTGTCTTCAGACGTACTTCAATAATGTAATTGAGAGGGCTTAATCCCATACTTTCCCGAAATAGATGGCAGAAGCGATACTCACTCAGATGCACCAGGTCAGCCAACGTCTGAATAGCAATCGGCTCTGTGTAATTATTCTGTATATATTGTAGCACCATATTCAACCGCGTCAGATTTTTATTTCGCTTGATGCATTCCTTATCAGAAAGACTTTCCACTACGTAATTTCTGAGGAGATATGTAATAAGTTCATATATCTTCCCCTTCATGGACAACTTATATCCGACATTTTTATTACTTTCTTCGTTATAGATGCTTTGCATTAACTCCTTAATTCTATTATCCTGTTCAACCAGTGATTGAAATATGACATTGCAGTTGGCGATTTCCTTAGAAAAGGAATCCATCTCAAAAATCATCACAAGTGCTTCAAAGTGCTTGGTTATGCTCATACCCTCATGCAGCTCATTGCTATTGATAATCAGCAAATTACCTTCTTCCATTTTTATCGGCTTTTTATTACAGTAAAAGGTTCCCTGACCGTCCATTACATAATGAAGCTCAAAGTGCTCGTGCCAATGTGGCGGGCAATAAAAACTGGGTTTCCTGAAATGATTGGTAAAAATCTGTACAGGAAATTCCTCATCATTGATAATCTTTTTCTCATATAGACTCATATCATGCATAACAACAATCCCCTCCTTTGTCCTTCCACTAAATTCTATTTTATCAGAGTGAGCCAATGGTTTCAATCCGTACCAAGGTTGTTTCGAAAACAAAAAAATAACCCCAAACGACTCTCGTCCCTTAGGGTATGCTTTATCATATATCGATATGGACTAAAACAATAAATCGGATTTTTTCTTTAACAGCTTGGTCCCATTCAAAATAAGCAAAACGCCGGAAACAATTCCTGCTACAATCAGCAGTATTCCCAAAACAAGATTCCATACTCCGACTGATTTCATTGTATTATATATCTTCTCCATCATACTACATTCCCTCCTTTTCGGAACAGCCTGTTTTAATTCTTAACACCATATTGTTCATAATATGTATCGATTGCAGCTTTTAACGTATCATCAATGACATTTTTCCCTTGATAGGGCCTATTATACAAATGCTCTACTACCTCCTCCATGGTTACGATTGCAGTCGTTGCAATATGGTAGTTCTCCTCGATTTCCGAAAGAGCACTTTTCGTTCCCTGTCCCCGTTCCATGCGGTCCACAGATACAACAAGACCAAGCACCTGTATCTTAGCCAAAGACTTTAAGATTGGCATCGTTTCTCCGATGGAGGTACCTGCGGTAGTAACGTCTTCTATTATAATAACCTTATCACCGTCGGTCAGTGGAGATCCCAACAGAATACCGGTGTCACCGTGATCCTTGACCTCTTTACGATTAGAACAATACCTAACTTCCTTCCCGTAAAACTCACTGATTGCCATTGTAGCAGCAACACTTAACGGTATTCCCTTATATGCCGGACCGAACAGTATATCAAAATCCGTTCCATATTTCTCATGGATTGCCTTTGCATAATATTCACCAAGCTTACGAAGCTGTGAACCCGTACGGTAATAGCCCGTGTTCACGAAGAAGGGAGTCTTACGCCCGCTTTTGGTTGTAAAATCGCCAAATTTCAATACTCCGCAGTCTACCATGAATTCGATAAATTCCTTCTTATACTGTTCCATATACTTCCTCCTGCACATCCTCATTGTACCATAAAAATGAATATTTCATAGCTTTTATAGAAAAAAAAGAATTATTATTATTATAATTATTTCACACATCCGATTAACTCTTTTATATCGTCAATCCGATATCGGTTCATATAAGCTTCGATACCCTCCAGTATGTCCATGGTAGCCGACGGATTGATGAAATTGGCTGTCCCTACAGCAATCATACTGGCTCCTGCCATGATAAATTCCAAAGCATCCTCTGCGGTTGCTATCCCACCCATACCAACGATTGGCAGGTCTACAGCACGAGCGACCTGATAAACCATACGTAGAGCAACCGGTTTAATAGCAGGACCCGAAAGCCCTCCCGTCTTATTGGCCAGTAAAAATTCCCTGCGATGGATATCTATCTTCATTCCCGTCAGGGTATTGATCAGTGAAAGGGCATCTGCCCCACCCGCCTGTGCAGCTTTAGCTATCTCAGTTATATCGGTTACATTCGGACTAAGCTTCATGATGATGGGTTGCTTGGCAAGCTTCTTCAGTCTTGAAGTAATTGCCTCTACGCAGTTCGGATCCTGTCCAAAAGCGATCCCACCTTCCTTCACATTTGGACAGGAGATATTAATCTCCAGCATATCTACATCACAATCAGAAAGACGTTCTACCACATCACAATATTCCTCTGTAGTCTTCCCAACCACATTTACTATAATCCTTGTATCGAACTGTCTCAGAAATGGGACGTCACGGTTGAGGAACACATCAACTCCCGGATTCTGAAGTCCGATGGCATTCAGCATTCCGCCATAGGTTTCTGCCACACGAGGCGTGGGGTTACCTGGCCAGGGTATGGTAGAGACTCCCTTGGTCGTTACTGCTCCAAGCCTTGATAAATCCACATAATCACTATATTCCATACCGGAACCGAAGGTACCGGACGCCGTGGTCACAGGGTTTTTAAAGGTTACACCGGCTAAAGTTACATTCAGATTCATAACTCCACCTCCTGAGCATAAAAAACCGGACCCTCTTTACAAATTCGCTTGTTTTTGACACTGCTGTGATGGTCCGTCTCTTTCGTCTTGCAGACACAGCCCAAGCAAGCTCCGATACCACAGGCCATACGCTCTTCTAAGGAAAGCTGCGCTCTAATCCCCTTCTTCAGAGAATAATGCTGAATTCCTCGCAGCATTGGTGTCGGACCGCAGGCAAAGATAACATCTGCCTCCAGCTGATATTCACGGATAGCATCCAGCACATTGCCCTTAGTCCCTCTGCTGCCATCCTCTGTCGATATATATACGTTCCCATAGGGGAGAAATTCCTGATCGAGAAATGTAATATCCCTATAGCCTAACACGATTTCTTTCTTGCAGTTTAGCTGCTTTGCCAGCTCTAGCATTGGAGGAATTCCTATTCCTCCACCAATCAAGAGTGCCTTCCTGCCTTCCAGGGTAAAGCCATTACCTAGTGGTCCCATAACCTCAATCAGATCCTGCGCTTTCATCAGGGAAAATTCCTTTGTTCCCATACCGGCAATCCGGTAAACCAAACGTATTGCTCCCTTCTCCCTGTCAATCTCACAGATGCTGATCGGTCTGGGTAATAATCTGCTGCCGTCCCTGCAATATAACGAGATAAACTGCCCCGGTTTTGCATCCTCTGCAATAGCCTTTGCTTCCAGCCACATACTGTAGATGTCCTCTGCAAGCAGGATGTTCTCTGTAATTACGGCTTTCTTCTTCACTGCGATTGACATAACATTTCTCCTAAGGTTCAATGATTAATGATAAACATAATAATGGAATAAGCACTGCTCCTTGCTTATTCCGTACATTATAACTTAAAATTTCTCTCGAGACAAGAAATTTTTTAGGATCCCTGTTATTTTAAGAACAGATATATTTCTATCAACCTTCGATTATCTTCACATGGATCTTGCGGATTCGGGGGCCGTCAAATTCCATAAAATATACTCCCTGCCAGGTTCCCAGAATAAGCCTTCCCTCCTCTATAATCAATGTCTGTGAAAACCCCATCATGCTTGCCTTAATATGCGCAGCTGAATTCCCCTCACTGTGGTGATATCCATCCGACAAGGGCACCACCTTACTCATTTCCATCATAAAATCTCGGATTACATCCGGATCAGCATTTTCATTAATTGTGATTCCTGCGGTTGTATGAGGTACGAATATTACACAGATACCATTCTTAACACCGCTTTCCTTCACCAGATTTCTGATCTCTCTGGTAATATCAATCATAGCACAATGCTGACCCGTCTTGACTCCAAAAGTATATATTTCTCCCATTTGTTATGCTCCCTTTCATCCCTTAAACTTAACCCCTCGTATATCAGCAAACCCACATAAAGTACAAGAACATTTTAATGTATCAAGAATAATTTTAGTATAATATAAAATATAAGTAATAATAAACTCACACCGATAGAATGATCTTACCAATATTTTACATGCATTTAAAAATTATTACTATGCATATTATCGGAAGATTTTGTAATTTCTGCAAGTAAGAATTTTGATTTTGTAATACAATTATCTATTTTTGTAAGTTTTTAACAATAGCATATTGAGATTATTGCTCTATTTTGCATATATTCACGTTGATCCTGATTGAAAAAATCATCTGTATGAATGTACCTACAGCAAATTAATTTAAAGTATACGTCAAAACTTGACATGCCGGATTGACTATGATATATTTACCACCAGGGTTTATGACAGCTAAGCAGTACAATTAATTTTTTATGGTAAAATTAATTTAATTTGAGAGGAAATGAAAAGAGATGGCAAACAAGAATCCTATCGTTACAATGGAGCTTCAGAACAGCGAAGTAATCAAGCTTGAATTATATCCTGAAGTTGCTCCTAACACAGTTAATAATTTTATATCTCTAGCAAATAAAGGCTTTTACGATGGTCTGAAATTTCACAGAGTAATCCGCGGCTTTATGATACAGGGTGGCGACCCGGAAGGAACCGGAATGGGTGGTCCCGGTTATTCTATCAAAGGTGAATTTTCATATAATAACTTTACTAATAATTTAAAGCATACGGCAGGCGTGATTTCAATGGCAAGATCGCAGCGTCCGGACTCTGCCGGTTCACAGTTTTTCATCATGCATAAGGATTCCCCTCACCTGGATGGCTCCTATGCTGCCTTCGGGAAAGTAATCGAAGGGCTTGAAGCCGTAAATAAAATTGCTGAAACTAAGACAGATTATTCAGATATGCCTCTGGAGCCCCAAATCATTAAAAAGGTTACTGTTGATACCTTCGGAGTAGAATATCCTCAGCCGGAAACCTGTTAATTAAGGAACTTTACCTTATAGAATAGATTGATCAATAAAATTAAGGAGATAGACCTCTCTCACATTTCTGTGAAGAAGTCCATCTCCTTTTGATATTCAGGCTATCACCTGCGGCATGTGGAAGGTAAAACAACTACTTCCTAGCTGCCATCCATGCCTGCCTTAAATCCTCTCTCATATCAAGCACTGCCTTTCGTGCAGCATCGGCATAGCTTTCGGGACCGAATTTCTCATAACCCTTTAGTTTATATGCAGCTATGATACCCCGTGAGGAGTTGACAATTGCTCCTAAACCGTCCTTATTGAAATAATGAACCAGATCCTCAGCTTTTCCGCCCTGTGCTCCGTAGCCTGGTACCAGGATCAGTGTCTTCGGCATGATTTCACGTAGAGTTTTTCCCATCTCAGGATAGGTAGCTCCTACTACCGCACCAACATAGCTGTATTTACTTCCCATATGCTGTTCGCCCCACTCGGCAACTTTTTTACCAACCAGCTCGTAAAGCGGTCTTTTGTCCACCAGCTGGTCCTGAAATTCTCCGCTGGAGGGGTTGGATGTCTTAACCAGGATGAATAGGCCCTTATTTTCTTCCTTGCAGACCTCTAAAAAAGGCTTCACAGCATCCGCTCCCATATAAGGATTTAATGTGACAAAATCCTCATCAAAGCCGCGGAAGGTCCTTCCCCCAAGCGTCACCTTACCCAGATGACCGATGGCATAGGCCGCTGAAGTGGAACCGATATCACCCCGCTTGATATCACCGATGACTACGAGACCCTTTTCCTTGCTATAATCCACGGTCTTCTTAAAGGCTTTTAATCCTTCAATACCAAACTGCTCATACATTGCAATCTGAGGCTTAACGGCAGGAATGAGATCATAGGTTGCATCAATGATCCCCTTGTTATACTGCCAGATTGCCTCTGACGCTCCTTCCAGGTTCTCACCCATTTTGGAATACGCTTGCTTAAGTATATGTTCCGGAATATACTCTAGCATCGGATCTAAACCAACAACAATCGGTGCCTCTAACTTCTCGATTTTTTCTACTAACCTGTTGATCATGACCACCACCTGTACCTTTCTATATCAACTTTAATTCAAAATGACATGTCCTTATACATACCATGATGAAATGTTTCCCTTTACACTTCCCTACTAGTTATTCCTGATTTTGATAGACTAATTTTCCTCCGACAAAGGTATATTCCACCCGCCCGGTCACCTTCTTCCCATGAAACGGAGAATTCTTTCCCTTAGAATAAAATCGGTCCACATCGATGGTATATTCGGCCTTTGGATCTGCAATCACCAGATCTGCTATCCTTCCTTCATCGATACATCCCTTCTCGCTTTTTAGAATACGTGCCGGATTGACACTCATCTTTTCAACCATCTGACTCGGCGTCAAATACCCCTTTAAAACCAATTCCGTCATAACCAGTGCAAATGCCGTTTCAGAACCGACGATACCGAAGGGTGCCTCTGCCATGGATTTTGCTTTTTCCTCTGCGGAATGTGGCGCATGGTCCGTAGATATCACGTCAATCGTTCCATCCCTTAGGGCCTCCTTCAGGGCTTTGACATCCGATCCTTTTCGAAGCGGCGGATTCATCTTATAATTAGCATCATCAGACAAAATGTCATCCTCTGTTAATATAAAATGATGAGGGCAGACCTCTCCTGTAACCTTTACCCCGTCCTTTTTTGCCATGGCAAGCATTGCTGCGCTATCCTTAGTAGAGATATGGCATAGATGAAGTCTTGCTCCTGTCTCCTTAGCCAACAGGATATCTCTGGCAGTAATAATATCCTCCACAGCATTGGAAATTCCGGGAAGCCTCAGCTGCTCCGCCTTCTTTCCGGCGTTTATCACACCTTTTCCCACCAGCCCTTTATCCTCACAATGAGCAAACACTGGCAGATCAAGCCAGGCCGCCAATTTCATGGCTTTGGCATATAAAGCGGTATCCATAACTGACTTTCCATCCTCGCTGACTGCAACGGCACCTCTTTCCATAAGTTCTTTCATATTCGTCAGCTCGCTGCCTTCCTGTCCGAGCGTGATTGCTCCGATGGGCAGGATATTCACCACTGCTTCCTTTTTGGCCTTCTCAAGAATCAAAGAAATCATAGCTCCACTGTCTGTTGCAGGTTTCGTATTTGGCATAGGGCAGATTGAAGTGAAACCTCCTGCTGCGGCAGCCATACTGCCTGTTGCAATCGTCTCCTTGTATTCATATCCTGGCTCCCGAAGATGCACATGCAGATCGATAAAGCCCGGCATGATGAATTTACCTGAGGCATCAATCACAGTCATACTGTCACTGCACATGGCTGCGCTTGCCATGACTGCCTCTGTATCAATTTCTGCCTCTATCCTATCTATCCTTTCTCCGTTAATCAGGACATCAAAAATGCCCTCCCTGCCTGAAGCAGGATCGATAATATATCCGTTTTTAATCAGTGTTAGCATGGTTAACTCCTTTTAAAAAATAATTACAGCTCTGCGGCTTCCAGATCATCAATGATTTTGCGATCGATAAAGCTCTCCAGCTCCTCCTTCCTCACCCACTTATTCTCCACTAAATCCTCTGACAATAGCACCTCTGTCATCGTAGCTCTGCATAAAAAACTGATGCCGATGTTAAATACCTCTCCGGTCATAAAGGACCAGGTATATAAAATCCGATCTATCACTACGGACAGACCTGTCTGTTCCGCCACATTTCTGAGAATAGCTTTTTCCGGTGCTTCTGTGAATTCAATTACACCATCAATAAATCCCCACTGGAAAGGCTCTAAGACTCGGTCATCATACCATCTTCTTACAATAAGATACTTATCCTCATATTGAACAATCCCCTTTACTAAAATCCTGTATCTCTCCATATGTCCCATCCCTTTCACTGAAATGATTAGGGTAAATGCAAAATCTGTTGATCAGCTTCGCAATTATCTTTTAAGTTTATCCTCCGGTTGTCCTGCTAAATAGGTTATGAATTGCTGTGCAGTGCGCCCCGACATACCGCCATGAGACAGTTCCCATTTGTTGGCTTCGGCGCATAGCTGTTCTTCGCTAATACAAAGCCCCTGTCGCTTAGCCAGCTCTGTTACGATGGCATAATATTCCTTTTGTGCAGGTGCAGAAAAATTGATTGTAATTCCGAATCTTGCTACCAGAGAAAGCTTCTCCTGCATGGTATCAGAACGGTGCAGCTCCTCACTTTTCTCCATATCACTCCGGTCATTCCAGGTCTCCCTGATCAGATGTCTGCGATTCGAAGTTGCATAAATCAACACATTGTCCGGTCTGTTCTCGAGCCCTCCCTCAATCACAGCCTTTAAGTATTTGTATTCTATCTCGAATTCTTCGAAGGAAAGATCATCCATATATATAATGAATTTATAGTTGCGGTTCTTAATTCGGGCGATAACCGCGGATAAATCCTCGAACTGATGCTTATAAATCTCAATCATTCTAAGTCCATCCTTATAATACTCATTCAAGATAGCTTTTACAGAAGTGGATTTTCCTGTACCGCTGTCTCCGAAAAGCAACACATTATTGGCTTTTCTTCCCTCGACAAAGGCTTCGGTATTATCGATCAGCTTCTTTTTTTGAATTTCATATCCTACCAGATCAGAAAGTCCTACCTCCAGGGTATTTGTAATCGGTATCAGCTCCAACTGGCCGGATACCCTACTGATGCGGAAGGCTTTATTCAGACCGAACATCCCGACACCGTAATCACGGTAAAAGTCCGTTACAAAATCAAATATCTCCTGCTCATTCTTTGCCTGTTCGATTTGGCTGCTTAATTGCAGTACCTTCTCACTGACGCTTTTATTGTAGCGACTGCTGTTCTTTTCAATGGCATGATAATCAGATATGATAGAAAAGCAGTTGATACCAAGCTCTTCCTCCAATGGAGTAAAATTATAATCAAACAGCGCTTTGAAAATCCGGAAGTCATTTCTCGCGAACTCGTTGACGGTGCCTTCCTTCGCTCCTGTCTTCTCACAGGTGATGCTAAAGGGATTCTCTGTAGTAACTAGCAGAAAGGTAAGATAACTATGCCAAAGATTCCGATCAAAACCATACTCGGTGGCCAAATCAAGGAGCCTGTTCATCAGGACATAAATCCGGTTGATGACTGCTTCCCGAGTGAATACTGTTTCCCTAACTGAAGCATCTTCCTTCCTGTCCACTAGGTTCAAATCAAATTCTCTGATGATATCCGCCAGCTCAAACAGCAGACAATCTGGCCGTAGATTTTTATATATAATTAATTTCGATATCAGATTATGCATAATATTTCTCCGTTTTTGTATGAAATATATCTATTAATTAATCCTGAATTATAGATCCTCCAGACCGACTAAATACAAGTCTTTCCTGTCTGCTGCCATTCTCTGAAGCTCCTCTGAGAAGCCCCTCCTAGAGAATAAATAGCAATAATCAGGACCCACCTTTGCCTCGTCGGCTAAGGCCAGCAAAGCATGATATTCCTCTGGTCCAGTGATTCGGTCTTCAAAATGACAGCTCCCTATCAGAGTCTTCCTATCCTCTCCCTGTGCAAGAATATCAATTGTACCGTTCTTACCATACCAACGATCCCACCAGATGAATTTTACCGGTAACCGGTCATGAATATTCATTAACTTTAAAAATTCCGTACACACATCTGCAAAATACTCCTCCATATAAGCATCCAGATAGGGAATGATTTTCATCTCATATATCTGATTCACATTACCCAGCATAATTTCTGATTGGTTTGGAAATACAAAACGGTACCAAAAGCTAAGGAAATTATCCTTTATCCGGTAAAGTCCCCTCATAGCATTTTCTTTGCCTTCCTCATCCAGAGGAATTAATTTTTCTACAATATCAAGCTGGATTAGATTTTTAAGATATACACTGATCTTGGCCCTGGAATAACCGGTTTTCCCATGAAGATCATTCAGCTTCCGGTTACCTACTGCCAAGTAATATAGAATCGTATTATAGACAGCAGGCTCACGCAGCTCCAGCTTTAAATACTGTTGTGGAGCATGAATTAGCCTGCTGTTTTTATTAAGGAGAAGATTCTTAATGTTCTTTTCCACGGAAAGGCTTTCCTGCCAGGATGCAAGATACTCCGGAATTCCTCCCAAAATGGCATTGATATAGATACAGGTCTCGACAGTGGATTTTGGGAAACGGTTCACAAAATCCACGAAGGTAAATTCCTTCAGCTTCAAATAAGCGGTGATGTAAGGCGCATACTCTCCCAATTCACTAACCATCTCATTCTCCACCCAACGGATGGAGGAGCTGCAAAGGACAAACATCACCGGTCTTTTCGGATTTCCCAGAAGCCTCAAGGCTTCCAGTATGTTACTGCTGCTTTTCTTAATATAATGGAATTCATCAAGTACGATGATCGTCTTCCCCCCGTTACTGCAAAGGAGAGAAGAGAACAGAATAGGATAATCCATTAGTTCAGAATTATCCTCTTTATGGGCTCTTCGATTCATAAGAAGCAGCTGCAAGCCATCTTCACATTCCACTCCTTCATAGTAGAAAGCCGAGGGCTTCTCAGTAAGGAATTCCTTAATCAATGAAGACTTTCCCATTCCCTTTCTACCATATAAAATGACAAGATTGTTTCCTTCTGATGCGTATTGCTCCTCCAAAAGCTTAAGTTCCGCTGTTCTCCTAACTATCATACCATCACCTCTGTTTGTTTTTACATACGCTCGGGTGCTGTAAAACCGAGTAAATCGATGCAGGTCGTTAATATATCCTGAACAAGTGTAATTAAAGCAATCCAGGAAGCCTGTTTCTTAACGTCTTCCTCGGCAATGATTTTAGTGTCATGATAAAAGCTGTTGAAAGCATTGGCAAGATCATAGGTATAAGCACAGATGCGGTGCGGTGCAACCTCCTCTGCTGCGGTATAGATCACCTCGTTAAACTTAGCCAGCTCCAAAACCAAAGCTTTCTCTCCTTCGGAAGCAGACGGTAAAATCGCCGTGGGTGTCGCGCCTTTTTTTAATTCCTGATATTTAGCAAGAATAGACTTAATCCTGACAATGGTATATAGGATATACGGACCGGTGTCACCCTCAAAGCTGGTGAAACGGTCAACATCAAAGATATAGTCCTTGGAAATCTGATTGGAAAGATCACCATATTTGAGAGCGGCAAGACCAACCTGGGCTGCAACCTTCCTTGCCTCCTCTTCCTCCATACTGCGGTTCTCCATAATCTTAGTATAAACCTCGTCCGTAACACTTTTAATCAGAAGCTCCAGACGCATGACACCGCCTTCTCTGGTCTTAAAGGGCTTACCGTCTTTACCGTTCATCGTGCCGAAGCCGATGAAATCCAGCCGGGTTTCCTCATTTACAAGCTTTGTCTTTCGTGCACAACGGAATACAATTTCAAAATTTAGCTCCTGCCTCTTATCCACAACATAGATAATACGATCAGGATTGAATAATTTCATACGCTCCACAATGGTCGCAAGATCCGTGGTATTATATAAAGCAGCTCCGTCTGACTTTAGAAGCATACAGGGTGGGATCTCTTTCGTATCTGTATCTTCCTTCACTTCTATAACCAGGGCACCTTCACTTACCTTCGCATAACCGTTCTTCCTAAAATTCTCAATCATATCGGGAATATAAGCTTGAGCGTCGCTTTCCTTTTTCCATAAGTCAAAGGAGACCATCAGTGTATCATAGATATGCTTTAAATCTGTTACCGATACCTCCAAAATATGATTCCATAGAGCAGTATAGCCCCTATGCCCATTTTGCAGATGGTAGGTTATTGTCTTTGCTTCTTCCCTGAATTCCGGATTCTTTTTGGAATATTCACTGGCTGCAGGATAGATTTCTTCCAGCTCAGAGATGGTAAAGGGTGCTTCCTTCGGATAATCACCGGTATAGGCTTCATCAAAATAAACCAATTCAGGCTTTCTACGTTTCAACTCGGCAATGACTAGCCCCATCTGGGTTCCCCAATCGCCAAGATGCGCATCACCAATTACTCTGTTACCCATATACCTGAGAATTCTCTTAATACTTTCTCCGATGACAGCAGACCTCATATGTCCAACATGAAGGGGCTTTGCTATATTGGGACCACCGAAATCAATAATGACAGTCTTTGGTTCCTTCACCTTCTCTACTCCGTATTGCTCTTGTGCTGCCATCTGATTTAAATAGTCTGAAAGAAATTCTCCATTTAAGGTAATATTAATAAAGCCCGGCATAATAGCCGCAACTTCCTTGAATTTATGGTTGGTTTGCAAAACCTCTGCAATAGCTTGTGCAATTATAATCGGAGCCGTCTTATACTGCTTCGCCGCTGCTAAAGCACCATTACACTGATATTGGCACAGATCAGGTCTGTTGGAAAGGGTGACCACCCCATATTTTTCTTCATAGCCTTTCTTTATAAAAGCATCCTTCACATCTTCCGTTATCAATTCAATCATTGTTTTCATAGGATACACATGCCTTTCTGTTCATCTTAACTCAAACATTACTTTATCATACAAACCCCATATTGTCACGAAGAAACAATAAAATTGGTAAAAAATCTATAGATGATGTTTTCTTACTATTTTTAAGAAAAAATTAATATTACTGGATAATTTTGATTTTATATCTGTTATTTTTGGAGATAGTGTTGTATATTGAATATGGGAAACATTCTATATATAAATTCGTGTATGATGTAATGGGGGTTACTAATATCGAATTCTCAATCATATATAGATGCACGAGATTACTTGTATTACGAAAGGAGAAATATCATGTTCGGGCTTTATTTTGGTCGTTACTTGGTAGAAAAGAATAAGATTTCTCAATCACAATTTAAGGACTTAATAATGCAGCTTCAGAAAAGCAGTGCAAAATTAGGGTTCATAGCAGTAGCAGAAAAATTACTGACAGAAAAACAAGCTGAGGAAATTAATGATATTCAGAAGAAAATGGATAAGCGTTTCGGTGACGTCGCGGTCGAAAAAGGATATCTTCTGGAGGAAGAGGTTGCATACCTACTTAATATGCAGGGGAATACTTACATACTTTTCCTGCAGCTATTAACTGAAGGGGGGTTCCTCTCTGTTAATGAGATTGAAGGAGCACTGGAGGTTTTTCAAAAAGAACATCAATTATCTGACACAGAATTGGAGGCCTTAAAGTCCGGTGATATTGATCGAATAATACCGGTATTTGTGAATATGGTACCTCCCATTTACGGGGAATGTGCGGGTCTCGCAATCCGCAACATCGTACGCTTCATTGATAGCAATATCGTATTAAAAAAAGCCTACAAATGTACCTCCTATCCTTTCCGAGCTCTTGCTGCTCAGAGGATGGACGGAAATCCAGGCTTATTCGTCGGAATTGCAGGTAAAGATCCTGCTTTGCTGTCCATAGCGAAGGCCTTTGCCAAAGAAAAATTCCAAACCCTTGATGAAGATGCCTTTGATTCCGTATGTGAGTTCTTAAACTGTACCAACGGCATATATGCATCGAAATTAAGTCAGGAGGATATAGAACTCGAAATGGCTCCTCCTGAATACCATACAGATAAATGCATTATATCAGATGAAGGCTTATATATCGTACCATTTCTGATTAATGAAGAACAAGCAGATATCATAATTGCAGTGAACAACCATATCGGTATTAATTAGGAGGGTAGCAAAATGGCAAAAATTCTTATTGTTGATGATTCCAAAACCTCACGTAAGATACTACGTAGTATACTTGAGGAACATGGTCATGAAATCATCGCAGAAGCCACGAATGGGGAGGACGGCTTAGTTAAATTTAAAGAAACAAAACCTGAAATAACTACCATGGATATTACCATGCCGATTATGGATGGTTTGGAGGCATTAAAGCAAATCAAATCTTATAATAATGAAGCCAAGATAATTATGGTTACTGCCGCTGGGCAGAAAACCAAGATGATTGAGGCAATCCGTCTCGGAGCTGCCGAATTTCTCGCTAAGCCCTACGAGGCCGAGCAGGTTATTGAACTGATTAATAAGGTTCTATAAATGGTAAGAAGGAGATGCTATACAGCACCTCCTTCTTTTTCATAAAATTCTAACGCTGATTACGCCTGCATAGGCATAATGATCGCTGCTATGATATATGCCAGAATTCCGAAGCCTCCTGCAAATCCAAACAGCACCCAAGCTAATCGTACAATCGTCGGGTCTACATTGATGTATTCTGCTATACCAGCACACACTCCGCATATCATCTTATTTGAATTTGATCTGGTTAACTTTTTCTGTTCCATGAAACAACCTCCTTTCATTTATATTCCATCTACTTAATATAATACAACCTTTTTAACGAAAATCAACTGTAATATTACCAACACTACAATCAAGTTTGAAGGCTCCTACTGCTCCGTCATTGTTGATCCTCTTATCTGTTATACTGTGATAATGTTTATTCTCTATATTGATATCGCCTAAACCTGATTCAATATCGTAGGAATAGTCATCCTCTTCTCCCTCCAGATTCAATTCGATATGACCAACTCCGCAGGTGATATCATTATTCCCAGTTATCTTTCCTTCTATGAATACCTGACCGGCACCACAGTCAACTGAGATGTCATTTGCCTTTATGTTCTTAAGTTCCATGTTCCCTGCGCCTACAGTATAATTCGATTCATTGCTGATTAATGCATCTTCGATAACCAGCTGGCCCGCTTGAACATTAAAATCAGCTTTTAAAGCAATAACTTCCTCTATATTAACATTCCCGGCCCCAACTTCTAACTTAAAGCTGTCTGCCGTAAAATCAGCCGGAATGGTGATCGTAATTTTTGGATAATCATAATTCCACCATCTATGGCCGCGAATGTATCCAAGCTGTATCTTTTCACCAAAAAAATTAAGCACATGATCACCGCTCTGCTTTACAATCCAAGTACCGTTTTCCACATAAGACTCCAGACCGTTCTCCGGAATGTTCTCGGCATCAATGGAAAAGCTGTCACCCTGTATAACCTTAACTTCTGCATATTCTATATCCAAATCGATATCTGTCACTCCAGTATAGCGATCCTGATAGGAAATCGTAGGTATGTCTACGATGGCTCCTCCGGATGCCAATACTATGATGATAAGTATTATTCCAAAACCCAAGGCAACGAATGCTATACCCAGCCATATTTTTGTAAATGTCTTCATGCCATCACACTCCTATTCTTAAAGGGCAGCCTGCACAAATTAACAATTCCTCTACATAAAGCAGGTAAAACCTTGGTACAGATTACACCGCTGATCATGGTGAACAGCATACCGAGTCCTAACACAATAAGTCCTGTACCGATCATCGCAAAACCGATTAACGGTGCACTTAACTGGATAAGACCGGAGATAAAGAGTGCGATACCCCCAAAAACCATTGCAATGCCTGCTGCTCCAAACCCGACGATAATACCGAATAGGGCTGCGATCAAACCAACTGCAATACCAAAGGCTGCGCTTAGGAGCGGAATGCCCACCGGGATTGCAAAGATGCAAAGTAATATGATTAATGCAACCTTATCATTATTCTTTGTCTGCTTCGCCTGATTATTATTGCCTGCTCCCTGATAGTTTCCCTGGTCATAAGCAGTCCTCTCTGATTTCTGCCCTTCCTCCTGGTTTCTTGTGTCTGCTACAACGAATTGCTCCTTGTTATTCGTTGCTTCCTGATATCCATTCTCTGTAAAATATCCCTTTTGGGTACGCTCTGCTGCATTGGTAACCAAATCCGCTTTTATTATATCAGCTACTTGCTTCGGTGAACCTAGTTCCGTTATGATTCCTTCCTCCTGATCCTCCCCTGCATCTTCAAAATAGCCATTATAATATTTGAGCGCCTCTTCCCGCTCTTCCAAAGGGATATCCAACAATAAGCATTCGAGTTCCTTCATGAATTCTAGCTTTGTCATCTATTTCACTCCTTCAAATATAATATTTATTTTCCTGTAATAATTCTCCCACTCTTCTCTATAAAGCCTAAGCTGTACCATTCCTTTGTCTGTGATTTTGTAATACCTTCGATTCCTTCCCCCGAACTCCAAGTCATATACTTCCAGGCAATCTTCCTTTTGAAGCCTTCTTAGAACTGGATACAGTGTGGATTCCGATACTTCTATTGCGACTCGAACATCCTGTGTAATTTTGTATCCGTATGTTCCATCCGGTTCCTTTGATACAACTGCCAGTACAATCGCATCGAGAAGCGCTGAACCGGTGTTAAATACCATAGTTTTCACTCCTTTCCAATTTTTATTATGAAAACAATATTGTTCGATTGACAATACTATACACCATATAATATTATATGTCAATACAATATTATATGAACTGGAAAGTTTTTTTTATACAATAGATTACATTAATTCTCAAATAATATAACGACATTCTACCAGTCCTATCTTCATTTCATAGAATACATAATAAAAGGTCTCCGATATATGATATAGCATATACCGTAGACCTACTTTATACATTAGAACCAGATTAATTTATTCTTATGTTATTCTTTCGGAAGCATAACATGAATGGTAGTACCCTCACCAAGTTTACTGCGGACAGATACCCTCCCCCCGTGTGCCTCAACGATAGATTTCACAATGGTAAGCCCAATTCCTGTTCCTCCCGACATTCGATTACGGGATTTATCTGCCCTGTAAAAGCGCTCAAAGATATAAGGGAGCTCCTCCGCAGCTATTCCTATTCCGTTGTCCCGAATGTCAAAGCCTGCACTGTCTCTGGTCTCGAACAGCGTAAAGGTTATCTTACAGCCCTCACCGGAATATTTAATCGCATTACTCAGCAGATTAATAACCACCTGCTTTATCTTACCCTGATCTGCCAAAAGAGTAGGACTAGCTCCTAGAAGCTCTACCTTTAGATTTTTACTGTTTATTTCAAGCGCAAAGCCTTCAAGCACCTGCTCTACGATCTGATACAATTCAACAGGCTGACGTTCCAGCTTCAGAATTCCGCTCTCCAGTTTGGCGAGACTCTCAAGCTCTCCAATCATTCTACCCATCCTCTCCACCTCGTCATAACAGCTTTGCAGACGGGCTTTATCCGGTTCCCACAACCCATCTGCCATTGCTTCCAGATAAGATTGGAGAATGGTAAGCGGAGTTCTCAGCTCATGGGCTACATCCTCGGTCAGCTGCTTCCGAAGCTTCTCCAGGGTCTCTAGTGACATGGCCAGATGATTAATGGAGTTTACTAATAGTTCAAGCTCCTTCGTATCAAGCTCTTCCTGAATTCGAACTCCATAATTACCGTCCGAGATCTGCTTGGCTGCCTCTACGGTCTTAAGGATCGGCCTGCTGATTCTTTTCGCCAGCATATGGCCAATCAGAAAAGAAATTAACAGTGATACTGCACCGACTCCAAGTAAAATAAAGTTGAGGGATCTTAAAAATTTAAAATCATTGTCATTTAGGAAGAAGGGTCCGAAGTAACTGATGCTGACTCTTCCTACTAAAACACCATCCTGCTCCAACGGATAGTTGAAGGATATAAACTCTCCGTCCAGCTGTGGATACTGGATGCGCATCCGTTGGGATATCTCTCCCATGATATGGTTACAGAGCTTCATGTCATGCGCCTGGGCATCCCACAGTATCTTATCATCCCTATCATAAACCTTTAGGATATACCCCTCATAGAGTGAGGACATCCCAACTGCATAGATGTATTTCAGATCCCACTCCCCGGTCTCAATGGAATACTGCTGGCTGATACTGGTTGTGATAACCTGGGCCTTCAATTCCTGCTGTTTGCTGATATATCCGGTAAACTGGCGGTTAATAAAGTAGTTGGACAATATACTGATAATGGCAATGGTAAGTAATACAATCATAAGGATTGTCATTGATAATCTTGATTTTAGACTGCGCATCTGTTACTCTCCTCCGAATTTATAGCCCACACCATGGATTGTCTTGATGTAATAAGGATCCTTCGGATCAGTCTCGATTTTATGGCGGAGGTTTTTGATATGACTGTCTATGGTTCTGTCATAGCCCTCAAATTCCTCACCAAAGGCAGAAGCTATCAATTCCTCTCTGGTAAATGCCTTACTTGGATATCTGGCCAGAGTGGTCAGCAATTTGTACTCATTCTGTGTAAGCTTGATTTCAACAGAATTTTTTGTTATAATTCGATATTCAAAATCAATTACCAGCTCTCCCTGCCGAAAGGATTTTCTCGAAACCGAATCGGAACGATCCTCCGATGTCCTTCTAAGCACAGCTTCAATTCTTGCATATAAGGCTTTCAGACTAAAGGGCTTGGTAATATAATCATCCGCACCGATACCAAGTCCGGTCAGAAAATCAGCTTCCTCCGATTTAGCCGTCAGCATGATTATGGGTACTTTGGATTTCCTGCGAATTATCCTGCATACCTCTTCTCCAGATAATTCTGGCAGCATGAGATCCAGTAATATGAAAGAAATACTCTCTTTTTCAAACACTTCAATTGCTCTTCTTCCATCCTGCGCCGTAAGCACTGCAAAACCCTTACTTTCCAGAAAGGACTTTACAACCTCCAGAATTTTCTCTTCATCCTCAACAACAAGTATTTTAATCAGTGGCACGTCCTCCTCCATAATTACACAAGCTATTGTACAAATCAGCTTGTTCCGGTTACAGGTGCAAATCTGTTTAGCTTTCTACATCAAAGGGCTTCAGTAATTTATCCTCCTGTATCTTCTTTCCGCTATCATCCATAGTCTCCACCTTTGCATAAGCCCAGCCTTCTATCTTCTCCGGATTTACTCCGGCCTCGATAAACGGCTGTGGATTCAATACGAAAACAATATCCTTATCATTGGTCTTCATATCCTTTGCCCATTCAAACATATTACCATTATCCATCTTAATGCCGAAATGGTCAAGCGACATATGGTAGGATATTCTGTCCCGATAATGCTTTACCAGCTTTTTATATGAATCTAACGGAGACGCCGTTACCGTATATATGATATTGTCATCTCCCAGAGAAGCACCTACAATGATTTGATTATCAATCAGCATAACGGCAGGGAGCTTAGCCGGGTCCAGCCCTGCATCCAGAAACGGTTGCAAATCTGTGACAATTCTGATATCATAACCAGTTGTTTTGCTAAAATCTTCACTCCATTCAAAGCGTGTCGATCCATCCAATGCTTCGATAGACCAACCTCCAAAATCCGTATCCTTACTAACCTGATCCTGAAGTGATTCCAGCACTGCCTGATAGGATTTCTCAGATTGATCCCCTATTACATCAAGTCCATTGCAAGCAGCCAATCCTATCGTAGAAAATAAAAATATACATAAAATTGATCTCTTCATCTATTCTATTCCACTCCAATCCAATATTTTATCGGTATGCACGAAAGCCTTTCAATCTGAGTGCGTTACTTACTACAGATACGGAGCTGAAAGCCATTGCGGCAGCAGCAAAGATTGGATTCAGGAGTGGTCCGCCGAATAGGTATAATATACCTGCCGCAATCGGAATTCCTGCTATATTGTAGCCGAACGCCCAGAATAAATTCTGTTTAATGTTTCTTATTGTATTCTTACTTAATTTGATTGCTGTCGCCACATCCATCAGGTCGCTTTTCATAAGAACAATATCTGCCGATTCCATGGCCACATCTGTACCGGAACCGATAGCGATACCGATATCTGCCTGAACCAGTGCGGGAGCATCATTAATCCCATCTCCAACCATACACACCCTTTTACCCTCTGCCTGAAGCTTCTTTACTTCATTGGATTTATCCTGTGGAAGAACTTCAGCGAGTACTTTGTCAATCCTTACCTGCTTTGCAATTGCTTCCGCTGTCTTCCTATTGTCACCTGTGATCATAGCGATCTCAATTCCCATAGACTGAAGCCTTTGAATGGCTTTTGCACTGCTTTCCTTTACCACATCTGCCACGGCGATGATACCTGCAAGGCTTCCATCCATGGCGATATACATGGGTGTTTTCCCCTCTGCAGCCAGCTGGTCCGATTTATCCTTCAGCTCAATTAAGGATATCTTCCTCTGATCCATTAACTTCTTGTTACCGATGAGCATACCCGTCCCATCTATCGTAACTTCAATTCCCTGGCCGGGTACAGCTAGAAATTCTTCGACCGGAAGCACCTCAATACCTTCCTTCTTGGCTCCTCTTACGATAGCTTCTCCCAGCGGATGCTCAGAACCTTTTTCAGCGGAGGCTGCAAGTCTAAGGAGCCTTTCTCTCGTAATCCCTTCAACCGGAATTACATCCGTAACCTCCGGCTTTCCTTCAGTAATCGTACCGGTCTTATCAAATACAATCGTATTCAGCTTATAAGCTGTTTCAAGTGCTTCACCGCTCTTAATCAGGATACCGTTCTCCGCACCCTTCCCGGTTCCCACCATAATTGCGGTAGGGGTGGCAAGTCCAAGCGCACAAGGACAGGCAATTACTATGACTGATATGAATATGGTTAATGAAAATTCCAAGGTATGTCCTGAGAAAAACCATGCAAAGAAGGCAATCAGTGCGATAGCACAAACCACAGGTACAAAATAACCCGATACAATATCTGCCATCTTGGCAATCGGCGCTTTTGAACCCTGTGCATCCTCCACCAGCTTGATGATCTGAGCTAATGCCGTATCCGCACCGACCTTGGTAGCCTTAAACCTTATCCTACCATTTTTATTGATACTGGCTGCATAGACCTTATCGCCGATTCTCTTATCCACCGGCATGCTTTCACCGGTCAACATAGCCTCATCAATGGAGGTGTTACCCTCTAGCACCACACCATCCACCGGTATCTTCTCACCCGGTCTGACAAGAAGGATATCTTCGATCTCCACTTCATCTATGGGAACTTCCTTCTCCTGACCGTCACAAATGATAATAGCTGTCTTTGGAGCTAAACCCATCAGCTTTTTGATAGCATCCGAGGTCTTCCCCTTGGATACCGCCTCTAAGGTTTTCCCCAACAGTATCAGCGTAATAATAACACCCGCCGTCTCAAAGTACAGGTGCTCCACAGCACCGAAGTTACCGGCAGTAATCTGCCACGTATTATAGAGACTGTAGATAAAAGCCGCTGAGGTTCCGATTGCAACAAGAGAATCCATATTGGGGCTTCTTTGAAGCAGAGCCTTGAAGCCAACGGTATAGAAGCGAATTCCTGCAATCAGGATCGGAATGACAAGTATAATTTCCAATAGGGCAAACCGTAGTGGATAATTCATAGGATTGATGCTCTTCGGAACCGGGAAAGGCCACCAGGACAGCATTGGAACCATAGCAATATATAATAGCGGAATACCGAATGAAGCCGAGACAATGAACTTCGTCCAGAGTGTCTTAATCTCCTTTTCCTTACGCAGCTTATCTTCATCAATTGTATTTCCAGCAGGAGCCAGTACCTGATAACCTGTTTTTATCACACATTCTTTGATATCAGAAAGTCTGATTGTCTGTGGATCATACTCAAAAGTTGCCTTTTCAGTGGCTAGATTAACTGATACTCTTTCTATTCCCTCCAGCTTAGCTATTGCTTTCTCGACTCTTTGTGAACATGCAGCACAGGTCATGCCTCCAATTCTTATTGTCTCTTTTTTCATATTATAATCTCGTCCTTTCCTATAGCTATAACGATAAATTATTTCCAATTATGAAATATTTCGGTAGCTTTATTAAGAAAATCCTTTGTAATGATAATTGTCTTATCATCTATCGTCTTATATTCGGGAGTGATTGGCACAGGATTGCAGCCACCCCTGGTTACTTCCACCTCATCCACACTAAAGCTGTTACCACAATTCTGACAAACCAGTCGGTCACCTTCCGTCTTATAATAGCCTCTTCCCGAGCTGTAACATACCTGACAGGTATTGAAGGCGGTTCTGATTGTTCCATCCGAAGCCTTAACGGCGATGATCTCCAGATCGGTTCCATTGATAGTTGCGGGATAGAAGGAAGGAGTCTCTGTAACCTCATCAATCGGAATTACGATATCTCTGTCTGTAACCTTTGATATTATATTGGATGCTGAACGTTCCGAATTCATGATTGGATTAATGTATAGAAGAATTACAGCGGTTACGAAAACAAAAATTGCCAGGATAATAAGTAGTTTGGAATTATTATTTGTTTTTTTATTCATGATTTCGATAATCCTTTCTGTCCTATTGTTAATAGCTTCTATGAATAACTTTCTATTGGCAGCAGGAGCTGCTATTTAAATCATAATTCTGACTCGAAGCTTGTGGTGTATTACTGTCAGAAATATTGTCTGTTATCGTTTTACTATCTACACTATTTAGGTCATCCACTACTACAATCTTACTTCGGATCATTCCCATCCAGCAGCTGTAAGGAATTGTGCTACTCTCCTCCGGTGTAAATTCGATGATATTATCTCCCACCGAGAGCTCCTTCTGGAGATTATATTTCGGTATGATCATGCTGTTGTTACAGCCGTTGATATCTCCCTCCTGTGCCTGGATAACCCATTTTACCGGAACACCCTTCTGTACGACGATCGGCTCATAGCTTCCTGATTTCAATCTCATAGTTACTGTTTGTATTCCATTCTCTATTCGAGCCCTATTCGCTTCCTTCATTTCTGTCTGCCCTGCGAGTACCGAATTGGAAGGTATCATAAATCCGAAAAGCCCCAGACCGTTCTGGAACATGAACGCACCAAGGAATACTACCAGAACAGCACTGACAGTCATCATCTTTTTAGTATATTTTTTCTTCAGCAGGGAGCCCAGTGCCCCGAACAGGAATAGGAGTGGTACTGTTCCGATGCTAAATAGGAACATGGAGATTGCACCTCTGATCGGACTTCCTGTAGAAAGTGCATAAAGCTGCATTGCCTGCAATGGTCCACAGGGCATCAGTCCATTCAACAATCCGATATACAGCGGGCTTTTCCCATGGCTTCGCAGAGGATAGAGCTTATCTGCGAATAGCTTTGGCATTCGTGGATTCAATCTCCGCAGCCAGGGGAAGATGTTTAGCATGTTCAATCCCATGATTACCATAAAGATACCAGCCAGCAGCTGTACCATTCCCTTCATCGGTCCCGAAAAGCTGATTACTGAGCCGAGTGCACCGACAATACCACCGATTAGCGTATAGGATATCACTCTTCCCAGGTTATAGTATAGGCTGGGACGAAGTATCCTAAATCTGCTTACTTTCTCATAAATGCCGCTTTTTTCAGACACGGTCTGTGAGAGACAGATACCTCCACACATAGCAACACAATGAACTGAAGTCAGGATACCAATGAAAAACAGCATCCCATAGCCCATGCTTTCCTTTGCAACAGGGAAATTCCTTATAATATGAAATAACCCGAGACGTTCGGCCAGCAGATAGGCGGCAAAAAAAATAATTGCTATCGCACCGAGATTAATCAGCTTACCGGTATTTGCGTTCTCTGTACCGGTGCTTTGTAAATCCTTTCTGATTGCTGGCTCCTTAGAATTGCTGTTTTCATGTACTCTCTCATTTTGATCCCATATTCTGACCTGATAATCGTGCTGCTCCAGCAGTGTAATGATCTCTTCCGGCAGAACAAAGGCCTCTTCATAGATTATCTTGACTTTCCCTTTCGCATAGCTGGCCTCAACACTCAGAATGCCCTCAGCCTTTCCTAATTCCAACTCAATCATATTCTCACAATTGATACAAGTCATATTGCTTACTGATAATATCATCGTTTTAATGGAATTCATTAGTGATCCCCTTTCAATGTGTGAAGCTGACTCCCATCTGCTCCGGCTCTTTCTCCACAATCCTTTACATCGCTCTTACAATCTTTGTTTGGTTTATTCTACCATGTAATTATGTAGATATTATGGAGAATTGGATTGAAGCAAAAAAAGCTGATATAGAAGCTCTGCCTGCGTGTTACGCAGCTTAAGCTTTCATATCAGCTTTTAATTCTATTGCATTATAATATATCGTATTTTACCAGATACCCTGAGCCATCATAGCAGTAGCAACCTTTTCAAAGCCTGCAATGTTGGCACCTACTACATAATTACCTGTAGCATCGTATCTCCTGGCAGCATCATCCATACTATGGAATATGTTAATCATAATCTGCTTTAGCTTCGCATCAACCTCTTCAAAGGACCAGCTTAATCTTTCACTGTTCTGGGTCATCTCTAAAGCGGAGGTAGCAACGCCACCTGCATTGGCAGCCTTACCGGGAGCAAATAATACTTTATTCGCCAACAGATATTCAGTAGCATCCAAGGTTGTAGGCATATTAGCACCCTCAGCAACTGCAAAGCAGCCGTTTGCTACAAGAGTTTTAGCATCGTCGATCAGAAGCTCATTCTGGGTTGCGCAGGGAAGAGCCACATCACACTTCACGGTCCATACGCCTCTGCCCTCATGATATTCTGAATTAGGTCTATATTTTTTGTATTCGGTTAATCTAGCACGCTGTACTTCCTTGATCTGCTGAAGAGCTGCTACATCAATGCCCTCCGGATCATAGATCCATCCATTGCTATCACTACAGGTTACGCACTTAGCACCTAACTGATGAGCCTTCTGGATAGCATAAATTGCTACGTTACCGGAACCGGATACGGTACAAATCTTACCCTTGATATCCTGGCCGTTACACTTTAGCATTTCTTCCACTAAGTATAATAAACCATAGCCGGTGGCTTCTGTTCTTGCTAAGGAGCCGCCATAGGTTAATCCCTTACCGGTCAACACGCCTTCATAGGTTCCTTTGATCTTCTTGAACTGTCCGTACATATAACCGATTTCTCTTCCGCCTGTACCGATATCTCCTGCGGGAACGTCTACATCTGCTCCGATGTACCTATAGAGCTCGGTGATGAAGCTGGTGCAGAAGGCTAATACTTCTCTGTCAGATTTGCCCTTCGGATCGAAATCGGAACCGCCCTTGCCTCCACCGATTGGAAGACCTGTCAATGAGTTCTTGAAAATCTGCTCAAACCCTAAGAATTTAATTATGCCAATATTTACAGAAGGGTGTAAACGTAATCCTCCCTTGTAAGGTCCAATCGCATTATTGAATTGCACACGATAGCCTGTGTTAACCTGTACCTTACCGTTGTCATCTACCCACGGAACTCTAAACTTTATTTGTCTGTCAGGCTCAACCAGTCTCTCAAGAAGTGCTTCTTTTCTAAATTTCTCCTCATTTGCATCTACAACTACTCTTAAGGATTCCAGAACTTCCTTAACAGCCTGATGAAATTCGGGCTCTGCGGGGTTTTTCTTAACCACTAGTTCAATTACCTCATCAACGTATCCCATATAAATTTAATCTCCTTTGATTAAAGTTACAAAAAAAAGACGCATAAAAATGAACAAATGCGTCTTTGTATTTGCTTTTTTCATTATATCCACTTTTTCGCTTTAATTCAATAGAATATTTGTGTAAAATTCTATTTCAGATATAATATATTTGTATAACTATCATATCGTATGGTTATACTATATGGCTTTACCTGTTTACCTTAAATAACCGTATTTCACTCGCATCCAAAGATACTGTTTGGCATATATCTCGGGAAAGGAGTATTCATTTCAATTCCAATATGATATAATTCTTGATTATAGCAGTAAATCACACTTGTCCGTGCAGGAAAACATGGAACCACTGCATTCATAAACCGATAATATGAGAACAAATATAAGAAACTGTGAAATAAAGGAGATTTAATATACCATGGCTTTTGACGGAATCGTTATCGCTAATATCATACAGGAACTTCGTTCTGTGCTATTAAACGGAAGAATTAATAAAATAGCTCAACCGGAGAAGGACGAGCTAATACTAACTATTAAGGGGCAGGAAAAGGAACTTTATAAGCTGCTGCTTTCTGCCGGGGCCGGGCTGCCTTTGATTTACCTTACCGAAAACACTAAGCCTAGTCCGCTGACCGCACCAAATTTCTGTATGCTGCTCCGCAAGCACCTAAACAGTGCCCGTATTATTGATATCTCCCAACCAGGTCTGGAGCGAATTGTGAATTTTAAGCTGGAGCACTTAAATGAGATGGGTGATCTTTGCACCAAATACCTCATAATTGAACTAATGGGAAAACATAGTAATATCATATTCTGCGATGAGAGCATGGTCATCCTGGACAGCATCAAAAGGATTAATCAGTTCATCAGCTCAGTGCGTGAGGTGCTTCCCGGAAGAAATTATTTCATTCCACTGACAGCGGATAAGCTCGATCCGCTTACCGTAACCTATGAAGAGTTCCACACTTCGGTATTAAAGAAATCCATGCCCATCGGAAAAGCTTTATACAGTAGTCTGACCGGAATCAGTCCGCTTCTTGCCAATGAAATCTGCTGTAGGGCTTCCATCGATGCCGGAGATTATCCGGAAGCCTTCAGTGAGGATATCGGACTTCATCTGTTCAAGACCTTTGACCGGTTGATAGAGGAAGTCAAAAGCGCAGCCTTTCATCCTAATATTGTAGCTAAAGATGGAGTTCCGGTGGAATTTTCCAGTCTGGTGCTCACCTGCTATAAGGATCACGAGATTATGCCCTTTGAAAGCATCTCTGCTCTCTTAGAGACCTTCTACGCTTCCAAAAATTCAGTAGCCCATATCCGTCAGAAATCAGCTGATTTAAGAAAAATCGTCTCCAATGCGATTGACAGGGCCGCTAAGAAATATGACCTGCAGTCTAAGCAGCTTCAAGATACTGAGAAACGTGAAAAATATAAGGTATATGGAGAGTTGATTACGGCTTATGGTTATGAGCTGGAGCCGGGGGCTAAAGTCCTGAAAGCTTTGAATTATTATGATAATAAAGAAATCAGCATACCACTTGACCCAACCATCTCACCGATGGAAAATGCCAAACAGTATTTTGACAAATACAGTAAGCTGAAACGTACCTATGATGCGCTCACCACACAACTGGCTGATACAAAGGAGGAAATGGAGCATCTCGAAACTATCCGAATAGCTCTGGATATTGCTCAGGAAGAAGCTGATCTGACAACTCTGAAGCAGGAGCTTACGGAATATGGTTATATCAGAAGAAGGTTCACAAGCGGCAGCAAAAAGCTGGAGAAGAAGGCTGCTGCCAGGAAGCCAGCATCAAAAAGTAAGCCCTTCCATTATATTTCTTCCGATGGATACCATATTTACGTCGGTAAGAATAATTTTCAGAATGATGAGCTTACCTTCCAGCTTGCCGAGGGTGGTGATTGGTGGTTTCATGCCAAAAAGATAGCCGGTTCCCATGTCATAGTAAAGTGTGGTGGAGCCGAGCTTCCCGACCGTACCTTCGAGGAGGCCGCCAGACTGGCTGCTTACTATTCCAGCGCCAGAGATGCTGATAAGGTCGAAATTGATTATACCTTGAAGAAAAATGTAAAAAAACCCGCTGGAAGTAAACCGGGTTTTGTCGTATACTATACTAACTATTCCATGGTATCACACACGGATATCTCAGGAATTGTACAGGTAGACTAATTCAATCACTACAATACCGGATAAGGAGAACAGTATATGATTATCGCAGACCTACATGTTCATTCGGATTTTTCAGGGGATTCTAAGGCTATGATGAAGTCTATGCTTGAGCGGGGTATTGAGCTCGGCTTAAAGAAGATATGCTTTACTGACCATATGGATTACGATTATCCTCATAAAGGCGGTATCAGCTTCATGTTTGATCCGGAGCCCTATGTAAATATGCTGCTGTTACTAAAGGAACAATATAAAAACAAAATAGAGATTTTAATCGGAATCGAGCTCGGTCTGCAGCCTCAGATCTTAGAACATGTTCAAAAGCTGATGAAGGAATACTCCTTTGATTTTGTGATCGGATCGACCCATGTTGTGGATTATGTTGACCCCTATCTCCCAATATACTGGGAAAGCTGTACGAGGGAAGAAGGAATTCGGAATTATTTCCGTACAATTATAGATAATTGCAGAAGGTTTCAAGACTTTTTTCATGTCTACGGACATCTGGATTATATTATCCGCTATGTTCCTACTGCTGACGGAAAGAAGGTGGATTATTCTTATGAGGAATACCGGGAGCTTCTTGATGAAGCCCTTCTTACCATCCTGGAGTGCCAAAAGGGAATTGAGATTAACACCGCAGGCTTAAAATACGGCTTAGGCTACGCCCATCCGAAGACAGAAGTGCTAAAGCGTTACAGAGAGCTTGGCGGAGAGTTGATAACCATCGGATCGGATGCACATAAGCCGGAAGATCTATGCTATGATTTTCATCTGATTCCGGAATACCTAAAAGACCTGGGCTTCAAGTATTACACCACCTTCAAAAACGGCAAACCTGTATACGAGAGATTGTAGAATGAAATAGCTCCCAACTTAAATAGAAAAGCGCATCGTAAATAACTTTTTTAGTTTCTACAATGCGCTTTTTCGTTTATAGGAGTTTTTCAATCAGTTTCTAATCAGTCTGAAATTATATTTATAAGTACATTCATTATGATTTCACAATCGTTCCGCCGCCTACTACATAATCTCCCTGATAGAAGACGACTGCTTGTCCCGGGGTAATCGCACGTTGTGGCTCCTCAAAGGTGCAGACCAGCTCATCCCGACCTGTTCTTATGATGCTGCAGCGAGCACCCTGGTGACTATATCGGATTTTTGCCTCCACGGGAAGTTCACCGTCAAGATCCTCTATAGCCATGAAATTCAAGTGATTTGCCGTAAGATGATCGGAAAACACTTCCCTCCCTGTCCCCAGAACGACTTCATTCGTCTTTTGCCGCAGTTCAACTACAAATACAGGCTGCCCCAAAGCTATTCCAAGGCCTTTTCGCTGACCTACGGTATAATGTATCAAGCCCTGATGTCTTCCTAGAATCTCTCCGGAAGTGCTCACAAAATTACCCGGAAGCAAACCATCAAATTCGTACTGAAATGATTTATCAGCCTCCTTGGTCACATTCTTCTCCTTTAAATATCCCTTAATAAAGCCGGCATAATCCTTGTCCGGTACAAAGCATATCTCCTGACTGTCCGGTTTATTGGCTATAGAAAGCTTCAGTTCCCTGGCAAGCTCGCGGATCTCCTCCTTCGTATATGCACCGACAGGCATCAAGGTATGTGCCAGTTGATGCTGTGTCAGGTTGTATAACGCATAAGTCTGATCCTTAGCCCTGGTAACGGACTTCTTGATGGAATATCTTCCGTTGGGAAGCTTTTCGATTGAGGCATAATGTCCTGTAGCGATATAGGAGGCTCCGATGTCCATAGACCTTCTTAACAGTGCTTCCCACTTCACATACCGATTGCACGCAATACAGGGATTTGGTGTCCTGGCTTGTAGGTATTCATCTACAAAATAATCAATCACATTCTCCTGAAATTCCCTTTTGAAGTTCATCACATAGTAGGGAATATCCAGTGCAAAGGCAACTCTTCTGGCATCCTCAACCGCACTTAAGCCACAGCAGCCTCCCTTTTCCTCCATAGAACAGAGATCCTCGTCCTGCCAGATCTGCATTGTGACACCGATTACATCATATCCTTGTTTTTTTAAAAGGTATGCCGCTACTGAAGAGTCTACTCCTCCAGACATACCTATGACAACTTTCTCCATGCCATCCTCCAGAATTATGATTCAACGAAGCTTATCCTTCATTCCTCTGAAGGAAATAATCAAAGCCCCGGGGCAATCAAACTAATATTGCGTCTCCTCTTCATCTTCATGGATATCAGACTTCGGCTTCTCAAGTCCATCAATTACAATACCCTTCTTCTCAGCATAGTCCCAGAGAGCTGCATGGATTGCTTCTTCTGCAAGCAGGGAGCAATGAACCTTCACTGGTGGTAGACCGTCCAAGGCCTCCATAACAGCCTTATTGGTTATCTGTAAGGCTTCATTCACTGACTTACCCTTGACCAGCTCTGTTGCCATGCTGCTGGTCGCAACTGCTGCTCCACAGCCAAAGGTTTTAAATTTAACATCATTGATAATACCACTGTCATTGATATCAAGATAGATCCGCATGATGTCACCGCACTTTGCATTCCCTACTGTGCCGACACCGCTTGCATTCTCTATCTCCCCCACATTCCTGGGGTTGGTGAAATGATCCATAACTTTCTCTGTATACATACGCTTTCCTCCAATTTCTTGTAAATTGACAATTCGTTATTCTCTTGTATCCATCTTAAAAAACGATACCGCTGCTGTGGTATTACAAACAGCTCAGAAGACAAGAACTTCTTGCCTCTGCATAAAATCGCATTTCTTCCGGTATGAAGGTTTTTCTAATACATTATCTCTTTCTCATGAAGTCCTCGTACAGCGGTGACATCTTCCTCAGTTTTTCTACAATTTCCTTAATTCTGTCCACTGTATAATTGATTTCCTCCACTGTGATCTCGTCATTTACTGTGAGTCTTAAGGAACCGTGGGCTATCTCATGAGGCAGGCCGATGGCCAGCAGCACATGGGACGGATCCAAAGATCCAGAGGTGCAGGCAGAACCACTGGAACCACAGATATTGTTCATGTCCAACATAATCAACAAGGATTCTCCCTCAATAAACTGAAAACTGAAATTAGCATTATTCGGCAGTCTTCTTTCCTTATCACCATTCACACGTACAAATGGGATTTCCTCCAGCACTCGCTTCATCAATAAATCACGCAGCTTTTTCTCTTTCGCGGAGCGTTCCTCCATAGTGGCATGTGCAATCTCTACAGCTTTCCCAAAGCCGACAATTCCCGGTACATTCTCAGTACCAGCGCGTCTTTGCCGCTCCTGCCCGCCGCCATGGATAAAGGAACGGATCTTTACACCCTTTCTGATATAAAGGAAGCCAATCCCCTTCGGTCCGTTCAGCTTATGAGCACTGGCACTCAGCATGTCAATATTCAGCTCATTAACATCTATAGGTAGCTGGCAAAAGGCTTGTACTGCATCCGTATGGAACAAGATATTATGCTTTTTAGCAATAGCACCGATTTCCTTGATTGGCTGGATTGTACCAATTTCATTGTTAGCAAACATAATTGATATGAGTACGGTATTGGGCCGGATTGCTTTTTCCAGCTGATCCAGCTTGATAATTCCGTTTTCATCTACATCTACATAGGTTACTTCAGCTCCATGCTTTTCTAGGTATTCACAGGTATGCAAAATTGCATGATGCTCAATTTTTGATGTAATAATATGATTTCCCTTAGCGGCATAAGCATCGATTACAGCCTTTAATGCCCAATTATCTGCTTCAGTACCACTGCCGGTAAAATAAATTTCGTTATTTTCAGCACCAAGAGTCTTAGCAATCGTACCCCGTGCTTCATCTACCACTTTTTTGTTTTGGGCAGCAAATTCATACACACTGGAAGGATTTCCATATAAGTCATAAAAGTAAGGAAGCATAGCCTCCACTACTTCGGGTCTTGTCTTGGTTGTAGCAGCATTATCCAAATAAATCTTCTTATCCACGTTGTCATCTCCTAATATACAATATTATTTACCACATGACTGTTTTGCTTTTGTATCTGTAGCGCCTGTTCCAGTCTGTACTCTTTTACTTTCATATACCAGCTCCGAAAGCTTTATTCCATCCACAGCCTCATTTATACTATCACTAATACGCTTCCAGACATATTTTGTTACACAGGAATCCGATTGGTTACATATACTGTCATTATTTACCTCTGAGCAGTCCACCGGGTTAAGATCTCCCTCCAGTGCACGAAGTATATCGCCTATAGACAGCTCCTCTGCAGGTTTGGACAGCTTATATCCTCCCTGTGCACCTCGGATGCCTATTACAATCCCTGCCTTCTTCAGCTTAGCTATCAGCTGCTCCAGATAATTCATTGAAACCTGCTGGCGCTCTGCAATCTGACTTAAAGCAACAGCTTCCTCATCTGCATGTACCGCAAGGTCCAGCACCGCTCTAAGTCCATATCTTCCTTTGGTAGACAGCTTCATGTCCTTCACCTCATTTTATAGTCATGACTTATTAATCCTATATTTATGTAGTGCTATCTATTTACCATTGTTAGCATATCCGAGCATTTTAATTCCTATTAAATTAATTCCTATTAAAATACTCGGTAATTAGCATAGCACTTCCCATAATTCTTGTCAATCCTAATACTATCATTTTTTTCTAATTGTTTCTGTGACTAAAATCACAGCTTTATATAAAAAATTCCATTCTTCGTTCACCTTTGTAATGCTTGTAACATAACTTTACTCAGTTTCAAATATATATACATAGAATAGAATTGGAAGGAACCTGGTTATGAATCACAGTGAGCTGACAGCTGCACAGGCAAGACAGATGAAACGGAGCAGCATTCTCAGAGGAACCATCATTCTGACAATTGCAGGCTTTATAACAAGATTTATCGGCTTCTTCTACCGTATCTTCCTTTCTAATACCATGGGTGCAGAGCTGTTGGGTATCTACCAGCTAATCTTTCCTGTCTATGGTATCTGCTATACCATCTATGCAACCGGAATACAGACCTCCATCTCCCGTCTGGTTGCTGCAGAGCTTGGGCGGAGGAATACCAGAAATATCAAAAAAATACTATGTATAGGACTTCTGCTGTCTGTTTCATTAGCGGCTATGCTTTCTCTTTTCCTATATTTTAATGCTGACTTTGTTGCGCAGCGATTTTTGCTCGAAAAGCGGAGTGCAAATTCCCTGCGGCTTCTGGCTGCTGCCTTTCCCTTTTGTGGTATAACCGCTTGCATCAACGGTTATTATTACGGCTTGAAGAAGGCCGGAGTACCGGGTGTCACACAGCTGTTGGAACAGATAGTCCGTGTTGTTTTCGTCTATACCCTTGCCATTTATACAGGCAACGGTGACGGCAGCGTAACCTGTGAGCTGGCTGTAATAGGTTTAATCGTCGGCGAGATTGCCTCCTGTATTTATAACTCGGTATCTATCTGCGTCTCTGCCTCCCCCGTTAAGCTGCAGACGGGAATATTAAATCCCTATGCCAAGGAGGACAGCCGCAGCAGTATTATGAGAAATCTGCTGAACTTAAGCGTACCGTTATCCGCCAATCGTCTTTTACTCAGTATTCTGCACAGTATCGAAGCAATCCTTATCCCTGCTATGCTCCGCAGAGCCGGCTTGAGTATAAAAGATTCCCTGGTGATTTATGGTATTTTGAACGGTATGTCCATCCCCTTCATCCTGTTTCCAACAGCTCTGATTAATGCATTGGCTGTTCTTGTCCTGCCAACTGTATCAGAAGCTCAGGCCGTACACAACGAGAAACTGATTGAAAAAACTTCAACCATCGCAGTAAAATACAGTCTCATTATCGGTATTATCAGCACCGGCCTATTTATTATCTTTGGTCAGGATCTTGGCAATGCGATATTTCATAATAAGCTCGCCGGAACCTATCTGGTCATCCTGGCTTGGCTCTGCCCATTGATATATCTGACCACCACCTTAGGAAGTATCATCAACGGTCTTGGAAAAGCAAATATAACCTTTATAAACTCCCTCATCAGCTCAATTTGCAAAATTGTCCTGATTGCCTTCTTAATTCCTTCTTTAGGAATAAAAGGATATCTGGTTTCATTACTGATCGGTCAGATTATAGTCACCGGACTTGATACCTTCGCTGTGCTGAGGAATGTCCATTTCTCCATAAGTCTTAGTGATGCTATGGTAAAGCCTGCAATTATCATTGCCATGGCAGGCTATCTTCTGAAGGTAAGCTATGAATACATAAAAAAAATGACACACCTGAACGAAGTCGTATTTCTACTGATCTTCTGTCTCCTGTTGTGTGTCATTTGTCTTTGTTTTCTATATATTACAAAAGCCATATCAAGAAAGGATTTCAGATAACCGGCTTATAAACCAGAAAATTATTTTTGCCCTTTTCCTTCACTTCATACAAAGCCTGATCTGCATGGAAAAGCAATTGCTCATAATGCAGCCCGGCTTCCGGATAGATGGCGATACCGATACTTGCAGAAATCTTGATTGATTGATTATTGTACACAAAAACAGTATCAAGGGCTTCCTTTAACTGTTTTGCTTTACATAATACTTCATCAATGTCAGTAATATTCCCGATGAATACTACGAATTCATCGCCACCGATACGCCCAATAATCTCTCCGTCATGAAAACGTTCTCTGATACTGCCAATCACATGAATCAATACCTTATCTCCCTGTAGATGTCCGTAGGTATCATTAATTTTCTTGAAATCATCAAAATCGATGAACATCAGTACATGCAAGCCGTCTTTGCTACCGGAAATAAATTTATCAATTTTTTTAATTGTAATTTCCTTGTTATAAACACCGGTCAACGGATCTCTGGTAGCCTTATATTCCATAGCTTCCAGCTCTCTCTTCTGAGTGTCGATATTGACCAGCTTACCGATAATCCTGACGGGTATCTTATCATCATCATAAATAGTCTTTCCCATCAGTTGGCACCAGATGTATTCATTCATCTTACCCTTGACACGGATTTCAGCCTCAATTATGCCCTTACCATGTCTCAATTCATCACACAGCTCCAGATAGATTCCCCAATCATCCGGATGAATGGAAGTTCGACGTAATTCAGGTCGGGAGCAAAAATTATGAATAACCGGTTTGTATCCGAACAGCTCCTTGAATTTATCCGCAAAAATCATCTCATCCTTTTTTAAGTGATACTCAAAGAGCACATCCTTGGAAATCTCCGTAGCAATTCGATATCGTTCTCCCTCCAAAAGGATTAATTCCTGCATCTTTTTTTGCTCAGAAATATCCACAAACACCACGGATAAAGTATTTCTACCATCCTTAGACACGACATTATTACCCGTCATCAACATATGTAGGACATTTCCCTCCTTGGAGATCATTCTGGTCTCGCACCGGATTACGTCATTCTTCAGCTGTTTCTTTACTATATTTAGAAATTGAGTATCCCTGGAATCAATAAAATCCAGTAAGTTGAATTTACTCTCTGCTTTTGCTGTATTCTTATCATATCCAAGCATCTCATAAAAACCTTGACTTGCATACAAAATCCTGCAATCCTCCAAGGTAAAATGAACCAGCCCGGCCCGGATACTGTTCGTAATTCTCTTCAATTCCAGAGCCGCTTCGGTAACCTTTTTCTCGTTAGCCAAGCGGCAAAGCATAACCACAATAACACCAATAATAAGTAAACTTACGACTGCTATCATCAATATCAGTAACAGCGTAGGTTTACTTTGTAACGCATTGATCAGTTTCATATACTCTAGTCCCCCAACTAAAAAACTGAATTCATTTGATCAAATCACATTCCCACTACTGAATATATACGTATTATATGACCCTATACTCTCCCCCATAGCTTTGTACTCTCTTGTAGGGCCCTTTTCATATTTATTCAACTGTTATATTTTTACTGCCAATACCCACCTTATAGCACATAAGGTATTCCTATGATCCATATCAGTCTATACCCTTGGTCATGTAAGGAGTTATCCTGATTATAATCTGGCTTCTTCTATAAAATATACGGAGTTACCTGGTAGACGTAATAATTCAGCCAGTTTGTATACATTGCATTGGCATGTGCCCTCCAAACGAGATTCGGCCTTGTCCCAGGCTGGTCTGCAGGATAATAATTCTTTGGCAGGGCAATATCCAAGCCCTTTTCTACATCCCGTCTATATTCTTTATCCAAGGATATTCTGTCATATTCGAGATGTCCCTGGATAAATATCTGCTTTTTGTCCTCTGCAATGACAATAAATACGCCTGCCTCCTCTGATTCAGCAAGTATGGTCAATTCCTTGCATTTTAGGATATCTTCCTTAATTACAGTTGTATATCTGGAATGAGGTGCATAGAAGACATCGTCAAAGCCCCTAACGAACGGTACCCTTCGCTGTGTGACCCGATGCTCAAAGATGCCAAACATCTTCTGATCCAAGGAACTTTTCTTCACACCATAATGAAAATAAAGACCCGCCTGTGCTCCCCAGCAAAGATGGAGTGTTGATGTAACATTCGTGGTCGACCAGCTCATAATCCGTACCAGTTCCTCCCAATAAGTAACCTTTTCGAATTCCATCTGCTCCACCGGTGCCCCGGTAATAATCAAACCATCGAATTTGCGGTTCTTGACATCTTCAAAGGTTAGATAAAACTGGTCCAGATGACTCGTGGGTGTATGGGTCCCCACATAGGTCTCTGTAGTCAGGAAGGTTACGTCTACCTGGAGCGGAGTATTAGAAAGACTTCGCAGCAGCTGTACCTCTGTATCCTCTTTAATCGGCATCAGATTCAATATTGCAATCTGCAGCGGACGGATGTCCTGATGTAACGCTCTGGTCTCATCCATCACAAATATATTCTCGTCTTCCAAAACCTTCTTCGCCGGAAATTCACTTTGGACTTTAATCGGCATCCTTCATCACCATCTTCACATTTTTTTCATAATAAAAATTATCATAGCATGATTTTCTAAATAAAGCAACAAACAATAACAGGGATATCCAAATACTTACTATTATACTTAAGCATTTCCGATACTTTTGACTCCGGCATTATCACCTGCAATCAGATCGCATGTTTTTGAAACACTGTCAGGCTCCTTCCCGCCAAGACCTGCCACCAGCTCCTTATATATAGCCCCTACATGATTTTATCCAAATAGATTTACAAATTCATCCTCTGAAATAATGTGAATTCCAAGCTCTTTAGCCTTCTTATTTTTTGAAGAGTTGGAGGCCGTATCATTATTGACAAGATAATTCGTCTTAGATGTTACACTCCCGGTAACTTTACCGTTTTCAGCTTCGACATAAGCTTTAAATTCATCACGGTTCTTATAGTAGTGCACATCTCCTGTAATCACAAATGTAAGACCAGAACATTTGCCGTTTATCTTAGCCTTAGTATCAACCCTCTCAATTATGATTTCTTTAAGTAATGCTTCAAGCGATAATTGATTATCTGAATTATGATACCATTCTACGATGGAATTAGACTTTTCTGGTCCGATACCGTCAATGTCTTCAAATCCTGTCTTAGTATTAAGCCTTTCTAAAAAACCATCAAATCCGATCGTTCCTACTATCTTCTTTCCTGCATCAGTACCAATCATCGGAATGCATAAAGCATAGATAAATTTAACGGGATTAACCCTTCTACTCTTTTCTATAGCCTTAATCATATTCTCGTACGATTTCTCACCAAAGCCTTCCAACTCCTTAATAACATCCTCATGTTCCTGAAGATGATATATATCGGCAAACTTTAATAGGAAGCCCTTATTCATGAATTTCAACATGGTTTGTATAGACAAACCATCTATATCCATTCCTGCTTTACTTACAAAGCGAGTATACTTTTTAACGTGCTTTGCCGTACAATCTGGATTTGTACAATGTAAGGTTTCTGTCTTAGTTCTACCCTTAGTACTTATTCTGGTTTCAGTCCGAGCATGACATACCGGACATTCGCTTGGAATATCAATTTCCCCTTCTGATTTCTTGACAGAAATACATTTTGGAATGATTTTGTTGGCTTTTATTATCTCTAATACACTCTTTTTACCAATGCCCAGCCGTTTCATTTCACTTAAATTACACAAGGAAGCTCTTGTTACAGTAGTGCCTTCAAGCTGTACAGGCTTAAACACAGCAACAGGAGTAATAGTAGAGACAGCACAAGACCATTCAATATATTCAAGCTCTGTTTCTGCTGATACATCCTGCCATTTAAATGCATAACCAGCTCTGGTTGCATGATGCCCGGTAATACTACCCGTTCTGGCATATTCGGTATCATCATAGCAGATAACCAGACCATCCACTGGAATATCCATTTCACCGGATTCTACCTTTTTGGTCCAGCGTTCAATCACTTCTGGAAGTCCATCTGCTGTAATAGCTTCTCTATCGACAACAGTAAATCCCTCATATTTGAGGAAATCCATCCTGTCTCCCCATGATTTAATATCATCTTCAATATAAACTAATGTAACAGCATTAAAACAGATGTTCCGCTCTTTCACTTTTTCTGCATCATCTAACCCAAGTGTTCCAGATGCCAAATTACGTGGATTTGCATATTTATCATTATCATCTTCAATTGCAAGGTTAATCCTCTCAAAATCTGTATAGGAAATTGTAGCTTCGCCACGGACAACCATATGTCCTTGATATGTGATTTTTAATGGAAAACCGTTTATTGCATTTTTCATAAATGTAATGTTGGTACCGATTGTACCGTTTCCTCTTGTTAGTATTTTAGTAAGATTACCTCCATCGTAAGTCAATACCAATGTTAAACCATCTAACTTCCAGGAAAGCCAAATAGCTCTATTATCAGCCCATTTCTGCAATTCTGCTATTTGCTTGGTTTTTGCCATTGAGAGTGCGGGGAACTCATGTTGTTCCTTTACTCCATTGCTTTCTTCATATCCAACATTCTGAGTAGGACTATTTGGTAAGATATATCCTGTTTCAGCCTCCAAAGCTGTAAGTTCATCATACATAGAATCCCATTCATAGTTAGACATGATTTCATCCTGACCATTGTAATATGCTTCAGAGGCCTCGTTTAACCTTGCTACAAGTTCTTCAATTCTATTATTTACGTCCATATATAAACATCTCCATTTCAAAATGATAAGCAAATGTCTTCATAAATATATCTCTTCTTTGATTTCCCTGTCTACTCTATCCTATTCAAATATCATATCTGATTTCCAAAATTATAGCACGGTCAGTAGCCTTACTGTGTCCCTTCAGGATAACTTTAGGATTTTACTTTCGTACTTGAAAAGGATTTGATCAGTTCCTCAATCTCTTTCTCCGTTACATTCCGATAATCCCCGACCTTAAGTCTTCCAAGTCTGATATTCATAATTCGGATACGCCTTAAGTTAGTTACGCGGTAGTCCAAATATTCACACATTCTCCTGATCTGCCGGTTCAATCCCTGGGTGAGAATAATACTGAAGGTATACTTATCTATCTGATCTACCTTGCAGGGCTTTGTTACTGTATCGAGTATCGGAACCCCCAGGGACATCTTCTTAAGGAATTCTGCCGTGATTTCCTTATTGATCGTAACGATATATTCCTTCTCATGGTTATTCTCTGCACGAAGAATTTTATTTACAATATTTCCGTCATTCGTAAGCAAAATCAGTCCTTCCGAATCCTTGTCCAGTCGGCCGATCGGATAAATTCGCATTCCGTAACCAATATAATCAACGATATTGTCCGGCTCATGATGATCTGTGGTGCAGACTATTCCCTCCGGTTTGTTGAAGGCAATTAAAACCAGCTTTTCTTCTTTCTTTATGGGTTTATTGCAGAAGGTTACCTCGCTGTCCTTTGTAACCTTTGAACCCATCTGTGCTGTTTGTCCGTCTATTCTAACTTTACCCTCTTCTATATAACGGTCTGCCTCTCTACGGGAGCAGATACCTGCTTCACTTAAGAATTTATTGATACGGATTTTCTCTTTAGCCTCTGTTGATGAGGTCAGCCTTTTCGTCCTTTTTGCCATAAGCTACCCTGCCTTTCCTCCTGCTTCCGGCAACACTGAATATGAGCCGGAGGTATTTTAGCTCATTATACTTGATTTAAAATAGTTCGTCTACCTTTTCCTCTATGGTATACGGACATGAGAAATATTCTTCATAAAAAGGACTGCTGTTTTGACAGCAGTCCCATTCAATTACAGATAGTTTTTCATATTGTTAATATTGTCTTCTTCTTTCTTTACAAAATCTCTGGCTATCTGTGCGCTGTCACCCTCAGCAGCCTCATGCGCATGCAGCAACCGCGTCATCTGAGTCACTCCCATCGTACTGCCCTGAATAACCATCTGGGCGATATGACTATCATCGGAATTGATCATCGTATTCATCTTTATATTACTCTTCAGCATTAGTTTTTTATAGAAGGAATTATCCTTAGGACGTGCACCGTTTTTTCTCAGTTGCTGCCTTGACTTACCGGCAATCATCTTATAGTCCTGTAGCTGTTTATTCAAATCGTTGTAGAAGTCTTTGTTGGATGCCTTATCGAGAACTGCCTCGATTGCCGTGATACCCATTTTGGCGTTCTGGTAGGTCTTCTCCAACAAATCCAGATCAACATTTGTTATCATAAAAACACTCCTTATCCTAAATTAATAATAATAGTATAAGGAGTTAATAAAATAATTATTAGGTTTTTCGTTAAGTTACGGACAATTCCTGTCTTTTCTATAAAAATCCTTATATAAAGTTCTATCTTTAAAGATCTATAATTGAAAAGCTCCTATTTAAAGCTCTTATTTATAGCTCATATTTAAAGCTCTTTTACATAAGCTCTTCTATTAAAAGCTCCTTTATTTACAGCTCTTCTTATCTATAGCTCTTCTGTTTATAGCTATTATATATATAGGTCTTTTTATATAGGTCTTTTTATAGCTCTTTAATTCATTGCTCTGCTATTTTACATTCTATTATTCAAGGTTCTACTATTTGTGGCCTTATCTCATCCTCAGAAGAGGATTTCGTCTCTTCATCCTTCTTTTGCTCTTGTGCGGATGCTTTGGCCATCTCCTCAATACTCGTCCAGAAGCTTGCCAGATCCTCATCCTTCTTTTTAGCTTTCGCACTCTTATCGTCAGTCATTTCCTTCAGCTTCACAAATTCTTTATCTTCACTGCAAGCATCATAGTAAGCTTTTGTTTCTTTATCCATCTCTCCTGAGTAGATCTTCAGCTTATTATCATCGCCGGTAATGACATAGAACTTGGAAAGTGCTGGTGCCGCCGTATTAATACTTGTGAATTTAATTTCATGATATACATACACAACAAAAGTACCTTCCTTGATCCCCTTTTTCGTGTATGTCTCAATTTTTTTATAATCTTCGATATATTCTGTCCTTGCCTGCAATTCTTCCTCAGACTCTACCTTTGCAGGATCACTGATAATATTTCTCAGGGTATCGATATCACGGTTATTCTTTGCAGTATAATAGGTCTTAAACAGCTTATCGATTTCAGGATAGGTACCCTCCTTCTCTACCGGATATTCAGGTATCGATGTCGGGGTAGGGATCGGAGACGGAGCTGCCGCCTCAGAAATCATCCTAGAGGTACTGTCGGCGGCCACCATAAGGGAAGTATCCTCTGCGGCTGCCTTGTCCTCAGGAGCAGCTTTGTCCTCTGCAATCTCTGTGTTTAAAATCGTCTGTATACTGTTCTCTTGAGCCTTAGGTCTATCCTGATTGGTCGATAAAGTTAATATTCCTATGCCCATAGTACTCATTGTCGTAAGTAGTATTATCTTTTTATATTTAAGTTTCATTATTTCTCCTCATTATATCAATTAAAAAATAACTATATTTGCTTTTCCTATTTTACCAAAAAGTCTAATAAAAATCAACCCAATAATTTCATTTTTATGTAACATTATTTAACATTTTTGTAACATTTGTTCTTCATTCTCTTTATACCTACCATAATAGTGACCATTCTGACTCTTTACTTTCTATAAACAAAGCATTCTGAGTATGTACACAGTGTAACACCTTAAGTACAACTACGGTTATAATAAATTATATGTTTTACATTTGTACTGCTAGAATATATAATACATATACGTAACATATAATATTTAAGTATTCTCCATCTGATGAATTCCGGAGTATACTTCTCTTATGGAAAGGTGATATCCATGGAAAAGACCTTAAATCAACAGATAAAGCGGATTGAGGACCAGGAATATAAGTTTTTAAGTCAGTCCGGGAATACCTTACTACAGAGTACCTTATCTCCTGTAATGAATAAGCTGCAGGACAAAATACCGGAAAAGCTGCAGAATACTTTGGAGAATACTTTTTATAAGGGGTTCCAGCTGGTCTTTGAAAAAGGGGTTCCTTATATTGAAAAAACCTATGACAGAGATAAAATTGAGCTGGAGTTCGACATCAATAATTATGCTCTTAATAAAAGAATAAACAAAAAGTACATCAATAAGCTGGACCGACATTCCAAGCTGGTAAAGCTGGTGAACTCCTCCTTTTCCGTTCTGGAAGGCAGTGTCCTTGGGCTTTTTGGAATCGGACTTCCAGACATCCCCCTGTTTCTGACTGTACTGATGAAGACCGTCTATGAGATTGCTCTCAGTTATGGTTTTCATTATGATACTCCCGAGGAGAAAAGCTATATCATGCTTCTTATCAGCGCAGCTATCAGTAAGGGAGATTCACAAATTCAATTGGATAAGGAGCTGGAACTTCTCGCTGATCGGATTGACAGCAAAATTGAGGTCAGTACAGATCTAAAGCAGCAGACAAAAGCAACCTCCGGCATGCTGTCTGAAGCTTTGCTGACGGCAAAGTTTCTACAGGGTATCCCTCTCGCCGGTGCTGTCGGTGGTATCGTGAATTACAGTATTGTGAGCCGCGTGTCCACCTATGCAGGTCTCAAATACAAAAAAAGATATCTACTTAAAAAGGTATGTGATTAACTAGAAAACCTTCTTTACTTTGTAAATTATATAGTATATAATAACATAGTCTGAAAAATCAAAGGAACGAAGAGTCCTGTCGGCGCTTCGTTTTGCACCTGTAGCTCAGTGGATAGAGCGTTCGCCTCCGGAGCGAAAGGCCGCCGGTTCAAATCCAGTCAGGTGCACTACCATAAGGGGCAGCTTTTTGTTAGATTATGAAAGCCAGAAGACAGACGGAACTCCCCTCACATATTGAAGTCAATATAAATCTCCAGCTTGTTGCCATGACCGGACAGAACTGTCCGCTCCTGATCCAGAAGCTCGGAGATTTTTCTTTCAACGAACGGCTCAAGCACCTCCACATCTACTCTGCCAATCAGCTTTAGTCTCTGCAGGCAACCTCTTCTCCCGACATCAAAATCTTATTATCGGATTGCCCCGAGAAGAATCAATAAACCCGGCTAATGATTTATTCATAGCCGGGTTTATATTTATTATGATTTGTAATTCGTATTCACGAACTAATTATTCATTTGATCCGTAAAGCTGGGAAAGCTTAACTAAATGCTCGTATTTCGCCATAGCATTCTTCTCAGCGTTTGCGAATAACTGCTCTGCTCTTTCAGGGTTCTGACGGCTTAAGGAGCTGTAACGAACCTCATTCTTAAGGAAATCCTGATAGCTTGCAGTAGGAGCCTTGCTGTCTAACTGGAATGGATTCTTACCAGCTTCCACAAGACGAGGATCATAGCGGAACATGTTCCAGTAACCGGAAGCAACCGCATTCTTCTCCTCTGTCTGGGATACACCCATACCACCCTTGATACCATGGTTGATACAAGGAGCATAGCAGATAATAATAGAAGGACCGTTGTAGCTTTCTGCCTCAACAAAAGCCTTCATTGTCTGGTTGTAATCAGCACCCATAGCAACCTGAGCAACATATACGTAGCCATAGCTCATTGCGATTGCAGCTAAATCCTTCTTCTTTACTTCCTTACCAGCTGCTGCGAACTGAGCAATTGCACCGGTAGGAGTAGCCTTGGAGGACTGCCCGCCTGTATTGGAGTAAATTTCTGTATCAAATACTAAGATATTAACATCCTGACCGCTTGCGATTACATGATCCAGACCGCCGAAGCCGATATCATATGCCCAACCGTCACCACCAAGGATCCACTGGGACTTCTTGGACAGGAATTCCTTATCCTTTAAGATATCTTTGCCTTCTGAACAGTTACAAGCTTCTAATACTCTTACAAGTGCCCTGGTTGCACCAGCATTCTCACGACCATTGGTATAGGTTTCAAGATATCTCTCAGCTGCTGCCTTAACCTCATCCTTACCGGTAGATGCAGCAAGTGCTTCAACCTTTTCCTTTACTCTGTCTCTTAATGCCTGCTGTGCAAGATACATACCATATCCATACTCAGCATTATCCTCGAATAAGGAGTTAGCCCATGCCGGACCGTGTCCTTCTTTATTTACGGTATAAGGTGTGGAAGGATAGGAACCACCCCAGATAGAGGAACAGCCTGTTGCATTGGAGATAAACATTCTATCTCCAAACAGCTGTGTTGCTAACTTAGCATAAGGTGTCTCACCACAACCTGCACATGCGCCGGAGAACTCAAGTAACGGCTGTTTGAACTGGCTGCCCTTTACGGTTACATCCTTAAACTTCTCAGCAACTTCAGGCTTCTCTTCTAAGCTAAGACCATACTCAAATACCTTCTGTTCTGCAAGCTGGGTATCAAGAGGTTTCATAACAAGTGCCTTAGCACCCTTCTTACCAGGACATACATTTGCACAGGAACCGCATCCCATACAGTCAAGTGCGGAAACAGTCATAGCGAACTCGAGTCCTGCAACACCTGTCATAGGAATCTTCTTGGTTCCTTCAGGAGCCTTTGCAGCCTCGTCAGCGGTCATGGCAACCGGACGGATAACAGCGTGAGGACATACATAGGAACAGAAATTACACTGGATACAGTTCTCCGGATTCCATTCCGGAACGTCTACAGCGATACCACGCTTCTCGTATGCAGAAGAGCCCTGAGGTAAGGTTCCATCAGCAGCATTTGCAAATGCAGATACGGGAAGATCATTACCCTGCTGAGCATTAACAGGAGTTAAGATGTTGTTAACGAAATCAACAACTTCTTTTCTGCCATCAGTAACCTTGATCAGGATTTCTTCATCCTGAGCATTCTTCCAGCTCTCAGGAACCTGGATCTCCTTCAGACCTGTAAGACCACGATCAATCGCATCATGGTTCATCTTAACTACAGCTTCACCCTTCTTACCGTAGGATGCAGTAGCAGCATCTTTCATATATTTAACCGCTTCTTCTACAGGAATAATATTAGCAAGCTTGAAGAATGCAGCCTGGAGAACTGTATTGATACGTCCGCCTAATCCAATCTCCTTACCGATGCTGATACCGTCAATAATATAGAATTTAATATTGTTTTCAGCAATATAACGTTTTACCTGTCCGGGCAGATGTTTCTCAAGCTCTTCCATATCCCATCCACAGTTAAGTAAGAAAGTTCCACCCTTCTTAATCTCCTGAACCATGTTGTATTTTCTTACATAGGACGGATTATGACATGCTACGAAATCTGCTTCTGTGATAAGGTAAGTGGATTTAATAGGCTTCTTACCAAATCTTAAGTGGGACATAGTAACACCGCCGGACTTCTTGGAGTCATAATCAAAGTAAGCCTGAGCGTACATATTGGTATGATCGCCAATAATCTTGATGGAGTTCTTATTTGCACCTACAGTACCGTCCGCACCAAGACCCCAGAATTTACAGCTGATGGTGCCTTCGGGAGTAGTGTTAGGGCTCTCTTTGATTTCAAGTGACAAGTTAGTAACATCATCCTTAATACCGATGGTGAAGGTCTTCTTCACAGTATTATTATATACTGCAATAATCTGAGCAGGTGTTGTGTTCTTGGAGCCTAAGCCATAACGGCCGTTGAATACAGGAATATTAGCAAACTTGCTGTCCTTTAATGCCGTAACAACATCTAAGTATAAAGGCTCGCCAAGTGCACCGGGCTCTTTGGTTCTGTCAAGAACAGTAATCTTCTTTACGGTTGCAGGAATTGCCTCGAGTAAACGATCCGCACAGAAAGGACGATACAGGCGAACCTTTACAAGACCTACCTTAGCACCGTTTGCATTCATGTAATCAATGGTCTCTTCAATGGTATCATTTACAGATCCCATAGCAACGATGATATGCTCAGCATCTGCTGCACCATAGTAATTGAACAGTTTGTAATCTGTTCCGAGTTTAGCATTTACCTTGTCCATATACTCTTCCACAATTGCGGGGAGAGCATCATAATATGTATTGCATGCTTCCCTTGCCTGGAAGAATACATCTGGATTCTGAGCGGAACCGCGAAGTACAGGATGCTCAGGATTTAATGCGTTATGGCGAAATGCTTCAACCGCATCCATATCAACCATATCCTTTAAATCCTCATAATCCCAAGCTTCAATCTTCTGAATCTCATGAGAGGTTCTGAAGCCGTCGAAGAAATGTAAGAAAGGTACTCTTCCTTTAATTGCAGCCAGATGAGCTACAGCACCTAAATCCATAACCTCCTGAGGATTGCTGCTTGCTAAAAGCGCAAAGCCGGTCTGACGACAAGCATAAATATCGGAGTGATCGCCGAAGATGGATAGTGCATGGCTTGCTACTGCACGAGCAGATACATTGATAACGCCCGGAAGTAACTCACCAGCAATTTTATACATATTGGGGATCATAAGTAATAAGCCTTGGGATGCCGTGAAAGTAGTTGTTAAAGCACCTGCTGCCAAAGAGCCGTGTACTGTACCAGCTGCTCCTGCTTCAGATTGCATCTCAACTACCCTAACCTCTTGCCCGAAAATGTTCTTCTTGCCTTCTGCTGACCATTTATCAGTTACTTCGGCCATAACGGAGCTAGGTGTAATAGGATAGATTGCTGCAACATCGGTAAATGCATATGACACATGTGCCGCAGCATTATTACCATCCATTGTTTTCATTTTCCTTGCCATTGAAATATCCTCCTTAAATTTTCTACCTGGTTCCTGTGATAAAGTATCACACGCACAAAATGAATATGCATAAGCACATTCATATTCAGCTTGTGCGTGGGGTACTTTTACCACGAATCGAACCAAATCGATGAGAATCAATATATGATTTTATTGCTCGATTCATTATTATAACACATTGTAAAAAATATTGAAACAGAAAAAATGTATAATCATATAAAATTCTCAATAAAAATGTTAGTTATTCTATATAAAATTGGAAAATGCATCATAATCCGTCAAAAAACAGGGCTTTGACAGCTAGTATATCACTCCTTCAAGCCCTGATATTCCCCTAATTTCTTCTGTTACTTCAATCCGTTATATAAAGCTTTTATAAGAACATGGGTAGTATCCTGGCTAAGCTCCCAGATCATCGCTCCACCCAGGCCCTTTGACTTGATATATTCTGCTTTCAGTGTCATGGCTTCCTCATCCTCATAGCTGATAAAGGTGGACCCATTGAATAGCCACTTAGCCTTGGATTCCGAATGGTAATTGTGGTCTAATCCAGGTACATAAAGATAATTGGCCATGATATCGGAGTAATCAATGGATTGTGCCCCTGAATGAGTCTGATATAATCCATTATTGATATCTGGAACTGACTTATATAGGTATCCATAAAAGGGCACTCCCATGATCAGCTTGTCTGCAGGGAGGCCGGCTGCAAGCCATGTCCTGACAGATTGATCCACACTAATCTTATATTGTGGAGACGAATCGTTATTATTATATAGGGGGGCATTGAAATCAGCATACCGATCCCAGGAACCGTGAAGATCGTAGGTCATAAGGTTCACATAATCCACATATTGCAGAAGCTTATTACTTTCTATATTATTCAGATACCAGCTGCCTGCTGCTCCGGCAAAACTGAGAATATACTGTTTTCCATCAACAGCCTCCTGGGCGTCTAGCTTTTCTCTGAGCTTATGCATTAGCAGGGTAAAATTAGTCTTATCCTCCGGTCTTCTAATATTGGTTGATACTCCACCGCTGACCGGATATTCCCAATCGATATCGATACCGTCTAATTCATATCTGATAAGAAAATCCACGCAGCTGTTCGCAAAAGCAGTTCTGGACGCATCCGTAAGAGCTGCGTCTGAAAAGCTTCCTGACCAGGACCAGCCTCCAACCGCAATCATGACCTTCAGGTTAGGATTCATCTCTTTTAATGCATTCAACCCTGTCAGATTGGATTCATCTACATCGGGATATCCCAATTCTATTTTTAGATCGCTTCCGATATTGGCAAAAGCATAATTAATATGGGTTAGCTTCGTAGCATCAATTTTATCGGGTGTATAGCCCGAATAAGCAGCCCAGGCTGCATAGTAACCGATAATCTTTGTCTCAGGAGCTATCGGAATGGGTGTCACCGCCGGTACTGGAGTTACGGTAGTGAGCGGTGTCTTAGGCGTGGGTACAGGTGCTGCCGGTATAGGAGCTGAGGGAGCCACTTTATCCTTTGTGGGTTTTGCAAATGCTGTAGTAGTCATCACTCCACTAGCGGTTATTGTCATAACTAAGAAAAATGCTAACCAAATTCGAACCTTTAGAAAATTTTTGTGAAGTCTTGCCATAGTATTCCTTCCTTTGACTGTATGTTGAGCGGCATGGGAAAATGTACATGATGTACCAATTCTCTACTATTCATGCTACCTATTCAGGTACATTATGTCAATCAATTCAACTTAGGGAAACACTGGCAATTTCAGAAATATTTATTCCAGGATATTTTCAGTTCCATGATGAGTTATTCAGTAATGACTAGGCCGTTCTTTCTTGAATAATAATAAATATGATCTGATAATACTTCCTCAGGGGCAACCTGAGTGTCATTGATTTCTTTTACCATATCCGTATATTGTTTACTATTATTTTGATTATCCGAAGGCACTAGGATTACTTCGTGGATACTGCTGGGGAAGATATAAAAGTCCGAGTGGAAGCGTTGTGCGAATTGCCCCAGTACCTCTGGATACAGGAGGCAGGCCGCACCGTTAATTCCCTTCTCATTGGTCAGGATATACATGTTAGTTTGATTTGGCTTATTTGTGTCGATCAGTTGTGATGGGCCTGTATGATTACCCCCTTCCTCCATAAGCATACCGCAGATTATTTCCTCCATACTATTAATTACCGCCGGAAATAATCTCTTCGTATTCTCCACTGCAGAATCATGAATATCCTTTATCCTTTTTTTCCACATTCTCATATGTTCATTTGTAATTCTTATTGTTCCAATTCCGTCCTTATCATCCCGGACCAGGCAGTGATATGTAATTGCCAGATCCAGAAACTTAAGATAGGGTACCTGCTCTAAAAGCTTTTGATTACGTTCATAGCTGATCAGTCTGTAGACGATGTGTTCCTTCATTTCCAGATAGGTATAGCTGAAGCTTCCATCTATGACAGGAGTATTATATTCCTCATAAATCCTGCATAATCTGTCGGACAGCTCAGTCAGACCTACTCCCTGCTTATACGCCTCGTAATATGGCTGTAGATAGATATTAGGGGCAAAGCTTTTCCCTTCCTTCAATATGACCAGACTATCCAGCTCAAGGGAATTATTCTTCATCACCTTATATATGCTGGCTGTATACTCCTTTCCCATGTGCTTTGCAACCATAGATAAAAGCGTCTGAATAAAATAACCGTATTCCGAGGTGGTATCTCTTACCACTTGTACCATAATGTAATCCTCCTTAATAGATTTGACTGAAAATGTTCCCAGCACGAGCTAACCTTATCTAAAATAAGGTACAGAAATAGTGTAAAGGGATGAATTCATAAGAAATGGGTATCAGCTTTAGGATAAGTAATAGAAAAATGCCATATTGAAGTCTAGAAATCAAGAAATTGAGATAGAATAAATTTGCTTTTATTTTATCAAAACATAAACAGAATAGCAAGAAAAGTCTGGCATAATATTGTATGAATATTTTTCATTTTTTTGTAGGTTTTTTCATTGTCCGCAGTGATTTCCCACTGCTAATCGCTATCAAAACCTGGGCAGGAGCATAGAAGGTCCACATCAGTATAGAGGATAGGGAATAAAGAACCGCATAAATATTCTCCGGTATGGAGAGAAAGCCGGACAGATTAAATAACCCGACATTAATATCACAAAGCAGGAACAAAAACATTCCGATGGCGTAAAGCCTATTGCTCGAAGCTTCAGGTCTTTTACGAGCCAGTGCTATGGCGGAAATTACATTCGTAAGGATGCAGATAAAGTAAAATACGCTGACTGCCAATAGTCCATCCACCCGCACACCAGCCATTATCAATAGCAGTATTATGAAGAATGCTGCGATAGCCTGCAAAAGTACTCTCTTCAGAAAAGCTCCACCGAGCTTCCTCCAATTATCATCATAATCTGACTCCTCTCTTCCATGCAGAAGCAGTATCCGCAGACCATATAGCTCCTGAGCCACGATAAAAGTCAGGACACCATATATATAATAATCCAGAATAAGGATAAAAAGGTCTGAAATAACTGTAAAGAACAGTGCCGCCTGAAGTAAATAATAAGTGCTTTTGCCAGCACCCAAAAGGGCATAGCAAAAGCACAGAAGGACAATACTATATTTTATTGAAACCGATAACCCTATGCCTTGACCTGTCAGATCCAAAGCCAGAAATCCTACATACAGTACTGTCTGTACCATGATGAATAAAGCCTGTATGCTTAACTTCCCATTGCTGTGCATCCCCAAAATCTCCTTTTAAGCTAGAGCAGAAAATCATTATTCTTTAAAAACTGAACCGCCATTTCCTTTGGAACCGGTTTGCTGTAAAGGTAGCCCTGTGCCTTATCACAGTTGGCCTCCTTTAAGAAAATTTCCTGATCAAAATTCTCTACACCCTCTGCAATGACATCCAGATTAAGATTTCTAGCCAGGGTAATTATAGTCTGGATTATCTTCTGGTCACTACGGTCCTCCATAACTGTATTTAGAAAGCTTTTATCAATTTTTAAATTACTAACCGGAAGGCGTTTCAGATAATTCATGGAGGAATATCCCGTTCCGAAATCGTCTAATGAGAAATTAACACCAATCTTACGAAGCTCCTGAATCGTGGATATCGTATATTCAATATCATCCAGTGCAATACTTTCCGTAATCTCCAGCTCCAGATTGCTGGAACGAATCCCTGTTTCCTCGATAACATCGTAAACTATTTTAACAATGTCTCTGTCCTTAAACTGTCTTGCCGAAAGATTTACCGCCATGGTGATATCCGGAAATTCAACAGACCACTGCTTCAATTGATAACAGGCTGTTTTAAGAACCCATTTACCAATCGGTATAATCAGACCGGTTTCCTCCGCAAGATGGATGAATTCATCCGGTGGTACCAGCCCTTTGGTTGGATGGTTCCATCGGATCAGCGCTTCGAAGCCCACAACCTGCATGGTCTCCAGATTCATCTGCGCCTGATAGAACAGGATAAATTCTTCACGCTCGATTGCCTTGCGAAGCTCTGACTGTGTCTCGATCTTCTCAGTCAGCTTCTGATTGAAGGAATAGTCAAAGTAAACATGAGTATTTTTGCCGTTTGCTTTTGCCGCATACATGGCTGAATCCACATTTTTGATCAGTGCCTGGGAGGTCTTGCCGTCCTTCGGTGCAAAAGCCACACCGATACTTACGGTAACAAAATACTCTTTCGTAGACAATATGAAAGGATAGCTGAATACATTTTTGATCTTCTTGATTTTCTCTTCATACGTAACAGTATCATTCAGATTTTGAGTTAAAACCACAAACTCATCTCCGCCGATTCTGGCAAGGTAATCATTTTCATCCATAGCCTGCTTCAACCTGTAGGTTACATCAATCAAGAGCTCATCTCCATAGGAATGTCCAAGTGAATCATTGATATTCTTAAAATTATCTATATCAATGTCCATAATTCCTACGGTCTCTTCGCTGCGTAACGTCAGCATGATATTATCAAGCATCTCAGTAAAAGCAGTCCGATTAGGCAATTCCGTTAAATAATCGGTATACGCCAGCTTCTTCATGCTTTCCTTGTTCTTGTTCAATTCTTCATACTTTCCTGTTAGCTCATTCAAAGAAACAATGGCAGCGTTATAAATCTCCTCGAGCTCCTGATTACGTATCTTTACAATCTGATTTTCCTGATCCACCAGGCTTTTATCCTTTTTCAGGCTTCTTAATCTGATTGCAATAATGATGAAGAGTATAATTAATACTGCGATTGCCGATAGAATAGCTATTCCGGTTGATTGGCCAATCATAAAATATCCCATAAGTCCTCCAATACGTTCCCCAAACGTATTTTCTTTCGCTATTTCGATTTCAGGTACTTGTCAATTCCTGCCGCTGCAGCCTTGCCTGCTCCCATTGCTAGTATTACCGTTGCTGCTCCTGTTACCGCATCGCCTCCTGCGAAAACACCTTCCCTTGATGTTAAGCCGGTCTCTTCCTCCGCGATGATGCACTTATGCTTGTCCGTCTCTAGGCCATATGTTGTTGAGGATATCAGAGGATTCGGACTGGTACCAAGAGACATGATCACTGTGTCCAGCTCTAGTATAAATTCCGATCCTGCTTTTTCCACCGGTCTTCTTCTTCCACTTTCATCAGGTTCGCCAAGCTCCATCTCCACACAACGCATACCGGATACCCAGCCGTTATCGTTCACCAGGATTTCCTTTGGATTAGTTAACAGCTTGAAGATGATACCCTCTTCCTTTGCATGATGTACTTCCTCTACCCTGGCGGGAAGCTCGGCTTCTCCTCTTCGGTAGACGATATATACTTCTGCCCCGAGTCTGAGTGCTGTTCTGGCTGCATCCATGGCAACATTACCACCGCCGACAACTGCAACCTTCTTTCCTGCGATAATCGGTGTATCATAGCTATCATCAAAAGCCTTCATCAGATTGCTTCGTGTAAGATACTCATTCGCAGAAAATACGCCATTAGCATTCTCGCCCGGTATACCCATGAACTTAGGAAGACCGGCACCGGAACCGATAAACACGGCTTCGAAGCCTTCCTCCTCCATCAACTCGTCAATCAAAGTGGATTTTCCTATTATGACATTCGTCTCTATCTTTACACCGAGCGCTTTTACGTTTTCAATCTCAGTTCTCACTACGGTTTCCTTCGGTAGTCTGAATTCCGGAATTCCATAGACAAGAACTCCACCCGGCTCATGAAGTGCTTCAAAGATGGTGACATCATAGCCCATCTTCGCAAGATCACCGGCACAAGTAAGTCCGGCAGGACCGGAACCGATGATAGCTACCTTTCTTCCGTTTTTTTCTATCGGAGGCTCGGGCATGATATTATGCTCCCTAGCCCAGTCAGCAGCAAAGCGCTCCAGCTTACCGATAGAAACAGGATCACCCTTAATGCCTCTGATACATCTCTCCTCGCACTGTGTCTCCTGAGGGCAAACCCTGCCACATACAGCCGGAAGGGCCGAATATTTACCGATTACCTTGAAGGCTTCCTCTGCATTACCTTCCTTAATTTCCTTTATAAATCCAGGAATGTCTATATTGACAGGACATCCGGTGATACATTTTGCATTTTTACACTGAATACAGCGGGAAGCCTCTTCCATCGCTTCTTCCAAATTATATCCAAGGCACACCTCATTAAAGTTGGTAGCTCTCACCTTGGGGTCCTGCTCCCTTACAGGTACCTTTTTTAAAACATCCATGATTATCCTCCAAACATTGTTATACCGTAAGCTTTATCATTCCTTCTCACTGCATTCGCAGTCAGGATGGTGATGAGTTGAGCCCTCTTTCTCTCTGAGAACATTTTTGCCTTCCTCAGATTTATACATCTGAAGTCTCTTCATGGCTTCATCAAAATTAACCAGATGCCCGTCAAACTCCGGTCCGTCCACGCATGCGAACTTTACTTCATTTCCTACGGTCAGGCGACAGGCACCGCACATACCGGTACCATCAACCATAACTGGATTCATGCTTACGATGGTTTTAATTCCTAATTCCTTGGTCAGGATACATACGAACTTCATCATAATCATTGGTCCGATCGCTATGATAAGATCATATTTCTTGCCTTGTTTATTCACAAGATCCTTAATACAGTCATTCACATTTCCGTGAAAACCATAAGATCCGTCATCTGTAGTAATGTAGAGATTCTCTGTTAAGGGTCTCATCCTATCCTCCAGGATGATTAAATCCTTATTTCTTGCCCCTATGATACAATCCACGTCGTATCCGTTCTCCTTCATCCACTTTACCTGAGGATATACGGGGGCAGCGCCAACACCACCGGCAACAAACAATATTTTCATCTTTATTAACTCTTCACGAGCCATATCAATTAACTCGGATTTATGACCCAAAGGTCCCGTAAAATCACGGAAGGCATCCCCTTCTTCATATGTAGCCATCAACTTCGTGGATGACCCGAGCGCCTGAAATACAATTGTAACTGTACCGGCTTCCCGGTCATAGTCACAAATCGTAAGAGGAATTCTTTCACCCTTCTCATCCATCTTAACAATGACGAACTGACCCGGATAACTTTTCTTAGCAACTCTGGGAGCTTTGATGTCCATAAGATAAATAGAATTAGCCAGACTCTCCTTCTTGACGATCGAGTAAATATAGTTCTCAGCCATTTTACGTTAACCTCTTTCTTAAATAAAAATACTAATAATAATAAATATTTAGCTACCATTATAATGTACAGCATCTAAAAAATCCAGCAATATTTTTAAGAATACACTCGGTATTGCATATTCGTCATAATAAATACAAAAAATCACTGGAATTATTAATATTTACCAGTGAAAGACTTTCCATTATTAATTACTTTTACCGTTCTCCTTTTCATTTAAGGAAAAAAACTAAATAACAGAACTAGTGTATCTATGCAGTAATGTGACTGAGGTTGACTGCATAACTATGCAATATTTCCATTATTTAGTTATGATTTGCGTTCAATTACTGACAGCAGCTCTTGTCCTTAAATTTATTAAGCTGTCCCTTTAAAATTGTAATAAATTCTTCATATTCCTTCCGTTCGGCAACAGCATCCGCACCCTTTCTCCCCAAACGGTCGCATAGACATAATAAAGCCAAATCTTCCACATCAACCCTGCCAAGCAGCCCCCTTAAGTCGGAGTAGGGAAGCTTGCGAAGAATATAAAGCATATGCATATGGTATCGGACCAATGCTGCAACAGTCCGAGTGAAGCTTTCCTCCAGTGAGAAGCATTCCAGAAATTTTGTACAAAGCTGCTCTCCCACAATATCATGGTTGTAGGAGGTAATCCGACCTTTCCTTATTCGTGTTGTGCTGGGCTTACCGATATCATGCAGCAGGGCAGCCCACATAATAATACTCGGATCCTTACTTTTGGCTTTAACCCTTGCCGCTTCGTCAAGCACTAACATCGTATGGTTCCAAGCATTTCCTTCCGCATGATATTTGGGGGATTGTTCTGTAGCCTTCAGCTTTAGGAGAAGGTCGAAGGGATATACCGAAAATACCTTCCCTCTTGATAATTCTTCCATGAATTCAGATGGCCTTTCATCAGTAAGCAAATGAGCTGTTATCTCATCAAACACGGTCCGGACAGAATTATCAATCATTATCTTCCCTTCTGTCGTCGATCGGAGCCGCCTTCTCGTGTCCGGCTTTCGCTTTTCCAGAAATCTCTGGTACCGGCAAAACCTCATCCTTTGGCCTATGCACCCTATTCTCCCTGACCTCCGTAGGTTCTGTTACAAAATATCGTCTCATTCCCTTTTTTGCCATATATTCACCTTACCTTTCCTATACAAGTGTGAAGATAATTCCAGAAATCCAAAATAATACCGAAAAATCTATACATCATCATGCTTCACCGATTTTCGTTTGGCATTTTTATTCTTGTTCTGATTTTCTTTTGTAAGCGGTGTCTGTCCATTGGCTTTATCCATTCTTGCACGTTTGTTATCTGGTTGGCTATCCTTTGGCATAAAAACCTCCTCGCATTATCCAGCTGATTTGTGTCAAAAATAGTATGCACATACGACAGTGAACTATCCCTAATTCCGTTACGGAAAAACTCTTCCATAAATGATTTGCGTTAAGCATCAATTTCAGGTGGTGATAAACATAAGGAAAGACTATAATTCGTGAATCTTTTATCCGGAGTCAGATTTTTACCAAACCAAGCGGGCGCTTTGAATTTCTCTGCGGATTGGAGATCAGGGAACTCTACCTCAACATAGATCAGTCCCGCCAGAAAACCTTCAAAAACATCCAGCTCAGCTGTAAGTCCATCCTCTAGAGGTATGAGATATCTTGTCTTATATATCATGTTTCCGTCAGTTTTTGCTTTCAGAGTAATGTAGGCCTCCTCAGATAAAGGCAATTCAACCTCATTGTTTACATTTGTATGTGTTTGAGTGAAGGAATTAGCACTCACCTTTGATTTATAGGTTAGGATATAGTCCTCATTACTCTTTCTAATTCTAAGGGTTGGATTATGGCAGAGATAGCCCTGCTCAATTATTTTTTTCTCATACCCTGACAGATCCTCCGGCATCTTAAGAATAGCGTACTTGCGTTCAATTTCCATCATATTACCCCCTTTTATTTATTAATCCCCTGAATAGCCTGGCTGTATCGTAGAATACTATAATCATTAATATACTTTTCTGGAGGACCAATGAAAAAATGCTTTCTTACAAATTTCATCCTATGCGGTTTTATAGGCTGGTGCATGGAGTGTCTGTGGACAGGTCTGGATGCTTTGAGAAAACATAAGGATAAAACCCTGATTTGCCATACTTCAGTATGGATGTTTCCGATTTACGGTATGGCTGCCTGCCTAAACCCCCTCTGTAAAAAGCTCAGAAATTGCTCCGCTCTGCTTCGGGGAGGTATCTATGCTTTTCTTATCTATATCGGAGAATATTCAAGTGGGCTCATCCTTAAAAAGTATAATGCCTGTCCCTGGGATTACAGCAAGGCTAAGCTCAATTATAAGGGTGTAATCCGCTTCGACTATGCACCGGCTTGGATATTAGCCGGATTATTATTTGAAAAGATACTAAATCGAGATTAATGCTATTATAGCAATTCATCCTACGAAGGTGCAACCATAATCCAGCCTTTTCCGAATAGGCTTTTTGTTACATGATTAGAATATTGAAAGGTCGCTCTAAAAGTTGTATACTAATAAAAAATATTCGGAGGTTTTATTTTGCTTAAAGCAGTAATTTTTGATATGGATGGTGTAATTATTGACAGTGAGCCCCAGCATGCCAGAGCCGCCGTCCTGGCCTTGGAAAAGTATAATATTTCTATTCAGATAGAATATGCCTATGGTTTTATCGGTACCAGCACCAGTACGATGTGCCAGAAAATGATAGAGGATTTTAATCTACCTATTACCGTAGAAGAATTATTAAAGGCAAATGAAGAAGCAAAGGATTATCTGCTCCGGTCCGAGGGCTATTCGGTCATTCCATATATTACCGAGCTGATGCACAATCTTCATGATAACGGAATGAAGCTGATCATCGCTTCTTCCTCATCGGCAGCAGCAATTAAAAACGTCATGGATAGCCTTAAGCTCAACGGGATATTTGACGGTTACATATCAGGCTCGAATATGAAACGACCCAAGCCCGCACCGGATATTTTTTTAGCAGCGGCAAAGCAGTTAGGTGTGGAGCCCTCGGAATGCATTGTAATCGAAGATTCCTACCATGGGGTAACCGCTGCAGCTGCCGCAGGAATTACTTGCCTTGGTTTTATTAATCCGAATTCCGGTAAGCAGAACCTAAGCAAGGCTGCAATGCTGGTGGAGGGGTTTGAAGAGGTGGATTATCATTTTCTGCTACAGGTATATCAACGTGCTCATATGGAGCCTTTAACAATCCTGATAACGGATCGTTGTATCTTAAGGGAACTCGATGACACTGATGCTGACAGTCTTTATACCCTCTGCGCTAAACCTGAAATCAGTCCCTTCCTTGAGGATTTTATGTTGAATCCAGCTGCTGAACGGGAGAAGCTGCATGCCTATATAAAAAATATATACTCCTTTTATGGCTTTGGCTTATGGGGCATTTATCTTAAAGATGACAATCATTTGATTGGACGTTGCGGAATAGAGTTTAAGGTGCTTAACGGTGAGGAAATCTATGAGCTTGGTTATCTGATAGATCCGGTTTATCAAGGTAATGGATATGGCAGGGAAATAGTACAGGCTACGATAGATTATTGCTTTACCGTGCTTTCTATTCCCAAAATTACTGCATTCATTTTACCCGAGAATTCTACTTCTATTCATTTGGCCGAAAGTGTGGGGATGAGCAGGGTTGGAAAATATATAAAAAATCGTAGGAATTATGACCGATATGATATCACTAAGTAATCAACCATATCATTAGAAGTAAAGGAGCATTCATGGATAGTCAAAGAAATACGAAGCAAAAACAGCTGATATTAAGCCTACTTAAAGATGCGAACCGTCCAATGTCCATTAATGAAATCTATCATCAGGTTATTCTCTCCATGCCAAGGATTGCCAAATCAACAATTTATAGAACGATCGATACACTGCTTGGTCAAGGCCTGATAGATAAATATCATCTGAATGACAATGAAATATTCTATCGAATTAAATCCGACATAAATGATCATAAACATTTTGTAATCTGCGACGATTGCAAGAAGGTATTTGATCTCCCCACCTGCCCTATTCATGTTTTAGAGGATGCCATGGAGGAAGAAGGCTTTATAATCAGAGAGCATCATATACAGATTTCAGGTTTATGTAAAGCATGTGCAAAAAACCATCAATGAAAATTAGAAGTACAGTCTGAGGCCAGTGCCTCATTCTGTACTTCCTTTATTAAAGCTATTAACGGGAACCGGTACCGCTTGTTGTACCTGTCATTCCTCCTGTGGTTCCACCTGATGAACCAGTACCGGTTCCTGTTCCGGTTCCTGCTCCTGTTCCAGTACCTGTTCCTGTGGGTCCAGTTCCTGTAGTCCCGGTACCTGTTCCTGTGGTTCCTGTTCCTGTTCCTGTACCTGTTGTTCCGGTTCCATTATTGGTAGTAGTTCCGTTGGTAGTGGTTCCGTTGGTAGTGGTTCCGGTTCCATTGTTGGTGGTTCCCGAAGTAGTCCCAGTACCTGTTCCATTGGTTGTTGTAGGTGCTTTGGTTACTGTATTATTCGTACCGTTACCGTTTTTATTGGTTCCAGCACATGCGCAAAAAGCAAATACTACGAAGCTGCATACACCTAATAATATAAGAAATTTCTTTTTCATCGCTACTCCTCCTATAAAATTATCAATTTTACAGGAATAGTATCTCTCAGTTCAAATGATTTATGCATTTCATAATTTTACTTATTTCGATTTATGCGATTGAATTCTGTAATATCATTACGAAAACGGAGCGGAAGATTATTACGCTGCAATCTGTAATTCTCACGCTCTTTAATTGAAATGTGATCAAAAAAAGTCAGCCATAGCTCTCGGTATTGATCCTCCAACCCGGATACCTCCCTAACACGATCCTGTTCCAGTTCAGGTACTTCAGCTAAAATCCAAGGGGTTCCCGGCAAATGTAGGGCTGCAAGCTTACGATTACCGTCATAGATCAAAAAACGTTCCTGCGGTAACCGATCAGCAAAATGCGGTGCCAGCAGTGTAAGCACATTGTTCTTCGGGTGAATGATTGAGGTCAGTAGTCCGCTGGCTTGCTCAGAGAATCTCACAAAACCCATCAAATGGTGGGATTCGTTCCAGACATTCCTGTTAACCTTATGCATCCGGCTAATTACCTCATTGCTCATATGTTCTACAATGGAAGGACCAACCGCGAAGCCAAGAATTAGAAAACGATAAATCAGATCTGCCTTTCCGATATAATCGGAAAGAGCCACATGGCAAACCATCTGATATGCTTCGTCCGATATCTTGCTCCTAATTGATTTTGCTACCTTCACAGACAGTTCCATATCCGTATCCACGATTGCATATTCGGCAAAAAGCTCGATATTGGAATACATACTACCCTGACATTTTTCCTCAATTTTGATATTGGCATGCCCTAACCTTGAACTCCAAGCCTTATAAACAGCGGTTAGAATTCCGTCCAGACTATCATCGCAAAGGTATATTCTCTTATTCTCCATTTCGAATCACTCCTATACGCCTGCACCAGAAGCCAGCTGTATCGCAAGCCTTGGTTCCGGTGCAAAATTCACAACGTCAAAGAGGGAAAGCTGCTGATAGGTTATATCCTTTTCCACACCGACAGGGAGCTGATCCTTCAGCGCGACCAACTGTCTGGTAATAAAATTCTCTTCTATTCGAATAGGATACATCATCCTGCCGTTACAGGTGATGAAATAGACTGCACGCTTTAAGACAATTCCCATTCTCTTTAAATCTTTAAAATCCAATACCGCACTTTTTCTGGCGGCAACTATCCTCTTTGCCGAATTGGTTCCGATTCCGGGTACCCGAAGCAAGGTATAGTAGTCCGCTCTGTTCACCTCCACCGGAAATTGCTCCAGGTGGCGAAGTGCCCAGTCACATTTCGGGTCTAGAAGGACATTGAAATTCGGATGCAGCTCATCCAGTAATTCCTTTGTCTCAAAGCCATAAAAGCGAAGGAGCCAATCTGCCTGATACAATCGATGTTCCCTAAGCAGTGGTGGTCCACTCTCCGTGGAAGGCAGGCGAATATCTTGGTTCACATTCATGAAAGCAGAATAAAAGACTCTTTTTAAATCAAAATTATCGTACAGTGCCTCTGCTACGGACATAATCTGATAATCAGTTTCCTGCGTGGCTCCGATGATCATCTGAGTGCTTTGTCCTGCCGGAACGAAATGTCGTCTTCCCATGGGTCTGACAAGCGACGGAACACTACTTGCAGTCGAAGTTACGATTTCCCTGATATCATGATCCTCCTTAGCTGTTATAACCGGTTTTGTCTGTGCCTGAAAATCCGGAAGACCAAGAAACTCCCTATTGTTTTGCCTACCAAGCTGTATCTGGCGAATGGGCTTCAGGATATTCTTCCTGCTCTTATGGGGTGCCAGATCCTTAAGGCTTTCAGCCGTAGGAAGCTCAAGATTAACACTCATACGGTCAGTGTACCAGCCTAGCATCTCAATTAAATGGAGATCGGCTCCGGGAATGGCTTTGCAGTGAATATATCCGTTAAAGCGATGCACCTCGCGGAGTAGCCTTAATGCCTCCAATATCAATTCCATCGTATAATTCGGACTGACAAGAATCCCTGAGCTTAGAAACAATCCTTCTATATAATTTCTACGATAAAATTCCATTGTCAGCTCTGCTATTTCCTGCGGAGTAAAGGATGCCCGGACAATATCATTCGAAGCTCTGTTAATGCAGTATTTGCAGTCAAAGATACATTCGTTGGTATATAACACCTTAAGTAATGAGATACATCTGCCATCATTTGAGAAACTGTGACAGATACCGCAGGCCAGACTGTTACCCATGGAACTCTTATCTCCCTGACGATCTACTCCGCTGGAGGTACAGGCTACGTCATATTTTGCCGCATCCGATAAAACCTCCAGTTTTTTCTGAATTGACATATTCTCCTGAATTACCATACTCTCACCCCAATCAAACATTTGTTCTTATTCCATTTTATCAAAGATATTTTGGAAAGTCAATGTATCTTCAAACATTTGTTCTGTTTGATATGGCACCATCCACCCTTGTCCGATCCAATGAAATGTCAAATTATCAATTTTTCTGACGCAATTCCAACAGAATTGTACTATTTTGGCGTTCATAAGTTATATGAATGATTGACATTATTCTATCTTTTCATTTATTATGATGCTAGAGATATATGCAAGTTAATTAATAAATTTGTAATCTATTGCAGGCTCACATACCATCGAAAGGCATTGGTGTACTATGCAGAAAAGAAGTAGGGATTGTAAGGCATTTCATAAAGGATTTATGGATATTCTTCGCATTTTCTACCTGAATTTAATCATAACTATTCTGGCATTTATTACTTTAATGATAAATTCAGAGCATTCTATAATATTCTTCTATATTTTGACTGCGATGGGAATTCTATGTCTCGGATATACAAGCCTCCTGGCTAAAAAGAACCGAGATCTTATTTATCAAGCTGAGGCTCTTCTTAGAAATGATTACCAAATCCATTACGATAAATTAACGAGATTTTTCCACTTAATGGAAGCAAATCAATTTCAATATCACTTTCAGCCGATCATCGATGCGAAAACAGGAGAGATATTTGCATATGAAGCATTAATGAGAACCGATTCCGACACGATCGGCTTGGATGCCACGGAAATACTTGAACTTGCAGCCCATGAAAGCTGTCTCTATAATCTCGAGAAATATACCTTTGATAATGTGATGCGCTTCATGAAGGAGCATACAGAAATCTTTTACTCTAAAAAGCTGTTCATTAACAGTATATCCAGCCATCAGCTGACTGACGATGATTTTAATAAGCTATACCAGACCTATTCCTCTATGTTTGCAAATGTAGTAATCGAAATTACTGAATCTACTATGCTGACCGAGAAGGGATATCATATGATCAATTCCAGATTAAAGCAGACGAACTGTCAAATTGCTCTGGATGATTACGGAACAGGCTATTCCAATGAATTTATTCTTCTAAACTCTAATCCGGATTATATTAAGATTGACGGGTCAATTTTACGCAGTATTCATTTAAGCTCCAAAAAGCAGCATCTCGTTAGGAACCTGATTAATTTTGCAGAGCAAAACCATATCAAGGTTATTGCAGAGGGGATTGAGACCTACGAAGAATTAGAATATGTCATTGGTCTCGGTGTGGATTATATTCAGGGCATTTATACTGCCACTCCTTGTGCAGAGCTGTTGCTGCAGCTGCCGGAGCAGAAGCTTATGCAGATACAGGAGATTAACAGGAAAAACTATGGGAACAGTTCAATAAGCAAGCTATATGAGACCCGGGGAGAAAAGCTTTTGTCCCCCGTAACCCTGACTCATGATATGTATACCGATATTGCGGTTCTGGAAGAGGAGCTTACACTTCAGGGGAATCAGGGTATGGTCGCCAATATCAGTATCCTCATCCCTGATAACCGATGCTGCACACTGATCCTGGAGCAAGTGAATCTACGCGGGCATAATAAACCAACTATATTGCTCGGTAATAACTGTTCGGTTACAATACGTCTGGTAGGTGATAATAATCTATCCTATGATGGAATCAGGGTCCCCGAGACCTCTTCCCTAACAATTACCGGTAGCGGTAGCCTTATCATTCAGGCAGAGTGCTCCAGCAGAATTGGGATTGGCGGTACTGCTTCTCAAGCATATGGTAATATCACCCTTGCCACCACAGGAATTATAAAGATTATCAGTAGTGGAAACACCTCGATTGGCATCGGTGGTGGGAAGAATACAAATAATTCTTTAATCCACCTCATTTCCGGTAATATCTATATTGAGACCTCCGGATTTTGTACCGTCGGAGTCGGTTGCATCGAGGGAAGCGCATTGATCAGAATAGAGGATTGTAAATTAAAGCTTCTTTCGGAAGGAACCAAAGCGGTAGGCATTGGCAGCTTTCGTGGAAATATTGATCTGATCTCCTCCGGTAATCTGGTGGTTCAGTGCAATGGCAGGAATATTACTGCAATCGGCGGAATGGAGGAAAGTGAGGGCAAGCTCCTCCTTGCGAACGGAGTTATCAATATCAGCTTAAACGGCCTTTGCGGCTCTGGTATCGGAGCAGTCGGCGGAAGAGTAAATGTTGAGGTTCTCAGAGGGGATATTTCCATCAACGGAGAGGGCTCAGATATCGTTGGTATCGGTGACCATACCGGCTACGGAGAAGTCTATATCAAAAACGGAACTATACATATTGAGCTTTATGCAACTAATGCAATGCCCATCGGAAATATGAAACGGTATGCGGTGATAGACGGCGGGAATATCCAATGCAACATTCCTGATAGCATCAAGCTTACCAACTCCTTTGGAGCTCCCCTGGTTCCAAGAAGCATTATGGTTACAGAGGAGTTCAGGCAGATTATCAATACCGTATCTTACAGCTACGAATACCTTGCAAGCTATTCTGACCGTTATCCTGACTTAAAGGTATATCTTCCCGAGGGTATTTTATGAATAGCGAGATAATATTTAACCCAAGATACTATTCCAATAAGGAACATTACTGAAATATATGTCAAATGTCAAAGAAAAGTAAAAGGCTGCTGTATAACGCATGAGGAAGCTCAGATCCGGATCAATGCATCCCTTACCTAAGCTTTCAATAAACGTTGTGCAGTAGCCACTTTCTAAATATTATCAGCTCATCTATACCGCTGTGCATGTCGATTAATAAGCTATTTAATCAGCTTTGATATTTCCTTAAACACATCTGTCTTCGCAACTCTGGTCAGCTCAAAGAGAATGGCTTCATAGGTTGTCGGAGTAGTGCCTTCCATAACAGCTCGTTTGATCCCAACCTGACGGTCACTCTCCCTTCTAGAGCCTACACAATCCTCCACCAGTATAACATGATATCCAAGTGCAATTAAGTCTATCACGGTCTGTAGCACACAAATGTGGGCTTCAATTCCGCAAACAATTATGTTTTTCCTGCCGGAAGCCTTGATTTTCTCTAAAATCGTCTCATCTCCGGCACAGCTGAAGCTGATCTTATCCTCATAGAAAAATTCCTCACCCAGAACCTCAGCCAGAACAGGAACTGTCATACCAATTCCCTTGGTATACTGCTGGGTTATCAGCATAGGAATTCCGAGTACCTTAAGTCCTTTCATCAGTATCTGTGTATGGTGCAGGAGCTCCTCCTTACAATCAATAACAGGGACCAGCCTCTCCTGGAAATCTACAATCAATGCCATGGTATCTTCTGCAAGTATTCTCATTTCAATATCCTTTCTATATGCCTCTCATTTCATACTCATTACTTTAACCAATTATATCATTCCTGATTAGCTGTTTCAAACATTATCGTACTAACACAAAACCGTATTGTACCAGCTTGTCATAGTCCTGATATCTTGTAAGAATAATGAAAGATTGATCTGCCATAGCCCTAAAGGTTACTAGTGAAGCCCTGCTTGCTGACTTTATTATTAGTATATTAATCAGCCGTAAGGAGCCAACATATAAAAATGTATGGCTCCTCCTTCTAGTTCATCATATTACAATTCCTATAGCTTACCGCATTTTGTGCGGTACTATGTGAATCGCCTGTCCGTGCACATCCTCCAGGACTTCCGTAATTCCTTCACTATAGGTGGGATGCGGCCTGATTACAGATGCCATATCCGGAACAGTCAGCCCGTTGGCAATAGCCGTCGTCAGTTCACTGACCATATCCGTAGCCCGGTCACACAGAAGTACTGCACCCAAAATACGATCCGTAGCTGCTTCAGAGATCAGCTTAATAAAGCCTCTGTCTCCGCCGGTTAAGATCGTCTTGCCATTGCCCAGCATCGGATACTTTCCTGTCTTAATCTCAATTCCTGCTTCTGTCGCCTTCTCCTCGCTCAATCCTACGACAGCCACCTCCGGTGAGGTATATATACAGGACGGAATAACCGATAAATTCACGGTAAGCTCCTGATCAAACATCGCCTCCACCGCAGCAATTCCCTGTGCAGAAGCCGAATGTGCCAGCGCCATACCTCGGATGACATCCCCGATTGCATAGATATCTGGAATGCTGGTCTCAAAACCCTCCTTAACCTTTATGTAGGCTCCGTCCATCTCCAGCTTGATATCCTCAGCCAACAAATCCTCTGTGCAGGCTTTTCTTCCGACCGCAACAAGAATACCATCCGCAATAGCAGCTTTCTCCTGCTCCTTCTCAAGGAAGCCGCAGCATAAAGAACCATCCGTAGACAGCACAATCTCCTTAACCATGGATTTTGTATGAATGCTTACACCCTTCTTCTTTAGCTTCATTGCGATACTTTGAGAAATCTCCTTATCCATGGAGGGCAAGATACGATCCATCGCTTCTATCATCTCAACCTGGCAACCAAGCTCCCGATACAGAGTGGCAAATTCTATCCCGATCACCCCTCCGCCTATGATGAGAAGTCTCGGAAACAGTTCCTTTCTCTCCAACAGCTCATCGCTGGTAAGTACTCCGGGAAGTCCGATCCCCGGTAAATTCGGAAGGATCGGCCTCGATCCGGTGGCTATCAGAACCTTCTCTGCCTCCAGTTCATAAGGTGGTAATTGCAGAGAATCCTCTCCGGGCTCCGGTAAGGATATACCGATCCTAAACCTTTCCTGTTGTTGGTTTCTCCCATGTATAGTGGCTTTCCCTCGAAGGATAGTCACATGATTGGCTTCCAGAAGAGAGGATATCCCTTTCCTCATCTGTTCCACAATCCTGTCCTTACGCTCCCATACCTTAGCCGAATCCAGCTTTACCTCGCTGATATCGATACCGAATTCTGCCAGTCTATGCATCTCCTCATAGAGGTGGGCGCAATGCATCAGTGTCTTCGTCGGTATACAGCCGCGATTCAAGCAGGTTCCTCCAATCTCCCGGTATTCAATAAGAGCCGTCTTCTTCCCTAGCTGAGCTGCTTTGATTGCAGCAACATAACCGCCCGGACCTCCTCCGATGATCACTAGCTCAAAGGCTTCAAGTATCGTATTATCTTTCTTCTCCATTGGCATCCTTCCTCCTATGTCTAATGTAATCAGATATCAGCTTCCCGGATTAAACTAGCTATGTCCTCTTTCCACAAGGCTTCGGATGCCGGAAGCCTATCAAGCTCCCGTAGCATCTCCGAAGAGGAAAAGCCGCATCCGGTCAGGGCTTTTGAAAGCTGCTCAAAAAATCTGGTCTCCAGAGCATCGGTGTAAACCTTACATTCTGTAATTCTGCCGGACTTAATGATGAGCTGAAGCTCGAAGCCTCCCCAGGAAAACCTTTTATCCAGCGAATAGTTGAATTCCAATCGTCTACCCAGATTCCACTCCCGGGAGGAGAATTTCTGTGTCAGAGTCTCTATCTCCTCAAGGGGCATTTCAGATAGTTTCCATTCCAATGGGGGCAAGCCATATACCCTTTTGAAGGAATAGATCAACGCCTCCTTCATCTGTTCTATGGTAAGGGAAGGTACATATTCAGTCAGATTTGTCACTCTCCTGCGTACGGATTCCACTCCCTTCGTCACCAGCTTTTCCCTGGAGACACTCAGATAATGGGACAGTCTCTCCATATCCACCTGTACCAGGATTGTGCCATGGTGATAGCAATGTATTCCGTCGCTGTAAAACGCATTCCCTGAAAACTTCCTATCCCGGACTGTGATATCGTTTCTGCCGGTCTTCTCTGCAGGTATCCCAAGGTCTCTCACCGCAGTAAGAATGACCTCCAGCTGCTTATCTACATCATAATTCTCTTTGGCTGCCAGAAATGTAAAATTTAAATTGCCCAGATCATGAAAAACTGCTCCCCCACCGGATAGACGACGGACCAATCTGCCTCCGTCGCCTTCCAGCTCGGCTAACCTGCATTCCTTCCAGGGGTTTTGGTTCTTACCGATCACTACTGTCCTTTCATTCTGCCAGAGGTAAAGAACAACCTCCCTGTCACCAGTCTGTTTCAGCAGATATTCCTCTAAAGCCAGGTTGCGATAGGGATCTGTCTCCTTAGTTGTTATAAATCGTATCCTATCTATCAAAGGCATATTCTCCTATCCTTTTTATTCCGGAAAACGGTATCTTAAAACCGGCTTTCTCGCTGCATTCACCTCATCCGGTCTGCCGATGGGGGTCGTCTTCGGGCATTCATGCAGCTGTGCGGGCTCCTCCAGAGCCAACTTAAATATTTTACGGAAAATTTCCGCAACCTCCTCCAGAGTCTCCTTGGATTCCGTCTCAGTCGGCTCTACCATCAGAGCCTCATGGATAATCAAAGGGAAGTACATGGTCGGAGGATGAATACCGTAATCCAGAAGTGCCTTAGCAAAATCAAGAGCTGAGACACCCTTTTCAATTTTTAGCTTCTCCAACGAAAGGACAAACTCATGCATACAGGGTAGCGAAAAGGGTAGATCAAAGACATCCTTTAGTAAATGCAGCATATAGTTGGCATTCAGGACTGCATTCCTTGAGGCATTCAACAGTCCGTCTGAACCAAGGCTTAAAATATACGTAAGCGCTCTTACTACCACAAGGAAATTTCCATGGAAGGCTTTCACTCTACCAATACTGGCATCCGATTTATGGGTAAACTCATATTTTCCTTCCGTCAGAATAATACGCGGTGAAGGCAGGTAATGTATCAGAAGTTCCTTACAGCCTACCGGACCGCTGCCCGGGCCTCCGCCACCGTGAGGAGTTGAAAAGGTCTTATGAAGATTGAGATGTACTACATCAAAGCCCATATCACCGGGTCTGGCTATCCCCATGATAGCATTCAGGTTAGCACCATCATAGTAGTTTAAGCCACCGGCATCATGAATAATTCTTGTGATTTCAAGGATATTGTCATCGAATAGCCCTAACGTATTCGGATTGGTCAGCATAAAGCCTGCCGTATCTTCTCCGACAGCCATACGCAGCCGTTCTAAATCCACCCGGCCTTCCTGATCAGAGGGGACATTAAGTACCTCAAAGCCTGCCATTGCGGCACTGGCAGGATTCGTCCCGTGGGCGGAATCCGGTACTATGATTTTGTTTCTCTTTGTATCCCGGCGTTTCTGATGATATGCCCTTATAAGCTTTAAGCCTGTATATTCCCCATGCGCACCTGCCGAAGGAGAGAAGTCCATGGCGTCCATACCTGTAATCTCACATAGGGCTTCCTCTGTCAATTTCATAACCTCAAGACAACCCTGAGCTGATTGCACGGATTGTAGCGGATGTATACCGCTAAAGCCGGGAAGCCTTGCCATATCCTCATTCACCTTCGGATTATATTTCATGGTACAGGAGCCTAGCGGATAAAATCCGTCGTTGACACCGAAGGTCCGCTTCATCAGCTGAGTATAGTGCCTGGCAAGCTCCGTCTCTGAGACCTCCGGTAGCCGAAGCTCAGCTGTCCTGGCATAAGCCTCCGGGGGTGCGAGGACTGGCACATCGCAATTCGGTAAAAGACTTAAGCCTCTGCCCTGCTTACTTTTCTCAAATATCAGCTTCATACCCCAAGCACCTCCTCAATACTACGAATCAGCGTATCTATCTCCTCCCTGGAATTCATCTCTGTGGCACACCACAGCATACGTCCTCCGCCCAGAGGATATCCTCCGAGAATTCCACGCAGCTCCAATTCTGCCAGCAAGTAATCTACATCCCCTGTAAAATCAGTTACAAATTCATTAAAATAATCCCCGGAGTGGCTCATGCTAAATACCTTCAGTTCACACAAGCGATCTGCAAGGTAATGAGCTTTGGACATGGAAAGCTGTGCCGTTCTTTCAAGGCCCTCTTTCCCCATCGCATCCAGATATACTGCTGCCGTCATCGCACATAAAGCCTGATTAGAGCAGATATTACTGGAAGCCTTCTCCCTTCTGATATGCTGTTCTCTGGCCTGAAGGGTCAGTACGAATGCTCTGTTACCGGCACCATCCACCGTCTCGCCGACAATTCGACCGGGAAGTCTTCGCATCAGCTTCTCTGTCGTTGCCATAAAACCAAGGTAGGGACCACCGAAGGAAAGCGGTATGCCCAGTGGTTGACCTTCTCCAACAGCGATGTCGGCACCGTATTCGCTGGGAGCTTTCAAAATCCCAAGGGAGATTGGATTACAGCTTATAACATACTTTATATCAGAGCCATTTATCAGCTTTCTGATTGCTTCACAATCTTCCAGCAGACCATAATAATTCGGCTGTTGCATCAGAATACATGCCGTATTGCCATTAAGCAAAGCTGAAAGCTGTTCCAAATCTGTTCGGCCTTCCCTCTCAGGAGCCAGAATGAGTTCCATATCTGTCCCCTCCAAATAGGTTTGGAGGGTCTCAATCGTCTGAGGATGGACTGTTGACGAAACTACTGCCCTGGTTCTTCTCTTCTCCCGGCACATAATCACTGCCTCTGCAGCTGCGGTTGCTCCATCATAGACAGAAGCATTGGATACATCCATCCCGGTCAGCTCACAGATCATTGTCTGATACTCAAAGATGGATTGCAGTATTCCCTGGCTGATCTCCGCCTGATAGGGAGTATAGGCAGTTACAAACTCCTCTTTGGAGGTAATATGAGTAACTATGGACGGAATATAATGATTGTATGCCCCCGCACCACGAAATATCATTGAAAATACCTGATTTTTTGCTGACAGCTCTGTCATATGCCGCTTAACCTCATATTCCGATTTACCCCGGTCAAGCTTCAATGGTTCCTTCAATAAAACTTCAGAAGGGATTGCCCGAAAAAGCTCATCAAAGCTCGATAATCCCAGCACTTTGAGCATCTCCTTCTGTTCACTGCCCGTATTCGGCACATAGGTTCCCATAGCCTAACCCCCTTCTTATAAACATAGCTTTTGATATTCCTCTTCTGTCAATAGCTCTGAGTGGTCAGTAATTTCTCCAACCTCGATAAACCATGCTTCATATGCATCGGAATTAATCAGCTCGGGATGATCCAAAAGCTCCTCATTAACAGCAATTACCTTACCTGTGACCGGACTGTATATACTGGAAACTGCTTTCACGGATTCTATATCCGCAAATTCCTCACCGGCATTGAGTTCATCCCCCACCTCAGGCAAATTGATAAAAACCAGATCTCCAAGCTGCTTCTGTGCATAATCGGAAATACCGATATATGCTGTCGTTTCATCTTCATATTTAATCCATTCGTGAGATTTCGTAAACATATAATCCTTCATGTTGTTTCCTCCTAAGATATCATTATTATTTTAAACATTTTTCTATTACCATAATTATTCTAAGGAATTAGTCTCCTCGTTTATAGAACGGCAGAGCTACCACCTGAGCCGAGATCCTTCTACCCCTGACGTCAACCTCTAGTTCCGTACCAGGAATACTGTAGGTCTTCTCCAGTAAAGCCATGGCTACAGGTCTTTTGAGATAAGGGCAGTGTGTACCCGAGGTTGTTATACCGATTGCCTGGTTACCGGCATAAACTATACATGCTTCTCTGGCGATGCCTCTTCCGGTAATATTCAGTCCGACCCGTACTCTCCCAGGTTCACCTCTGTTTAGTAAACCTGTTTTACCTATGAAATCATCTTTATTCAGCTTTACGGCAAACCCCAATCCGGTCTCCAGCGGGGATATAGTCTCATCCATCTCATGCCCATATAGGGGCATGGCTGCCTCGAGTCGCAGAGTATCTCTAGCGCCGAGTCCGCAAGGAATAATCACAGGCTTACCGTCAGAAGCATCTCCCTCTGCCGGTAGGGAATTACCGGTCTTAAGCAGCATCTCCCATAATGCCGATGCCTCATCCGGGCGGCAATATAGCTCATAGCCATCCTCACCGGTATAGCCTGTTCTGGAGATCAGACAGGATATCCCTCCGACGTCGATATTCTCTTTGAAGCTGTAATATCTCGAAGGTAATCGTTCCTCCATAATGATACTACCTAAGATTTCCTTAGATCTCGGTCCCTGAAGTGCCAGCAAAGCGAGCTCATCGGAGATATCCGAAAGCGTAACCTCTCCTGAAATATGCTGCTTCATCCAATCTACATCCTTAGCACGGTTTGCGGCATTGACCACAATCAGATAGTCCTCCTTATTCTTCTGATATACCAGCAAATCGTCAATTACCCCACCGCTATCATTACACATAGGGCTGTATTTCACCTGACCGTCATACATGCTGCTGCAATCATTAGTTACCAGCCTCTGGATGTTTTTTAAGGCATCTCTACCGGTCAGTTCTATCTCACCCATATGAGATACATCAAATAATCCTGCAGACGTTCTGACTGCCATATGCTCGTTAATAACTCCTGTCTCGTACTGTACCGGCAGCAGATATCCGGCAAAGAGCACCAGCTTTCCTCCGGCTTTCACATGACAGTTGAATAAGGGAGTTTTCTGCTCCATCCCTTCCATCCTCCTCTTCTAGCATTGATTGTTTATTTTTTAGCAATAAAAAAAGACGTACTGCTTCAATCAATACGCCTCTGTTGGTTTACCTGAAAGATTCTCTTCTACTACGCTCTTATCGGAGCAGAAAATTGCTTCTTCGGTGCCGATTCGTTTTCCAGAGTATCGTCCAGAAATGGTCCTTTTGCCTGAGAGTTTTCGCATACCCCTTCGGCTCCATAATCCTATGGTCTCTCCCATATCCTTCAACCGACCCATATACCTGTGAATCCTCACAGAATTTATACTACTATTATATTCATCTCATCCGATAAAGTCAACCGGTCTATGAATACTATATCCTACGTACAGCACCTTTTGATATTGGTGTCATATTATAAAGTATGAAAGTATGGAGGTCTATTATGGGCGAATTACTTAAAGTCGACCATTTAAGCTATACCTATCATTGCCCCGAACAGGATGTCGACGCATTAAAGGATGTATCCTTTCAGGTGATGGAAGGTGAGTTCATCAGCATCCTCGGACCGGACGGCTGTGGTAAATCTACTCTGCTCTCTCTGATAGCAGGCTGCATCCTTCCTACCAAGGGTTTAATTTATATCAACGGCAGGGATATCAAGCCCTCTGACCACTATAAATCCAGAGCAGCTATTCTTCGAACTCTGTCTCTGGATACAGATATCCTTCTCATGGATGAGCCCTTCTCCGCCCTACCGGGTGAAGCCAGGCAATTGGCTGCGGATGAACTACAGGAGATGCTTCATAAAGAAGGAAAAACCGCAATTCTGGTTACAGAGGATATCGCAGAAGCTGTCAGCCTCTCAGATCGTATTATTATACTATCCGGTAATCCCGGGACGGTTAAGGTAATCCTGAGGGTCCCTGATTCCTTAAAAAAAGGAACTCCCTCCCTTACCAGAAATGAACCTGAATTTCAGGATTACTGTTCCATGGTAGGGAAGGAGTTTCATTAATTCTTAATTAATTATGAATAATTGGATTGCTTCTTCCAGTCTCTTAGCATCCTCTGCAAGGGCTGAAGCAGAGGTGTTCATATACTCTACGGAAGCAATCTGATTATTTGCCGTTGCACTTACCTCTTCCGAGGAGGTTGCCGTCTCCTGAGATACTGCCGAGATATTGCTGATGGAATCAAGGGTATCATCCTTACTGGTTTCTATCCCCTTCATCCCTTCTGATATTTGATCTAAATTCGCCACCAGTTTCTCAACATGCTCATCTATGTGCTCGAAGGACTGTATTGTCTTAGTCAGCGCTTCCATCTGTGATGCTACAATGCTTTCTGCCTCCTTAGCTGAAACAGCCGTACCCTTTGTTTTTGTCTTTATGGCCTCGACTGTAGAGTTAATCTGATTAGCCGCCGCATGCGACTGGTCAGCAAGCTTGCGAATCTCCTCAGCAACTACTGCAAAACCACGACCTGCTTCTCCTGCTCTGGCTGCTTCGATGGAAGCATTCAGAGATAAGAGATTCGTCTGCTCAGAAATACTGTTGATTACCTCAACGAGACTTTCAATACTTTGTGATTGAAGCTCCAGCTCTTCGATTTCTCTGATAATGACATTGGTAATCTTTGTGGTATCACTGGATTTGTCATTCAACTGATCTATGATAGTGATACCCTCTTCAACGATGGATTTTGCATTCTTAGCTATCTTCTCTATCTCGTAAGTATTCTCATAAACTACACCGATTTTATCTGAGAGATTTGACATCTGTAATAAGCAACGTTCTGTATCCTCAGCCTGCTGAACCACCCCTTTCTCAATCTCACCGATCGCAAGAGAAATATCCTTAGTGGAATACAGGATATCATTTGAAGTGGCTGACAGAGTATTGGCCGATAGATTTACTGTCTCTCCGACTGTAGCCACCCTTTCAATAAGGCTTCTCATGCCTTCCACCATTTTGTTCAGGCTACTTGATAAAATCCAGAACTCATCGTTACGTTTCGTCTCGAATTTCGTGGTTAAATCTCCCTTTGCTGCCATAGAAATAGATTTCACCAGCTTTGTGATCTCCTTACCGATACCGGTTGCAAGGACAGTCCCTACTAAGCCTGATAGGATGCACGCCAAAACTACGAAACTAATCGTCAACGACTTAATCGGCTGTATCTTCTCAAGAATGGTACTTTTTGGAACCAGCGCACAAATAGTGGCCCCGGTATTGCCTACCTTGCTATAAAGAAATAGATATTCCTTCCCCTGATATTGTTCATAGGAGAAGCCATTTTCTTCTCTGGTTTCTTTGGCTTTAGCGAAATATTCCAATGGACTGAACACCTGATCCTGTCCGGTCATTTCCTTGATTTCAGCCTCATTATCCTTAGTCAGTGTTGAATTTACGAGGGCTTCCTTACCGTCACCGGTAACATATCCAACAATACTTCCGTTACCCAAATTGATACTTGAAAGAGACTTTACCATTCTGTTCTTTGGGATATCTATGATGATATATCCGTTGTTCTCGGACATCTTTCTGATGACCGAGGTAATATAATTCACCTGAGCGTTACCCAACTGCTCATCCAGCTTACTATGGGAGCCAATCCATAAAAACCTCTCTGTAGACGAGGTAATAAGCTTCCCTTCCTCAGAGGCTTCAAAACTATCAAAGGCATCTGCAGGAAGCTCACCTACAGAGGAGATGCTGTTCCCCTGCTCACCAAGTAAATGTATCGCATAAATAAATTCATGTGTGTACTTTGCACTTTGCAACTCTGTTTTTACAGATTGAAATATAGCCTCACTCTCTTCTGCACTAATCTCATCAATATTATTATAATAATTTTCAATAATACTATTATTAGCCAGATCATAGGTTTTTGCTGATACAGAATCCACACCCATTAGAATATTATCCCTTACTGCCTGCAGCGCATCTGCTGCAATAGTCTCATAATTCTGAGTTATCGCCTTGGCTGTCTTAATATAGGAGATAATGCCAAATCCGGCAAACAGGATAATCGGAATAGCAAAGCCTATGAGAAGTTTTACCCGAATGCCTATCAATTTGCTTATAAACCCACTTCTTTGCCGGAGTGCTTCTGCATTGTGCTTATTTGTTCCCTCTGCCTCCTGTCTTCCGGCCGGTAAATTCAATTCATTCTTTTTTGTCTTTTTTATCATTTTTATCATATATGTATCCCTTCATGTCGAATAATATCTATGTTAACATAACTGCATCCTTGCATTATGAAACAAAATATATTTTTACTCTAAATAGTATTCATTGTCAATAGTTAATCTTTGAACAATTTTATTTAAACTGAATTATATCTGGATATTATTACGATTCAAAGTTCTTTTATAAACAGATGGATCATGTCAAAATATTATGTATTATAAGTAATTAAGACAGATATATAAAAAAAATGTAAAATATAAATTAGCAGAGTATAAAATTAGGTTGCTAAAAGATTGCGTGTCTTGTAGAATAGAATTAATCACCACTATCGGGAGGGAATAAGATGAGCAATTTCGTAATCACCGCAGACTCTAATTCAGATTTACTTGACGGCTATATTAAAGAAAAACAAATCGGCATTATTCCTCACTATTATGATCTCGAGGGCATCACCTACGGTGATGAGCTCAATCTCACACCAAAGGAATTCTATGACAAGATGCGGGGCGGTATCATGCCAACTACTATGGCAAGTAATCCTGACGTTATTAGAAAAACCTTCTTAAGCTACATTGATCAGGGCTACGATGTATTACATATCAGTTTTTCCTCAGCATTAAGCGGCGGCTGTAGCAACGTCGTAACCGGAGCGAATGAAATCCTGGAGGAAAACCCCAATGCGAAGATTATTGTGATTGATACACTGAATGCCTCCATGGGGGAAGGCCTATTTGTTATGAAAGCTGTTCAGATGAAAGAAGAGGGAAAATCCATCGACGAAATTGCTTCATGGCTGGAAGAGCATAAACAGGAATTTTGTGTACGTTTTACCGTAGATGATCTATTCCATCTGCATCGTGGCGGAAGGATATCCAAGACGACCGCGGTGATTGGTTCCATGATCAATATCAAGCCCATCCTTTTCGTAAATCCTGAGGGTAAGCTGGTTGCCCTATCCTCTGCAAGAGGTCGCAAGAAATCTCTTACCACCATCTGTAATGAAATGTTGGATTGCATGGGTAAATACAGGGACAGTGATGAAGCTATATGCATAGCTCATGGTGATTCACTGGAGGATGCCTTATATCTTAAGGAGTTGATTCTGGAGAAGCTGCCCAACAGGGAGATTATTATTAATTTCGTCAGCCCCAGTATCGGAGCTCACTCCGGCCCGGGTGCCATCGGTCTTTGTTTCATGGGCGAAAAACGATAGCTTTAATATAATAACTGCAACCTCCTGTAGAACATTACAGGAGGTCGTTTTATGTGTTTCATTTTCTTTATGATAATCCGAAAAAAATCTTGAATTTTTGTACTGTATATAATAGAATAGTTGAGTAGCCAAAATTATATGATATCATATGCTTCCCTAGCTCAGTTGGTAGAGCAACGCATTCGTAATGCGTAGGTCGTGGGTTCGAGTCCCATGGGGAGCTGTTTTGCTGCCCAGAGAATGAGGGACTGTAGCGATTATAATAATGATAAAGCACTCTGAAAAGGGTGTATTTTTGATACAAGCTTGGCTTCTTAACATAATATCAAATCTGTTGTTATATTTGTAAAATCTACTCATAAAATGCTATATTCAAAAATAGAATGCTATAAAGTACTTGGAGTATGCATTATGTGTAAGAAAATTATCTCATATATAATATGCCTCCTTATTCCGCTTGCTGTCGGAAGTCTTTCTGCATTTCTTACCAAAGGTACTATGTTTCAATATAGTCAGCTCATAAAGCCGGAATTTGCTCCTCCAGCGGCCATATTCCCAATAGTTTGGACAATATTATATATTTTGATGGGAATATCATCCTATATAATATGTTCTTCGGACAGCTCAATGAAACAATCCGCCTTAAATTGGTATGCAATTCAATTACTTTTTAATTTTATCTGGTCCTTGATCTTTTTTAATCTTCAGAATTATTTATTCGCATTCATATGGCTTTTGGCCTTGATTATTTGTATCTGTATTATGATTATCAGGTTCTATACAATCAATCCCTGTTCAGCCTATTTACAGATACCTTATCTGCTATGGTGTGTATTTGCTGCTTTCTTAAATTTCAATATCGTATTACTAAACAAATGAGCTAGTGTTCTTAACATGGACTCAGTTCATAGTATAATCTTTGGAGCTGTTTACAAGCAGCTCTTTTTTATAATCCATTGTGTAAATGCTCAATCCATGTTATAATACTGAATTATGGAGGCATAGCTCAGTCGGGAGAGCGCTTGCTCGACAAGCAAGAGGTCACTGGTTCAAGCCCAGCTGTCTCCATTTGGATTTTTAGAGAATATGATAGCGTGAAAGCGAAAGCCCCTATTACACAGTATTTCTTCCGTGTATGGGAGCTCTTTTTTGCTTTGCCATTTATGCTATTATTCTGCCAATCGTGCCATTATGTTGTTTTTTACATGTCCCTCATGTATATTATAATCAATAAAGAAAAAGGAATAATGACAATTTCACATTACTTAAAGGGGATGACCGTATGATGAGTTTTAAAGAAGTCTATCATGATTCCATAAAAGCATCGCAAGGGTTGGTCGAGGATGTTCGTTTTAGCAGAATCCTAAATTTGGAACCCATAAAAATTTGTGCTTTCGAGATAATCGAAATGCTTAATAGTAAGATTAATTTATTTCTTCAAATAAACAATATGCAGGGCAAATATCCATATATGCAATCGCATCCGGTCAATGTTGCGTGCATTTCCTATATGATCGGTAAATGGATAAATATGACCTCAACAGATCTGTATGGATTGGTGTGCGCCGGGCTTCTGCATGACATCGGAAAAGCAAAAATAAAGGACAGTCTGCTGAATAAAACAGAAAAACTCACCGACAAGGAGCTGGAGACTATGAGAGCTCATCCTGAGGTTGGATATCGTCTGTTGGATAAATGCGAACATCTGGATTCCTATATACTTGAAGGGATCATGACCCATCATGAACGTTATGACGGCTCAGGTTATCCTTCCGGTCTGAAGGGCTCCGATATCAATCTGTACGGCAGAATTATCGCAGTTGCGGATATCTTCGATGCCATGACAGCAGTAAAGTCCTACCAGAAACAATCTTCTCCCTTTGAAGCAATTGAGGAAATTCTGAATTGCGGTTTTGGTGCTTTGGATCCATTTATCTGTCAGGCCTTTATGAATAATATAACAAATTACTATTACGGAAGCTTCGTACGGCTCAACAATGAGCTAATCGGAAAAATCATCTACATTAACCCGGAGGAAAAGACTAAACCTCTAGTTCGATGTAATAATGAATTTTATAATTTATCTATAGATCGGAATCTGCAAATTGTGGAAGTTGTGGCAGATGATGACACAAGTGAGCTGGCAAATAAAAATTAATCTACTTTCTTAAAAGAGCGGGCTTCTCCTCTCCATCAGTACCGTATTCTGCCATACACCATTGTGGTCCTTGGCAATTCTCTCACGGTAACCAATCAACCGGAAGCCTGCTTTTTTATGTAATGCTAAACTTGCTTTGTTAATTTCTATGATGCCTGACTGAAGAGTCCAGAAGCCCTCCTTCTCCGAAGCAGTTATCACCTTCTGTAGCAGCTTCTCACCTATACCTTTACCTCGACTTTCTGCTTTGATATAGATACTGACCTCAGCAACTCCTGCATACACACAGCGATTGCTGTAAGCACTTAGGGCTACCCAACCCACCACCTGTCCATCCTCTTCCGCAACGAAACGACAGACTTTGATATGGGACTTGTCCCACGCTTCAAAAGTCGGTACCTCTAATTGAAAGGTCGCTATCCCTGTCTTGATACCTTCCAGGTAGATGGAAGCTACTTCTTCCCAATCTGTATTCTTCATATCTCTAATTTTAAAGTCCATATTTCCCTCCATTTCTTACACGCCTATTAAGAATAGTTAAATCATATAAATTATAGCCATAGTATACCTGCACCCATTTTATTTCAAGATATATATTTCTCCCTTAGAAATTTTTATCAGGTTTTTGATTATTTAATTTTTTGCCAATTGAGCTTAATACAAAAGACCTGTCAGTATCCTCACTGACAGGTCTCTTTCATCGAGGCGACGGGATTCGAACCCACGGCCTCTGCGTCCCGAACGCAGCGCTCTACCAAACTGAGCCACGCCTCGATTTACATATATTGCAATGCTTTCTCAGAAGCACCGCATTAGATATTATCTTATAAATGCATTAAAAAGTCAACTATAAATTTTACATTTCAAAGAAAAATAAATCGTAAAACCTTCCATGCAATCTATAAGAACATACCGCTGTGATCTTCTCTCTTCATACATTTATCCGATTGGTATTCCATTGGTATAGTAACTTTAATTACTAATACTCTGAATACATATATGTACTGTTCCACCAGGAACAATCCATTCAATGCTACTACCTTCACAATAACCAAGAATTGCAGTTCCGATAGGGGAAAGTACAGAGACCTTGTTATTTTTTAAATCTACATCCTCCGGAAATACTAATGTGATCTCCTCTTCTTCCTGATCTACCATCATCTTTACCTTACTATTCATTTTTACAAATTCACAACCAGGTTCTTTCTGATCAATCACTTTGGCCTTGTTTATCTCTGCCTTCAAAGCCTTAAGATTATCTACTATCCGTGCCTCTCTATCATCAGCTTTATCAATAATTTCTAGTAACTTTAATTTATCGTTTTCTGTTATATAAATCTCCTGAGCCAATTTTTTAAACCCCCGTTTTTTTAGTTTTTAACACTTTATCTCTATGATAAGAGTCATACTATCTATCATCATAAGTATCATAACTTATTTATATAATAACTTCGGCAAATGCCTTATAATAGTCATAATATCTTTCATCACAAGCAGAAAAAAGATATCTGGCCAATATTTTGGTAATATGATACCCCTGTTTCTTTAAATGGATTAAATGCGGTCTAAAATCCTCTTCCGTAGGATTACTGTATGCTACTTTTAATACAAAGGACAAATATTGCCGGGAATCAACCTTCTCCCAAAGCCTTGGATGGTTATCATGTGTAGGAATAATTAGTCCGGTCTCCACATTGCCTTCTTCCGGGCAATATATCAAAATACACTGTCCTTGGTCCTGAATGTATGTGGCCCATGCATCTGTATCATCAAAGGAAAATTGATAGATTTGATGGTAATCCGGATATTCTGGTTGATACTGGTTTATCATTAATTTTTGATATTCCTTTATATGTTCCTTCTTTTTAATGATATAATCCTTAGCCAGCTTCAGTTCAAAAAGCTTCTGATCTAAATCCTCATTAAGCGAATCTAAAGAAGACTCCAAGGATTCCGGAGATAGATGGGGTAGTTTTTTCATGTCCTGCAGTGACATACGAAGACACCTAAAATGTGCCAGGTCGGATATCGTAAAAAGAGAACTCGAACTATATTGTCGATAATTATTAGTAGAATCACGATGTTTATCAATCAATCCTTCGCTTTCCCAATACCGAAGAGTTGATTTAGGAATACCTAGTAATTCTGATATTTCTCCTATCGATAAATAGTTTCTCATATAATCTCCATCCTAATTATAGAATACTTCACAACTATTATATCCATGAAACTATTTAATATCAATAGCTCAAGGACTATAAAGCTTTTGTTAATTTCCTGATAAAATTATCTAAAGAAAGGCTATACACCTTCATGTTATTATATTCATTTACTAATGAAAACCCCAAATTTTCAAACATTTTAATCGATCTTATATTATTCGGATTTATCTTAGCAATTACTTGAGAAGTTCGCCACTGAAAAAAGGCAATTTCTAAGCCTTTTTTAATAGACGCTTTACCTAATCCCTTTCCCCATCTATTCTGATCACCGATTACAATTACCATTTCCGTCTCCTTGGGTTTTCTTACCAGCTTTAAGAAACCAACAGGTTCCGTATTATCCTTATGTTGTGAATAAATCAGATAGAAGCTGCCACTACTGTTAAAAAGATGGGTCATAATAGCCATGTTGGCTCTTTCTACTGCCCGTTGCAGTTCATGTATAATATCTACTGATTCATTTAAATATTTCATTATCTCATTATTCTTCATCCATTTAATAATTGTTTGTACATCACTGCGCGTAACTTCCTGTTTTAAATCTATAATAGACGCACTCATGGTATCAAGTCCTTTCGTAATTAATAAAAAGCCTTTCATAGTACCAACCATTCAACGTCTCTATGACGGTTCTTTCCTCTTTCTATAAAATTGATTACCATTACTATTATAAAGGTTAAAGTGACTTTAATGTCAATAATAAGGCTGTAAAATAAGCTGTAAAAGTTATCAGAGCATAGGCGCGGTTTAGAAAAATAGCCAGAAGCCGCCTTTTGTACAAAAAAAAGACCTAAGATGGGGCGATTAAGATGAACCGATTAATGGTTCAATACCCTACTCTAGGTCAGATTTCTAAGATGCTTTCGCATTATTTTCACGATATTCTCTATTTCATTTTATACTGTCAACGTGGATAATTCGAATTACCGCAAGGATAAGACGGGGTGCCCGGTGACAACTATGATTTAATACGCCGTAATAATACCACCCTCATTGGCATACAAAGAGCTTACCCCGGCAGTGTTGACAATGAAACAATCCTTAAAGGGAATTCTCTTCAGAATCTCTTCCTTCACATACAAAGCACGTTCATAGTTATTGCAATGGGCAATTCCTAATATTCGTTCACTGGGCTTGATGACATCCTCTTCAATGGATTTTACCATAGCTATCAGTGCTTTTACAATACCTCTTGCCTGGTCTACCTTACAGATAGTACCCTCCGGTGTCGCACCCATCACGGGCTTAATATTCAGCGCACTGCAGATCACCGCCTGTAAACTGGACAGACGTCCATTCTTGCGAAGAGTATCCAGAGACTCTAGGACAAATTTAGTCTTAAGATTATCACGATAGACATGAACTTTCTCCACGATTGTTTCAAAGGGAAGCTTCTGTTCGATCAATTCTTTAATCTTCATGGCTATTAGCGTCTGACCAACCGAAGCAGACCTCGAGTCGATTATCGCAATCCTTTTATCCGGATGTTCCTCCAAATACAACTTTTTTGCCAGCTCAGCACTGTTATATGATCCGGAAAGCTGGGAAGACAAGGTAACGACATAGATATCACCATCAAAGTCAAAATAATTCATATAGTCCTCAGGTGAGGGACATGCCGATTTCGGACTGTTGGGACATAAACGTACTTTTTCCAGAAAGTCTGCCTGATTAAAGCTATCATCATCAATGATGGGAACATCGTTCACTATCAAAGTCAGGGGAACAAGTTTAAAATGATGATCTTCCTTCAATTCCTTCGGTAAATCCGTACAACTGTCCCCAATAATCCTATATGACATCTTTCATTTTCCTCCTGTTATCTTACTGTATGGTTTATATCATAATTATATATACCATTTTATCTCTGTTTTACACATACAATCGGGTTTAAAACTATGCTATGTGGTTTTTATTACTACGTAATAGCATACCATAAGTACGATGTTTTTATCAAGTGGTAAGTAAATTTTTTATATAAATTTTATATTATTGCGTACCGGAATTTTCCATATAACAGAAAGCTTAGGAAGAAATATCATTCCTCCTAAGCTTTAGTATTTACTCTTACTCTATTCCTATTTTGTAAGGAACATCATTATATCATTACTTCTTTGGATAAATTTCGTCATTGCTTCCGGCTCCAGCGGCTTATGGCTTAATAGTGCCAGATCGTACAGCTGCTCACAAATCATCGGTGTCTGTTCCGCGTTCTCATTGGTCAGGATAAATTGAACAAGAGTATTATTCGCATTCAGCACCAGTGTTTCTCCGCCTCCTAAGTTACCCATATCCATACCTGACATGTTATACATACGCATCATATCCTGCATTCTGCGATTCTCTTCAGAAAGAGTCATCACGGAGGATACCTTCTCATTCTTAAATTTATCTACTTTAACCTCAAGCTTATCCTTCCCGAGTACCTTACGGAACAGGGCTGTCATTGCTTCAGTGTTATTTTTTAATACCTTCTGATCCTTCTTCTTGATTTTGTCTTTAAAATCGTCATTAATGTCAGCATCAATTCTCATGAAGCGAATGGTCTGATCCTGATACTCGAGTTGAGTGATGAAGGGCTGATCAATATTATGAGTCAGGATAAATGCATCTGTCCCGGCCTCTTTGAACATATTAATGTACTGGCTTTGCTGTTTCACATCAGTTACATAATAGATGACGGTCTTCTTATCCTCATCTACAAGCTCATCCTCCTCATCATGGGAATGCTCATGTCCACATTCACAGTGTTCATCATGCACATGCTCATTGGTATCAGCCGTTGATTCAGCAGTAGCTTCTGCTGCCTTACCATCGGCATCAGCAGTCTCCGACTTTTTATCCTTCTTATTGTTTTTAGGAGTATCCTTTGCTTTCTTAGCTTCCACATACTCGGCAAGAGTGATGAATTTGTCCTCAAGATTTTTAAAAATGATGACATCCTTCATCTTCTCGCGGAATTTCTCATCCTTTAGGCAGCCAAATTTGATGAAGGGACTGATATCATCCCAGAACTTCTCGTAATTCTCACGATCAACCTTATACATCCCACTCAGCTTATCGGCTACTTTCTTGGAGATATACTCACTGATCTTCTTTACAAAACCATCATTTTGAAGTGCACTTCTGGATACATTGAGTGGCAGATCCGGACAATCAATAACACCCTTTAGCAGCATTAAGAATTCCGGAATGACTTCCTTGATATTATCCGCAATAAATACCTGGTTGCTGTAAAGCTTGATCAGTCCTTCCAGCGAATCATACTCGGTATTGATCTTGGGGAAGTAAAGAATTCCCTTTAAGTTGAAAGGATAATCCATATTTAAGTGTATCCAGAATAGAGGCTCCTTATAATCATGGAATACATCGCGGTAGAATTTCTTATAATCCTCATCCTTACAGTCGTTCGGATGCTTCGCCCAGAGGGGGTTAATATCGTTGATCGGCTGTGGTTTTGCGTCCTTCTTTGCCTCTTCTACCGTTCCGTCCTGATCGACAGTAGCATCAATTACCTCTTCCTTCGTCTCTTCCTTTTTCGCATTGGCATTGACAAAATAAATTTCTACCGGCATGAAGGAACAGTACTTCTGAAGAACCTCCTTCACACGATATTCGTTAGAAAATTCATAGCTTTCCTCATTTAAGAACAGTGTGATGTCAGTACCGCGTTCGGTTCTGCTGCCATCGCTCATCTCATATTCGGTGCCGCCGTCAGATTCCCAATGAACGGGGCGTGCATCCGGCTGCCAGGACAGAGTATCGATTGTTACCCTTGCAGCAACCATGAAGGCAGAATAGAAGCCAAGACCGAAATGTCCTATAATCTGGTCTTCATTGGTTTTGTCCTTATACTTTTCAAGGAACTTTTGTGCCCCTGAAAATGCAATTTGATTGATATATTCTTTTACTTCATCCGCTGTCATACCAATACCGTTATCGGAAAAGCGGATGGATTTCTCTTCCGGATTCACAGTAACAGTAATCTGATAATGGTTATCCTCCGGAAGATTTGCTTCTCCCATAATCTCAAGCTTCTTTAGCTTTGTAATAGCATCACTGCCGTTGGAGATTAACTCTCTTACAAAAATATCATGGTCTGAATATAACCATTTCTTGATAATCGGGAAAAGATTCTCGGAATGAATTGATAAATTGCCACGTTCTGTACTCATGAATTAACAACTCCTTTGTCTAATAAAATTCCTCAAATGTTATGATAATACTGTATTTTGGAAATGTCAAGATGAAATTAGCACTCTTTAAGCAAGAGTGCTAACAATATCCTGTTCTTTTAAGAAACGGGCAACCTCCTTGTCCCATTCCTGTTCCAGCGTTTTATCCAGTGTAAATGTCTTAATTGCAGTACCTGTGATAATATGGAGCTCATTATTCTCGAATCTGATATTTATATATAAGCCCCCGACCTCTTCCGGACTAATTCTTCCTCCTGTCTGTCCGACCAGCACATCCGTAAGATCTTCGGAAAGCTGAAAAACGATTTTCATGGAAAGCGGTGTCTTATTCCCCTTAATCATCGTATAGGCTATACTTCGAACCTCGCTCCACAAAGCATATCGGACCGATCTGCGTTCCTTAAGCTCCTCTGTAGAGAAAAAAGCCTCGTTCAACTTTCCGTTTAGGGAGTAGCTCATAAATGTCTGGAGCTCCAATTCCCGTAGAATAAAATTATCAAAAGCATTTTGCGTCAGAAGCTTCGCCATAAACTGCTTCACCTCTGGAATAGTAAACATTACCATAAATTTCTCCAATCCTTAATATCAGAGCGAATTTTAAACCATTTTTATGTATTTTTTCATTTATCGTTTCAGTCTGCACTGCTTTTCCTGTATAGAAGCTTTCCGATTAACGAACAATAATAATATAAAAGTTTTATAACAGGAGGATTGCAAGCATGTATTACGAACAACCTGTAAAAAAAACCTACTACCGTTTTCCTTCCCGCAGCAGCATAAGAGATTTCGATGAAAAATACTATTACCCCAACCAGCCATATTCCTCAGGAGAACATGTTCGTAACAGTTCCAGACAGGAATATGCCGATCAATCACGGGAATCTGTAACCAAAGCTTAGAGCATCAGGTTAATTCCCGCTAAAATAAGAAGATGTGCAGGGTAGAAGATATAGAAGAAATACTTCATGCTTCTACCCTTTTCTCCGTTGTAAAAGGCAATCGGAATAATAGCCAACGTAGCGAATACATTAATATATCCAAGTATAAATGCAGATACGAAAAACAGGGTAAAGGTTTGTAATACCTTATTACCCTTAAACAGATAAAAGGCTGAGATTAACAGAATGCCTGCATAGCTGTAATCTGTGCGGAGAAGATATGCAATGATGCAGAATACCAGCGTAATTATGCCGTTCATAACATTTGACGATATAGAATTCTTTCCATATTTCTTTTCTATCAGGCTCATGAGAAGGATACAGGCCAGACCAAGAAACAGTGTAAAAAAGATATTCTGATGTGTAAATTCAATTACTGTACCATAAAAAGCCAGATCGAAGGGTACTTCGGACAGCAAAGCAAAAACACCGAGACGTATCAGGTATTTCTTCACATTTTTGGTCTGAAAGAAGCCCTCAACCAATAGAAATACAAAGATCGGAAAGGCCAGTCGTCCTATGACACGCATCGCAACCCATGCCGGTGAAGACTGCTGCAGTAGTACGGCTGCCACATGGTCAATCATCATTGTAATAATAGCGATCCATTTTAAACGAAAATTGTTCATAATTTCTATCCTTTCAATGCTTAGGTTATATATGCATTTTCTTTTTTAATTCAGCTATCATATTATCTCCCTGAAATAAAATTAAAGTAGAGATACTGATAATACTGGCTGCTACGCAGATAACAGACGGAAAGAGTATATTAAGTCCACCGAATATAATAAAAATTATCGGTACAAAGCCAAAAATTGCATCAATCAAAAAATAAACACTCAAATCCCTGGCGCTGATTTTCAAAAGCTTGGCGGAAATCGCCATGACAATCATCGCTCCGACACAGATACCCGGAATAACAAAATCAATTGACCAGCCCAACCACCCCATGGAACGGTCCCACAATACCGACAATATACCAATCAGAACCACCTGCCAAAGAATTGTCTTTGGGATATTGCTTTTCTTACGGATAATAACAAACATGCTTAACCAGAGGCAGCTGATGCCTCCCACTACAATTAAGGACCAACGGGACTCTCTGGTAAATATCATATTAACAGCAAAGCTTGCAACTATCGCTACAATAGATAGAAGTATCATCAGCCTGATGAAAATGTTAAATTCCTGAAAGATGGTCGGGAGATTAGGAAACACCTCTTCCATCTCCTCTTCGTTCGTGTGGACGATGCTGCCGCACAACGGACATACTTCAAAATTTCCCTTCAGAGAGACCTTACAATTATCACAAATATGCATAAATACCTCCTATTTAGAAGTAATCTTGCCCTTTCAGAATTAATTCAAATCTCCTTATTATTCGAGGCTATTTTGATGGAGACTCCCTCATTGGTCAGCATACGAAAGAAGTTCTTTTGGATATCCGTTCCGACATAGGGAGATACAAAACTAATAACCAGCGTATCCTCAAAGGAGCACATACAGATCTGGGGTCTCCTCGCACTGGTAAAGCAATCAAACAGATGAATATGGGGTGTCAGCTCTTTAGCAACGGTTATTCTTCCTATATTGGATAAGGTAGCTGTAATACCCCGGTTGCTTAAGTAATTGGCGAATTTAAGAACATAATCCTTAATTACCAATGGGAATATTCTCAGGAACACATTATGCTCCAAAGCTGACAGTCGGTTGATATGGGTCCTGAGTCTCTCTTCGGTCAGCTCCCTTGCAAAGCTATCTTTGACGGATGCAATGATGTCTTCCAGTAGATCCGAATTCTTATTTAAGTTATAAGCGATATTGATCGTACAGAAAAAATTTCTGGCGGTTACAGAAGGAAAATATGTTCTCAAATTAACAGGTACTGTCAAAATAACCGGATTCTTACGTGCACGCAGCGGCATCTCCATCGAGATAGCTTTAATATACAAGGCAGTCAGATAGATTGTCATGGTCGTATCATAGCGATGCGCCAGCTCCAGAACCTCCTTTACTGACATCTCTCCTTCTAAGACTCTCAGTCGATTGTCAAGCGCTCGTCTCCCGGTAATACGATAAGCACGGTTTATCTTAATCTTGTCCAGCTTTCTGTCTCCACTGTAATGCTTTAAGAAGCTGTCATCCATCTTCTGGGTAAAAGAGGCATCATAATCGAGCTTCGGAAGCTTGTCCTGAAATTCTTCGCCATGCTTCATCGTCAAATAATAAAATACGATTGTCTTTAAAAATCCCAATGCACCTGTTCCATCGGTTAAGGCATGGTACATTTCCAGATTAATTCTTTTATTATAATAAGAAACCTCAAATAGCAGGTTTCTCCTATTGGCATGATACAGCATACTGCAGGGCAGCTTGTGCTCCTCTACTACCTCGGGTCTCGTTTCCGTGCCTTCGAAATAGTACCAGAACATTCCTCTTCTTAGCACCGTCTGATAGATTTGGAACATAGGTAAGGCTTTATCGAGTGCTCGCTGCAGGATCTCCTTATCAATCTCTTCCTTTAATTCGCAGACAAAGCGGAATACCTTAGTATCCTTTTCATTGGTGTTGGAGGGGAATATCTTAGCTGCATTATCCAATCTCATCCACTCCACCGGCTTTCTTCTGGTCATGAATTCTTCTACCCCCTTTCCGGTTGGTATCTCCATCCAGTAATTATTAACGATTTTCTGCCGGTTTATCTTCATTTGCTTATAATTTGTTGATTATCTTTACTCAGAAATTGGTTAATCAATTCGTAGCTTCTCTTAACATGGACAAAATGCTTCGGTAAGGAGATAAAACCGTGTAGTGCGTCCTTCATCCGATAAACCTTTACATGGTTTCCGGCTTCATATAATTTCTTTCCATAAGACTCCGCTTCATCCCGCAGGGGATCATACTGGGCTGTGATAATCAGGGTATCGGGCAAGCGTGACAAATCCTTAGCCAGAATTGGTGCAAGATATGGATTCAGTAAATCCTCCTCACTGTTTATATATAGGTCCAAAAAATCGCATATTCTCTTTGAAGTCAGGAGAAAATCAGTTCCGTTCTCTTTGATGGAAGGATAAGGAGAGGTTTCACTGTGGTTGCTGTCTGTAGAAGGGTAAAGAAGAATTTGCCTTCTCGGCTGGAATTCTCCCCTGTCCCTCGCCATCATGGATACGACAGCCGCCAGATTGCCTCCGGCACTATCACCAATTAGGGTAATCTGCTCTGGGTCCACATCCAGAAGCTGTGCATTCAGGAATATCTCACGGGTTACTGCATAGCAGTCCTCAGGTGCTGTTGGAAATTTATACTCTGGAGCCAGACGGTAATCTACTGATATCACAATGTGACCTGTCTGCTTAGCCATATTGGAGCAGACATTCGTATAGGTATCGATATTACCGAATACAAAACCTCCTCCGTGAAAAAAAATAAGGATTTTTTTAAAAGAAAAGTAGGAAGGAGGCATAAAAATCCGAACCGGGATATCATATTCCCCAAGTGATACCTTATGATCCCACATCTCATATAACGGTTTGAGAACAGGATGTGTTGCCGATTTTAGCTGCCTCTGCAGCTTATAAGTCTTCTTCACATCCAGGTCAGGATAGGATAATGCTTTCAGTGCAATTCTCATCGCCTTGTTGATTGCCATCTAAGCTTCTCTGCCTTTCTTCCGTTTTTAACCAGTTTATTCTGCAATTTTATTCTAGCTGAGATACCCCTAAAAGTCAAACGAAACCTATTCCCTGGAGCGTTCCTGTTCAGCTTCATTATTCATCGCTTCAATAATAGTTGATAACCTGCATTGTACCTGACTTCTCCTTCTGTTGATTGCTAATTGGCAGACCTTGTTCGGCGAAGCTTGTGGATCATCAGCTTCAACTTATATTCTAGCATCTGTCGTGTTAAATCTCAACCATCTGTTCATCTCAGGTCAAAATTTATACCTTTCATACACTCACAGATACTTAGCTATACCAAGGTGGCGGGTGCTGGCGGATACCTCATCTACGGTATTCTTCTTCTACAGGTTACATTTATACACCCATCCTTTTAACGAAACTTTTGTTTTCGAAGAATTTATGCTATAATAGCTTCTACATGAAATGGTCTGAAATAGCCATTTTCAATAGACGAAATAACTTGTAATCGAAAATTAGTGGAGGTAGTTATAACATGTATTATAAGCAATATGGTGACACAAATATGATGGTTTCCGCTCTCGGAATGGGAACAATGAGATATGATGACCAAGACATAAAGGCCGGCAAATTAGAAAAATGTGCTGAGGTTGTATTACATGCTTATGAGAAGGGGATTAACTTCTTTGATTCCGCTCCCTTCTATTGCAGCGATAAGAGTGAAGAAATCACCGGTATCGCTTTATCACAGCTTCCCCGAGACAGCTTTTACATCTCTTCCAAGGTAAATTTGGGTTCCTACGGCGGTGAGTTTACACCGGATGCATTTCGAAAGAGACTGGAAACCTCTTTATCCAGGCTAAAGGTGGATTATCTGGATTTCTATTACCTATGGTGTCTTCTGAATCTGGAAGCCTTCGAAAAACAGTATGATTTAATGTATGACTCCTTCGAGAAGGCAAAGACAGAGGGATTAATTAAAAACATCACCTTCTCCTCCCATATGCAGGGAAACCAGCTGGAAAATGTAATCAACACCAACGCCTTCAAAGGAATGCTGATCGGTTACAATCCTTTGAACTACCGTTTCCGCCAGGCGGGGATAACAGCTGCATATGAAAAGGGAATGGGCATCGTAGTCATGAATCCCCTCGGTGGTGGTCTAATTCCGAATAATCCAAAGACCTTCGAATATCTGACAGAAGGTACAAACTTAAATGTAGCACAGGCTGCCCTGCGTTTTGTGGCTTCACATAAGGAGATAACTGTAGCTTTATGCGGATGTACAACCATCCAGCATGTCGACGAGGCTATTAAGGCTGTAGAGAACCTGGAGGAAAGACCAGCAGCAGAAATCTATGCGGAATATGAAGCAAAGGGTGTGGCTCTGAACAATCTGTGCACCGGCTGCGGTTACTGCAGATACTGCCCTCAAAATATAGATATTCCGAAATTCATGGATGCTTATAATGAAAAAATCCTTGGTAACAATATCTTGGACCGTCTACAGTCTCATTGGGGAATTTCCAACAAGCAGGCAGAGGCTTGTATCAAATGCGGACAATGCGAGACCCTATGTACACAACATTTGCCGATTATGAATAGACTCGATGAAATTGCAGCTTTGAAGTAGTATAATACGATATATTCATATCATGAAATGCCGGCTGTCACAGCCGGCATTCATCTTGTCCATCAAGGATATTTTTTCTGACAGAGGAGAAGCCAACTTCTAGGAGTTGGCTTCTTGGGGAGGGAGGAGATTTATGAAAAAAAATTCTATGTTAAGTTGGTTTTAACAAATTTGTGTATTTCTATTTCTATTTCTATAAGCTTATTATAGTAAAGAAATATGGAGAAGGTATTAACGTAATATGAATTATTTGAAAACAAATAATTGACCTATTTGTTCATATTTATGATCAAATTTTATTACAAAAGGTCCAATCATCTATGGTGATAGGGTGCACAAGAAAGTCACCGAAAAGTCATATTTTAAATAGCTTTCTCGTTAATATACTCCTACTGGTGCAGGATAGCCGGCTTTTTATCATAGGTAACAAGGCTGATTGTAATCAGCCGGCCCTTTTATCAAATCAAACACTAATAAGCCTACATTTTCTCTTGCAAAATCAAGAATATACGATACAATAGAAATGTCGATTAAAGATAATTGGAAGTATCCAGGAGGTTATACATGATTCAGGCAAGTAATGTTACATTAAGAATAGGAAAGCGTGCATTGTTCGAAGAAGTGAATATCAAGTTCACGGAAGGCAACTGCTATGGACTGATTGGCGCCAACGGTGCAGGAAAATCCACCTTTCTCAAAATATTAAACGGGCAGCTGGAGCCTAGCAAGGGAGAGGTTATCATCACCCCCGGACAGAGATTGTCCTTCCTTCAGCAGGATCACTTCAAATACGATGCATATCAGGTCCTGGATACCGTCATCATGGGAAATAAGCGTTTGTATGAGATCATGAAGGAAAAAGAAATCATCTATGCTAAGGAAGATTTTACAGAAGAAGATGGAATACGTGCCAGTGAGCTGGAAGGTGAATTTGCTGCAATGGATGGCTGGGAGGCAGAGGCCAATGCTGCATCCTTGCTGAACGGTCTCGGTATTGAAACCGAGCTTCATTATATGACCATGCATGAATTGAATGGCGGACAGAAGGTTAAGGTTCTGTTGGCCCAGGCTTTATTCGGTAATCCCGACATTCTGCTCCTCGACGAGCCTACGAACCATCTGGACTTAGAAGCGATCAGGTGGCTGGAGGAGTTCCTGATTAATTTTGAAAATACCGTTATTGTGGTATCCCATGACCGTTACTTCTTAAATAAGGTATGTACCCATATTGCTGACATCGATTATGCTAAGATCCAGCTGTACTCCGGAAACTATGATTTCTGGTATGAATCAAGCCAATTGATGGTAAAGCAGATGAAGGAAGCCAACAAGAAGAAGGAAGAGAAAATCAAGGAGCTACAGGAATTTATCCAGCGTTTCTCCGCTAATGCTTCCAAATCCAAGCAGGCAACTTCAAGAAAGAAGGCCCTCGAGAAGATTGAGCTGGATGATATCCGTCCTTCCAGCAGAAAATATCCTTATATTGATTTCAGACCAAGCCGTGAAATCGGTAATGAAGTACTAACCGTTGATAATCTCTCAAAAACTGTGGATGGTGTGAAGATTCTTGATAAGCTCTCCTTCATCGTAGGTAAGGAGGATAAGATTGCATTTGTTGGACCGAATACCCGTGCCACCACTCTGCTGTTTCAGATTCTTGCAGGAGAGGTTGAACCGGACGAAGGCACCTATAAATGGGGAATTACCACAAATATGTCCTACTTCCCGAAGGACAATACGAAGCTTTTTGCAGGAGAAGAGACCATCGTAGATTTCCTGATGCCCTTCTCTCCTGAGAAGGATGTCACTTATGTCCGCGGTTTCATGGGCAGAATGTTATTCGCCGGTGAAGAAGGTTCAAAGAAGGTGAAGGTCCTGTCCGGTGGTGAAAGAGTTCGTGTCATGTTATCTAAGATGATGATAGCCGGAGCCAATGTACTCATCCTCGACGAACCGACCAACCATCTGGATATGGAATCCATTACCGCTCTCAATAATGGTCTGATAAAATTCCCTGGGGTGGCATTATTTACCTCTCCCGACCATCAGTTTATACAGACAACGGCTAATCGCATCATGGAGATCTATAACGGACATCTCATTGATAAGATAACAACCTATGATGAATATCTTGATAGTGATGAGATGGCAAGAAAGAGACAGATCAGAGAATTTGAAGCTGAAGATGAAGGCGGAGAAGAAGAATAAAGTTTATAGCTAGGAAAGGACTTTACGTACATGGTTACGCCAAGTCCTTTTTTTATGGAAGTTCCTGCTGTAGTTTCTTCCCTGTAGTTTCTTCCCTGTCCTTTCATATTTATCGGCAACATGAACAAGCGAATTTGAATAAAATGATGGTAAGAAGCTCAGTTAGGAGGCGGTTCAATGTCCATCAAAAATCATACTATTGTACAACTATCCGCCCCGGAATATGTTCCTGTTATCAAGGATAACAGAATTTCATATGGTGGAAGCCAGATGTGGTTTCCTGATGACAAAAGGCTTAGTAAGGATTATATCCTCTGTCATTATGGCTGTGGAACCATCGCCACTGCTGATTTGTTCCTTTATCTGTCCCGGAAGAAGGAAGCACTTCAGACTCCGGTAACCGCCCTTGCAGTAAATACGGATAATCAAATTATATATCCAAATTACACTACCTATGTCAAGCAAATTCATAAGCAATATACCAAAACTCTCCCCATCCTCGCCGTACTTGGTCCATTGGCTGCATCAGCAATCAATACCTATTCCGACTATTATGGGCTTGGACTACAGGCTGCCTGGAAATGGACCCTTAATTATTACGACATGTATGACCTAATAGAGGAGATGCTGGAAAAGGATTTTCCGATCATTCTTTCCATTGGACCGAATACACCGAACCTGTGGGGGAGAAAAGGAATATCCTTCTATGAACTGAGAGAAATAGACTTCCAACCAACACCTTCGCAAATTAATACGGAAAACTCAGAGGAAGTACCAAAGCCATATTATTATAAAGCAGTAAAGTATGATATTAACGGACATTACGTTACCGTTACCGGATTGATTAAGGATGAGCTTACAGGAAGGATTATGCTGCGAATCTCCTCCTGGGGAGGCCTGTACTATATTAATTACGAAGAATACCGTGATTATGTGGAGAACGTCGGCGGTACCTTTACCTCGAGTCTGATTGATATTAAGCGTATTTCAGATTAATCCTATTGCTTCGCAGGTCTTCGGTTCAAATCCTTAGGCTTTAAGCCGTTTGCCTTAATGTCCTATTTCCATCCAAGCTCGGCGAACAGTTTATACAGAAATCTTGGAAAGCCCGGAGAGGTATAGAAATACTGGCTGTCTTTATCCTCTCTGATATTGGCATCATACCCAGTAATCATAAGCATCTCATTGAACGTAAACATAAATTATTATAATATAAACATACATCTCATTTTTTACTTAAGATATGAACGACAAATACATTGATTTCATATTATCGTATACTGTATAATAATACCATTCATTTAGTTTGCAATTATTGGAGGATATGAAAAGGGAGAAAAAGAATGATGGAAATTTATGATATCAATTCTGAAAATGTGTCTATTGTATCAAAATTTATGGCAAATATAAAACCGGAATGGTGGGATATCGAAGGAGCAAAACAACAATTAAGTGACGGAATCGGTTGGTATCTCGGCTCAGGTAAGGATAGTCCTATCGGATGGATATTATGTAAAAGATATGATGGTTATAAGACAGGTGAGATTGAATGTCTGGGATATAATAATTGTGGAGTTCTTGTGGTTGGAAAAGGGTTGCAACCTTTAGTTGAAAAATCGGAGGAATGGGCAAGAGAACAGGGTTTTGTTATTATGAAGTTTACGATAGGGACAAAAGGACTATCCTGTCATGGTGTAAGCCTAAAGAAACCTTGGGAGGAATTACGAGATTTGCATGCTATTGATAGAGAAGATTATACTTGGTTTCTTTCTATGGGATATGTACCATCAGGTGTACTACCAAACATTTATGGGGAAAAATATCATGGTATATTATTAGTAAAAACCTTATAAATCAAACAAGGCTAGAAGGAAATCTTATCTCAATAATCCGTAAATTTTTACAAAAAAAAGCTTCTCTGCAATAATGCCTAAGGATATCGATCCTATCTCTGCAGAAAAGCTGATTGTTTCTATTCCATGTCAAGCTACAGGTTTCTGAATTTCTGATATCTCCTGTTAAGGAGTTCTTCTGTAGACAGCTGCCTTAACTTTGAAAGCTCCGCCTCAATTACCGACTTCACACTCAAAGCCATCAGATTATGGTCATTGTGAGCCCCGCCGGGAGGCTCAGGAATAATGCCGTCAATAATCTGAAACTGATATAAATCCTGGGCTGTCAGCTTCATCTCTCCGGCTGCCTGCTCAGCTTTACTGGAATCCTTATAAAGGATACTGGCAAAGCCCTCCGGTGAAAGGATGGAATAAATGGCATGCTCCAGCATATATACCTTATCTGCTACACCAAGTGCCAAAGCCCCACCACTGCCCCCCTCCGAGATGACGATGGATATGATGGGTGTCTTCAACAGCATCATCTGAGCAAGATTCTCTGCAATTGCTTCACCCTGTCCACGTTCCTCGGCTCCGAGTCCACAGAAAGCACCGGGGGTATCAATGAAACAGATAATCGGCCGACGAAATTTCTCTGCCTGCTTCATCAGACGGAGGGCTTTACGGTATCCTTCCGGATGAGGCATTGAGAAATTACGTGCGATATTCTCCTTAGTATTACGTCCCTTCTGCTGTGCGATCACCGTGACGGGAATGTCACCAAAATATGCGACCCCACCAACAATAGCGCGATCCTCACCATAATAACGATCCCCGTGTAATTCAAGGAAATCTGTAAATATTCTGTCTATATAATCTTGTCCGGTCGGTCTCACCGGCATTCTTGCCAGCTTTACCTTCTCCCAAGGTGTTATACTCATATTATCTCCCATTTCTGCACATGCTCTATGCGAATAATACTTTTATACCATATAACCTTTTCGTCTTCTCAGAATGATGTTACGCTTTCGAGTGCATTTTCAAAAGAGTAGAAATCGTATGCTTCTGTAGCTGTCTGGGCACAATCTGATCAATAAAGCCATGCTCCAATAAGAACTCTGCTCTCTGGAACCCATCGGGCAGCCTTTGTCCGATGGTCTGCTCGATTACTCTGGGACCGGCAAACCCAATCAAAGCCCCCGGTTCTGCCAGAATGATATCTCCCAGCATCGCAAAGCTGGCAGTCACACCGCCGGTTGTCGGATCAGTCAGCACTGTAATATAAAGCAGTCCGGCTTCGCTGTGTTTTGCTACGGCACCACTCACCTTGGCCATCTGCATTAGTGAGAATATTCCTTCCTGCATCCTGGCACCTCCCGAAGCAGTGAAAATGACGACCGGAAGTCTTTCCTCTGTTGCCTGCTCAAATAGTCGTGTCAATTTTTCACCGATCGTAGTCCCCATACTTCCCATAAAGAATGCCGGATCCATGACACCAAGCATAGCAGCCTGCCCTTCGAGTCTTCCTCTCCCTGTTACTATACCGTCTGCCAGCCCCGTCTGAACACGCGTCCTTTGAAGCTTCTCGATGTATCCGGGAAAATTCAAGGGATCCCTGCTAATCATGTCCGCATTAAATTCCTGAAATTCACCTTCATCCACAAGCATAGAAAGACGCTCTTCAGCTGACAGCTTGAAATGATAACTGCATTCATCGCAGCTCTTATAGTTCTTAGTTAAAAGCTTTGTATAGATGACCTTCCCACAGCAGGGACATTTCGTCATAATTCCTTCCGGCACATTCGGCTTATCTTCCTCTGTGCGAACGATATCCTGTGGCTTCGTCCGATAGACACTGGTTGTCGCATACTGTTTTGGCTTAAATGGATTTCTGTTCATACTATTAAACATACCTTTCCTTTGAATGAGCTTATGCCAAGGATTGTACAGGCATAAATCTCTTAGTATGAAGCTGTCTTTACTTCATACTGCCCTCAATTAAACCGGTGTGATATTGGCCGGAAATAATCTCATCCCTGTAAAGCAGCTCATACTGGTATTCCGTATTGGTCTGTATTCCTTCAATAATCAGCTCTGATAGTGCACGTCTCATCCTCATAATAGCTTCTTCCCGGTCCTTACCGTAAGCAATGACCTTCGCAAGCATAGAATCATAACAGGAGGGCACTACATATCCGGAATATAGGGCACTATCGACCCGAACACCAAAGCCTCCGGGGAAGAGTACGTTCTCTACACGTCCCGGACAGGGCATAAAATTCTTTGAGGGGTCCTCCGCATTGATTCTGCATTCTATCGCATGACCCTTAAATTCAATGCTGTCCTGACGGTAAGGCATCTCCTCACCTGCAGCAATTCTGATTTGCTCTTTTATCATATCAATCCCGGTAACCATCTCTGTAACTGGATGCTCCACCTGAATTCTTGTATTCATTTCCATGAAATAATAATGATTGTCTTTGTCTAGCAGAAACTCAATGGTACCCGCATTGACATAGCTGGTTGCCTTTGCCGCTTTTACCGCCGCACTGCCCATTGCTAATCTCAGCTCCGGTGTCATGACGGCTGACGGAGATTCCTCAATCATCTTCTGATTGCGGCGCTGGACAGAGCAGTCGCGCTCTCCCAGATGCACCACGTTACCATGGCTATCTGCAAGTATTTGAATCTCAATATGTTTTGGATTTACTATAAGTTTTTCGATATATACCTTATCATCCGCAAAGGCTGCCTTTGCTTCTGCTTTAGCAGAGTTGTAGGCCTTCTCCATATCATCTGAATGATATACGGCACGCATTCCTTTACCGCCACCACCAGCAGAAGCCTTGATCATCACGGGATAACCGATTTTCTCTGCAAGAAGGAGAGCATCCTTCACCGTCTCAATCTCTCCCTCTGATCCCGGTACGACGGGAACTCCAGCCTTCTGCATGGTTTCTCTTGCTCTGGATTTGTTGCCAAGCAGGTCAATCGTATCAGCCTTCGGCCCGATGAAGGTAATATTACAGTCCTCACACATTCTGGCAAAGGAGCTGTTCTCCGAGAGGAAACCAAACCCGGGATGTATCGCTGTTGCTCCGGTCAATACAGTCGCACTTATAATATTCTGAATATTTAGATAGCTGTCCTTGGATTTTGCGGGACCGATGCATACTGCCTCGTCTGCAAGCATCACATGTAAAGCTTCCTTATCTGCTTCCGAATATACTGCAACTGTAGCAATATCCATCTCCTTGCAGGCACGGATAATCCGGACTGCAATCTCACCGCGGTTTGCTATTAATATTTTTTTAAACATTGCTGTTCTCTCCTTACTCAATTCGACATCCTTGATGAATTGGCGCTGTTCATCCTTATTCATGGTCTCCCAGCGCAAAGGTCAGAACTGCCTCACAAGCAACCTGCCCTTCAATATAAGCAATAGCCGTTCCGACACCAAAACTGCCCTTACTCTTAGTGATCTCTACCTCCAGAATCAGCACGTCGCCCGGTACCACCTGACGTTTAAATTTAACCTTATCCATGCCTCCAAATAAAACCAGCTTCCCTTCATTTCCCGGTACCGTCAGCATGCAGATGGCTCCCATCTGTGCTAAGGCTTCCAGAATAAGAACCCCTGGCATGACAGCCTTTCCCGGAAAATGTCCTACAAAGAAGGGTTCGTTCATAGATACACATTTTCTGCCGACAGCCCGTTTAGCTGGTTCCAGTTCTTCCACCCGGTCTATCAGTAGAAACGGAGGGCGGTGCGGTAAAATTTTCTGTATTTCGTTGATATTAAGCATTGTAATCTCCATTCCTCCACTATATGGCGGCTCAAAATATCCTATTTAATCAAAAATAAGGGCTGACCGAATTCTACCATATCTTCGTTCTTGGTTAGTATTTTAACGACTTCACCTTCATGCTCGCTTTCAATTTCGTTCATCAGCTTCATGGCTTCGATAATGCAGATGGTCTGTCCCTTCTTCACTCTATCACCAACCTTAACAAATGGAGGCTTATCCGGGGAGGGCTGTGCATAAAAGGTTCCCACCATAGGTGATACCAGCTTCTTTTGATTTTGCTCCTCAGCTGCAACTTCTTTTTTCTCCGACGATACGATACCGCTAGCGGCTTCGATCATATTGGCTTCCTCTGTTCCTTGGTTCATTGCATTCTGCATAGTACCGGTAACAATAGGTGCAGCGGGCATCATCTGCCCGGACGTATACATACCCGGCAAATACTGCGGTATAACGGGTATAGCATTCTGGCTCCAGGCAATCTGCGAAAGACTTCCCTGCTCTTTGGCACCCGTATTACCCTTCTCGATGCGGATACGAAAACCCTCTTCTTCTATCTCAAGCTTTGTTAATTCAGTATGACTCATTTCCTTCATCAAATTAACTATTGTCCTATAATCCATCTATCTACCTCCAACTAATATTCCTGGTAATGAAATAGCCACAGCGGTCCATACGAACTGAAGAGATTATTTCTGCTCCTGATTATTCCAGCCTCTAAATAATAGAGTAGCATTATGTCCGCCAAAGCCAAGAGAATTGGACATGACATATTTAAGCTCTGCCTTTCTTCCGTTTTGTGCAACATAATCCAGATCACATTCTTCATCCTTGTTAGTAAGGCCTATGGTTGCAGGAACGAAGCCTTCTTCCAGTGCTTTGATACAGACTACCGCTTCCACGGCTCCCGCTGCTCCAAGGAGATGACCAATCATTGATTTGGTGGAGCTTATCGGAATACGATAAGCTTCTTCACCCATCGCCAGCTTCACAGCGAGAGTTTCCGTCTTATCGTTGGTCGGTGTGCTTGTTCCATGGGCATTGATGTAGGAAACCTCCTTTGGAGTAATCCCTGCTTCCTCCATTGCCAGCTTCATTGCTTTTGCTCCACCTTCACCATCTGGAGAAGGCGCTGTGATATGATAGGCGTCACAGGAGGCACCGTAACCTACAACTTCTGCATAAATCCTAGCACCACGGGCTTTGGCATGCTCATATTCCTCAAGAAGCAGAATTCCGGCACCTTCCCCCATGACAAAGCCATCTCTGTCCTTATCAAAGGGAATGGAAGCCCTAAGTGGATCTATACTCGTGGAGAGGGCGGTCAATGCCGAGAAACCAGCAACTCCGAGCGGGGTAACAGAGCTCTCTGTTCCTCCTGCCAATATGAAATCAGAATAGCCATGTTTGATACTGCGGAAGGCTTCTCCGATGCTATTGTTACCGGTGGCACATGCCGTCACCACATTGGTACAGACACCCTTCGCACCGAATTGGATCGCAATATTTCCTGCTGCCATATTAGTAATAGACATCGGGATGAATAAAGGATTTATTCTTCTGGGCCCTTTCTCCTTCAAGGTCATTGTCTCCTTCTCGATGAGTCCGAGACCTCCGATGCCGGACCCTACGATTACACCAAACCTATCCCGATTAACCTTATCCAGATCAATTCCTGAATCCCTTAACGCTTCCTTCGCTGCTGCCACAGCAAATTGAGAAAAACGGTCCATTCTTTTGGATTCCCTTAAATCCATATGATTTTTGGGATCAAAGTTCTTTACCTGGGCTGCCAGCTTAACCTGATAGGTCTCCGTGTCAAAGCCCTCAATTAAATCAATACCGCACTTCCCAGCTTGTATATTATTAAAAAAGTCACTCACATTATTACCGATCGGGGTAATGGCACCCATCCCCGTAACTACCACTCTATGATCCATACTTTTCCTCCTACATTACCATTCCGCCATCTACCTGTAATACCTGCCCGGTGATGTAATCGGCTGCCTCTGAAGCCAGGAAGCTGACTGCTGCTGCCACCTCTTCCGGTGTCCCGTATCTTTTCATAGGAATATTGTTAATAACTGTTTCCTTCATCTTATCTCCGAGCTTCTCCGTCATTTCTGTCTCGATGAAGCCGGGCGCAACCGCATTGACTGTAATCCCACGAGAAGCAAGTTCTCTGGCAGCCGACTTTGTCATACCGATGATGCCTGCCTTGGATGCAGCATAATTAGTCTGACCGATATTGCCGGTAAGTCCCACCACCGAAGATATATTGATAATTCTACCGCTTTTCTGCTTCAGCATAAGGGGCGAAGCATACTTCATACAGAAGAAGGTTCCTTTCAGATTGATATCAATCACATGATCAAATTCCTCTTCAGACATCCGCATTAACAGGTTATCCTTAGTTATTCCGGCATTATTCACCAGCACATCCACCCTGCCGTATCTTCCTACCGCTTCATTTATGAGCTTTTTTGCTTCCTCTTCCCGGCTTATGTCTGCCTGTACTGCTACTGCATCACCACCGCTTTTGTGTATGGTCTCAAGTAATTCTTCTACCTGTGTCAAACTGCTGCGATAATTAATCACAACCTGGTAGCCCTCGTTCGATAATTGAAGTGCGATTGACCTTCCTATTCCTTTACCGGCTCCGGTAATAACTGCAACCTTTTCATTTGGCATATTCTTATCCTTTCTGATTCTCATTGAAGTGCCTTTATCGTTGCCTCGAGTGAGGCTAAATCCTCCACGTTATATACCTTCAATCCACGGTCGATCTTTCTCACGAAGCCGGATAAGGTCTTTCCCGGGCCGATTTCGATAAAACAATCCACATCTTCCGAAATCATCCTACGGATAGACTGTTCCCATAATACACTGCTCATCACCTGTCGATACAGAAGCTCCTTAATCTGCTCGGAAGCTGTATTGTCAGCCTCGACATTATTAATCAGTGGCCGCAAAAGCGTTCCCAGCTCCATTGGCTCAAGTTCTGCCTTTAATCGCTCAGCTGCCGGTTTTAGCATTGAGGTATGAAACGGTGCACTCACTGCCAGATCGATTGTCTTCAGAGCTCCCAGTGCCTTAACAAGACGCGCTGTTTCATCTACTGCAGCAATTTCTCCTCCGATGACAATCTGCCCGGGACAATTGAAGTTGGCAGGTTCAACAATTCCCATCCTTCCTGCTTCCCTGCAGGCTTCCCGTACCTTCTCCTCAGAGAGACCAAGCACCGCACACATCTTTCCGACTCCCTCAGGTACTGCCTCCTGCATAAAGCGGCCCCGTTTACGGACCAGCGGTATTACCTGGGACAGAGTAAATACTCCCCCCGCAGCTAATGCGGAATACTCCCCGAGGCTTAGACCTGCTAGGATATCCGGTTCAATTCCGTACTGAAGTATCGCTCGAAGAGCAGCTACGGACATCGTTACTACAGCAGGCTGGGTATTCTCGGTTAAATTTAGCTCAGCCGAGGTTCCGTTAAAGATTAATTCAGTCAAATTACTCGATAAGCTTTCTCCTGCTTCTTCAAAGGTCTGCCTACATACCGGAAAGGCTTCATATAATTCCTTACCCATTCCGATATACTGAGCACCCTGACCAGCAAATAGAAATGCCTTCTTTCCCATAGCTACCTCCACTCCCTATTGAGCAGCTGCTGCGCTTCCCTAAGCATCTCCTCTATAATTTCCTTGCAGGATTGCTCCTTATTAATCATTGCGGCATCCTGACCAGCCATGACACTACCAAAGTCCATATCACCTTCGACTACTGCCCTAGCAAGAGCTCCTATTCCGAGCTTCTCTATCTCAGAAGCAGGCACCCCTGCCGTCTCCATCTCCAGGAATTTGCGGCTGAGCTTATTCTTTAAGATCCTTACCGGATGTCCGGTACAGCGTCCGGTTACTACAGTATCGATATCCTTAGCATTAAGAAGCTTTTGTTTATAATTGGAATGAACATTACATTCGTAGGCAGATAAAAATCTTGTTCCTACCTGCACCGCTTCCGCACCGAGCATAAAAGCTGCAGCCACCCCACGGCCATCTGCAATTCCACCGGCAGCAATGACCGGAACATCAACTGCATCCACCACCTGCGGTACCAATACCATCGTAGTCAATTCCCCTACATGCCCACCGGACTCGGTACCTTCTGCGATTACCGCATCTGCTCCGCTTCTAACCATACGTTTTGCAATCGCTACAGAGGGAACAACAGGAATTACCCTAATCCCATGTACTTTCCATTGCTCCATGTACTTACCGGGAGCTCCGGCTCCTGTCGTAACAACCCTGACACCCTCTTCACAGACCATCTGAGCTATTGCGTCGGCAAACTCACTGAGAAGCATGATATTTACGCCAAAAGGCTTCTTCGTCAGCTCCTTTGCTTTCCTTACCTCTGCCCGGATATGTTCCACCGGTGCCGTTCCTCCGGCGATAATTCCAAGACCTCCAGCCTCAGAAACCGCAGACGCTAAGGAAGCGTCAGATATTCTAGCCATTGCTCCCTGAAAAATCGGGAATTCTATATCCAGCAAATCGCATACTCTAGATTTCATCGCATTATACTCTCCATCTTCCTCAGAGTCATCCCCTGCTGCTTATTCTTCTTTTCTGCTACTTAAGTAATTTTCGATATCACCGATTGTAGCGATGCTTTCCGTATCCTCTGTAGGAATCTCAATTCCGAATTCCTCTTCTAGGGACATAATAATCTGGAATAAATCCAAGGAATCTGCATTCAGATCATCCTTTAATGAGGTCTCTTGCGTGAAATCCGCTGTATCTGCTCCTAACTGCTCTGCTACTATTTCTTTAATTCTGCTTAAATCCATCGTCTTCATCATCTTCCCTATCAGGAAGACATCCTCCTTTTATATTAGTTTGTAATTTCTATTTCTCTCACTTTGAACCGGATATTAGCTCCTCTGTGGCCGCCTCACCTCCTTAAAATATTTGAATTATTACTTTAAAAAAATTTAAATACCTATTTATTCCATTCAATCATTACTGCTCCGCTGGTCATGCCACCTCCGAAGCCGACCATAATGATTTTATCTCCGTTGCTTAGCATCCCCTTCTGCTTCATTTCATCCAGGGCAATTCCAATAGTAGCAGCGGAAGTATTACCATACTGATCCAGATTCATGAAGAACTTTTCTATTTCTATGCCACAGGTCTTGGAGGCCTGCTCTAGGATACGACAATTTGCCTGATGTGCGACAATATACCTGATTTCTTCTTTTTGGAGAGAAGTCTTTAGAAGAAGCGTCTTAATATTCTCTGCAATACTTCTAACTGCAAATTTGAATACCTCCTGTCCCTTCATTGTAATAACAGGGCTGCTTGCCTCCTGGACAGGATAAAACGGATTGCTTAGCGGCAAGCCCGGTAGACAGAGATAATCCTGTTTACTGCCGTCACTTAAAAGATTGACGGCCAATATTCCTTTCTTATTGGATGCCTGTAATACTGCCGCTCCCGCACCGTCCCCAAAAAGCACGCAGGTGGAACGGTCGGACCAATTTAATGCCCTAGAGAGGGTCTCTGCACCTATGACAAGAATGTTTCGATACATTCCGTTTTCTATAAATGCTGTTGCAACCGAAATTCCATATACAAATCCACTGCAGGCCGCTGCGAGATCAAAGGCCGCTGCATTTACTGCTCCAAGCTTATCCTGTACAATACAAGCAACTGACGGCATAAAAAAGTCCGGTGAAATAGTAGCGCAGATAATCAAGTCCACTTCCTCAGGCTTCAGTCCCGCATCTGTTATTGCTCTGTTTCCGGCTTCATAAGCTAGCTCCGAGGTAGTCTCCCCTGTCGTGATCCGCCTTTCTCTTATTCCCGTTCTGGATACAATCCATTCATCACTGGTCTCTACCAGCCTTGCCATATCATCATTCGTCATACGCTTCTTTGGCAGATAGCTTCCCAGTCCTATTATTGTCGCATGCCCCATCCTGGAGTCCTCCTTGTATCGCAATCTATGAATATATATCCTTCAGATGCTGATTTAATTTTCTAAGTGCTGTCAGCAATACCTCTTCCTCCTGTGATGTAAAGTCCATCATGATTGCCTTAACCATATCCATATGAAACTTCTCATGAATCCGATAAGCCAGCTTACCTTTTTTGGTAAGCGTAATATAGACAATCCGACGATCCGTATCGCTTCTGCTTCTTTCCAGATATCCTTTTCGAATCAGCTTATCCACGGCGATCGTCAAGGTTCCGAGGGTTATTCCAAGCACAGCAGCAATCTCAGACATCGTCCTGGGATCATACAGCCCGACTGCTTCAATGGTATGAATCTCCGTAATTGATAAGTCGCTGAATACACCCTTTTTTAAAGAATATTCCTCGATATGATTGACATCATCATATACCTCTACCAGCATCCTATTTATCTCGATCAGTTTCTCATTCATATACTCACTCCTAGGAAAGCTTATTAACATATCCAGCTGCATCTATTCTCTTGTATTGCTTTATAAGTATATCCACAATATACTTTGCAATACAAATAGTTTGATATTCAAAATATATAGTATGTTATATCATTTGTCAAGTTAAATTTATAAGGGCAGCACTTCGAAACAGTATCATAAACAACAATATCACAGGGATTTTCGTCAAATGCAGATATTATAGCAAGGAACGAAGTCCTCGAATACTTGAGAAGCAAATACCAAAGAAATCCGGATTAAGAGAGCTTCCGAGCTTTTAAGTAATACCATTATGACGGTATTGGAGGTTGCCTTTCATTGCGGTTTCCGGGATCCTTTTGCAAGCATTTTCGCCTATAAATTGGTTTTACTCCAAAAGATTAGTAAAATAAGAGCTGTCCCTATCCGAATACCTCGAATAAGGGACAGCCTAATCTTATGTAAATATTTTATACAGCCTCCGGCATTCTTGAAGCTATTTTTCTGCTAAAGAGATTAAACGTTTTATACCTCAAATAACAGATCGCCGTAGGTAGGTACCGGCCATATATCCTTATCTACCAATACTTCCAAAGCATCAATCGGTGCTCTTAGCTCTGCCATAGCAGGTACAACCTTCTCATAGTAAGCCTTCGCCATATCACTTACCTCTGTAACTGCTGCAGCTTCGCAGGTGATACTCTCAAGCTTCTTTTCAGCAACCTGTGCCTTAGCAAGCAAGCTGGAAATTTCCTTTAATAATCCGGTTTGTACACTAACATCAGCATCTGCTACCGCTTCCTTAATAGCATTGATGGAATCCGCCAGACTCTTGGTATAGCTGATCACAGCAGGGATGTATCTTACCTTAGCCATAGAAATCATAGTCTTTGCTTCTATATTGATTGCCTTTGCATAGGACTCATACATAATCTCCGCACGGGAATGCAGCTCAAGGGAGGAGAATACATGATGCTTGCCAAATATAGCAACTGCCTTATCGGTAGTTAAAGCTGAAACAGCCTCAACCATGGATCTAATATTCGGAAGTCCTCTTCTCTCTGCCTCCTCTACCCAGGCATTTGCATAACCGTTACCATTGAAGATTACTCTCCTATGCTCGGTAAACATTTTTTTAATCAGATCATGGACAGCAATATCGAAATCCTCTGCCTTCTCCAGGAGATCGGCAACCTCGCAGAGTACATCCGCAACGATTGTATTGAGAACGGTATTGGCTGTTCCGATGGACGCAGAGGAACCAACCATACGGAACTCAAATTTATTACCGGTAAATGCGAAGGGTGAGGTTCTGTTTCTGTCTGTAGCATCCTTCTTGAATTCAGGAATGGTATGGACACCTACATTCATCTTTCCACCATCTTTACTGCTCTTAGCTTCACCTGTCTCAACCAGCTGTGAAATCACATCCTCCAGCTGTTCACCAACGAAAACGGAGATGATAGCCGGCGGTGCCTCATTTGCACCAAGTCTATGATCATTTCCCGGATTGGAGGCTGATACACGGAGCAGATCAGCATGCAAGTCAACAGCCTTTAATACCGCTGCCAGCATTAACAAAAATTGTACGTTCTCGTGAGGAGTCTTTCCGGGATCCAACAGATTCTTTCCGGTATCGGTTACCATAGACCAGTTGTCGTGCTTTCCTGACCCATTGACTCCTGCGAAGGGCTTTTCATGTAACAGACAGGCAAGATTATGGCGGTTTGCAACCTTCTTCATGCATTCCATTACTAACTGATTATGATCGGTAGCGATGTTTGCGGATGCATAGATCGGAGCCAGCTCGTGTTGTGCAGGAGCAACCTCATTATGCTGGGTTTTAGCTGTAACCCCCATCTTCCAAAGCTCGATATTTAACTCCTTCATGAAGGAAGCAACTCTTTCCTTAATACTTCCGAAATAGTGATCATCTAATTCCTGTCCCTTGGGAGGCATAGCACCAAACAGGGTTCTGCCGGTAAAGATCAGGTCATCTCTCTTTAAATATTTTACTTTATCCACTAAAAAGTACTCCTGCTCAGGTCCAACAGAAGCCGTTATTCTCTTCACATTGTCATGACCGAATAACTTAATTACCCTTACTGCCTGCGTGCTCAGTGCTTCCATGGAACGAAGCAAAGGGGTCTTCATATCCAGTGCTTCTCCTGTATAGGAGCAGAAGGCTGTAGGAATACATAGAGTTACTCCGGCTGCATCCTCTCTTAAGAAAGCAGGTGAAGTACAATCCCAAGCTGTATATCCTCTTGCTTCGAAGGTTGCTCTTAAGCCACCTGACGGGAATGAGGAAGCGTCTGGTTCACCTTTAATTAACTCTTTTCCTGAGAATTCCATGATAATCTTACCGTCCGGTGTAGGGCTGATAAAGGAATCGTGTTTTTCGGCTGTAATTCCGGTTAGTGGTTGGAACCAATGAGTATAATGGGTTGCACCTCTTTCTATCGCCCAGTCTTTCATCGCATTCGCTACTACCTCTGCTACATTCGGATCAAGATCCTCGCCATTCTCGATGGTCTTTTTTAATACCGCATAAGTTTTTTTCGGTAGACGCTCTACCATGGTTGCTTCGTTAAATACGTCGATTCCAAAAAGCTCAGTTAATTTTTCAGACATACCATATCTCCCTTCGTGTTATATAGACGGCGATCGGATGCTCCCTTAGACTTATTTACCGAACGCTCATTCTCATGAGAGCACCATAGTCACGGAAGCTATTCCGGATTGTATGAAAAAAGTGTCCTCAAAAAATTGAGAACACCCTTGCTCCATGAGTAAAATATTATAATATAAGTATATATCATGTTTTCATAAAAAAGGGAAGCATTATTTTCGTATTTTTAATTTTTTATGAAAATTGACTGAAAGGATCCCCAAATATTCAGTTGGATATACGAAATGAATAATCCGATACAGCAATGCTCTATTCAAGATACCATTCATCCTTGCTCGTATTCTCCTCATCTGTATCAGCCTTTGGCATATATTTTTTAAATATCCTTTCCATCAGCAAAGAGGTTAAAATGACAACCGAACCAGGTATAATAAAGAGTAATAAAGGAATAATGTATACCGCCAGAATACCTGCCGCTGTAATGATTACCATCGCTATGGTAGAAGGTAAATGCCTTATTGCCATAAAAGCAGATGCTTTAATCAATTGCTTTACCGTCATATCAAATCTGGACAAAATCGGAAATACATAAAGTGAAACTCCAATAACGAGGAAAGAAGTAGCCGCAAAAATTCCAAGGAATACGGAGCCCATGGTTCCTCCACTTTTCACATTATTCCACGCCCATATCAGGTCAAATCCAATTATGATATACAATACTGTAAGCAGCAGCCCAATAATAAACGCCCTCTTAAAATTCAGCCTAAAGGATTTAAAGTATTCGCGGAACAGATATCCCCGTTCTCTTCTGATTACTTTTACCGTAACATAATAAATGGCCGTATTATTCGGTCCGATTGTTACAATCGGAATACACAATATAATCCAGATTAGACTTAGTATTATAACATCGAAGGCCTTACCCAAAAACGAGAAAACCGGGTTGTCCATACTGAACAGATTACCCATAATAACACCTATCCCTTTCACTTTCTATATATGATACCGCAAAGCGGCATCTAAAACAAGTTTCAAGAAGTTTAGATTGAATTCCATGACAATTCTGTTTTATAGAACTATCTTCACTTAACCTGCCAGATGAATGAGATCATATGTACAGGCCTCCTTAACAACCTCCTATATTTTATCACACAAGCCCATATTTAGAAAGTGAAAATATAATAAAAATTACTGATAAAGTTGAAAGCGCAGTCCGCATTGCTGTGGGCTGCGCTTTCCTGTTATTACTGTAGGGCTATTACTGTATCAAATAGCTCTTTATTTGCATCAATATCACTGGGAGTAGCTACAATAACGTAATTCCAATTATTATTAAGCTTCTGCATATAATCGGCATCAATTACATAGTTCTTCTGCTGTAAGCTGACAGTGTATAATGATCTAATGCTATTAATTAGAAACAGTCATCCAGCATCTGAAAATATCCCTGCGGATGCTGACAGGCAGGACATATACCGGGAGCCGCATCACCCTCATGAACGTAACCGCAGTTTAAGCATTTCCAGAACACCTTGCCATCCTTCTTGAATACGGTACCATTCTCCAGGTTCTGAAGCAGCTTACGATATCTCTCTTCGTGATGCTTCTCCACCTTGGCAATCAGCAGATAACGGGCAGCTATATCCGGAAAACCCTCTTCCTTTGCTTTCTCGGCAAAAGCAGGATAATCTAACTCTGCCTCTTCATGCTCACCTGCTGCTGCTGACATCAGATTGGCAATCGTATCACCGAATGCAAAGGGGTAGGTTGCATTTATTTCTACCGGTGCAGGATTTTCTCCATCCAGATGCTCAAGCGCGAGCTTCATAAAAACCTTTGCATGCTCCTTCTCATTCTCCGCAGTCTCCAGAAAGATGTTCTGAATTTGCTTATAGCCTTCTTTTCCTGCCACAGAAGCGAAATACGTATATCTCATTCTGGCCTGGGATTCTCCTGCAAAGGACTTCATCAAATTCTCCAATGTTTTGGTGCCTCGTAAATTTGTCATGCTTTTTCCTCCTTAGATATGCTTTACGATATGAAATAAGGGTACTCTTTAATCAATAGTATCCTTATTAAATATACCATATCTTTAAAAAAAATCCAAGCAACGTAATAGAAATTACGCATATGTATATACAAACCGAAGCAGCCTTATTCTGCAGTGACAACAGGCAGAGGAAACCTACAATAGCTGCAATGCACGCTTACCTGTCCGGTTAATCCTATTGAACCTTTACGAAGCTTAATTTAGTTTATGAATAAAAAGTCCGCTGCGAAGCTTTGGTTCGAACCAGGTGGATTTGGGAGGCATCAGTTTTCCTGCATCCGATACGTCAAATAGTTCGACAATAGAGGTGGGATACATGGAGAATGCAACCGTCATATCCTCCGAAACTCTTCTTTCCAACTCCTTAAGCCCGCGGATTCCTCCGACGAAGTCGATCCGCTTATCAACTCTTGGATCCTCTATCCCAAGAAGCGGCTGTAGCAGGTAGTCCTGAAGCAGAGACACATCCAGAGCCGCTACCGGATCAGTGACTTCTCTCAGCGCTTCCTTTGCGGTCAGACGGTACCAGCCCTCCTTCAGGTACATCCCAAAGGTAGCCTTCTCTGTTGGTGCAAAAGCTTCGTTTCCAAGATATTCCACTATAAAGCTTTCTGAGAGTCTACTTAGAAATTCCTCTTTAGTTATGTTTAAATCCTTCACCGTACGATTGTAGGGCATGATCATTAGCTGGTCGTGGGGGAAAAGTACGGATAGGAAATAATTAAACTCTTCCTCACCGGTATATCCAGGATGCTCTTTTCTTCTTTTTAATCCAACCTTGACAGCCGAAGCAGCTCGATGATGGCCGTCAGCGATATAGATGCTGTCAATCTCCGAGAAGGCTTTGCGTATTGCCTCAATCCTCGTTCCGGAAGCAATTTTCCATACTCTATGAGTAACTCCATCTACGGAAGTAAAGCTGTATAGAGGCTGCTCGTTTTTCGTAGCCGCCACCTCTCTACTGATCACCTCATGTGCGCGATAAGCCAGAAAAATCGGCCCTGTCTGCGCATCACAGATATCCACATGATTAATCCGATCAATTTCCTTCTCTTCGCGGGTGTTCTCGTGCTTTTTTATTGTATTCTGAAGATAATCGTCGATGGAGGCACAGGCTACCAGACCGGCTTGGGAACGTCCCTCCATAATCAACTCATAGACATAGTAGCATTCCTGCTCCTCATAAAGAAGAACTCCGTCCTCCATCATCTTCGCTAGAAGCTCCCTGGCTTTTTGATAAACACAGGGATCGTAGGTATCCACACTGTCCGGAAAATTCGTCTCCGGACGATCCACCTTCAGAAACGAAAGGGGTTCTCTCTCTGTCTCCTGTTTTGCTTCCCTACGGTTATAGACATCATAGGGTAACGCAGCAACCTGTTGCACTACTTCGGTATTAGGTCTGATACATTGAAAAGGTTTCACTGTTGCCATGGTTCTCTCTCCTAACTTTCACTGATCAATATGTAAATCTCTCACAATTTTTCTCTCTGTCAATAACAAACAGGACATAGGAATGATGGCGAATGCATCCGCTGTTCCTATGTCCCTATATATAATACTATAACCAGAAATTATTTTACAATCCTGACCTTAAGAACTCCGTTGATTTTTGCTAGCTTTGCAGCTACCTCTTCATTACTAGAGGATTCTACATCAAGTACAGTATAGGCATAGTCTCCACGACTCTTATTTACCATATCAGAAATATTGATATTGCCTGCCGAGAACGCTCCGGTAAATTGTGTCAGCATATTCGGGATATTTCTATGGCAGATAGCGATACGTCCAGCGGTTGAACATACGCCAGCATCACAGTTAGGATAGTTGACTGAATTTCTGATATTACCGTTCTCCATATAATCGATCAGCTGCTTTACAGCCATCATTGCACAGTTGTCCTCGGATTCTTCTGTAGAAGCTCCCAGATGAGGGATAGCGATAACACCTTCCATCTTTGCTGTCTTATCATTCGGGAAGTCGGTAACATATCTTCCTACCTTATCGGATTTCAGCGCAGTCTCGATATCGTCATCGTTGACCAGCAAATCTCTGGCAAAATTCAGTATGATGACACCATCCTTCATCTTGCTGATGGAATCAGTATTAATCATCTCCTTCGTGTTAATACTTGAGTCTGTATCCTCTATCAAAGGAGTATGAACGGTTATATAATCACATTCTCTATAAATATCTTCTCTAGACTTTACATGTACTACGTCACGAGATAAATTCCAAGCACTGTCTACGGATATGAAGGGATCATAGCCATATACCTTCATACCAAGGCGATTCGCTGCATTGGCTACAAGCACACCGATTGCTCCGAGACCGATGACACCGAGTTTTTTGCCATATATTTCCTTTCCGGCAAACTTAGCCTTTCCTTTCTCTACAAGCTTAGCTACTGCAGGCTCCTCTTTTACGGTCTGTACCCAATTCACACCACCGACAATATCACGGGATGCAAGCATCAGGCCGGCTATTACGAGCTCCTTCACACCATTTGCATTCGCTCCGGGTGTATTGAATACTACGATCCCCTGTTCTGCACATTTTTCCAGAGGAATATTATTTACTCCGGCACCCGCACGGGCTATAGCAATCAGTTTCTCGCTGAATTCCATATCATGCATCGCTGCGCTTCTTACCAGCACGATCTCCGCATCATTAATATTCTCTACCTTCTCGTATTCCTTGGTGAATATATTCAGTCCTATATCAGCAATAGGATTCAGACAATTATATTTCATAACAGTTTCCCCTTTCAGCTTATGACACGCCTTTGTATCAATCATCAGAAGGTCGTCATAGTTATTATACGCTATTTTAAATTCTCAGCCTCGAAATTTCTCATGAATTCAACGAGCTTCTCAACACCTTCAACAGGCATTGCATTATAGATGCTTGCTCTCATACCGCCGACTGTTCTGTGGCCCTTCAAATTCTCGAAGCCTGCTGCTTTCGCTTCCTTCACAAACTTCGCATCCAGCTCTTCATCACCGGTCACGAACGGAACATTCATCAGAGATCGGTCTTCCTTCACTACTGTACCTTTGAACATCTTGCTCTGATCCAGGAAATCATAAAGGATAGCTGCCTTCTTCTCGTTATGAACCTTCATTGCTTCTAAGCCGCCCAAATTCTTAATCCATTTGAATACCTTACCGCAAATATAGATACCATAAGCCGGAGGTGTATTATATAAGCTATGATCATCTGAATGAATCTTATATTTCATCATAGTAGGAGTTCCGGGAAGGGTATCCTCTGTGATTAAGTCCTTACGGATAATGACAATTACAACACCGGCAGGACCGATATTCTTCTGAACACCACCGTAGATAACACCATACTTTGTCACATCAACCGGTTCGGATAAGAAGCAGGAGGATACATCCGCAACTAAAATCTTACCTTTCGTATTGGGTAATTTCTTAAATTTCGTACCGTAGATGGTATTATTTTCACAGATATATACATAATCCGCATTCTCAGAAATGGGAAGGTCGGAGCAATCCGGTATATAAGAGAAGGTCTTATCTGCTGAGGATGCAATCGCATTGGCTGTACCGTAAATCTTAGCTTCCTGATATGCTTTTTTAGCCCATTGACCGGTGATGATATAATCTGCTACTTTATTCTTCATCAGATTCATAGGAAGCATTGCAAATTGAAGGGATGCTCCGCCCTGCAGGAAAAGCACCTCATAATTATCGGGAATATTCATTAGCTCCCTTAAATCCTTCTCTGCTTCCTGGATTATAGCCTCATATGCCTTTGATCTATGGCTCATCTCCATAACAGACATTCCGGTACCCTTGTAATCCAGCATCTCTTCTGCTGCTTCCTTTAAAACCTCTACCGGTAACATTGCCGGTCCTGCTGAAAAATTATAAATCCTACCCACTTTTTCATCCTCCTTAAGGCTTGCATTTTAAGTCTTGCAGTCAATAAACTTTAGTTTAGTAAAGTATTATGTTCATTATAAAACTATGTTATTTTTTTGTCAATGCTTTTATCATAATACAATACATAAGAAATGTTTATGAATTCCTGATTATTAGATCCTCTTCGGCAAACACTTCTTCGATTGCGGCACCGGGGGCAACCATAGGCCAAACCTTATCGTCGCAGTCGATGACACACTCAATCAGAACCGGCTCATTCAGGGCCAGTGCTTCCTGAAAGACAACCTCGACCTCTTCCCTTTTCGTGATGCGGTAAGCCTTAGCTCCCATCGCCTCAGCTAGCTTTACAAAATCCACCTTGTCGCTTAGGTTCGTATTGGAATACCTCTTATCATAAAAGAGGGTCTGCCATTGACGAACCATGCCCAATACATGATTATTAAAGATAACTTCAATGATCGGAATATTATAGCGGGTTGCAGTAGCTAATTCGTTCATATTCATACGGAAGCATCCGTCACCGGCGATATTAATTACTTTTTTCTCGGGCATTCCGACCTTAGCACCGATACATGCCCCCAGACCATAGCCCATGGTTCCGAGACCTCCTGAAGTTATAAAGGTTCTGGGTAGTCTGTACTTGAAGAATTGCGCGGACCACATCTGGTGCTGACCCACTTCAGTCGTGATGATGGCATCCCCATTTGTTAATTCATATAGCTTTTCTAATATAAATGGACCGGTCAAAGTATGAGCATTATACTTCAGAGGGAATTTTTCCTTCAATCCGATGACATGCTCCATCCAATCCTTATGGGAGTGCTCCCCGACTTGGCGATTTAGAATCGAAAGAACCTCTTTGATATCCCCGATTACACTGTAATAGGCAAGAACATTCTTATTGATTTCAGCCGGGTCAATATCTATATGTAGTATTTTCGCATTCTTCGCAAATTTATTCGCATTACCGGTAACACGATCGGAAAATCTTGCTCCTATGGCAATCAGAAGGTCACATTCCGTAACCCCTAAATTAGAGGCCTTAGTACCATGCATTCCAAGCATACCGGTATAGCGACGATCGGTACCGTCGAAGGCTCCCTTTCCCATCAGGGTATCGGCTACAGGGGCATCCACCAGCTCCACAAATTCCTTTAATTCATCGTGGGCTTCCGATATAACTGCTCCGCCTCCGACAAAAATAAAGGGCTTCTTAGCATGTTTGATCAGTTCAACTGCTCTGGATAAATCTTCTTCCGTAATCTCATTTGTCCTACGCTTAATATCCTCCGGTTTAGTAGCGATATATTTGGTCTTCGCAGCGGTTACATCCTTTGGGATATCCACCAACACCGGACCGGGGCGACCTGTTTTTGCAATTCGGAAAGCCTTACGGATGGTATCAGCAAGCATAGTGACATCCTTAACAATGTAGTTATGCTTTGTAATTGGCATAGTAACACCAGCGATATCAATCTCCTGGAAGGAATCCCTGCCCAGCAGATTTACAGCTACATTAGCAGTGATCGCCACCAAGGGAACACTGTCCATATAGGCTGTTGCGATACCGGTTACCAGATTAGTTGAACCTGGCCCTGAGGTTGCCAGACAGACACCTACCTTACCCGTTGCTCTGGCATAACCATCAGCCGCATGGGATGCTCCCTGCTCATGAGAAGTAAGGATATGTCTGATCTCATTGCTGTGTTTATATAATTCATCATATATATTCAGAATGGTACCGCCCGGATAACCGAATACAGTATCGACTCCCTGTTCCTTCAAGCATTCAATAACGATTTGTGCTCCTGTTAATTCCATAATTTCCTCCGTTCCTAATGTATACTAATAGTCCATTCACTATTGGTCTATCTTTTCGGTATTTCAAGTATAGCACCTCTGTTACCACCGCTTACCATCTCTATATAACGAGATAGGTAGCCGGATGTTATCTTCGGCTGTCTCGGCTGCCATTTTGCTCTTCTGGCTGCCAGCTCCTCCTCTGAAATGACGAAATCCAAGGAATAAGCATTGATATCAATCCGAATAATATCTCCCTCTTCTACCAGTGCGATATTTCCTCCGACTGCAGCCTCAGGACATACGTGACCGATACAGGCTCCTCTGGAAGCGCCAGAGAACCGTCCGTCCGTAATCAAAGCTACAGAAGAGCCAAGTCCCATTCCCATAATTGCACTGGTAGGATTTAGCATCTCTCTCATGCCTGGTCCGCCCTTCGGTCCTTCATATCGGATGACAACAACATCACCGGATACAATTTTGCCCCCCTTGATTGCCGCGATGGCATCCTCTTCACAGTCGAATACCCTGGCAGGTCCCTCATGCTTTAGCATGGAAGGCTCCACTGCAGAACGTTTAACCACCCCTGAATCGGGAGCAAGATTCCCTTTTAGTATAGCAATACCGCCTGTTGCGCTGTAAGGATTCTCGATAGGACGAATTATCTCGGGATCTAAGTTCCTACAATCCTTGATATTCTCCCCCACTGTCTTCCCTGTAACAGTAATCAGGCTTGTATTTAAGAGTCCCTTTTTATTTAGCTCATTCATAACTGCGTAGACTCCACCTGCTTCGTTAAGGTCCTCCATATATGTATGTCCTGCCGGAGCCAGATGGCACAGGTTAGGTGTCTTTGCACTTACTTCATTCGCAATATCGATATTAAGTTCAAAACCAACCTCATAAGCGATAGCCGGAAGATGAAGCATCGTATTCGTTGAACAGCCAAGGGCCATATCCACGGTCAGTGCATTCATAAAGGCTTCCTTTGTCATGATATCTCTGGGTCTGATATTTTTATCCAGCAGTTCCATGATCTTCATCCCGGCATGCTTTGCGAGACGGATCCTCTCTGAGTATACAGCCGGAATAGTTCCGTTCCCCTTTAATCCCATACCGATTGCCTCAGTCAGACAATTCATGGAGTTGGCAGTGTACATGCCGGAACAGGATCCGCAGGTTGCACAGGCTTTATTCTCGAACTCCTCTACCTCTTCTTCAGTAAGTGTACCGGCACTGTATGCACCGACTGCTTCAAATAAGGAAGAAAGACTGGTTTTACTTCCTTTTACACGTCCGGCCAGCATTGGTCCGCCGCTGACAAAGATAGTCGGGATATTGAGCCTCGCAGCTGCCATAAGTAACCCAGGAACATTCTTATCACAGTTCGGTACCATGACCAACGCATCAAACTGATGAGCCATTGCCATAGCTTCCGTCGAATCAGCTATCAGGTCTCTGGTCACTAAAGAATATTTCATTCCCTGATGTCCCATGGCAATACCATCGCAGACAGCTATCGCAGGGAATACAATCGGTGTTCCGCCTGCCATTGCAACCCCAAGCTTCACGGCTTCGACGATTTTATCCAGATTCATATGTCCCGGAACAATCTCGTTATAGGAACTGACGATCCCAATCAGTGGTTTCCTCAGCTCTTCCTTCGTCATTCCCAAAGCATTAAATAATGACCTGTGAGGGGCCTGCGCCATTCCTGTTTTTACTGCGTCACTTCTCATCCTAAAACCCACCTTTTCTTCTTATTTATATAATTATGAAATAAATCCGTTATAGTTATCGGGTAGCACTTTAAAGTAGTACAGTATATAATAAAGTATTTCTCCGCAAAAATCAATGTCAATTTAAAATATATTATGGATTTTTTCCCATGCCAATGAATATTTTTCCAGGAAGATTTACAATAACAGAATAATATGAAATAATATTTGGTAGATATTGGTTGTTCCAATGTAAAGTCCGTGTAAAATCTGTATAATTCGTTTTAAATCTATGCAAATTCTGAGTATTTTTTATGATTTTTTTATAAAAATTTGTGATTGCTTATGTCAATTATTCGTGTTAAGATTCTTATGGTTGATTAAGGTAATATGAATCAATATTAATTCTGAGTTTTAGGAGGCGCTATTATGACTATTCAATTCGCTGAGTTCCTGCAGCAGCTGACATCAAACCCAGCCTTGTTAATAACAGTGGTATTAACTCTTGGTGTAATTCTGGTTAACGGCTGGACTGATGCGCCTAATGCAATCGCTACCTGCGTTTCAACTCGTTCTATCAGTCCAAAGAGCGCTATTGTTATGGCAGCTATTTTCAATTTTCTTGGTGTATTTGTAATGACTTTGATTAGTAATGCTGTATCAAAAACGATCTATAACATGGTGGATTTCGGTAATGATCCGAAGCTTGCATTAATCGCACTTTGCGCAGCATTATTTGCTATCGTTGTATGGGCAACGGCAGCCTGGGCTTTCGGTATTCCCACAAGTGAGTCCCATGCTTTGATTGCCGGTGTCTCGGGTGCAGCAATAGCTCTTCAGGGTGGTTCCGGTATCAATGGTCAAGAATGGATCAAGGTTATCTATGGCCTTTTCCTTTCCTCCATTCTCGGTTTTGGTTTAGGGTATGCAATAATTAAATTAGTAACTCTCGTCTGTAAAGACATGGATCGTAGAAAGACTAATTTTTTCTTCCAGAAGGCTCAGGTAGGTGCCGGTGCAATGATGGCTTTCATGCACGGTGCACAGGACGGTCAGAAGTTCATGGGTGTATTCCTTCTCGGTGTATTCCTGGCAAAGGGTCAAGGGAATGTCACAGAGTTTTCTATTCCCATATGGTTAATGCTCCTATGCTCATTTGTTATGGCACTAGGTACTTCCATCGGCGGTTATAAAATAATTAAAACAGTAGGTATGGGTATGGTAAAACTGGGTACTTCCCAGGGCTTTGCTGCAGATACAGCCGGAGTTATTTGTCTGATGCTGGCAACCTTTACCGGTATTCCCGTCAGTACCACACATACCAAGACAACAGCTATCATGGGTGTAGGCGCCGCAAAAAGAATGTCCAGCGTAAACTGGGGTGTCGTGAAGGAAATGGCTTATGCCTGGATACTTACTTTCCCCGGCTGCGGTCTTTTAGGTTTTGTGATGTCCTATATATTTATGCAAATATTTTAAATAAGGAAGGAAGTAAATTGATATGCGCAGGAAAAACGATTATAATTATTTTGATGCATTTGCTAAGCTTTCAAAGTTTTCCACTGATTTAGCTGTATCACTGCATGATATCCTAACGAATTTTGACCCCAATTTCATCAGCGGAAAGGTAACAGCCGCTCATCAGATCGAGCACAATGCGGATATTGCCAAGCATGAAATTATGAACAGATTGGTAAAGGAATTTCTTCCTCCCATTGAGCGTGAGGATATTACCTCTCTTACCCAGGAGATTGATGATGTTACAGACTCTGTTGAGGATGTACTTATTTACTTTGATATGTTCAATATTCAGTCAGTCCGTCCAGAAATCCTGAAATTCACTAAGCTGATTGTTGACTGCTGTAAGGCAATGGACGAGGCTCTTGAGGAATTCAAGAACTTTAAGAATTCCAAGAAACTTCGTGAAAAAATTATCGAGATCAACCGCCTTGAAGAAGATGGTGATGCTTTATACGTTGATTCCATGAGAAATCTGTATCATACCTCTAAGGATCCGATCGAATTGATGTGTTGGACCGAGATACTTCACCGCCTAGAAAAGTGCTGTGATAATTGCGAGGATGTAGCGGATATCCTTGAAAGTATTGTAATGAAGAACTCCTGATTTTATGGCAAGAATTAATTAATTATAAATATATACCCCATTTATATTTACAGTAAGGGAGCCCCCATGTATAATATATGTGGGGCAAAACCCCAAGAATATCATTCGTTACATGATCCTCTTGGGGCAAAACCCCAAGAATATCATTCGTTACATGATCCTCTTTGGGTAAAACCCCATGAGTATCATTCGTTACATGATCCTCTTTGGGTAAAACCCCAAGAGTATCATTCGTTACATGATCCTCTTTGGGTAAAACCCCAAGAGTATCATTCGTTACATGATCCTCTTGGGGTTTAATTATAACCCGCTACCGGAAAGGCAGGACATATGAATCAAAACAGACAGAAGGCATTTATAATCCTTGTAATCTATATTCTGATTATCCTATTACTTGTTTATGTTGGAATTAAATATGTATTACCTTTATTAATGCCATTTGTTATTGGTATGGTAATAGCGGTTATTTTTCGTAAGCCCATTGACTTTATTTCTGCAAAAACTCATATTCCAAGGCTTATCGTAGCTCTCATCACCTTGATTGTCTTCTATGGATTGATAGGATATCTGGCAAGTATGATGGGATATAAGATATTCAATTTTATTACGGATTTATTCTACAGTCTACCAGATATGTATGAAACTACAATCAGACCTGCAGTTGAAGAATTAATTCTTGAGTTGATGGATCGCTTTCCCGGTTTAGAGGATTATTTACAGGGATTTCTTGAGGAAATCAGCCGTTCGATTTTCAGCTTCCTGACCAATGCTTCCTCTACTGTAGTCGGAACAATAACAAGAACTGCCACCCAATTGCCTACGCTGTTAATAAAGCTGATATTTACCATAGTATCTTCCTTTTTCTTTACAACCGATTATAAGCGTATCACCCGCTTTGTTGTAATACAGTTTAAGGGTGAACGCAGAGATATAATTTTACGTTTAAAGGATAATGTTTTAGGATCTCTTGGCAAATTTATTAAAGCCTATTCCGCAATCATATCCATTACCTTTATTGAATTATCCATCGGTTTTTGGATTATCGGGATACCGAATCCCTTCCTGTTCGGCTTGCTGGTCGCTATTGTTGATGTCATGCCAATCCTTGGAACAGGAGCTGTCTTAATTCCGTGGGCAATCATTGCATTCATTATAGGCAATACTAAGGTAGGTTTCGGAATCCTTATATTATATATCATCATTACAGCTGTACGGCAGACCATTGAACCTAAGATAGTCGGTCAGCAGATCGGACTTCATCCTCTGGTAACTCTAATTCTGATGTATGTGGGTGTACAACTGATGGGAGTCCTCGGATTGATGCTGCTCCCGATTATCGCCACCATCCTTGTTAAGATGAATAATGATGGAACCATACATCTTTTTAAAGCTTAAGAGTATATTAGTGATATAAACTGAAACAGGGTGACTCCACTGATATGCTCCTCCTTATGTTAAACAGTTTTTATTATTTAAACTGTCTACCACAAGGGGAGCATATCAACGGTCCACCCTGTTTTTAGTTAAGATATTATCTATAGCTTGAGTTCTTGGGAGCAAAAGTAGCGCAATCAGTTTCATCTGATCCCTTTGCATTTCTTGGCTCAACCTGTATCTGCTCAGCAGCACAGTGATCACCGTTCATATAATACTCGCAGGTATTAACAATACATTTAATTCCCTCGTTGGGTTTATCCATCTTTCTGATAGCCATAGTTTCTCCTCCAAACATAATCATAAACTAAGATGTCTGCACTTAATATCCAGTGCTATCCTGTTACGATGTTATTGTTTGCAGTAGAAATATAAAAAATTCATCAGCAATCAATTTAAATTAATCAGGAAATTGCATGGCAATACCTTCAGCCATCATGTCTCCCATCTCAAGAACCTGGGCAAGCATCTGATCGTAGGCGTTAACACTGCCTTGATAATCACCAGCTATCAATGTTTCTGCAAATGCGCTCACATTATCCAGATGCTCATACATCATTGCCATCCAGTCCTCTTCACTCCACATAGAATTTAAAGAAGCGAGCAGCATGGCTATCTCATTTGCATTTTCATGCCATCTTCTATCTGCATCCGTCATTGCATTATTATCACCTGCTAAAGCAGTTTTGACAATCTCAGCGGCAATCTTTAGATGCTCGCTCAGAAGCTGGCCAAATCTTTGAGCAGCTTCTTCACCATAGAAAGGTTCTAGTGCAGCTGCAAAATCAGTCGGATTACGAAGAAGTCTCTGTGTATATACCTCGGCTTCAGGAAGATTTTGAACTAAGGAAAGGATTGTGAATGCCGTCCATACAGAATGTTCCATCCATAGCTGTCGGAATTGAATTATTAAATCCATCATATTGCCGCACAAATCCTGCATATCGTGATCCATCATTTCACGATTCATCCTATCATAATACATCCTGTTCTGATCATTCATGCCTGATCCCGGCATAGTCCGATCATTCATACCCCTGCTCGGCATGGTTGAGCCAGCTGTACCCCTACCCGGCATAGTCGGCATACCTGGCGTTGCAGGCATTGTTGCTCCTGTTCCCGGCATGGTCGGCATACCAGGTGTAGCAGGCATTGTCGTTCCTGTTCCCGGCATAGTCGGCATACCAGGTGTAGCAGGCATTGTCGTTCCTGTTCCCGGCATAGTCCTCATATTGGGTGTTGAGAATTCAGATCCGGCCGGTGCATTTGAATAGGAAGGGTAATACTGATACCCAGGTCGGATGGTTATGACCTGCCCGATCATCAGATTGCGGGGTTCGATTCCCGGATTTAAATCCAAAATCGAATCCACAGTTGTATTAAATACCTGGGCAAGCATCCATATTGTATCATACGGCCTGATTGTATATTGTATCGTACCATTCATAGAAAATACCATCACCTATAAGAAGTTCTATTTCACAGTATGTAGGTTGCATGGTCAATGTTACAGATCCGACAATCTAAGCAGTATTTGTTCCCAATTATTCAGGAACAGCTTTGTAACCATGAAAGGTGATATTATTCTCAAAATCCAAGATATCCGGATTATAGATTGCTGGTATCCGCATATACTTTTTATTCTACTTATTATTAATGTAATTTATCAAACCCTCTGCTTTAATGATCTTCTGCATAAATTCAGGAAATGCCTGTCCCTGGTATTGGGTTCCCTTGGTCATATCGTAGATCATGCCGCTGTCAAAATCAATCTCCACCTGATCCCCAGCCTCAATCTCCTTGGCGGCCTGCGGACATTCGATGATCGGTAATCCAATGTTAATCGCATTGCGATAGAATATTCTTGCAAAGGTCTCAGCAATGACACAACTGATACCTGCTGCCTTGATAGCTATCGGCGCATGCTCTCGGGAGGAACCGCAACCGAAATTCTTATTGGCAACCATGATGTCGCCAGGCTTTACTCTGTTCACAAAATCCTTATCAATATCAATCATACACTTAGTCGCCAACTCCTTTGGATCGGAGGAATTCAAATAACGTGCCGGGATGATTACATCGGTATCTACATTATCACCATATTTGTGTACTGTTCCTAATGCCTTCATAACTTTCTTCCCTCCTTATAATCCAAGCTCAGCAGGACCGGATAGCTTTCCTGTCACTGCGCTTGCTGCCGCGACCGCAGGACTTGCCAGATATACCTCTGAATCTACATGTCCCATACGCCCGACAAAATTACGATTGGTGGTAGCTACGGCACGCTCTCCGGCTGCCAGGATGCCCATATGCCCACCAAGGCAGGGTCCGCAGGTAGGCGTGCTGACAACTGCCCCAGCCTTTATAAAGGTAGCGAGTAATCCCTCCTCCATCGCTTGAAGGTAGATTGCCTGGGTTGCGGGAAATACGATGACACGCATCCCCTTAGCAACCCTTCTGCCCTCCAGAATTTTTGCAGCTATTCGTAAATCCTCTATTCTTCCGTTGGTACAGGAGCCGATCACCACCTGGTCAATCTTAACCTCACCTACCTCGTCGATGGTACGGGTATTCTCAGGAAGATGGGGAAAGGCTACCGTGGGCTTGAGTGACGATAAATCAATCTCATATATCTCATCATATTCGGCATCCGTATCTGCCTCATATACCTGATATTCTCTCACAGAGTGCTCCTTCATATATTGAACCGCCAGTTCGTCGACAGGAAAGATGCCATTCTTGGCACCTGCTTCAATTGCCATGTTCGCCATAGCAAAACGGTCATCCATCGTTAGGTTTTTAATACCGTCACCAACAAATTCCATGGATTTATATAAGGCACCATCTACTCCGATTTTGCCGATGATATGCAGGATGACATCCTTTCCGCTGACCCATCCGGAGGGTTTTCCCTTCAACACAAATTTCAAAGCGGAAGGCACCTTGAACCACGCCTTTCCTGTTGCCATTCCTGCTGCCATATCCGTACTACCTACACCGGTTGAGAATGCTCCCAGAGCACCATAGGTACAGGTATGAGAATCTGCTCCAATTACTGCATCCCCTGCAACCACAAGCCCTTTTTCAGGGAGTAATGCATGCTCGATACCCATTTCTCCGATTTCAAAATAATTAGTGATGTTCTGATTAATTGCAAACTCCCTTACGCATTTGCAATGCTCTGCGGATTTGATGTCCTTATTCGGTGTAAAATGATCGGGAACCAAGGCAATCTTATCCTTATCGAACACCTTATCTATCTTCATTTTCTCCATCTCGTGAATCGCCACCGGAGCGGTAACATCATTACCCAGCACCAGATCTAAATCTGCCTCAATCAGCTGACCTACCACCACCTGACTAAGTCCGGCATGTGCAGCTAAGATTTTCTGCGTCATCGTCATCCCCATTGCTCGTTCCTCCTTCATACTTAAATATATACTGATTATATTTCATTGTTATGAATCCAGCACCTGGCTATATCCATAACCAATGGCTACACTATGTACCGGATACCTTAGCACATCAAGTTCAACCTTAAGATAAAGCGACCTTATATCTCTTCGACAATCAGATCTCCCATTTCTCTGGTGCCAACTAAGGTCATGTTCTCTGACATAATATCGATGGTTCTATAGCCCTTCTTCAGGACTGCTTTCACTGCTGCTTCAATACTATCCGCCTCCTTGATTAGATCAAAGGAATAGCGAAGCATCATTGCTGCCGAGAGAATGGTAGCAATCGGATTCGCTTTATTCTGTCCCGCAATATCCGGTGCTGAACCATGGCTGGGTTCATAAAGACCAAGCTTTGTATCTCCAAGACTGGCAGAAGCCAGCATTCCGATTGAGCCTGTAATCATACTCGCTTCATCCGATAGGATATCACCGAACATATTCTCAGTCAGAATAACATCAAACTGTTTAGGATTCTTCACCAGCTGCATTGCACAATTATCCACCAGCATATCGCTCAGCTCCACCTCTGGATAATCCTTAGCAACCTCCCTCGTAACCTGTCTCCACAATCTGGAGGAATCCAGTACATTTGCCTTATCAACACTGCAAACCTTCTTATTTCTCTTCATGGCGATTTCAAAAGCCCATTTAGCTATCCTTCTGATCTCATTCTCATCGTATACGAGCGTATCGGTTGCTTTCCTGACTCCGTTTTCCTCTACTGTATGACGGTCACCGAAATAAAGGCCTCCAGTAAGTTCACGCATTACGACAAAATCAAAACCGTCTCCAATTACCTCATCCTTTAGCGGACAGGCTCCCTTTAGCTCTTCGAATAGAATAGCCGGGCGGATATTGGCAAAAAGTTTAAGTCTTTTCCTGATTGCAAGTAAACCAGCCTCCGGTCTAAGATGTGGTGGCAGGCTGTACCAGTTGGACTGTCCTACATTACCTCCTACAGCTCCAAGCAGTACGGAATCACTGTTCTTAGCAGCCTCAAGAGCCTCCTCTGTCAGAGGGACTCCATAAGCATCGATAGAAACTCCGCCCATGAGCACCTCCGTATAGTTGAACTCATGTCCATATCTCTTCCCAATCCGGTCAAGCACCTTCTTCGCTTCCGAAATAATCTCCGGTCCGATACCATCTCCCGGGATGACAGCAATATTGTAATTCATGTGAATATACACTCCCTCTGAAATTATTAATAAGCGGCGCATGACCTGCCTATTATTTTCTTATTGCTATTTTAGCATAGTGTCTGTTATAATCAAAATACATATTAATAATACCATCTATAACTTAAAGTTATAATCTGAAATTGCTACCAATATATCAAGCTATTTAGTAAAGGAGGAATTGCAATGGAGCAAAATCTATCCTTATATTACATTTTTAATTGCGTGGCTGAGGCAGGTAACATTTCCCGGGCTGCCAAGCAGCTATACATCAGCCAGCCTGCTGTTAGTAAATCTATTCAGAATTTGGAGGACAATCTTGCCGTTACCCTCTTCATCCGTAGTTCTCGTGGTGTAAAGCTGACAGATGAGGGAAAGCTTCTTTATGATTATACAAAAAGTGCTTTTGATACTTTGCAGCGCGCTGAGGAGAATTTAAGACAAATCCATAGTCTTGGAATTGGACATATTCGTATCGGTGCCAGTACTACGTTATGCAAGTATCTACTTCTTCCCTATCTGAATGGTTTCGTAAAGGAGAATCCTCATATCAAGATTACAATCGACAATCAATCCTCCTCCTATACATTGAAGCTTTTAGAGAACAATTCCCTGGATGTTGGGCTTGTGGCTAAGCCTGCCAGTGATGCCTTCACCTTCTGTTCTCTCGGTCAAATCGAGGATATCTTTGTAGCTACCAGCTCCTATCTGGATAATCTAAAGCTTAGAGATAATTCTACAGATATTTTTTCCTCCGCAAATATCATGCTTCTGGATGAGGAGAATGTATCCCGAAAATACATTGAGGATTACTTCAAGAGTAATTCCATCGAACCAAAGCATATCCTGGAGATAAGCAACATGGACCTGCTCATTGAATTCGCAAAAACCAGCCTTGGTGTCGCCTGTGTAATTAAGGAATTTGTGCAGAAGGAGCTCGAAGAGGGTACACTAGTCCAAATACCTTTGAAAATTCCGGTTAATAAAAGAGAGGTCGGCTTTTCCTATTCAAAGAATGCCTTCCTCTCTGATTCCCTACAAAAATTCATGAATTATATCACAACACTGAAATAATCCTTTCATTTGTACTTTATATCTCAGGCGGAGTTGACTGTTGATCTGTAGTCCCATTTGCCGGTTTAGGTGTCGGCGCTTTCGTCGGCGTCGGTGCCTTAGTTGGCGGATCAATATAATCCGGACGTTCGTCAACTAAGAAATCCGAACTGACATAACATATTCCGTCGTTATATTTTATACTTGCCCAACCATCCTTTATCTCTATCACCTGTACTTTTTCTGTATGTACAAGAAAGCCTACTAATTCACCGTTTTTACTGGGTGTCGCACGTACATTCAGAACCGCATCATATTCATCCAGCTTCACATACTTGGTTGTAGTCTGTCCTACATGAATCTCTTTTGGTATTGATGCTGCAGTCTCATCATCAGAAGGCATAGCTATATCTGAAGCTTCTCCACCTGCTTCTGTCGTTACACCCTTATCTTCCGTATCTTCTGCAGCCTCTGTTGCATCTGTATCCTCACTATCTTCTGCAGGTGCCTGTGTCGGAATAAAGTTCGTCATCTTCTCATCTTTTCCGCATCCCGCGAATAATATCAGCACTGTTACTAATATAAAAATTAAGTTTTTCTTCATAGTCCACACTCCAATTGTTATCAATGAATTCCTTTATAATCATAGCACATTTGTCCTTATTTACAATAATTATTTCAAATTACAATGAATTTCTTCCATTTATATATACCTTGTAAAGGCTGAAAAAGCATTCGGTATACTGTACCTTTCACGAATTTCCTGATGATCTGCCCATTTGATATCATTGGCTATACTATAGCCTTCCGGCAAACTTGAAAGAAGCAAACGATAACCGATCATATGCCATTCTACATGAGTAAAGATATGCTTTGCTTCTCCTATTGAAAGAATATCTTTGATATGAATCCCCTGTGATTCAAGATATTCCCTAAACTCCTTGAGAGATAGCTTTACTTCCAACCCGGGCAGCTCCCAAAGCCCTGATAACAATCCCTTTTCCTGACGCTTACGAATTGCATATTTCCCCTCGAATTCCATTAGAATAATTGTCCGCTCTTCTCTCCTACGCTCTTTCCTCGCCGATTTGACAGGAAGCTGGAGGATCAAATCTTCATGAAATGCTTTACACAAATGCATAACCGGACATTGCTTACATAGTGGTTTTCCATTTGGTAAGCATACAGTTGCTCCTAGCTCCATAAGGGACTGGTTAAAATCACCTGGGCGATCCTTTGGAATAATTGAATTGATATCCTTCCAAAGAGTTTTTTTTACCGATACCTTCGTGATATCATCAAAGCTTCCCGAGATTCGCATCATCACACGCAGTACATTACCATCAACCGCCGGGACTGGCAGTCCAAAGGCAATGGAAGCAATCGCACCAGCAGTATACTCTCCCACACCAGGAAGCAGGAGCAGCTTCTTATAGCTTGCAGGTATCTCGCCACTGTACTGCTCCTGAAGCAACTTTGCCGCCTTCTGTAGATTTCTGACACGGTTATAATAGCCCAGACCCTCCCATAGCTTTAATAATATGTCTTCCTCTGCTTCCGCCAGAGATTTGATATCAGGTATGGCTGTGATAAAGCGGTCAAAGTATCCCTTGACGGCTTCTACTCTTGTCTGCTGCAGCATAATCTCTGAAATCCAGACATAATACGGCTTAGGCCTCTCTCTCCAAGGTAGAATTCTTGCATTATAATCAAACCAGTGAAGCAGATAAGGTACAATTTCATTATAGTCATATGACATATTATTATTCTTCATTTATATTCTCTTGCTCCTCACTCGATTCAGGTGTATAATCAGATTTCTCAAATACTCATCCCCAGATATTTTACTCTATCCCCGAAGATCCTTCAAGAAATACCTGTTTGAAATTCTTTACTTAATAGGATAATAATATTAGGCATGGGTAATTACTACTATAGCCCACTATATCTAGAAATATTTTTTAAAATTCCATTTACCAGAGCTAGCTTCTAATGATATAATATTTGTTAATGTAATACAGCTTTACCTACACTGGATAAAGATGTTCAAGCGAAGCTCTGCTTCGTATAGTAATGGAAGGATGGAATTTTATATGGCTTTTGATTATGATTTAACCTACAATGATTTTAACCCAACCGTCTTCTATGTTTCAAAGGTTAAGATGGTTAATGAAGGGGTATATCATGATCATGACTTTGCCGAGCTGGCATATATTTTATCAGGAAAAGGGAGATATCTTGTAGATGGAAAGGAATATGACGTAGAAGCCGGCGATCTGGTAATATGTAATCCCGGTGTGAAGCATACTCATATTATCACGAATTCGAAAGAACCGACTATAGAATTTATTGCCGGTTTTACGGATTTCCATTATAAGAATATGAGTCCAAACTCTATCGAGCTGCCTGACGGTGGCTGTCTCCTTCATACTACTGCAGAGTTAAAGCAAGAAATCTCCATGCATTGCTTTTCCATGATTGCAGAAAAGGAAAGCAACCAGGTCGGCAGGTATTTTATGCTAAAGACACATCTGATGCAGCTGCTTTTGTTGATATTGCGTGAAATTGCAGAGGTTGAGAACATCGACCAAAAGAGCTGTACCTTTGAATCCTATAACAAAAGCTATGCCGTAAATCGTATCGTTAACTATCTGAATGAAAATTACGAGCATAAAATATCTTTAGAACAGATTGCACATAATATGTATTTAAGCCCTGTTTATATTTCCAAGATTTTTAAGGAAGAGACAGGCGAGTCACCCATAAACTATCTAATCAAGATTCGTCTGGAGAAAGCAAAGGATATTTTGTTGAACAGTGAAGGCGGTAGTATCAAAAGCATAGCGAACCAGGTAGGTTATGACGATGTCTACCACTTCAGCAAATTATTCAAGAAATACTATGGCATCTCTCCTCTTTATTTCAAGAAAAGAGCCATGCATATGGATGCTGCCAACGAGTAAGGAAGAAGGTTATCAAAAAGATGAATACATTTGAAGCTATATTTTCCAGAAAGAGTATCCGCCATTTCAAGCAGGAAAAGTTGGAATGGGAGGAAATCGAAGGACTCCTGGAATATGCAAATCAGCTGCCCATGCTAATTGATGGTATTGCCGTGGAATTCAAATTGGTAAGCAATATCGAGGCAAAGCAAGGCTTCTACGGACCCTTTAATGTAAAAGCTCCCTATTATCTATGTATCTCCTCCGAGACTAAGGAGGATTATATGCTGAATGCGGGCTATCTGATGCAGCAAATGAATCTGTATCTGATTGCTAAGGGTTATGGTACCTGTTTCCTGGTAGCTTATCCCGGTAGCGGCCTCAAAGCTACCATGAAATATGAATATGTGGTTACTCTTGCTTTCGGTAAGACGAAATCAACCCTATATCGTGACAGCAAAAAGGCAAAACGTCTCCCAGAAAAAGAGATTGTTCTATATAAGGAGGAGGTCACCCCGGATATCCAACAGGTGCTGTCTGCAGCAAGACTTGCTCCGTCCGCACTTAACAGTCAGCCTTGGAGATTCGTGGTATATAAGAAAAGAATACATGTCTTTGCAAAGAAAAACTTATTCATTGGTAAAGCCTTGGATTATAATAAAATGATCGACATGGGCATCATGATGGCCAATCTCCTGATTACCGCTGAGGAGCTATGGGTAGATGTCACACTTTCTAAATCCGAGGCACTGAAAAACAAGCCCTTCCAGAACAATGAATATGTCTGCACCATCTCAATTGCTTAAATTATATGAATAATATAAATTATAAAAAGAATTCAAAATTCTAGCACATAGGTATTGACATTCAACCTAATCTATAGTATATTATGTCATGTGTTCACAAAGCTATGAAAGCACAAAGACATAAAATGCGCGAGTGGCTCAGTGGTGGAGTATCGCCTTGCCAAGGCGAGGGTCGCGGGTTCGAATCCCGTCTCGCGCTTAATAACAAAGAAGGAATCTTCGATAGAAGGTTCCTTCTTTGTTATTCTGTGTCTAGATCAGATTCGTACTCTCACAGAGTGAACCTTGGAAGAATGCGGATGGAGGCTCACACGCCGACATTCACATTCTTCCTGTGGCTTTGCGGAGTGCATTTTACGGAGCAAAGACACTGCGAGGAGTCGCGGGTTCGAATGTCTCCGCTCCGCTCCGGTCCGTGCAGAACCGAGGTCCACTGGACCTCGTGCACCGTCTCGCGCTTAAAAAGAAAAGGACTTATGCGAAGCATAGGTTCTTTTCTTTTTCTGTGTCTAGATCAGATTCAAACTCAACCAAACCGAATACTGGGAAGAACAAGAATGGAGGCAAAAAACATGATTAACCGTTTACTCGAAGATGGATACGAGTAACCGTTATTATGTTCATTGAAAATGGTGTACACTTCTACAAAGCGTAGATGATACACTTAATATGCTTTTCTCGTTCATATAACTAGACACGCATGTAATTTAATGGTATGTTATAGATAAATTTAATTAATTGGAGGTTTTTATGAAGTGCTTGTATGCCGTACTGTTATCACTTGTTATCGTATTAACATCTACAACACCATCGCTTGCCGTTGCTGTGACAAAAACTGTAGCTAATGAGACCGATATCTACGCCTTTCGTGATAAACTTACCGCAGAACAGATAGTATCAGAAATGAAAATCGGGAGTAATCTGGCGAGTTACTATGATTTAATCGATTGGTCCTTTAAAACAGGGTACGACAAACGAACATTTAAATCCGCTCCGGTTGGCGTTGCAATCTGGCTACATGATACCGACTGGAAAAATTATGCTTTTGAGTGGCTTGCCTACGAATCCACCGGGCTGGTAAAAGGGGAAACGACAACAGTAAAAGTCTTGTTAAAAGACTCTCTTAGCGGTTTGGCTGACAGCACTAAATTAGATAAAATCTCTTTTGGCTACAGGCTTGCTAACGGGAAGAGCGCAAAAATTACCGCAAGCATCTCAAACGCATATATAAAAACATCAAACGGAAAGAAATACAATTTGGACTGTATTGAGGGTGAACGTACTTTTTCAAATTTCGTACAAGATATGAATGGAAACTGGTTTGATTGTATAAATAATCAAGGCAACAATCTATCTTCGGTAAAAACCCTGAAGAACTCTACATTGTATGCTACAATTAAAATTCTTGATGCACCTGCAACAAAAGTCACAAAGGCCAGTTATTGGGTAAATCAGGAAAACTATAAAACCGATGCGTTCAAAATGGTCGATATCCTTCAGGAAGCAGGTTATAATTCTATACGGTTAAACGTGTCTTGGACACTACATATGAACGACAAAACATTTGAAATAGATAAAGAATGGCTCGATGCTGTACAAAAAATCGTTGACTATATTCTAAAAAAAGATATGTATGTTATTCTAAACTCTCATTATGATTATTTGAATCGCTCTTGGGTAGGAAACCACTGGGCGGACAATTGGATGTCGGAGGAATATGAAACCTATGTGAATGCGCGCTTCACAAAAATGTGGAAGCAGATTGCAACAAAGTTCAATAGGTACGGCGATAAGCTGCTTTTTGAAGCAGCAAACGAAATGAATGAAAATTACAATACCGGAACTAGCCTTGAAAAGCGTGTCTCTAGCGTGAATTCACTGAACGCACTTTTTGTACAGACTGTTCGGTCTACAGGCGGCAATAACACAAAAAGATTCTTGAACATTGGAAGTGTCGGAGAGAGTGCTGACCATCTTGAATATATGGAATTGCCAAAAGACGACAAGCTTATTGTACAGGTACACTACTATTTCAACCCATCGGATATGGTTTGGGGATGGAATGAAGAAACTAATTCAGTTAACCACGCGCTCGATAAAGCGACTTGGAAATGGAGTGCAACAGACAAAAATGATACACAATCAATTGATAATATATTTAATAAAATAAAGAGTTTTACAGACAAAACAGGAGTTCCTGTTATATTAGGTGAATGGGGAAGTACAGAAGCATTTCCTCTTACAGACAGAGAAAATATGGCCAAATATATTTTAGCAAAGGCAAAATCACTTAATATTCCATGTTTTTGGTGGGAGTGCGGAATAGGTTCTAATGATACTCCTGCAAATGTATTCTCGCTTTATGACAGAAATGCAAAAAACTGGAGGCAACCTAGACTATTGAAAACTATTATGGAAGCTGTGAAAAACTGATATCAGTAGGAACATGGTCAAAAGAAATATACCGTGAGTGTATGTTGATAAAGTTGCTTTTTTAATGGCTCCATTCTACCTAAAAAGCCACATGTTCATGTATATCATGAAGAATATTAGGTATCAAGTGGAGTAGTTGTATTGAATGATTGTGATATTGATATTGCTTTAGTATACAAGCATAAAAACTTCTTTGCGTATTATGATATTTTTGTATTATCTGCACAAATTACTTGTGTGCAACTATGTGTGCAGATAAATAACAGAAGCCGCAAACCTCCTATTTATCAGTATTTTAGTGTGCGGGGATTTGTTCGAATCCCGTCTCGCGCTTAAAATAAAACAGGTTCATCCAACAGGATGAACTTGTTTTATTTTTATGTTCTGGACCAGATTTGAACTCTCACAGAGTAAACCTTGGAAGAATGAGGCTGGAGGCTCACACGCCGACATTCGCATTTGGATAAGTTGCTTAATGTAGCAACTAAAGAAACTTGCATAACTATAAACACTATTAGAAATAGATATATTGAATTAGCTTAAGCTAAAAAGCTTTGATAAGACTGTGTATTGATTGAAGTATTATTTAACGAGTTATATAATATAGTTCAAAATTGTTATATAATATGGTATAATTGCTTGTAAATAAATATTTATAAATAAAAATAAAAGGAAAATTCAAAATATGAACGGAAAAATAATATTAAATTTAGCAATAAGCTTAGATGGATATATAGCAGATAATGATGGAGGATATGACTGGATAGTTGGAGATGGTAATTCTACTTTAAATACAGAAAATAAGTGGAGCCATGATAAATTTTTAGACAACATAGATGTTGTAGTTATGGGTAAAAACTGTTTTGAACAAGGTATGCATAGAGAGTTTACTGAAAAAGATGTATATATAGCAACTTCAAAGCAACTAGAAGATTTTGAAAATTATCATTTTATAAGTAATGATATAGTAAAACAAGTAGAGAAACTAAAAAATGAGGGAAAAAATATATACTTATTTGGTGGTGGAATTTTAATTAATAATTTTATTAAATCTGATGTGATAGATGAATATGTAATTGGAATAATACCCACTGTTTTGGGGAACGGAATAAAGCTTTTTTATGATAATAATCCTAAAATAGATTTAAATCTTGATTACTATGCGGTTGAAGATGGGATTGTAATAATGAAGTATTCAAAGAGAAATAAATAAATTTAATATTTTTTATTTGCATTATTAATATATTGCGAAATAATTTATATAAAAACAGCTAGACAATGGAAATCCCTATATGCATAGCTGTTTTTGTTATTTCTTTATCACACAATTGTCTAGCAGAGCCAAATAATTAAAGATTATGGATAAGTTATAGAAGTTGATAATACAGGAAATATAAGCAAAAGATACCGTATAGTTGAGCCGAGAATAGAGTATTCAATAAAACAAGGAATAACCAAGTTAGATTTGCTAAGTATAAGAAAATGAGATGATCTCTTATGACAAATACGAATTGGTTGATGAATTTATAAATAACCCAAAAAGTGCAGGAAGAATTTAAGAGGAAGAATTTAATAGCTTGGTTTAACGGATTTAATGCAACCAAATCATTAAATTCCGGTTATATAGGTATAGGAAATATACTAGGGATGGAGTGATACTATGGAGGATTGGCAAATTGTTGAATTATATTTAAAGCGTTCCGAGAGAGCAATTCAGGAATCCAGATTGAAATATGGAAGGCTGTGTAACCGGATTGCTTTTAACATTTTAAGATGTAAAGAAGATGCAGAAGAGTGTGAAATTGATACCTATCTAAAAGCCTGGAATTCTATTCCTCCGAAGGAACCCCAGCCTTTATCTCCTTATTTGTGCAAAATTGCCCGTAATCTTGCGCTACATAAATATGAGTACTACAATGCCGGGAAGCGGAACAAAGATCTCGAATTAGCCTTTAGCGAACTGGAAGAGTGCATCCCGAGTACCAGTGAGATAGACTCCCATTTTAAAGAGGGTGAAATCGGGCTGGTGATTGATCGTTTCCTTAGAGGTATTGATCAGGATTCCCGTAGGATATTCCTATTAAGATATTGGAGTGCCGCTTCCGTGAAGGAAATCGCGTCACGCTTTGCCGTCAGCGAAAGCAAGGTGAAGTCTTCGCTTTTTAGAACAAGGAATAAATTAAAGAATTATTTGATGGAAGAAGGATATGATCTATGACCGGAAAACAGTTATTTGATGAAATGAATCAGCTTGGGGATGACCTCATCAAGGAAGCGATTAACACCTTACCTCTTGAGGAAAATACAGATCGTTCCCGTACTATATGGATAAAGCGGCTGGCAGCGGTGGCATGTATCGTTCTATTCCTGAGTTGCGTTACATTATATTGCATAGGGAATAAAGCATCGGCTCCGCTACCTGGTAATAATCCGATCACGGCAAGTGATATTCTCTCTCAAAGCAAAGGCTTAGTAGCTAGTGGTACCGGAACGAAGGCTTACTTTACGATGGTAGCAGGGGAGCTCTCAGACCTAATGTACTCACCGATCAAGAACAATACTGAAGTTTCTGCTCTTAAGGTTTATCAGTCAGTACAGGTTGAACACCCGGAGACATTTTTCAAAGATAAGGTAAACAAAATTATTACAAATGTAAAAGAAAATTTTGATACTCTCCTTTCCCAAGAGAATGATGATCAGGCCCATCAGTTCGATTATTATTACTACAATGTAGACTTGGTCTCGGAAAAATATAAGATTAACGTTGAAACCATGGATGCTCATGGAGTAACCGAAACAACATATCGTATTTGGAATCCGACTCCACCAATCCAACAATTAGAATTATTCGGAGATAAAATTACGATCACACCTGACGAATCCGATGAGTCGATTGAGAACAAGCTTACTCCAGTACTTGACTTTGCCAATAAGGTCTTTGGCACCAATTGTGAATTTCAGTATATAACCCGTGATCTGGGCTACTATGACGAAGGGGACATGACCATAAAAGTCGAGGCCTTTGAAAATTCTGATAATATGAATCAGTCTATGTATAATAGATACTTAGGATCCATTCGTTTCCTGTTCATGGATAACGGTAATACAGCCGAGCTGACATTGATCGGAATATATTATACGGAATATGAGCTTCAGGATGCATTTTCGGAAGACACCAGATTGCTATCTGTTAAGGAAGCCGAATATTATCTTGAACACGGCTATATCTTTGCAGGCCATGTATG
>JAEZJV010000080.1 GCA_023415635.1 Bacillota bacterium | reverse complement strand
GGTATTATCCAATTGTCAAAAAAATCGCGGCAATGTTGGGTCAAAAAATGGTAAAGTCAACATTTGCTAAAGGCGTATCAAAGGCTGTACCTATACTAGGTGGAGCTGTCTCTGGCGGGCTAACACTAGCAACGTTTAAGCCGATGGCACATAGGTTAAAGAAGCATCTCTCAACGATGGCTCATATGTCACCGGAAGAGTTTGCCGAATATGAAGCCGCTAATGTCGTTAATGAGGATGACTCAGACACAGATGGTGAGATTGTTGAAGTAATGATTGAGAGGGCTGCGACAAACTGTTGGGTATGTATTTGTGGTACAGAAAACAAAGGTAAATTCTGCTCTGAGTGTGGCAACGCAAAGACCGCTGGAATACCGCAATACAAGTGTGATAAGTGTGGTTGGGAACCGGATGATAAAACTCACCCACCAAAGTTCTGTCCGGAATGTGGCGACCAATTTGATGATGGCGACATAATATTGGTATATCATAATTAGAAAGCATAATTATCAATTCTGGTAGTTCTTTGATTACTATGAAATACCCATTATGTTTATAACAGTATTAATGTCCAGAAAGATAGACAAACGGTAGTCTTGTTGTTTGTATTCCGAGTACTTCTTTGTATACCGTATGATAAGCACATTAAAGCGGATAATCGGGAAAAAGCCTTGCCCTAATACATGGCAAGGCTTAGGAAGAATAAAAGCATTTCGCCAGTGGGCTCATGTTTTATTCTTCCCGCTTACCTTATATAATTACTTACAACAAAATAAGACCTATGACACAAAAAAACTGTGCCATAGGTCTTATTTTATTGTAAGCGGATAACGGGAATCGAACCCGCATCTCAAGCTTGGGAAGCTCGCATTCTACCACTGAACCATATCCGCATTGCTAATCCGCATAGTTCTATTTTATGCCTGGTGATGAAAATGTCAAGTAGAAGTATATGACATAGGACTAATTTTTCTAAAAATGGCAATAATACATGTGTAATAGTGTAATCAAAGGGGGTTACCGTACCTGAAGTTAAGTCAAAGCCAAGAAATTCAGGCTGTTGGGCAGAAGAGAGGGCGTAGGTGATACCCCGGGCAGTTTTTGTATATATTTGGATGCAAAATAATTAGGCCGGGCAGGGAAAAGAAGAATAATTAGAAAATTATCTGAGAAGAATATGTTTTGAGGTGATAATAGTGAAAAAGAACAGTTTTACCGAATTTTTCAAAGGAAAAGGTTATTATGTGTTATTATTTGTCGGCATGATTGCAATCGGCGCCGTAGGTATCGTTGGTTCCCAGCTGGCTTCTAAGAATGACCAGCAAGAGAATAATGTGGACATCAATGATGTTGATGATAACATAAAGGCTGATGTGGGGGATGTTAACAAGGCTGAGAATAACCAGATATCTGAGGGAATCGTCAAAAATGATGGCAATTCTTCCGAAGATGTTGCTGCAAATGATAATACAGCCAATGAACTGGCTAAGAACAATGGAACAAGTCAGGATATTGCAGATAGTGAGGATATGATTGAGTATGAAGGCTACGCTGAAGGTAATGACGCTAATGTGGAAAATGCTGATGAGTATGCTCAGTCTGATGCTGCGGAACGAGCTGAGGATGCTGCGGTTGAGACCGGCTCGTCCGATGCCCGGAATGAGAATGCCGAAACCCTGGAGAACCTTTCTTTTAACGCAGACGATGGGCTTATGTGGCCTGTTATGGGCAACATTATCATGAATTACAGTATGGACCATACCATCTATTTTGCGACCATGATGCAGTATAAATGCAATCCTGCTGTCATCCTGGATGCAGAGGTTGGTACCGAGGTAAAAGCGGCAGCGGCAGGTGTTGTTAAGAATATTGAGGAGGATGAAGAGACCGGTCTTACCGTTACTATGGATATTGGTAACAACTACAGTGTCGTATACGGACAGCTCTCTGATTGCGATCTAAAGGTCGGAGATTTGGTTCAGGAGGGCACAGTATTTGCTAAGATCGACGAACCATCGAAGTACTATTCTGTAGAAGGCAGCAATCTGTATTTTATGGTGAAGAAGGATGATGAGACCGTTAATCCGATGCTGCTTCTCCGCTAATTTTTTGGCCTATGAGTAATTAATTTATATTAAGAGGGGGACCTAAAGCAGCTGCTTTAAGTCCCCCTTGCTTCATTTATGACAATTATAAATGAGCCGGTAAGCCGGCTCATGGAATAGTACTAAAATTTACTGATATAAATAGCCCTTATCCTTCAGCGCTTTCTCGATTCTGTCCAGAGTTTCTTCTGTGTCGGCTACGACAGTATGCTGATGAATTCCGTCGGTCAGATCCTTTAAGGGAACAATCTTCTTCTCCTGAACCTTTTTCACGAAGTCATAGACATCCTGCCTGTTGCGGATTGTCAACGCAGTGGCGATATCGCCGTAGATTTCATGATTGACGACCACATCCAGTATTTTCCCGCCGTTATCCACGAAGGTACATAGCTCATCCTCGATCTGTTCTGTTGTATGCCTGACCCTGAAGATCCTTTTTACACGAGGCTCATCAGATTGAAAAATCAGATAGCCCTTGGTGGTAGAGAATATATTAATTCCGGTTGCACGCAGCAGTGTGATATCCTGTACGATTACCTGCCTGCTGACACCGAGAAGACGAGACAGCTCCCCGCCGGAGATCGGCTCGGTCTGCCCGCTTAGTATCTTTATCAGCTGTTCTCTGCGTTTTATTCCTTCCATCCGGGTCCTCCTTCAAAATCAGTTAAATGCATTTGCAATTCCTGCATATTCATATATAATAAGAATGTTCATCAATTAAATATTATATACTGACGGGCATAAAATGGCAACGGCATAATTCATAGAAGGAGCTGCTACAGAATAGGAATAGTACTTCTTTCACGGCTTATAGCATCATTCTCCTCTCAATTTTCTTTGTTTCCGGCATACAGGTATAGTTGCATGTTCTGCGGCAATGCTTTGCATTACCTATGCTATTAGAAGACAGCTGTTTACAGGTACCTATATCATTGATAAATTATTCAAGGAGAACAATGCTATTCCCACGGGGGTTATCTAAAATTATTCGAAAGCAGTCATTAGGAGGAGAATATGTTCCGCTTATGGGCGAAAATATTTAAAGAGAATCGAATGATACAGGATATGGTGGTCTGCAATGATGACCCGGAGCTTCGGAGAACGCAGAAGATTTTTGCTGCGATCGATGAGATCTGCCATACCTATGATCTGTCTAAGCCGATTTGGCTGAATACGACGATAGAAGATTTCAAACGTCATGACAAGACCCGCTTCACGAAGGATAATTTTATCGATCCGATAGATTTTGATTATCTGGAAATCCATGTCATTGAAGAGGACTAGGAGGCAGCTATGGAGTCAGTCGAATTTTACGGGACGGAGGATTTCTATTACGAGGAGCTTTCCGATGAGGTGAAGCAGCGAATAAAGGGTATTTCCTATAAGGAGGATTGCAGGGTTCCCTATGAGGAGCTGCGTTACGTCCGTGTTACCCATATGGGCTTTGATGGTCAGTCACATACCGGAGAGCTGATTGTGAATAAGCTGATAGCAGAGGATGCTGTGGAGATTTTTCGTGAGCTGTATCGGCTGAAATATCCCATCGAACGATTGGAGCTGGTGGATGAATATGCCGCGGATGATAATCTTTCCATGGCAGCCAACAATTCCTCTGCCTTTAATTACCGCGTAATAGAGGGTACGGACCGGATTTCTCTTCATGGCTATGGACTTGCGATTGATATAAATCCTCTCTATAATCCGTTCATCCATAAGGTGGACGGCAAGCTGGTGGTCACTCCTGTGAGCGGAGCCCAATATGCGGATCGAACACTTAACTGTCCTTATTATATCCATGCCGGGGATGTTTGCTATCAGGCCTTTAAGAAAAGAGGCTTTACCTGGGGTGGTGAATGGCCGGACCATGAGGATTACCAGCATTTCCAGAGAGGCCCTAAGGAATTTTTAAGCCCTTAAGGGGACAGAGATGAGACATTGATTTTACTTCTTTCAAATGGTATAATAAGGTTTATCCAGAGATAAAATGCACCGCATCGGCGGTCGGGAGTACTGTATGAGGCACATATTAATTGCAGATAACGACTTAACAATGTATTCAACATTACGTCTGGAATTGCAGGATTATTATGAGCTAGATTCTCTTCCGGCAGTTCCCAGTCTGAGAGAGTATCTTACGCATATCAGGGTGGATTTGGTTCTACTGACAATATCAGAGGCTGATACACAGAATTGTACGCTCTGTGAGCAGCTGAGGAGCATCCCTGAAATGCAGGGAATTCCTGTTGTTTTTTTGATGCAGGAAGCAGTCCCATGGATTGAGGAAAAGGTGCTTGCTCTGGGAGCAGAGGATTGTATCATACTGCCTGCGACGAAAGCAATGCTTCGTAGAACACTTGAACAATATCTTGAGCTGTATCAGTTAAGAAAAGAAAATATTCATGCAGAAAAGTATCAGAGTGCCCTCTATAACGGTTTCGCGGGACTGGTGGACAGCCGGGATGAAGAGACGGGAGATCATCTGAAGAATGCGACGAAGTATTTTAATATATTGCTGGAGGAAGCAATAGCACATGATTATTATAAGGATATTCTCATTGAGGAGGATGTCAAGGATCTGCTGCGTTCGGCGACACTTCATGATATCGGTAAAATCGGTATCAATGACGGAGTGCTTAGAAAGCCCTCCTCCCTGGATACGGAAGAGTATGAATATATGAAGACGCATACGACCTTGGGAATGCAAGCGTTTGATAAGGTGATTAAGGAGACAGGAGGTAACCGTTGGCTGTATCTTGCCAAGGATATCGCCTATTGCCATCACGAAAGGTGGGACGGAACCGGGTATCCGAACGGTCTTGCGGGAGAAGAAATTCCCATCTATGCAAGAATTATGACAGTGGCTGATGTATACGATGCATTGACCTCGGAACGTTGTTACAAGGATGCCTTAACCCATCAGCAGGCGATGGAGATTATCATAGAAGGGAAGGGAAATCTGTTTGATCCCCGACTCGTGGAGCTTTTTGTGAGTGCCAATCAACGATTTGAAGCAGAGCTGTTGGGTACTAATAAAACCACGGATGATTAGAAAGGAAGTAGCCCATGTCATATACGGCTCTATATAGAAAATTCCGCCCGGATAACTTCCATGATGTGAAAGGGCAGGAACATATCATTACAACCTTAAGGAATCAAGTGAAGGCCGGCCGTATCGGACACGCATACCTGTTCACAGGAACCAGAGGTACCGGTAAGACGACGGTGGCGAAGCTTCTTGCGAAGGTAGTTAACTGCGAGAACCCTGTGGATGGTAATCCCTGCAATGAATGCAGAATGTGCAAGGGAATTGCAGCCCAGACCTCCATGAATGTCATAGAGATCGATGCCGCCTCCAACAACGGTGTAGACAATGTCCGCGAAATTGTGGAAGAGGTCAGGTATTCTCCTACGGAGGGAAGATATAAAGTATATATTATAGACGAGGTTCATATGCTTTCGCCAGGAGCCTTCAATGCTCTTCTAAAAACCATCGAAGAACCGCCGTCCTATGTTATCTTTATCCTGGCCACGACAGAGGTTCATAAGATACCGGTAACAATTCTCAGTAGGTGCCAGAGATATGATTTCAAACGAATTACCATAGATACCATTACCGAACGCCTTACAGAACTGATGCGGGAGGAACAGATCGAAGCGGAGGAGAAAGCCCTCCGTTATGTGGCAAGAGTAGCGGATGGCTCCATGCGTGACGCACTAAGCTTACTGGATCAGTGTATTTCCTTCTATCTGGGTAAGAAGCTGACCTATGACAATGTACTGGAGGTGCTCGGGGCAGTCGATACTTTAGTCTTTGCAAGGCTTCTCGGCTTTATCAGAGCACAGGATGTAACCGGTTGTATCAAACTTTTGGAGGAGATTGAAAGCTCCGGCCGCGAACTGGGACAATTTACGATTGATTTTATCTGGTATCTCAGAAATCTGCTGTTAGTCAAGACGACAGAGGATATCTCAGATATCATCATAGAGATTTCTACAGAGAATCTGATTCTGCTCAAGCAGGAGGCTGAGAGTATCGATGAGCTTTCGCTGATGAGATATATCAGGGTATTCTCCGAATTGGCCAACCAGCTTCGATACGCTTCGAGAAAGCGAGTATTGATCGAGATTTCACTGATTAAGCTATGTAAGCCTGAGATGGAAATAAATCTCGATTCCCTCGTTAATCGTCTGAAGCTTCTCGAAGAGAAGCTAGAGAAGGGCGTTGTCGTAGAAGCTAAGAGTCCTGTCTCGCGAAAGGAAGCAGCAGGAATGGCTGCGGAGCCAAAACCACAGGTTATTCTGCCGGAGGCATTACCGGAGGACCTAAGGCAGGCAGCTTCGAAATGGAAGAGTATCATCAGCCAGGTGGGCCGTAAGGCTCCTGCGCTGGCAACCGTGCTTCAGGGCGCAACTCTGAGTGTAGAGGGACAGAGCTTGCAGCTTGTCGTTACAGACCCGCTCGATAAGGATGTCATTGACAGGGAAGCGCATATGCAGCTGATTCAGGATACGATGGCACAGCAGCTGCAGAAGCAGGTACAGATCAATGTGAGATATTTGGACAGAACTAAGGAACGATTGGAGGAAGTACCGGATCTTTCCAAGCTGATCAGGGTACCGATTCAGTATGAATAAAGAATAGAATATAAGTGAAATGTCTTTTCATAAATACATTTCGCAGTAAAAGGATTAGGAAGCTTTAGAATAAGAAAGGAGATACAGTGAATGGCTAAAAAAGGTGGATTTCCGGGCGGTGGTATCCCGGGAAATATGGGAAATCTGATGAAACAGGCTCAGAGAATGCAAAAGCAGATGGAGGAGAAGAGCAAGGAGCTTGAGGATAAAGAGTTTGAAGCAAGTGCAGGCGGTGGAGCGGTTACGGTAAAGGTATCCGGTAAAAAAGAGCTGACTTCAGTCAAGCTCAGTAAAGAGGTAGTGGATCCTGATGATATCGAGATGCTGGAGGATCTGATTGTGGCAGCAGCCAATGAAGCGCTTCGTAAGATGGAGGAGGAATCCTCTGCAGTGATGGGCTCCATCACCGGTGGACTCGGCGGCGGTATTCCGGGCTTTCCGTTCTAAGAAGGCTTGTAGGAAGATGACAGTAGAACGCTGAACCCTGTCGCGCTCATAGAGAAGTTACAACAGTAAGCGTTATCCTGATACCCTTCGGGCAGAGTAAGATGCTAAGGATCATATAAGGCTTCGCATTTCATATTTCAGAAGAGAGACCTTGATGAATTCTGCTTGATAATCGACGGTCTTTACGGTATGATGTAACAAGGTAAAAGGAGCCTACAACATGGATTACTACAGCAGACAAATCAGTAAATTAATAGAGGAACTATCCAGACTGCCCGGAATAGGAACGAAGACGGCACAGCGACTGGCTTTTCACATTATCAATATGCCGGAGGAACAGGTATCCGGATTAGCAGCTTCAATTGTTGAGGCGAAGAAGAACATCCGCTATTGTAAGGAATGTATGACGCTGACGGATAAGGAGCTTTGCCCTATCTGCTCTTCTTTGGCACGCAACAAGCGACAGATCATGGTAGTGGAGAATCCCCGCGATTTAGCGGCCTATGAAAAGACAGGTAAATTCGATGGAGTATATCATGTCCTGCATGGAGCGATCTCTCCGATGTTAGGAATTGGACCGACCGATATCAGGCTCAAGGAACTGATGCTTCGGCTTCAAGGTGATGTGGATGAGGTGATTATCGCTACAAATTCCAGTCTGGAAGGGGAAGCTACGGCCATGTACTTAAGTAAGCTGATTAAGCCGGCAGGTATCAAGGTCAGCAGGATTGCCAGCGGTATCCCGGTGGGCGGTGATCTGGAATATATCGACGAGGTTACCTTACTACGTGCTTTTGAAGGACGAATAGAACTGTAAACAAATAGAAAATATTGTCCCGAGGCACCTCGTCTTATCCAAAAGGCAACCCCGTTTATCCTCGTCGACAGTAGAAAATGAAATAGAAAACAATGCGAACGCATCTAAAAAATCAGACCTAGAGTAGGGCAATGTACCACAAATCGGTTCATCTTAACCGCCCCGTCTCAGGTCTGTTTTTTTGCGTTTCTGCATCATACCTTGCAGCGCTACTTAACAATCTTATTGAAAAATCCAGGAAGAAATCTCCGAAGAATTTTGTCTAATTCATTTTTTTTGGGGAGATGAAATTTTTGGGGGAAATGTAATTTCATGGGAGATTTTTCAGGTAAAATCGGAGGGCGAAATTGAGAAAAAAGTTAATAAAGAAAGAGGAGAAACGAAAATTGTCGGAGCAGGAAAAGAATATACGGTGGGCATATCGTAATGGATAAGGTAACGCACTGTGAGGGTTATGAAATAAAGAATTGAGAAGAAGCTTGGCCATCCTGCAATTGTAGCATCTAATAGCCTTAGAATCTCTAATTATTCCGGTTATAAATTAGGGTAGTAATCATTAAAAATATGATGTAAGATGGTAATTATTAAAGAAAGGCAGATACGAAGCAGGGATAATAGGATGCAATCCGAATGCTAACAGATGCCAAATCGGATATAATCTGTTGCCTCAGTATTGGATGAATGGATATGCAACAGAGATTTCAAAAGAAATTTAGTTATCGATATTGAATTATGGAAATTCTATCATTGCTACAGTAAATTTGAATTTGAAGGGAGAAATATAAATGTTTAGATATGTACATACAAATATAGTTGCAAAGGATTCCCAGAGGTTAATAAAATTCTATAAAGATGTATTACAATGTAAAAGTATTGGTGAGACAAGAGATTTGCGGGGAGAATGGCTTGATAGATTAACCGGAATTCCGAATGCACATATAGTTGGAGAACATCTCTGCCTACCAGGATATGAGACAGACCACCCTACGCTTGAAATTTTCTCCTATGATACAATGGAAAATGCCTGTATCGCAATAAATAAATGTGGAATGGCGCATCTTGCATTTGAAGTTGATGATGTGGAGAATACTTTACAGTTATTACTTCAAAACGGCGGAAAGCAAATTGGAGAATTGGTAAAAACGGAATATACAAATGGAAAGAAAGCGGTTTTTGTCTATGCAACAGACTGCGAAGGTAATATAATTGAACTGCAAAGCTGGTCATAATGTATATCCAAAGTACTTCGAAAGATAATATCCAATTAGTTCCAATAATTCGTATTTTTCACGATGACGAACCAAATTATTTCAAATAACAGAGCATGGTTAGCTAAATGGGAAAATCTAATAATAAAGTAGGACATAAAATTTAATTAATGATATAAATCGGGATTATTCTGGAAACTCTAAGGAATCGTTATGAAGCTGCATATAATTACAATACTTATTAACAGCCCTATTAATCGAAAACTGCCTCAATCTTATTTTATTTCAGATCGTAATTGCAAAAGGATGGATGACATGAATACTGAAACAGATTTAAGATACTTAAGACTTTTATCAAAGCAATACCCTACAATTGATGAAGCATGTACGGAAGTAATTAATTTACAGGCCATTTTAAACCTTCCCAAAGGAACCGAGCATTTTCTTTCTGATATACACGGAGAAGATGAGGCTTTCAGTCATGTTCTTAGAAATGCGTCGGGAGTAATCAAGAGAAAAATTACGGATTTATACGGGAAGACGCTGGCGCAAAAGGATATTAATTCGTTGGCAACGCTCATATATTATCCGAATGAAAAGCTGAAGTTGTTTCATAAAGAGGAACAAAATATAGATAATTGGTATCGGATTACCTTATATCGGTTGATTGAGATTTGTAAATATACTTCTTCGAAGTATACCAGATCAAAGGTACGAAAGATGCTTCCCAAGGAATTTGCGTATATTATTGAAGAACTGCTCCATGAGCAAGCCGGTGCACTGGATAAGGAAGATTATTATAATGAAATTATAAACACAATTATAAGTATAGATAAAGCCGATGAATTTATAATCGCTATATCTAAGTTAATTCAGCAGCTGGCAATTGACCGTCTGCATATTATTGGAGATATCTATGATAGAGGACCTGCTGCAGAGAAGGTAATGGATATATTACTGCATTACCACTCGGTCGATATCCAATGGGGAAATCATGATATTCTGTGGATGGGAGCAGCGTCAGGACATGAGACTTGTATTGCTACGGTAATACGAATTTGCGCTTGCTATTCGAATCTATCTACATTAGAGGATGGATACGGAATTAATTTAATTCCTCTAGCAACGTTTGCGATGGAGTATTATCCGGCTGAAAAATGTGAGGATTTTAAGCCCAAAGCCACCAACAATGAGCTGCTGGCAAAAAATGAAATACGGATTATATCACAGATGCATAAAGCAATCGCTATCATTCAATTCAAGCTGGAAGGTTTGCTGATTCAAGCCCATCCGGAATTTCATATGGAGAATCGTCTGCTGCTCAATGCAATTGATTTTTCAAATAATACTATAACAATAGAGGGAATTACGTATCCATTACGGAACGGATATTTCCCTACTATTGACCCGGAGAGTCCCTATAAGCTCATTCCAGAAGAAATAGAAGTTTTAGAAAAGCTGAAGGATTCCTTTAAGAAAAGTGAAAAGCTACAAGCTCATATGGAATTTCTTGTAAGGAAGGGCGGGATGTATCTTACCTTTAACTCCAATTTGCTGTATCATGGATGTATTCCACTGAATGAGGATGGGAGCTTTACCAAATTTAAATTTGAAAGTGACGGTTTGGAATATAGCGGGAAAGCCTTATTGGATCGTTTTGATGCACTGGTCAGAGAGGGCTATTTAAATTCGAATGATATCAAGCAAGGAAAATATGTTTCAGATATGATGTGGTATTTATGGGCGGGTCCGCTATCACCCTTGTTTGGTAAAGAGAAAATGACAACCTTTGAAAGGTATTTCATAGAAGACAAAGAAACTCACGTAGAAAATAAAAATTCATACTATGAACTCATTAACGATGAAAAAGTTTGTCATATGATTTTAGAGGAATTTGGGCTGGATCCTGCAATATCACATATTGTGAACGGACATGTTCCGGTGATAACCAAGATGGGAGAAAGTCCGATTAAAGCTAACGGAAAATTACTCGTGATTGATGGAGGATTTTCCAGGGCATATCAAGCAAAGACCGGAATAGCCGGATATACTTTGATTAATAATTCTTATGGCTTATCATTAGTTTCTCACAGTCCTTTTGAGAGTGCCGATACTGCTATAAGGGAAGAAAGGGGTATTGTATCAACTTTACTGGTAGTGGAGAATGAGGTTATGAGAAAACATGTTGGTGATACTGACATCGGAAGAGAACTCAAAACCTCCATTCATGATTTGGAAAAACTGATCGAAGCTTATCGTAAGGGAAGAATAAAAGAGAACGGAAAAGGCTGACATCTATATCATAAGCTTAACCCAAAAATCTCATGGACACTAATGTGCCATGAGATTTTTATAGTGGCATAAGGAAAGATTCTTACCGGTTTATCATTTATTGTCTTACTATATCGCTAAAGTTATAGCTTTGATCTGGTAGAATCCTGTTGCCAAAATATATGTAAATGTTAAAATTAAGATAACCTTATGAAGGATATTTTCATATACGCTTCGGAAGGAGTTACCTATGCTGAAGGATTTTATAGCGCTGATAGAGGAAGAACAGCTGCCTGTATATGGTATTGTCGTCCTCAGAGACGGGGAAAAATTATCGGAGCATCATTTTGCTCCGGAGGAGAGAAGAAATCTTTATTCCATGACTAAGAGCATCACCTCCACCGCTGTCGGACTGGCTATTGAGGAAGGCCATTTTAAGCTGGAGGATAACCTTCTGACCTTCTTTGAGCAGGACGTGCCGGAAGGACTGCCAAAGGAACAGCTGGAGCAGCTGAGGCTGGTGACTGTGGAGAGACTCCTGAAGATGTCGGTAGTGGATTACTGCTTTGAACGGCCGACCTGCGATCATCTGCTGCAATATATTCTGTCAATCCCGCTTCCAAGAGTAGATGAGATTGCATTTTCCTACAATAATTACAATGCTTATCTGGCGGGGGTTATCGTGGAGCGGACAACGAAGACAAGGATGATGGATTATCTGGCACCAAGATTGTTCGAGCCGCTAGGGATCAGACAAGTGGAGTGTGCCTACAGTCCGGAGGGTAATTATTACGGTTCTACCGGTATATATCTGTCAATCAATGAGCTTGCACGGATTGGACAGCTATATCTTCAGAAGGGTTATTATAACGGTAGGCAGCTAATCCCGGAAGCTTGGGTGGAGGAGGCAACAAGAAAACAGATCGAGACGAAGGAAGGCGGCTACGGATATTTCTTTTGGAGATACCGGGATAATACGTATCGTGCGAGCGGTAAGTGGGGCCAGATGTGTGTCGTAATTCCCGAGAAGCAGGCTGTGATTGCTGTGATGTCCAATCTCCAGGATGAGAAGAAGGCTTCGTATATGAAGCAAAAGCTGTGGGAGATGGTTTATACGAAATTATGATGTATATCAGTATCTTTGCCATATCTACCTATGATACGGATGATATCCTCGTAAAGGCTAAGGATGCAGAGTTCATTATAATGATATGGACTGGAAGATCTTAAACAGATTAAGGCATAAGTTTCATTTACCAGATACATAATTTTATGGTATAATTATGTTATAAGCAGCAACCCTAATTAGATTAAGCAGAGCATAAATGTAGAAAAGCTATTAAGAGATATAGAGGAAATCGATCAGAAAGAGGGAACCCATTAGCAGATTATATTATACCGGTAGGAGTGAATAGCATGGAGGTCAGAGTCTGTAAAAATTGTAGAAGACTATTCAAATATATCTATGGTCCAGAGCTATGTCCGGACTGTATCAACCTGGTGAAGGAGGATTCCGACCTGCTGAAAAAAGAGGCAAATAAGCTGGTATTAAAGCCCTTGGTTTTGGAAGAAGAGAAGAAGCTGGATCAGGTAAAGGATTTTATCATCGCCAATCCCAAAGCAACGATCACGAAGATAGCGGAAGTGAACAATGTATCAGTAGCAAAATTATTCGAATGGATTCGAGAAGAGAGATTGGAATTCTCGGATGACTCTGAATATGCATGGTTCGAATGCGCAAAATGCGGTACAAAAATTAAGAGCGGAGTATATTGCGGCCGCTGCAGACCGAGGTTATAATTAAATATGGAGAGTATTAGGGCCGCATAGGTTATAAAGCTATACCTAAGTATTGCTTTATTCTGACAGCGGCTCAAATTATGCAAAATCCCAGAAATGGAAAATTATGCCTTGGATTTCATTTTGATATGTACAAAAAGCTCAATATGTGATAATTTAGTGTAGTATGATTTCTTATGTTTTAGAGAGGACTTCACGTATTATAGATCAGTGAGGTCTATGTTTGGAATAATATTATCTTGAAGGGAGTGATGTGGGATGTGTAATAGCTGTAAGCATATGCGGTCTTTTTCTGGTATACAGCTGCTTTTAAGTATTCTCTTTGTGTTGCAGATTGCTTTATCACCGCTGGCATACTCCAATGTCACCGGCTCATCAGATCGATCGATGGGCAGCCCTGTTTCAAAGCATCAGGAAGCTTATATAATTAATGATATTGTAATGAACGAGGTTTTGAATATTATCAGCATCAACCGTATCATGAATAAGTATTCAGGTAGTGTGCAGCAGATCATCAGCAGATTACAGGAAGTCTGGATGTCGCTCATTGTAATGTTTGGAATACTTCTGGTTTATACAGTAGCTTATTTTAGGGTCCTTAAGCAGCAGAAGTCTATTTTGTCAACTTCTCTGGGTGGACATGCTCCACCGGCGGAAATTATTTCGCATATTTAATAACCAATTATGAAAGGACAGAAAAGATGAATAAGAAGAAAAAGCCAGTATTCTTTTTAGTTTTAGCAGTAGCCATTCTTATGGTATATACGGCTCTTTTTGGCATCACTATTCCGATGGGTAATGATCCTATCAAGATTAAAGGTGCGCCGGATATGCGTTTTGGTATTGATATCCGAGGTGGTGTAGAGGCTGCTTTCCAGCCGGAGGGACTTGACCGCAAGCCTACCGGTGATGAGTTAGAATCAGCAAGAACAGTTATTGAGACAAGACTTGATTCACAGAATATCATGGATCGTGATGTAACAATTGATAAGCAGAACGGTTATATTATCGTTCGTTTCCCGTGGAAGGCTGAAGAGAAGGAATTTGATCCCCAGAAGGCAATTGCAGAGCTTGGTAAGACAGCCCAGCTGACCTTCCAGGATTCCAAAGGAAATGTTCTTGTTAATGGTTCCCATGTAACGAAAGCTGTGCCTGATGTGGACCAAAACTCTCGTTCATATGTAGTAAGATTGACCTTTGATGAGGAAGGTACAAAATTATTCAGTGATGCAACTGCAAAACTGGTAGGACAGCCGATTATCATTTATATGGATAAGCAGGAGATCCAATCAGCTACGGTAATTGAGCAGATATCCGGTGGAACAGGACAGATTACCGGCCAGAAGACCTTTGAGGATGCGAAAAAGTTAGCAGATACGATTAATTCCGGTGCGTTACCTTTCTCCATGATTACCAAGAATTATTCTACCATCAGCCCTTCCTTGGGAAGTGGTGCTTTAAACGTCATGGTTCAAGCCGGAGTAATTGCTTTTGGTTTAATCTGTGTGTTTTTGATTTTCTATTATCGTACCTGTGGCGTGGTTGCAGCTATTGCTCTTTCCATCCAGGTTTCAGGCCAGATACTTGCACTTTCCGTACCGCAGATGACCCTGACCCTTGATGGTATCGCTGGTATCATCCTCTCAATCGGTATGGGTGTGGATGCCAACGTAATTATATCAGAACGTATCAGTGAAGAGATTAAATCAGGAAAAAGTCTGGCATCAGCCATCGCATCCGGTTTTAAGAATGCCTTTTCCTCTGTATTTGATGGTAACATAACCGTACTTATTGTCGCATTCATCTTAATGTGGTTAGGTTCCGGTACGCTATCCTCTTTTGCATATTCATTATTTACCGGTATCGTATTTAACTTCATCGCAGGTGTGACAGCATCACGTCTGATGATCGGTTCTCTGAGCTCTTACAAGACTCTGCACAAACCGAAACTTTACACCTGCTTGTCAAGGAGGGTAACACTATGAAAGATGTAAAGAATAAAAACTATGTAAAAGAAGTTAAGGTTACTCCCGAAATGTATAAAGAGAATCATATTATAGGCTTTTATGCAAAGCGTAAGATTTATTTTGCAATCTCTATCTCCATCATGATATTTGGTATTATTATGGCATTTATCAACGGTGTTCAGCTGGATATCCAGTTCAAGGGTGGTGCAATGCTGAAGTACACCTATGTTGGTGAGATGGATGCAGAGAAAGCAGCAGATATCGCGACGAATATATTGAGCAGACCAGTTTCAACGCAGTTGACCGAGGATATTGCAACCGGTGAGGATAAGCTGGTGGTCACGCTTGCCGGAAACTATGGCGTCAATGCTTCTGATCAGGATATACTGGACACCAAATTGAAGGAAGCTTTTCCGGATTCTCAGCTGCAACAGTCAGAAGCAACCATCGTTGAGCCCTTCTTCGGACAGAAGTTTTTAAGACAGGGGATTCTCTCCATCGTATTGGCCAGCGTATTGGTGTTATTATATGTATGGATTCGTTTCAAGATCATGGGAGGTCTTTCAGCAGGTGTAATGGCATTGGTTGCACTGCTGCATGACTGCTTGGTGGTATTCTTTACTTGTGTAATCTTTAAGATACCGATTGGAGAAGCCTTTGTAGCTGTGGCACTCAGTATCATCGGTTACTCTATCAACGATACCATCGTAATTTACGACCGTATCAGAGAAAATGCGAAGACCTATGTCGGATACCCGATAGAGGTGATTGCTGACCTGTCCATATCACAGTCAATGATGCGATCCATTATTACGAATGTATGTGTTATGATCAGTGTAAGCCTTGTATATATCCTGGCTGTGGCTCATAACATCAATTCTATCCAGAGCTTTGCGCTTCCTATGGCAATAGGTTCCATCAGTGGTTGCTATTCCACTATCTGCATTGCCGGGCCGTTATGGGTTATGTGGAAGAAGAAAAAGGGCGATACTCTTCTTTTCGAAGAGAAGAAGCCTGCCCCGAGCTATAGCTACAAATAATATGATATACAGGAGGAAGATGCTTTTGGCATCTTCCTTTTTTGTGATTAGTAAACTCTCTGGTGCTATTTCTTGACCGGCTTCGGAAAAGGGAGTAAAATGAAAAAAATAGATCAAACAATAAATAGAGAATATCCATAAATTTATAGAGGTGAGAGAGGAGAAGGGAGCTTATGGAAGAAAGGAATCTACTGGCAGGTGGAGTCGAGGCACTAAATGAGGTTAAGGAATGTCTTCTGGAGCTAAATGGATATCAGTCGAATAACGATACTCTGGTTCTTGAGGAGGAGGCCCTGGAGAACAAAATCAGCAGTACACAGAAGGAGGCTGAAGAGGAAATAGAGAGGACTACCAAAAAACGCCGGCAGGAGATAGAGGATGCCTTCGATAAGCAGCTGGATAAGCTTCATTCCCGTAGTAAGCGCATCAGGGAGAAGAGGGAAAGGAGCAAAAATAGAAAGGTATCCCAGCGTATCGAAGCAGAGACTGCTACCATCCGATCAGAGAATAGTCAGCTTAAGTTGGAGTCTAAAGCTATCTTTAAGCAGAAGCGTGTACCGCGCTTCTGTAACAGTAAGCTTTATTATGGACTATATGCACCCTCCTTTCTATCGGATTATCTGATCATTCTGGGGGCGCTTGTCCTTGCACTGTTTCTTGTCCCTTGTGGGATATACTTTTTTCTCCTTCCGGAAGAAAAGATTGTCTACCTTATCCTGACCTATGTTCTTTCCGTACTTTTCTTTGGAGGACTATATGTATTGATAGGAAATCGTACAAAGGTCAGATATACGGAAGAAATTCTTAAGGTGAAGGGAATACGGGTTCATATCAGAACGAACAAGAAGAAAATCTCTGTCATAAAGAGAAATATCCGTAAGGACAGGGATGAAAGTACTTACGGATTACAGGAATTCGATACGGAGCTTGCCAAGCTGGAGCAGGAGGAGGCAGAAATTGTATCGCAAAAGAAAGAGGCATTACGCACCTTTGATCAATCCACCAGCCTGATTATTGCTGCTGAGATTGAAGGCAGCTATCAGGACAAGCTTGAAGGTTTGAAAGCAGAGCTCGTCAAAGCAGCTAACGCCGTTAAAAAGGCAGAGGAAAGAATTAAGGTATTGACGCTGAAGTTGGCAAGCGATTACGAACCCTTTCTTGGTAAGGATATGATGACCTTAAAAAGGCTGGATGCTCTGATCAATATTCTTCAGGAAGGGAAGGCAGCCAATATCTCAGAGGCAATTGCCTTTTACCATAAAAGTACGGAGAATACAGCCGAAGCTCCGGAATAGAACTTAAGTCAGGCTGAAAATTGCTTTAGCTTACAGATGCAGTAATTGATCCCCAGACAGATCTGATCCGCCATAGACATGACGACATTCAGCCTGGTGGTCTGTAATAACATATTATCAAGCATGCCCGAGAAGTTTACGATACCTGTGATAAAGATATCGCCGACCTCGGGCAGATTCTTGTCTACACCGGCACCGGGTTTTAGGGGGCCCTCTCCAATGGTGATAAAGCCGATATGATCAGAGCGGCCCAGAGAAGCATCAATAGCGATGATGAAAGCATTATCATGCGTATCATAGATTGTATTGATGGTATCCCTCAGATTCTTGGCGTGTACGGGTTCTTCCAATGTTCCGTATACATAATAGTTACTATAATTTTTATATTTGGACAGCTTATATCCGATAATCGGGCCAAGACAGTCGCCGGTAGCCCTGTCTGAGCCAATACAAAGGAAAATGATGGTTTTGTTAAGAAGCACCTGATCCTTGATTAACTCGGATAAAGTATTACCCAGCTCGTAAGCTGTGGTTTTTTCAGCGGAATCATAATAAGTAATCCTGTTTTTGGCTTTTACGAAAAGATTCATTGCACACATGCCTTTCATTATATAGAGTCTGTTAAAGTCTGCTCATACGCAATTCTATGAAAATTCTTAGATAAAGTATTACCAGAAATACTAAAAACTAGACGCATCGAACAAAATAATCTGACTTAAATCCTTCAAAAAACCAGTCTTTTCGAGAACAATTACTGCGAGTGTTGGAGAAAATCTTCATAAATACTCGAGAGGGAAGCCTTTTTTGTTGAAATCTAAGGACAAGTTCTATGTCTGAGAAAGCCCAATCTGACAAAAAGCCTGTCCGATTTATGCTATGATATCCAATATTTGTGGCATATGCGGATGGGAGTGAAACCAGTGATAGAGACGATATATAGTAACGAAAACGGTGAGGGCGGTATATCCGGCAGAGTACAGCCCGTATTCAAGATGCCAAAGAATGTGCGTCAGATTGGCAAAAGCAATACGAATAAAAAGATCTATGTGGAAGATTACGTCATGACTTTCATCAAACAGCTGGCAGGAGGAGATTTTTCAAAATGCAGGATTGCTGTTCTGGTAGGCCAGTGCATTCGCCTTGATAATTGCAGGAATATTTTCATTTCCGGTGCGGTAGAAGTGAGAGACATCGATCCGACTACAGAGCTTACCTTTTCCAATGATCATTGGAATACTATATATGAGGAGATTAAAAAGTATTTTGTAGAAACAGAAATTGTAGGGTGGTTTATCGGAGGACCGGGCTATCTTCTGGAGGACAAAGAAAAGATAACAAAAACTCATGTCAATAACTTTGCCGGACAGGATAAGACACTCTTAACCTATGATAATGTGGAAAAGGAAGAGGCTTTCTTCAGCTATGAGAATAACCGCCTAACCAGACAGGAAGGGTTCTACATATATTATGAAAAGAACGACGAGATGCAGAATTATATGATCGAGCATAAAGCCGCACCGCCAAGCGGTGAGGCTGATTATGATGACCGGGTATCCAGGGATATGAGAGTAGTTCTCCAGAACAAAAAGATCCCCCAGGAGGAGAACAAAAGCATCAACCGTCTTATGTATGCTGCCGGTACACTGCTTGCTATCATTGTCCTGGTCGTAGGAGCGGCTATTCTAAATAATTATGATCAGATGAAGAGTATGCAGGATACGTTGAACTATCTATCGCAGAATATGGAGGAGGTTCATTCTATTTTCTCGGAGGGAAGGAATACAACTCCGGTAGAGGATGCGACAACCTTGGTCGGCGGTCAAGCCTCCGATGCTGCTGATGCAGAAAATGCTGATATAAAGCCAAAGAAAGAAAGCCTGGAGGTGGAGGATGCACCGGGAGATGTGGAGCGTCTGCCTGCCGAAGAGAATAATGAAGAGAATACTGTCCCGGATGAAGAGCTGGTAGGCGATGAGGATGCAAATAAAGAAGATAAAGAGCAGCAGGAAGATAAGACGGATGACAGTAATCATCAGAAAGAGGATAAGGATACAAGCGAGAAGCCGGGGAAAGAAAGAGTAGTAAAGGCAAATGTGAATTATTATGTTGTACAGGAGGGTGATACCCTGGCGGATATCAGCTATAAGCTTTATCAAACCTATACGAAGGTAAAGAAAATCATGGAGCTGAATAATTTGGATAACCAGGACCTGATATATTCCGGTCAGAAGCTGATTGTTCCATAACTATTTCAAACTGCACTATTTGACGATTGAGAAAAGCAGGGGCATGGATTATCCATAGCAAATGACCTTTCGAGATAGTTCAAATAGTGCAATTTTTTATTGATTAAAACATCCGGTTTCACATGCTCGGATATTTTCTATTCGTGGTCTCATGAATTTGTGCAGGGTAATTAAGGCGATGTTAGGGCCTTGTTCTTGGTTTGTAGAGTTGATTTTCAATATTTTAAGCAAAATAATAGGTGCAAATGATTAGCAAATGAGGTAAAATCTCTATAAAGTTAAATTCATGGGAGAGGGCTATGGCTAAGGAGATCAACGGACAGGCAGTCAGAAATTATAAAAGCCGGAAGAAGAGGGTCAGGAGAATACGGATCGTCGTGATATTAGTGCTGCTGGCCGGTCTGGCAATAGGCGGCTCTGTCTATCTGAACAGTCTGCTAAACAAAAGCTATAAGGGCTGCGAAGTAGTCAATTCTTCGGATATCATTTCGGACGGCGCCACTAATTATATTAATTATCAAAATGCGGTCATCAGGTACAGTAAGGACGGTGCGGAGGCCATTGATAAAGACGGTAAGCGGATGTGGAACGGTTCCTATGAGATGGACAAACCAATTGCGGATACCTGCGGTAAATATGCGGTGATTGCCGATCAAGGTGGTAAAACTATTGAGATTTACGATGACATGGGCAGGGTAGGGAGTATCCCCACAGTACATAATATCGTCAAAGCTAAAATTGCTTCCCAGGGAGTGGTTGCGGTTTTGATGGAAACAGAGGATACGAATTATATAACCTTATATGATAAAGATGGCACAGTATTGGTTGATCAGGCAACCAGTATATTGGAGGATGGATATCCGATTGATATTGCCCTTTCTAAGGATGGGAAGAAGTTGATTACGGATTATCTGTCCATCAAAAGCGGTAAGCTGGTCGGAATTATTACCTTCTACAATTTCGGTGAAGTAGGTCAAAACTGGACAGAAGGAATTATGGGGGCATATACCTTTGAAGGAATAGTAATTTCGAGGGTTGCTTTTAATAACAACGATACCGTTTGTGTATTTAAGGATAACGGTCTCATGATTTTCGAATATAAGGAGCAACCCAAAGTGGTATTTGAACAGATTTTTGAGGAGAAGATTGCAAGCGTTCTCTATAATAAGGAACATATCGGTGTTATGTTGGACGGAGGGGACGGTGGTACCCGTAAGCTGGTTTTATATGATCTTCTGGGGAATAAGACCTTGGAGAAAAGGATTGATTTTAATTACAGCCATATAGAGATGACTGATGAGGAAATCATAATGAACGACAGCCTGTCCTGTATTATCATGAAGCCGAATGGTAAGGTGAAATTCAACTATACCTTTGATACAGGGATCTCTGCCTTGATTCCGATCAACCATCTGGACAGATATATTCTTGTCAGCGACAAAAGGATTTCTCAGATTGTGCTTACCGAATAGATCAAGTAGCAGGAGGCAGGAGATGCATAAGTTCTGGCCTTGAGAATAATAATTTACGCCGAAAGCCTTTATCATCATGCTCGGCAGAACAGGAAAATAATATGAATTGGTTAGTGATTATCGTAGGAATTGTAATATTAGGAAATGCTATCCGGGGCATGAAGGTTGGCTTCATACGTACAGTATTCTCGCTGGTTTCTATGGTTTTGGCAGTGATTCTGACGATATGGATCAGTCCGCTCATGAAGGATTTTCTTAAAAGTAATGAAAAATTCTATGATGGGATTACCTATAGGATAGAAAAAATGCTTCCTTTTTCTACGGAGAAGGTAGCTGAGAAGGAAGAGAACGATCTGATTGAGGAATTGAAGCTTCCAAAGTCTATAAAGCAGAGTCTTAAGGAGAATAATACCCTGGAGAAACAAAGGGAACTTGCGGCAGACAGCTTTCAGAACTATATTAGCAGGTACCTGGCAGAAATTATCATCAATGCGCTGTCCTTTATTCTGACCTTTATAATCATAAGCGCCCTTTTATGGGTGGTCTGTATGGCATTGAATATCATCAGCAAGCTGCCCCTGATCCATTCGGTGAACAAGACGGCAGGATTACTGGTTGGATGTGTGCAGGGACTATTTGAGGTATGGCTGTTCTTTATTCTGCTGACGGTGTTCGGAAGTATTACTTTTGGACAGAAGCTCCTGGAGATGATCGGCGAAAGCGAAATACTGAGCCTATTATATAATAATAACATACTGCTGCGATTTATTACCGGAGCCACGAAGTTTATATTCTAATAAACACACATAGGTGCAGCTAAGGAACATGAATGGAGGAATAGAATGAACGAAATGCTATCGAAGATACAAAAGGTGGGTATCGTACCGGTAATTAAGCTGGATGACGCCAGAGATGCGGTTCCTTTAGCAAAAGCATTGGTAGAGGGAGGGCTTCCCTGTGCAGAAGTTACCTTTCGTACAGCTGCCGCAGAAGAATCCATAAGATTAATGAGACAGGCTTATCCCGAGATGTTAATCGGGGCAGGAACTGTATTAACGACTAATCAGGTTGACAAGGCTGTTGCAGCAGGGGCAACCTTTATTGTAAGCCCTGGTTTGAATCCTAAAGTAGTACGTTATTGTTCAGAAAAGGGAATTCCGATCACTCCCGGCTGTTCCACTCCCACTGATATAGAAGCTGCAATCGAACTGGGTCTTGAGGTAGTGAAATTCTTTCCGGCAGAGGCAGCAGGCGGTCTTGCCATGATAAAGGCAATGTCGGCTCCCTATGTAAATATGAAGTTTATGCCTACCGGAGGAATCAATGCGAAGAATATACTTTCCTACCTGGATTTTCCTAAGATTATTGCTTGTGGTGGAAGCTGGATGGTAAGCGATGAGCTGGTGAAAGCAAAAGAATTCGATAAAATTACTGCGTTAACCAGAGAAGCCGTATCCTTAATGCTGGGTTTTGAGATTCGCCATGTCGGTATCAATACGACGAATGAAGTAGAAGCTAATGTGGTTGCTGAGCTTTTTACTAAGGCCTTTGGTTTTGTCAAGAGTGAGAGCAACAGTTCAATATTTGCGGGTACAGGTATTGAGATAATGAAGGAGCCTTATCTGGGCAAGCTGGGACATATCGCAATACAGACCAATTATATCGACCGTGCCATCTATCATCTGGAGGGTCAGGGGTATATGATGAATGAAGCAAGTAAGAAGTATAAGAACGATAAGCTGGTAGCTGTATATCTGCAGCAGGAATTCGGCGGATTTGCCGTTCATTTGCTCCAGAAATAAATTTCCATATAATTAACCGGTGTTAAACTATAAGGTTCTGCTTCATGAATTAATCCATACATGGCTGCTTCCGAGAGAGTCCCCCTCGGCGAGCAGCTGTTTTGCTTCCAAGGATCATTTCCTTCTTTGGATACCTTCTTCATGGCCTTTGATAAATTATTCTAACTTAAGGGATAAATGGTAAGACAATGGTACATAATTATATCTGTACAACCTGATAAACCCTTGCTTTTATGTGTGTTCTACAGCTGTAAGAAAATGGAATAAAAAAAGTTATAAAAAGATGTTGACTTTCCCTTCTGAGGGTGATATACTTCTTTTTGCTGACGCGCCAAGAACGGTTCGAAAGCAAGAACAGAATAACCTGCAAAGCCTTATAAAATAAGGAATTGCATAAAGTTGCACCTTGATAATTGAACAGTGAAACAACCCTGAAAATTCTAAAATATTTGGAGAGCTTTTGACAGGAATACTTGTCATAAGGAGCTCCAAAAATAGATTTTCATTATGGTATATCGCAAGGTAT
>JAEZJV010000073.1 GCA_023415635.1 Bacillota bacterium | reverse complement strand
GTAATTCTCATTACTTGACTTGCCATAAAAAAAGCCGCCTCCTTTTCGCACTTAATTTCAGTACGACAAGTGGTGACTGTACACTCATCCGTGTGTATCTTCATATTTCATACATTTTGACAAATCATTAAGATTTGCCACAATAGTGTTTTTATGAATTTCATCACACGTTTTATCTGCCCCTATGGCAGAACATTATATGGTACAGTGACTTGTCGCCAGTTTCATAACTTGACCTTCGCTCCACGGAAAACCTACCTGAACAGGTAGCAACCTCACGTTTCAACGCTATCAATGTCACAACATTAGATATTATACACTAAGGGTAAAGCATTTGCAAGCATTTTTTTTAAGGATTTTTAGCATAACCTTTAAGAACTTCCAGCCCTGCTTCTTCTGCTATATTTTACCGTGCTATACCACAGATATTATTCTCCATAAGCATAAAAATATGTGCCCGTACATTAATTTCTCAGAAGCTCCTTATGATTTCTTCCGTTCCTCCCATTCTTCCCGAAGCAGGCCGTACTTTATCTCATCCTCCCATCTCCCGTCCTTGTAGCGGACCTTTCGAAATATTCCTTCCTTCTGCATCCCCAGCTTCTTCATAATATTCTCGGAGGACCGGTTATTCCCGTTGCAGCTTGCCACAATTTTATGGATCGAATGGTTTTCAAAGAGCTCTGATATGATTGCTCTTCCCATCTCCACTCCGTATCCAAAGCCCCAATATTTTGGTATAATGAAATATCCTATTTCGCAAATTCCTCCCTGCTCATTCTTTTTCAAGACCTCATAGTCCACAATTGCGATATCCGTTCCTGTAGCCTTCAAGCTTACAACAAACTGCTCACCCTCTTCATCCCGCTGCAGACCAAGTGTCTCGAGAAAAGCTTCTCTTGCTTTCTCGCCGTCTTTAAACCGATCCAGATAGGCATACCTCATTACCTCCTGGTCTGTATATAAATCATAAAATATCCGAAAATCCTCTTCCGATAATCTTCTGTATTGTAATCTCTCACTATGGAGCATTGTTCCCTCCCATTCCGCAAAATTCCATTTTGACAGCAGTCTCTTCTTATTATAAGAGGCTTCGGTGCTGCCGTATTATTCTTGCACGAAAAAGCGATGTATCGTTTTACGCTATACAATATGGAGACACACTACTGTATTTGTATAACAGACGAACCTTTCTGAAGGATTCGCTTACAAAACAATAGTATGTCTCCAACGAGTGTGTTCGTTACCTCCTATTCGCTTACTGCTTATCCTATTTCTCCTCAAGCAGAGCTTCCGGCTCCAAAAGTGGTTGTTCAGGCTTATTTAACATATGTAGGTGCTTATCCGTCCTAAAGAGACTGGTACCCAGTGCTCCGATGACAGCAAAGCAAAGATATAATAATCCGAGGCCGGCACCATCTCCCATCCCCACCAGCACATTCCAGATGGGCTTCAGGCCAGAGGTTCTGATATAAGGTATGAATACCTCATCCGCAAGAAATCCGCCCAACAGATTACCTACCGGAATTGAGGCATACTGCAGTGTATTGCGTGCGGCAAAAACTCTTCCCTGCAGCTCTATGGGGATATTGGTACGCATAATATATTCTACATTCGCAGTCAGAAAAGGAATTAACACATTTCCCCCAAATAAAGCCAGCGTCCAGATATAATAATTACGCCCTATTCCTAATAATCCATTGCAGAATAAAAAGGAAAAGGTCATGATGTTCAATATCAAGGTGATCCGCTTCTTTGGTGCAGGCATCTTCGATACCAGAACACTACCGACTAAACCCGCAACACTGATTGCACTGCTGACAATGCCAAGCTGTACATCATTATTACCATTACGCAGCAATACCATCGGCGCCAGGTTTGTGCTATATACTGCCGCCACAAGATTAACAAATCCCATGAACAGGACCAGACTGAAGACATCCTTCTTCGCTGTCAGATATCGTATGCCGTAGATGCATTCGGAAAGCAGTGATTTCTTTTCCCTTACTTCCGTGGTGTGATCCGGAATACGTACTCCAAAAGCCAATGTAAGAAATGCAAACAGGAAGGTGGCTAGATCAATCATGACGATGATCCCGAGACCGAAGAAGGCATACATCGTCGTAGCTGCAATCGGTGCAAAAATACCGATAAAGGAGGTAAAAAAGCTGCTGATTCCGCTGATCTTGATATAATTCTCCTTCGGTACAATCAACGAAATCGTAACCGAAGCTGCCGGAGATTGAAAGGAATCCGTCACACCGAGGAAAAAATTAATCAGATAGAGATACTCGATACGCAGCGTTCCACTAAAGAGCATCAGCAGAACACAGGTAGAAAAAAACGCTGCTATCGCATCAGCAGCCAGCATAATCTTCTTCTTGTTCCATTTATCACTGATTGTACCGGAGATAAAGTTTAACATAACCTCAGGAACAAGGTAGCATACAGAAAGCAGCGACATTGACAATACGGAGCCGCTCTGCTTATACGACCACAGAATAAGACCAAAGCTGGTAAGCTTACTACCGAACTGGGATATGAATTGTCCGATAATCAGTATATAATAATTTTTTTCTTGTTTATTAAATTGTAATACTTTCATTTTAACTTTACTCCTTTTATTATGAGATTTTTTTGGATGCAAAGTCAAAATAAGATGGTCAACACTCCATGCAAATACCTCTTAATTGACTTTGCATGGAGTCAATACAATACACAGCTTCACTCTTATCTCTCCTTTTCTCTTGACCCGGGGGATTATCTGCTATCTGTCCTTACCACAGATGTCAGCCGCAGGGCTTATATCAAATGATTATATTTGCATATATTGTAACACATTTGTAGTTTCTGGCAAGAAAAATCTTTACGCTCGTCGCCCGTACTGTATTTACTCTTCTTCCTTAATGATATAGACCGATCTGTGTTTTGCCTCAAGATTGTCAGCCACGGTTATCCCCCCGACTTTACAAAGAAAAAGAGATAGCTACTATAATATACTCATAATCATAGGGAAACCCTTATGATCGGAGTATTTTACAATAGCTATCTCCTCATTATCATTTTAGAATACTGTATTTATTTATTACATTAGTTCTCCCAGCGTCCGCTTGCACCACAGGGAAGAACCAGTCCGCTCTCCGATACCGGAAGGCCGATCTCGTCCGCTGTCACCGTCCCTCCGAATTTCTTGCTCAATTCAGTGGACAGCATATAAGAAAGCACTCCTGCCTGAAGACCTGTGGTATAAGAATTCAGCAGGAAGAATAGCGGCTCGTCCGACAGCAGCTTAGTACATAGCTGTATAAAGGGATGAAGACTGTCCTCAATCTTCCAAATCTCACCCTTGGGGCCCCTGCCATAGGAGGGAGGGTCCATGATGATAGCATCATATCTGTTCTCTCTTCGGAGCTCCCTCTCCACGAATTTTACACAATCGTCTACGATATATCTGATCGGTGCCGCCGCAAGTCCTGAGGCAGCTGCATTTTCCTTTGCCCAGGTTACCATTCCCTTGGATGCGTCCACATGGGTAACCGCTGCTCCCGCCTTGGCAGCTGCCAGTGTTGCACCTCCGGTATATGCAAATAAATTCAATACCTTAATCTGTCTTCCACCGGCATTCCTGATTTTATCAGAGAACCAGTCCCAATTCACGGCCTGCTCCGGGAATAAACCTGTATGCTTGAAGCTGAAGGGCTGCAGATGAAAGGTCAGATCCTTGTAGGAAATATCCCACTGCTTCGGTAAATCAAAGAATTCCCATTCACCTCCGCCCTTGGAGCTTCTGTGATAATGGGCATTTGGCTTCTTCCAGCCCCTGTTCTGCTGAGGCGTATCCCAGATAACCTGCGGATCCGGCCTTATCAGAAGATAATCCCCCCACCGTTCCAGCTTTTCTCCTCTTGTGGCATCGATCACCTCATAATCCTTCCAATTACCAGTAATCCACATAGCTTCCTCCTATCAGCTAACAAAAAGCACGAATTTGTGCATTTTATCAAATATACCTATCATTCTGTACCGCTTTACGGCATCTCAATTAGTTATTATATACCAGTATCCTTTGAAAAACAACACAAATCCCCCAACACTCAATAACTACAAGGGCACAACTAAGCATCCTCTCATTATTCTAACTGTATTTTAACTTGACGATGCTGGTATTTCAGCATAAACTTATAACTGTAAGCAGAAAACAGGAAACCCACCAAAACAGTATGGGTTTCTACGAATAAACATTATATATGGAGGTTTACTATTATGGGTATATTAACAAGATTTAAGGACATCATGTCCAGCAACATCAATGCACTTCTTGACAAAGCAGAGGATCCCGAAAAGATGATTGATCAATGTCTTCGTAATCTGAATTCAGACCTTGGCAAGGTAAAGTCCGAGACGGCAACTATCATGGCTGAAGAGCAAAGAGCAAAAAGAGCTCTTGATGAATGCAGCGAAGAAATCAACAAGATGCAGACCTATGCCGTAAAGGCTCTCGAAGCTAATAACGAAGCTGACGCAAGAAAATTCCTCGAGCAGAAGGCCAACCTGTCTGCCAAACTGCCCGGACTTCAGGAGGCATATAATCTGGCTCACTCCAATGCAACACATATGCGTGAGATGCATGATAAATTGGTAGATGATATCAACGAACTTGAATCACGCAAGGACATGATTAAGGGTAAGCTGGCCGTTGCAAAAACTCAGGAACGAATAAATCGTATGGGTGATTCTGTAGTGAGTGCCAATAACTCCATCGCCAGCTTCAAGAAATATGAAGAGATGGCAGACAAAGCACTTGATAAAGCCAATGCTATGGCGGAACTTAATCGTTCCTCCTCCGAGCAGACCCTTGAAGATCTTACTGCCAAGTACGATACCAATTCCAATGTGGATGATGAGCTGGCCGCTTTGAAGGGAAGCTTGAATAAGTAGTCTATCGGCAGACCAGGAGAAAATGTCCGCAGATATATCAGACAACTGCTGATCTGCGGGCATTTATTAGATAAGGGGGCTTATTCTACACCAGTTATATCACAGTGTTAATATTAGGGAGGATTTGCAAATGTCCACTGTTGTTCATTATAAATGTTCCAATTGCGGGTCAGATATGGCTTTTGACACTCACACCGGATTACTACGCTGCGCAAGCTGCGGACGAACCGACAATATTGAGAATATACCAAAACCAGATGCTGATGAGGATGATTCCATTCATTATGAGGCGGATGAGGATGATATCAACGCTGCCAGCTCCGGTTTTGAGGAGGATTATGCTGACTCAAATGATTCCGATGAACCGAGCCACCACTCTACCTTCCAGGAGGGAGAGGCATGCGAATACCACTGTAATAACTGTGGTGCAATACTGATTACTGAAGCGAATACTACAGCCACCACCTGCAGCTTCTGCGGAGCGGGGGTTGTGTTAAGCGATCGGCTAAGCGGTAATCTGGCACCTGCTAAGGTCATTCCCTTTACCATCAGCAAGGAGCAGGCCCAGGAGGCCTTTGTCAAATGGTGCCGCAAGGGTCTGCTGACTCCGAAGGATTTTATGACGGCAGACAGAATAAAAAACATAACCGGTCTCTATGTTCCCTTCTGGCTCTACGATATCAATGGACGGGGAGAAGCCGAGGCAACCTGTACCAGGGTTCGTACCTATTCCGACAGTGATTGGATCTATACCGAGACGAAATACTATCATGTCTACCGAAAGGTGGATTTAAATTACAGCCGCATTCCCTGTGATGCCTCCCGTAAGATGGAGGATCAGATGATGGATAAGCTGGAACCCTTCTCCTATGCAGATTTAAAGGAATTTAACCTGCCTTATCTTGCAGGCTATATTGCTGAGAAATATGATTTTACAGATGAGGATATGCTGCCTAGAATTAAAGAAAGGGTTGGTGGTTATGTAGATAATTATATCCACTCCACCATCAGCGGATATTCCTCCGTGATGTATCACCGTAAGGACATCAATATCCGTAAAAAGCATGCGGATTATACCCTCCTTCCGGTATGGATGGTATGCTATGATTATCGTCAGGCTGAGCATATCTTTTTGATGAACGGACAGACCGGTAAGATCATCGGTAAGCCTCCTCTGAGTAAAACCAAAATATTTGGCTGGTTTGCAGGTGTCTCTGCAGGCTGCTTTGCACTCTTTCGTATCATTACTATAATAGGAGGTATGCTGTCATGAAGAAGCCAAACCCTCATAAAATCCTGCCTCTGCTGGCAGTATTGTATCTTGCCGTAGCTGTGTGCTTCATAGCTCCTATGAAGGCTTATGCGGCTGATTCCTCCGCAAGCAAAGTCACTCAGCACATCTATGATGAGGCAGATCTGCTCTCATCCTCCGATAAAGAGGAGCTGGAGCAGAAATGTATCGATTCCGGTGATGCTGCTGGAGTAGAGATTATGATCTTAACTCATAATAATCCAAATGCACTCTACGCTGAGGACTATATTGAGGATTTTGAGGATAAACTGCCTGTGGGAGACCGTGTCTACCTGCTGGTGGATATGAGCAACCGAGTAGTATTTATGGAAGGCTACGGTGCTGCAGAGACCTATATTCATTCCAAAAGGATAGATACAATCATTGAAGAAATCACACCCTACCTCTCAGACGGAGATTATTATGATGCTTTTTCCATCTATATCGACCGTTCGGCAGGATATATGGGTGATGATTCCGAGATCAATACCGATCATGACTACAGTGTGGGAACACCGCAGAACACTGATCCCAATGCTCCGTATTACGATGAAACCTACCCCGATAATTATGGAATGAATCAAAATACGGCCGGGAATCTGGTGGCAAATATCTGGGTCCAGCTGCTAGCAGCTGTTATAATCGGCATCATTACCGTAACAATCATGGCTTACCGCTCCGGTGGCAGGATGACTACGGGCAGCTCTACCTATATGGATCAAAATCAATCCGGTCTGATCGGTCGAAGGGATGATTATATCCGTACTCAGGTTACCAGAGTACCGAAGCCCAAGGACAATCCGAACAATCATGCCGGTGGGGGCTTCAATTCAGGAGGCTTCCGGGGTGGTGTATCTTCGGGAGGACGTTCCCATAGCTCAGGTGGCGGTAAGTTCTAGTAGTCACAACCTATAAATTAGTTTATAATATTCTCATAACAAACAGGTACAAAGCAGGAAAAGACCTGATTATATGTATGAAACTTATGGAGGAAATCAATATGGGTTTATTTTCTAAACAGTTTGCAAACGTAGTTGAATGGCAGGAATTCCGCGATGATATGATTTTCTACAAATGGAGTAATGACGAGATTAAAAAGGGTAGCCGACTTATTATCCGTCCCGGACAGGATGCGGTATTTCTATATAACGGAAAGATTGAAGGTATCTTCAAGGATGAGGGGGATTACGATATTGAATCCCAGATCATTCCCTTCCTTTCTACACTTAAGGGATTTAAATTTGGCTTTAACAGCGGTATCCGGGCCGAGGTACTGTTTATTAATACCAAGGAATTCCAGGTGAAATGGGGCACCCAAAATGCCATTAATATTCCGGTACAGCAGCTTCCCGGTGGTATGCCAATCCGTGCTTTCGGTACCTTCACCTTCAAGGTGGCTGATTATGTCAAGCTGATTGATAAGATTGCAGGTGTGAAGCAAGCCTACCATGTAGAGGACGTAAGGCTACGTATTGTGGCGATTCTTGATCAGCTTCTGATGAAATGGATCTCCAAGGAAGGCAAGGATATGTTCAATCTACAGGCGAATTCCTTCGATATCTCTAATGGAATTCGTACCGACTTAGATATGCAGCTTTTTGATTCCGGTCTTTCCATCACAGCCTTCAATATCATGAGCTTTACTTATCCTGAAGAAATTCAGGCGATGATCAACAAGAACGCTTCCCACACAATGGTTGGTGACTTAAACCGTTATCAACAGATAGAGCTAACCAACGGTATGGCCTCAGGAAAGATGAGTGGCGGCGGTGTCGCATCCGATATGGCTGGTATGATGATGGGCATGAATGCCGCTAATCAGATGATGAAGAATATAAACCAGTCTGCAGATAATGCAGCCCCTGCCGGTAGTGGAAAGCTAAACTTCTGCCCAAATTGTGGTACAAAGGCCGATGGAGCAAATTTCTGCCCGAACTGTGGCCAGAAGCTTGCATAAAAAATATAGACCTATCTATCCTACAGGAGCCTGTGCAAAAGAAGGGAAACTAGACCATCCGCATTCTATTTGTATAGGCCCCTGTATTTTATTAACCTACTCAATATAGGATAAGATTTCAGAATGAATTCTCAGAGTAATTCATAAGCTCTGATTCGGGATAGTATGAAGCCTTCCGGCTCCTATAGAAATATTGTTAATGATAGCAAACAAATGTTTGCAATAGTTAGTACTATATGGTACAATATTATTATTCTAATGATAGAGGGGAGATTTATTGAATGGAATTTTATGATGTAATTAATGAAAGATGCACAATTCGAGATTTTGAGGACAGAGAAGTTGATTTAGAAATAATCCAAAGAATTATTGACGCAGGTCTGAAGGCCCCTACCAACGATCACCTGCGCAGCTGGGAATTTGTCGTAATTACGGACAAAGAAGAGAAGGCAAAGGTCATTAGCAGAATCAAAAAGAACTCTTCCAAGGAGGAGGTCACAAACTTTCTTGATAGCTATAATATGACTGATACCCTTCAAAGAGAAATGTATATGGATGGTGTTCCGAAGCAGTATTCCATGCTGTATCGAGGCGGCTGCCTGATCCTTCCTTTCTTCCGGCAGGATTATCCGCTGCTTAAGCCGGAGACCATCAATTCTCTTAACAACTTCGCTTCCATCTGGTGCTGCATCGAGAATATGTTATTAGCCACTACTGCGGAGGGCTTGGGAGCTGCCTTTCGAATTCCTTTCCCCGATGAGCTTCCTTACTTAAAGGAATACCTCGGACATCCTGATCATTACCATCTGCCCTGCTATATTTCCATCGGCTATCCCGCAAAGAATGCTTCCAAACCGAAACAATATCATTTTGATCCGAAGGATAAAATACATATCAATAGGTGGTAGAATTAGAAGCTCTTGCTGTTACAAAAGGGTAAAAAAATAGAACGAATAAGGACTTTATACAGTGCATTACCGGTATTCAAATCCTTATTCGTTCTATTCAATTATCTAAATTCTTTTATTTATTCCACCATAAATACCTTATCGTTCATCAGCTTCTTTAGCTTTGCCTCCGCGTCTTCCATAGAGCTTCCCTTGACACCGAAGTAGAACTTAATCTTCGGTTCGGTACCGGAAGGTCTGATGGCACACCAGGCATTGTCATTCAATTCAAAGTATAAAACATCGGATTTCGGCAGTCCCGTCGAAGTAACCTTTCCGCTCTCCATCTCCGTAATCGTATCGGCCATGTAATCTCGAAGCTTTTGCACCTTGTAATCTCCCACAGTCTTCGGCGGGTTCTTACGAAAGCTATCCATGATCTCCTTGATCTTCTCCATGCCTTCAATGCCCTTGAGTGTAACGGATACAAGATCCTCCTTGAAATATCCATACTTTTGATAGATTCTATTCATCTGCTCATGGAGGGAAATTCCCTTGGAGCGATAGTAGGCTGCAGCCTCGCACAAACACATCACGGCAACAACTGCATCCTTGTCCCTGGAATGGGTTCCAACAAGACAGCCATAGCTTTCTTCATACCCGAAGACATAGGTATTTGTACCTGTAGCTTCAAAAAGCTTTATCTGTTCTCCAATATATTTGAAACCAGTCAATACTTCAATCAGCTTCGCCTGATAATGCTCAGCTATAAGATCTGAGATATTGCCTGTCACGATTGTTTTAATTAAAGCAGCATTCTTCGGAAGAAGCCCCAGCTCTGCCTTCTGGGAGAATTCATACTCAGCGATTAAAGCACCGGTCATATTACCGTTGAAAAGTACAAATTCACCGCTTTCATCCTTTACCATGATACCCAGGCGGTCTGCATCCGGGTCTGTGGCAAGAATTAGATCTGCACCCACTTCCTTCGCCAGCTTCTGAGCCAGTGCAAACACCTTAGGATCCTCGGGATTAGGATATCCAACCGTTGAAAACTCTGAATCCGGCAACTCCTGCTCCGGAACCACATAAACCTGATCAAAACCCAGCTCGGACAGAATCCTTCTAACAGGAAGGTTACCGGTACCATGAAGAGGAGTATATACGATTTTCATCCCTTTACTTTCTTCTCTGATTGGATGAAGCACCAGCTTCTTCAGCTCTTCGATATATTTATCATCTATTTCCTTACCAATGACTGTAAGCAAACCCTTTGCCAGAGCCTCATCCTTTGTCATAGTTTTGGCGGATGCAAAATCCGTGATGGAGTTTACCTCTTTAATGATTTCCTCGTCCTTTGGATAAGTAATCTGAGCCCCGTCATCCCAGTATACCTTATAACCATTATATTCGGCAGGATTATGGCTAGCCGTAATCACAATACCGGCAATACAACCCAGGGTACGAAGTGCGAAGGACAATTCCGGAGTAGGTCTCAGACTTTCAAAAAGATAAGCATGGATACCATTGGCTGCCAGACACAGTGCACTATCCAGAGCGAATTCAGGAGACATTCTTCTGGAATCGTAGGCAATTACAGCGCCTTTTTTCTCTCCTCCCTGCTTAAGGATTGTATTTGCAAGACCCTGTGTTGCTCTCCTGACTGTATATAAATTCATTCTGTTGATACCGGCACCCAAAATTCCTCTTAACCCTCCGGTTCCAAATTCAAGATCCTTAAAGAATCTTTCCTTAATTTCAGCTTCATTTCCCTTGAGTGCAGCAAGCTCTTGCCTGGTCCCTTCATCAAAGTATGGATTGGTGATCCATTCTTCGTAGCTTTTCCTATAATCCTTCATGATATACTCCCCTTCTTATACAATACATAAAGCATCTGAACGAATACAGAATTCCTGCCTGCAGCGGCCAAGCATATTTATACATATTCTGAGAATCAATCCTGCTGCATACCGATTTATCGTCTCGATTGTAGTGTATTTCAAAATGTCTATATCATGATACAATGCTTTTTAGTCAAATGCAATCCTTTTTTATTTCTGAATATCTAAATCCCTTTGAACAAAGTCTGGAATCGTTCCCTTTTTGAACATATAGCCATAATTCATCTCATTATTATAATCCTTATTGAATACATATAATATTACATCCGTATATTCTTCCAAATCTATCAATGCGGGATTATTATAAAAGTAATTTCTGGAGACTAGATTAGGAATAATTTGAGCAATCTGCTCCGGCTCAGAATAAGTCTCTTCCTTATAACTATCCGATGCCACGGTTGTGGAAATTATACCATCTGCTACGGTCTGTTCATACTTCGGACTATAATCAGAGACCGTAATTCTCCTTATGTCCTCTGCATTTATCTTTCTGGTAGTATCAAAGCCGTATGTTTCAAGTAAATCCAAAGTCTTCCTAAAGGACGGGTAGATATAATAATTACCTACATCATAGGTACTATATTCAAACAGAACAGTTGCCAGGGGTTCCCTGTCCTTAATTTCCTCCAGGGTCAATGTTGTCAGTTCTTCCCTATAGGTATCAAAAAATTCCTGTTTAGCGGTGCCCGGCAATGCAAGAGAATAGCTTTCCTTTCCGTCCAAACCAAATTCCTGATCGTTGAGCATATCATTAAAGTATCTTATGGAAACCTTTCCGATATTCGCAGTATTCCATTGCAGCAAAGGATAATGAGCTTGTTTGAAATCACTGCTCCCGTATATCCTCTTAAGCTGCTCGAAGGTATCTGAGGTATCCAGTCTGTACTGACGATATATCGTTCTGCCATCCTTCATATAATATTTTACCAAATAATTATAACCGCCGTCCTTTGCATTGTAGCTCACTGCTGTCTTATCGCTTCCGATACCGGTTCTTGCCAAGTTATATGCATCAGTAAAATCCGCCAAAACCATATTCTTCAGATGATATTCCGTATTGTCATACCACTTGGCTTTCCCTTCTTCTATGGCATAATAAGATATATTATCATCGATACCACTTACGGATACAGCCATGCTCTGTATCTCGCTTTCTTTAGGAAGAAACGCATCATATTGAAGGAGGTCAAACCTGAAGCAACAGGCGATTATGCCGGCCGCCAGACCACAGATCAGCAGCTGCCTTTTATTACGGAAAATACCGCGTATATCGAATTGATATATAATTTCAATGACGGAATGTGAGACAATCAGTGCAAACACAATTCCAAAGATAAACCAGCCGTCACTATTGTGGTTGATATTGAAGAACAAAGCTCCACCGCCCAGAGATAATAACAGCACCAGCAGGAATTTAATCACCGTCTTTGATTTTTTGAAGGCCATTGCTTTCCCTGCAGCTTCAGAGGGTCTTCTAAGATATAGAAAAAGGGCAAAAACGATCAATACGATTGTAACAGCCGCTCCCAGCAATAAGGAAAGTAATATGCCCTCATCCTTACTCCAGCTTTTAATTACTCCTAAATAGATCCAGATTGGAGATAAAAATTTCAGTCCTTCGGTCAGACGAAGCTCCGGATAATAGGTCGCAAAGAATTCACGGAAATATTCCTCCTTCACCAGCATCAGTGTCGGACCGTAAAGTAGGAGAACCGCGCTGCCCAAGCAGCTAACCACGAAGTTACCTGTCAGCATGACTGCAAGGATGACTACGGTATATATCATTAAATAATAAATACTGTTGATCAGCACAGCAGTCATCGCAGCCTGAAATATCTCCCAACACATATAGCCATTTACTGAAAGTACTGCAAAGCTTAAAAACAAATTCAAAATATATGTAACGAAGTAGATGAGAAAACCATTGATATAGTTTACGGCAAATAGAGTTTCACGTCTTACCGGTATACTGTGATAAAAATCAATACGTTTCTTGGCATGCACATAGTAAAAACCGCTGATTCCGCAGATTACTGCAGCTATAACGGTAAATAAAACAACACCGAAGTGTTCGGGACCCACCATATTTATTATGTTCTCATTAATTTGCTCCAGGGTATGGTGATTATCAAAGCTCTCCAGATTTAACGCATTCATTACAGGGAGGACAAGGAAAAACGCCAGCAACAGCAGTGCAATCGCCCATAACCTTCTTTTCAAATCTTCCTTTTGAAGATTAATAAATAAGCTTTTTGATATCATAACCGACTACCTCCGTTTCGCAGATGAATAACTCCTCTAAAGTCAAAGGCAGTATCTCCGAATAGATTGGTTCAGCCTTTGTAAGTCTTCCTGCAATCTCCTCATAGGAAGCTCTGATTGTAATTGTTCTTAAATTGCCCCGTTGTTCTGCTTTCAACAGCTCCATCCCTTCAAATACACTCTCCGCTTCCTCTCCGTTATTGAATACACATTGTACTCTATGTACACCAAGTTTCATATCGTAGAGATCCTTCGAAAGCAGGATCCCACCTTTATGAAGAATTCCTACATGGTCGCAGATATCCTCCAGTTCCCGAAGATTATGTGAGGCAATGACCGCTGTCATATTCCGTTCCGACATCTCCCTTATGAAGATGCTTTTCACAGCCTGGCGCATCACGGGATCTAATCCGTCAAAGGTCTCATCACAGAAGATGTATTTTGTATTGGCACAGACTCCACAGATGACTGAGACCTGTTTCTTCATTCCCTTTGAAAAAGTATTGATCTTTCTTCTCTGATCCAACTCGAATTGCTTCATCATCGTATCAAAACGGTCACCATCAAACTCACGATATATCCCCTTATAGAAATTTTTCATATCCCTGGGTGTAGCGTTACTAAAAAAGAACTGGTCATCCGAAATATAGTAGAAAAGTTTTTTTGCAGAAACGTTCTCAAAAACCTCCATTGTGTCCAGCTTTACAGCTCCCTGATCGGGTCTTAAAATACCGCTGAGCATTCTAAGGAAGGTACTTTTCCCCGCTCCATTGGTGCCAATCAATCCGAATACATTTCCTTCTCTGATTGATACAGAAACCCGATCCACAGCTTGTATTCCATCAAATTGTTTACTAGCATTAATCGCTTCAATCATCGTCCCTCTCCTCTCCATAGCTATCATCTATGATTGCAGTTATTTTATTCTTTGGAATTCTTATCCCCTTTGCTTCCTTTACCAATTGTTCAAGTCTCTGAAATATCTCTGTCTGCTTCTCCTTAAATATTAAATCTCCTGCCGCTATAAAATTTCCCTTTCCTTTCACAGAATAGATATAACCCTGCCGCTCCAGCTCAGCATAAGCCCGCTGAATTGTGTTTGGGTTAATGGATAACTCCATCGCCAGATTTCTTACAGAAGGCAGCTGACTGTCCTCCTCTAAAACATTCTTGAGAATTAACTCCTTAAATCTCTCAACTACCTGCTCATAGATTGGTCTATGATCCCTATAATCAATGATTATCAAAGGCTTCTCCCTTCCCCCGTACCGGGACAATATAATACTGATTATGCTATTCAGATTATCAACGAATCATTATACTAACTGTATTAATTCAATTAATACAGTTAGTATAAGGTAATAAATGTAATATGTCAAGAAAAATAATTTATTTCTATTCTGAAAGTACCCAAAGCTAATACGTACATTTTCAATTAGTATCTATTCTAAGATAAGACTGTATTCATCGCTCACCCTACTCATTACAAATACTATTTGGTAGACATACTGCTGAATTTTCATTGACAAGCGTGCATATAGTGTACGATTGCCGCTTACAAAACAGTAGTATGCCTTCCATCGAGTATGTGTGGGAATCCGGTCTGTTCTCCATCGTTGCGTTATTTTCCTTTAGAAACAGGCCCTGCTCTATGCTTCCACATTCCTTTATGTCTCACTGGACTTAAGTTCCTAGATATACTTTTCTCTCACCCAGGCCTTCACTTGATCTAATCCCTGCTCCATGGTAAAGCCGTTCCCGATTAATATTCCGACAAGAATATATTTCTGAAACAGCTTTTTCAAATCGGTTCCTGCCTTTGCTTCCTTCAATGCCTCATTCACGATGGGCTCGATGTATAGAAGCACCTGCTCGAGCGTCATATTTTGTTCCTCACCAAATTGATTCTGACCCTGGTTTTGATCTTGTTCCTGTCTTTGGACGGAATCCTCTCGTTGCATGGAATTGACCCGATTTTTGCTATCTGTATTAAGATTAAGGATGTAGTTATATTTATCCGCATGCTTTAATTCGTCTGTCAGGATCTCAAATACCATGTCCCTGTAGTATCTGGAAGGCATACCAGCACGTATAATCCGATATCTCTCCATTGCTGCAAGCTCACCGAAGAATGCTCTCCTGATACCGTCAAGGTAGGAATCCGGTTTCTTGAAATCCTGGTTGTTCGCACGAGGTAATTCAATTCCGGTATAATATGCATAGATTTCCCGAAACATCTGATTGTGTTTCCTTTCATCATCTCTGATATCGGAAATGATTTTCACCTCTTCCTCTGTCGGAGCGACTGAGATTAGATAGTCATAAAATAATTCATCCTCCCGTTCTCCCTGTACAGCCTGCTTCACCAGGCCCAATGCTTCCTCCAAAGTCTTATATGGCATTTCCTCGTAGCTATTATTGTTATAAATCATATTCTTTTGCTCCATACCTTTTGTTGCTATTATTTTATGACAGAACAATAAATATGTGAGATTTGCCTTTTGTTTTCATGCTGTTTATACGGCAATTTCAATACATCAGTACTGATGGTGAATAATATCATGTAATAAAGGATTATTTCTTCGAGTGCATATAGCTGCTATGACATAATTCTATATATAAAAAGTCACATGAGGACTTCTTGCTGTCCCCGGCGCTTCGTCAGGGGCAGCATGTTAAAGTCTGCATGTGACTTATGATATTATTCTTTTATTACAACGAATGCGTAATATTACAGGCCATCACTGTAATCGTCCTCAGAAATACCCTTTAGATTGAAGTTGGTTTCTGTCCAATCGCCATCATTATAGGAGTTCTCACCATAATTTACATGGGCATCATCTACTCCCGGGATAGCATCCTCTCTCTGCATAAAGTCATTTTCGCTGGAGTACTTATCCTCGTCGTACACGATCTCCGGAATACCGTCTTCTCCTTCGTAATAGCCTTCCTCGTTACCTTCCTCGAAATATTCCCCTTCATTGTAAGAGTCTTCCGAGTATTCAAAGGTGTCATACTCATCCATATAGCTGCCTTCAGTGTCGATATCTTCAGAAAGCATATACTCTTCCATCGTATCTGTATCCAGCTTCACGGAACGATATCTCTTCATACCGGTTCCTGCAGGAATTAATTTACCAATGATAACATTTTCCTTCAGACCAATCAACGGGTCAACCTTACCTTTAATTGCCGCTTCGGTAAGTACCTTGGTGGTCTCCTGGAAGGAAGCTGCCGATAGGAAGGAGTTCGTTGCCAGGGAAGCCTTTGTAATACCAAGCATAACCTGCTTACCGTCTGCCGGCTCTAGTCCCTGCTCCAGCATTCTCTCATTCTCATCCTCATATTCAAGGATGTCAACCAGTGTACCGGGTAAGAAATTGGTATCACCGTTTGTCTCGATACGAATCTTCTTCAGCATCTGACGAACAATTACCTCGATATGCTTATCGTTGATTTCAACACCCTGTAGACGGTATACTCTCTGAACCTCCTGGATCATATAATCCTGAACGGAACGAATTCCCTTTATCTTTAATATATCATGAGGATTTACACTACCCTCTGTCAGCTCGTCTCCGGCCTCGAGAACATCGCCCTCCTGAACCTTGATTCTGGAACCGTAAGGGATCAGATATGCTTTGGTCTCCATGGTCTCACCATTGGTAATAATTACTTCACGCTTTTTCTTCGTATCCTTAATTGTTACCGCACCACCGAATTCAGCGATAATTGCAAGACCCTTCGGTTTTCTGGCTTCAAAAAGCTCATCGACACGGGGAAGACCCTGAGTGATATCATCACCTGCCACACCACCGGTATGGAACGTACGCATGGTCAGCTGTGTTCCGGGCTCACCAATGGACTGAGCAGCGATAATACCTACTGCTTCACCTACCTGAACAGCCTCACCGGTTGCCATGTTGGCTCCATAGCACTTTGCACATACACCGATACGTGATTTACAGGACAATACGTTACGAATTTTAACCTTTTCAACACCTGTCTCGATAATTCTAGCTGCACGCTTCGGTGTAATCATATGATTTGCTTTCACAATCATGTTACCGTCAGCATCATAGATTGATTCACAGGAATATCTTCCTGTAATTCTCTCCTCTAAGCTTTCTATAACCTCTTTGCCATCAGTAAATGCCTTAATCCACATTCCCGGAATGTCCTGGCCCTCACAGCAGTCTACTTCACGGATGATCAGATCCTGAGAAACATCAACAAGACGACGGGTTAGGTAACCGGAGTCTGCGGTACGAAGTGCGGTATCTGAAAGACCCTTACGGGCACCGTGTGCAGAGATAAAGTACTCCAGTACGTCAAGACCCTCACGCAGATTGGACTTAATCGGTAACTCGATGGTTCTACCGGAAGTATCTGCCATCAGACCACGCATACCGGCAAGCTGCTTAATCTGCTTATCGGAACCACGGGCACCGGAGTCGGACATCATCTTAATGTTATTGAATTTATCCAGACCGCCGAGCAGCTTCTCCGTAAGCACCTTATCTGCTTCCTTCCAGGTCTCGATTACGGTATTATATCTCTCGTCCTCAGTCATTCTACCGCGTCTGTATTCTTTAGCGATATTCTCAACGGTAGTTTCTGCGTCAGCAATGATGGTTGCCTTATCCGCAGGTACCTCCATATCGGAAATAGATACGGTCATAGCTGCACGTGTGGAATATTTGTAACCCAATGCCTTTACGGCATCGAGGATTTCAGCTGTCTTAGTTGCACCATGAATATTAATACATTTCTCTAAGATAGGCTTTAACTGCTTCTTACCAACCAGGAAGTTGATCTCAAGCTTCAAGAAGTTCTCGTCCAGGCTTCTGTCTATAAAGCCCAAATCCTGAGGAATGATTTCATTGAAGATAAAGCGGCCCAGTGTGGAATCTATGGATCTGTACTCCATGACACCGTCCTTATTCAGTCCGCTTCTTCTTACCTTAATCATCTCATGAAGAGAGATTGCTCCATTCTCATATGCAAGAATTGCTTCATTCAAGCTCTTATAATAGTGGGTTATACTCTTTCCGGTCTCTCTTTCGATGGTCAGGTAATAGATACCGAGTACCATATCCTGTGAAGGAACGGTAACCGGCGCACCATCGGAAGGTTTCAGCAGGTTGTTCGGTGAAAGCAATAAGAAGCGGCATTCTGCCTGAGCTTCTACGGACAGTGGCAAATGTACCGCCATCTGGTCGCCGTCGAAGTCCGCATTATACGCGGTACATACCAGAGGATGAAGCTTGATTGCCTTACCTTCTACCAGTACCGGCTCAAAAGCCTGAATACCAAGTCTATGAAGGGTAGGCGCACGGTTTAACATAACCGGATGCTCTTTGATAACCTCCTCAAGGACATCCCATACCTCTGACTGGAGTCTTTCCACCATCTTCTTAGCAGATTTTATATTATGAGCGGTTCCTCTCGCTACCAGCTCCTTCATAACGAAGGGCTTGAATAGCTCGATTGCCATTTCCTTAGGCAAACCACACTGATAAAGCTTTAATTCAGGTCCTACAACGATAACGGAACGTCCGGAGTAGTCAACACGCTTACCCAATAGGTTCTGACGGAAGCGTCCCTGCTTACCCTTTAACATATCTGATAAGGACTTAAGTGCTCTGTTACCAGGTCCAGTTACAGGTCTTCCTCTTCTACCGTTATCGATTAATGCATCCACTGCTTCCTGAAGCATTCTTTTCTCGTTACGGACAATGATATCCGGTGCACCTAGCTCGAGAAGTCTCTTCAGACGGTTGTTACGGTTAATGATTCTACGATATAAGTCGTTCATATCGGAGGTCGCAAAACGACCACCGTCGAGCTGTACCATCGGGCGGAGATCCGGAGGAATAACCGGAATAACCGAAAGAATCATCCACTCCGGTGAATTACCGGATTCACGGAAGGCTTCCACCACTTCCAGACGTTTGATAATTCTCGCACGCTTCTGTCCTGTAGAATCCTTTAAGCCCTTCTTTAATTCCCTTGATTCCCTCTCTAGGTCAATAGCCTGTAACAGCTCCTGAATTGCTTCTGCACCCATTCCGAGACGGAAGCTGTTGTACCCGTATTTCTCGATTGCTTCCTGCTTCTCCTTTTCATTCAGAACCTGCTTGTACTGCAAATCTGAATGTCCCTTATCGAGTACGATATAGGAAGCAAAATACAATACCTTCTCCAGGGTTCTAGGTGAAAGGTCCAAAATCAGACCCATACGGCTTGGTATTCCCTTGAAATACCAGATATGGGAAACCGGTGCTGCCAGCTCGATATGACCCATTCTTTCACGACGTACACTTGCTTTCGTTACTTCAACACCGCAACGATCGCAGACTACACCCTTATATCTGATCTTTTTATATTTACCACAATGGCATTCCCAGTCCTTACTGGGTCCAAAGATTCTCTCACAGAACAGACCATCCTTCTCAGGCTTTAAGGTTCTGTAATTGATTGTCTCCGGCTTTCTTACTTCTCCCTTTGACCATTCTCTGATTTTCTCAGGTGAAGCTAAACCAATTTTTATTGCATCATAGGTTATCTCTTGAATATTGCTAATCATCTCAGACATCCTTTGGCTCTCCCTTCGTTTTAGAATGAAAATCTGCTCTTATCTTAGGTTAAAGACTGTCCGCAAGCTTTACAACGCTTACTGCCTTCTGCCACGACAGCACCGCAGTTCGGACAAATGTCTTCCGCAGGTTCTTCATCCTCTTCGTCCTCATAAATTCCATCTTCCAGTATATCTTCCGATTCATCTTCATAAATATCGAATATGTCTGTATCGATATCTTCGACATTTGCCTGGGTGAAGCCGGCTTCTTCATAGCCTTCATCATATCTGAAATTGTTATCTCCCTCGATCAGCGGAGTTAAATCTGAATCACCGTAATCAATGCTTTCTGTCATCTTCACCTCGTTACCGTTCTCATCCAGAACTGTAACATCGAGTGCCAAGGATTGAAGCTCCTTCAGTAATACCTTAAAGGATTCAGGAATACCAGGTTCTGTAATGTTCTCACCCTTAATAATTGCCTCATAGGTCTTAACACGACCGGTAACATCATCGGATTTTACTGTCAGGATTTCCTGAAGGATATAAGCCGCACCGTAAGCCTCCAGTGCCCAAACCTCCATCTCACCGAATCTCTGTCCGCCGAATTGTGCTTTACCGCCTAATGGCTGCTGTGTTACTAAGGAGTAAGGTCCTGTGGAACGAGCATGAATCTTATCATCTACCAGGTGGTGAAGCTTTAAGTAATGCATAAAGCCTACCGTAACTGCACCATCAAAGTATTCGCCGGTTCTTCCGTCACGAAGCCTAACTTTACCATCACGGTTGATCGGCACGCCCTTCCAATCCTCTCTGTTCTCGGGATGGTTCTTTAAATATTCCATTAACTCTGTATCCAGAGTATCTTTATATTTTGCTTCAAACTCTTCCCAGGAAGTATTCGCATACGCGTTGGCGATTTCCAAGGTGTCCATAATGTCATACTCATTCGCTCCGTCAAATACAGGAGTTGAAATATCGATACCTAGAACCTTTGCAGCTAAGGACAAGTGAATTTCCAGTACCTGTCCGATATTCATACGGGAAGGAACACCTAACGGGTTAAGCACGATATCAAGTGGTCTTCCGTTCGGTAAGAATGGCATATCCTCAACCGGTAATACGCGGGAAACAACACCCTTGTTACCGTGACGGCCTGCCATTTTGTCACCGACCTGAATCTTTCTCTTCTGTGCGATATATACACGAACCGTCTGGTTAACACCGGGGGATAACTCATCACCGTTCTCTCTTGTAAATACCTTAGCGTCTACGATAATACCATACTCACCGTGAGGAACGCGTAGAGAAGTATCACGCACCTCTCTTGCTTTCTCACCAAAAATAGCTCTAAGGAGTCTTTCCTCTGCGGTAAGCTCAGTTTCACCCTTTGGTGTAACCTTACCAACCAGGATATCTCCGGCACGAACCTCAGCGCCAATACGGATGATACCTCTTTCATCAAGATCCTTTAAAGCATCGTCACCGACACCCGGAACATCTCTTGTGATTTCTTCGGGTCCCAGCTTAGTGTCTCTGGATTCTGCCTCATATTCTTCAATGTGCACGGATGTATAGACATCCTCCTGTACCAGACGCTCACTTAAGAGAACAGCATCCTCATAATTATAACCTTCCCAAGTCATAAAGCCGATTAACGGGTTCTTACCAAGGGCAAGCTCTCCCTTTGCTGTGGACGGGCCATCAGCAATTACCTGTCCCGCTTCAATTCTGTCTCCACGGAACACAATCGGTCTCTGATTGATGCAGGTTCCCTGATTACTCTTGGAGAACTTAATCATACGATAGGAAGATTTCGTATTGTCATCATTTTTAATCACTACTTCCTTTGCCGTAACACGATCAACGACACCGGACTTCTTCGCAACAACACAGACACCGGAGTCAATTGCTGCCTTCGCTTCGATACCGGTTCCAACTACGGGAGCTTCGGTTAACAGAAGCGGAACTGCCTGACGCTGCATGTTGGCACCCATGAGGGCACGGTTCGCATCGTCGTTCTCCAGGAAAGGAATTAGTGCTGTAGCCACAGAAAATACCATCTTCGGGGATACGTCCATTAAATCAACCTTATGCTTCTCATATTCGGAGGTCTCTTCCTTATAACGACCCGAAATACTTGAGCGTACAAAATATCCGTTGTCGTCAAGCTCTTCATTTGCCTGCGCAACGATATATTTATCCTCTTCATCTGCAGTCAGATATACAACATCATCCGTTACTCGCGGATTCATAGGGTCAACTTTATCTACCTTACGGTAAGGAGCCTCGACGAAGCCATATTCATTAATTCTTGCGTAGGTTGCAAGAGAGTTGATCAGACCGATGTTAGGACCTTCAGGGGTCTCAATCGGACACATTCTTCCATAATGGGAATAGTGTACGTCTCGAACCTCGAAACCTGCTCTATCACGGGATAAACCACCGGGTCCGAGTGCGGAGAGACGTCTCTTGTGAGTCAACTCACCAAGAGGATTGTGCTGGTCCATAAACTGTGACAGCTGGGAGCTTCCAAAGAATTCCTTTACTGCAGCAGTAACGGGCTTAATATTAATCAGAGATTGCGGGCTTATACCTTCCAAATCCTGAGTTGTCATTCTTTCTCTGACAACACGCTCCATACGGGAGAGCCCGATTCGGTACTGATTCTGTAATAATTCACCCACCGCTCTAATTCTTCTGTTACCCAAATGGTCGATATCATCGTTGTTACCGATACCATACTCCAGATGAATGTTATAATTAATAGAAGCAATAATGTCTTCCTTGGTAATATGCTTCGGAACCAGTTCATTGATATTCTTCTTGATTGCTTCCTTGATATCCTCAATATTGGAGTTGTTCTCAAGGATGTTTTTAAGCACAGGATAATACACATCCTCTGATATGCCAAGCTCCTTCCTGTCTATTCCTACATAGTAAGCAAGGTCAACCATCATATTGGAGAGGATTTTTACGTTGCGCTCTTCCGCTTGTACCATAACGGAGGGCACTGCAGCATTCTGAATATGTCTTGCTATTGCATCGTTCACCTGAGTACCTGCTGCTGCAATGATCTCTCCGGTGGACTTATCAACTACATCCTCAGCCAATACGAAACCAACAATACGGTTACGCATATGGAGCTTCTTATTGAATTTATATCTGCCGACCTTCGCCAGGTCATATCTTCTTGCATCAAAGAACATACTATTTAGTAAAGATTCTGCATTCTCCACTGCCAAAGGCTCACCGGGACGCAGTTTTTTATACAGCTCAAGCAGACCGTCCTGGTAACTGCCGGTCGGGTCCTTTGCGGTGGAGGGATCCTTCGCTAAGCTGGCGAGGATCTTAGGTTCCTCACCAAACAACGCTTTAATCTCCTCATTTGTACCATAGCCTAAAGCTCTTACGAAGGTGGTAATCGGAACCTTTCTGTTACGATCAACACGCACGTAAAAAACATCATTGGAATCTGTCTCATATTCCAACCATGCTCCTCTGTTTGGTATTACAGTGGAAGAAAATAATCTCTTACCAATTTTATCATGATCTATTGCGTAATAAATTCCGGGGGAACGTACTAACTGGCTTACAATAACTCTCTCTGCACCGTTGATTACGAAGGTGCCGGTAGCAGTCATTAACGGTAAGTCTCCCATGAAAATATCGTGTTCGTTGATCTCGTTATTTTCTTTATTATGAAGTCTTACCTTCACCTTCAAAGGAGCTGCATAGGTAGCATCTCGCTCCTTGCACTCTTCAATCGTGTACTTGATGTCATCCTCACATAACGCGAAATCCACAAATTCCAAACTCAGATGACCGCTGTAGTCTGCAATTGGAGAAATATCATCAAATACTTCTTTGAGTCCCTCGTCCAAAAACCACTGGTAGGAATCCTTCTGCACTTCAATAAGATTGGGCATCTCCAGGACTTCCTTTTGTTTGGAGTAACTCATTCTAACGTTATTACCAACTTTAATTGGATGCATTCTGTTCTTGTCCATTGACGTTT
>JAEZJV010000047.1 GCA_023415635.1 Bacillota bacterium | reverse complement strand
CCAGCTTTTCCTCAGCCACAGATACTGAGAAGCCAACCATTCAAAGCGTTTTCCCGGATGGTACGGATATTTCCATTAGTGGAAATATAGTCATTACCTTCAATGATGAGATGATGCCGTCCGCCGGCACAGTCTCCCTGAATAAGGGTGCCATTGTTTTGCCACGCGGAAGCTGGGATGTGGATAGGAAGGTGTATACGGTACCCTACGACAGCCTTACATACGGTACGGAATATACCATAGAAATCTCCGGTTTTAGGGACGTTGCGGGCAATATTATGACGAACGCATCCTATCGCTTCACCACTAAAGTGGAGCCGCTGCCCCCCTCTGTGTCCGTCAATTCACTGACAGTCAATAAGGGTGATACAGTGAGCTTTAATGTATTCCTTGGACAGGGAGTCTTGGCGGCATCCGGAGCCAGCATCACAGTGGCGGACAGTAGCATTGCAGCTGTCAGTACAGATCTGGTTACCGCATCTGAAATCGTCACTGCTACAGGGCTTACGGCAGGAACTACCCTCATAACCATCGCCTTTGATGATTTGGCTGCGACTGTTAACAACATTGCCGTTACCGTTACCAATAGTACCCCTTCCACCGGTGGCAATGGGAGTGGTGTCAGCAGCTCAATAACACCGGAGAAGCAGCCCGACTACCCTGTAACGGCTGAGCTTTCCGTTACAGCAACCATCGATAAAAATGGTCACGCTACGGCAAAGATCACGAAAAACGCCATAGCGGACGCCATCAAAAGAGCCTCCGAAGCGGCAAAATCGCAAGGCAAAACAGATCCCGGCATCGGCATATCGGTTATAATACAAACTTCTGCGAATACAAACTCCCTCGGGTTTGTACTGACCCAGTCGGTACTCAGGCAGCTTGTCGATGCTAAAGTACAGCAGTTTGAGGTGAATGGAAAAATTCTGACCCTGAGCCTTGATCAGGAGGCTATCCGGCAGCTTCAGACACAAAGCACAGGGGATGTGACCGTCACGGTAAAACCTGTCACTGTCGTGGGAGTACGAAACGCCTACGAAATTACCTTTACTACGGTGAAGGATGGCAGGACCGTAAGCATCACAAGCCTTGGCAGCGGCCGCGCGACCCTTTCCCACCCCTACATGCCTGGCAAGAAGGAGGAAGAGGGATATCTCTACGCTGTCTATGTGGACCAAATGGGTAACATCAATCGCATTGATGATTCTGCTTATGATACAGGAAGAGGCAGCATGATTTACATCACCAATCACTTCTCTATATACGGTGTCAGCTACACTGCACCAAGCGCCAGTTTTAAGGACATATCCTTCCATTGGTATAAGGAAAGCATTGATTATGGAGTTGGCCGCGGACTGTTTGGCGGAATCACCGACACCACCTTTGCACCGGACACCGCCATGACACGGGCAATGCTGGTAACGGCTCTCGGTAGGCTGGCAGGTGTTGATACCAAAGCGTATACCACCAGCAGCTTCATAGATGTGATACCCGGCAGTGCTTTCCAGCCCTATATTGAGTGGGCGTACAAGAAAGGCATCATGCAGGGCACGGACAACGGCAAATTTGAACCTGAACGTGCCATCACCCGTGAGGAAATCGCGGTGATCTTTGCCAATTATTCAAAAGTCACCGGATATACCTTGCCTGTAACCCGTGAGGCAACCACCTATGCGGACGCTTTCAGCATCAGCAGCACATACAAAACGGCTGTCATGAACCTGCAGCAGGCTGGCGTCATGATGGGCGGTACCAACAACTTCTTCAATCCAAAATCCGATGCCACCCGTGCGGAGGTCAGCGCTATGCTCCACCGCTATATCAAGCTGACCATAGACCCCACCACCGCACAGGGCTGGGAATTGAACGACGTCGGACAGTACATCTATTACAAGGATGGCAAAGTCCTCACCGGAATACATACCATCAACGGAACTAAATATTACTTTAACACCGATGGCACACTAAAAACCGGGTGGGTGAAGGATGATGCCGGAAACCGATACTTCTACTCCGGTAATGTCCTGCTCACCGGTTGGTGGAGCATTCACTCGAACGGCAGCGGCAATCGCTATTACTTCACCAAAGACGGCATCATGATAGCCGGGAAATGGCTGGAGCTCGACGGCAAATGGTACTACTTCAATGCTGACGGTTCTCTGGCAGTCAGCACAACAATCGATGGCTATAAGGTCGATAAAAACGGTGTAAGAAAAGCAAAATAAGGATTTTATGAACGAGCAACGCCCCACAGCTTCTATTTGAAGCTGCGGGGCGTTTGGTAGTGTATCGGTTTTGTGATAAGGTTCAATAAGCTGCACTATGGAAGGCACCTTAGCTAAAGCTATTTATTTGTTCAATAAAGCAGTCACTACATGTTCGAAACCCATGAAATGGGAGGCCTTCACTAATATGGTATCGTCTGCTTTCACAAGATCAGGAAGTGCAGCTATCAACGCATCGCGGGTCTCATAATAATATTGGGAGCCATGAATGGAGGCCTCCTTTGCACCTGCATACATATTCTTGGAGAGCTTTCCGACACAGACAAGCAGATCAACCCTCTTTGAAGCGGCATAGGTGCCGATTTCATGATGGAGAGAATTCTCTCCTTCTCCCAGCTCACCCATATCGCCCAGGATTGCTACCTTACGAGTGTCGGCAGTGGTTAAGAGATCAATGGCTGCCTTCATGGATACCGGATTTGCATTATAGCAGTCATCAATGACAGTATAGTTCTCATGTCGGATAATATTACTCCTGCCCCCGGTTGGTTTCACAGCTTCAATTCCGGCTATGATTTCCTCTCCGG
>JAEZJV010000037.1 GCA_023415635.1 Bacillota bacterium | reverse complement strand
ACACTCAACAGAGCAACCTCAACTAAGAGACAGCCTGGTTCTAGCTTTAAGCCTATTGCAGCATATGCACCTGCTATTGATTTAGGGCTTATTACTGCAGCCACATCAGTGGATGATGTTCCTGTATATATGAATAATAAGACACCTGATAAGCCTTATCCTACAAACTTTGATAGTGGCGTATACGAAGGACTTATACCAATTAGGAAAGCTATCACTAAGTCGCAAAACGTTGTAGCTGCAAAGGTATTCCGTGATGTTCTAGGTGCAGATAAGTCGGTTGATTACCTTGCAAAAGTCGGGATAGATATGAGCAATGAAAAATATGTTTCTATGGCTCTTGGTGGTCTTAACCAAGGTGTTAACCCACTTGTAATGGCAGGCTCATATATCCCCTTTGTTAACAACGGAGTATATTTAGAACCAATAGCTTATACTAAGGTTACTGACAGCAAAGGAAATGTACTAATTGACAGGACACAGGACCAGCAAAAGAATATCGTTTACAAAGAAACAACAGCCTACCTCATGACTAGCATGATGCGGGATGTTGTGACAAATGGTACTGCTTACCCTTATGGTATAGTTAAAAATGAAAAAGGAAAAGTTATTCCTACTGCCGGTAAGACTGGTACTTCTAGTGACTTCCACGATAAGTGGTTTGTTGGCTACTCTCCATATTATGTTGCAGCTACCTGGTATGGGTACAATACTCCAAAGACTATACCTTCTGCAGAAAGAAACCAGGCACTTACGCTGTGGAAAAATGTCATGAACAAAGTCCATGCAAAGCTTGAGTATAAGGATTTCGCTGCACCTTCAGATGGTATTATCAAACGCAGCGTTTGTGTTTATTCTGGTAAGGCACCTGGTCCTTATTGTAGCGGTGACCCTAGAGGAAATGCAGTAAGAACAGAATACTTTGCAAAAGGTACCGAACCAAGTGCTAGTGATATTTGTGATATTCACGTTTCTGCTAAGGTTGACCCTACAAGCAAGGATATATTTGGTAGACCGCTACTTGCAAATGAATACTGCCCTGCTAACCTTGTTGTGGATAGGGTATTTATAAAGAGAGTAGAACCATACCTTCCTAAGAATCCTTCAGATATATCTCTATACAAGGTTATTAAGGATTGGATCTATGAATTGCCTCAAGAAGAATACTGTACTATACACGGCCCCAATACAGCCAATCCAGGTACAGCCAACCCAGGTACAGGCAATACTTCTCCCCCAGGTGTTATAGGGGGTACAACACCTAATAATAACCAAACTCCTGAAGATGATTTGAGCAACTTACTTCAACCGATTGACTAAGAATTAATAAAGAGTCTCAATAGTTACTTATTAACTATTGAGACTCTTTTAGTATCTTCGTCCTCTATTTTGTACCCACAAACAAGGTACCTATATCTTCGCCTTCAATAATATCCATAATTATTTCAGGCCTTGATCCGTTAGTGAGAACCATATCTACTCCTGCTGTAGTTGCAATTTTTGCAGCTGTGAGCTTTGTAATCATGCCCCCTGTGCCCCGCTTAGTACCCGCACCGTCAGCGCACTGTTCAATCTCCGGCGTTATCTCGGATATAATAGACAACATCTTAGAATTGGCGTTCTTCCTAGGATCGGAGTCGTAAAATCCGTCTATGTCAGATAATATAATAAGCAAATCTGCCTTAACAAGCTTTGCTACTATGGCAGATAGAGTATCATTCTCACTGAAAGTATCCTTTTGACCAACTTTTAACTCAACTACTGAAACAGAGTCATTTTCATTAACTATTGGTACAATGCCCTTTTCTAAGAGTGTTTCAAATGTATTTATAACATTTTTTCTGCAGCTTTCATCGCTTACAACGTCCCTGGATAAAAGAATCTGCGCAACAATATGTCCATATTCTGAAAAGAATTTGCTGTACATATGCATTAACTCGCACTGGCCTACAGCAGCAACTGCTTGCTTTTCCCTGATAGTTTTTGGCCTTTCGGGTAACTTTAGCTTATCAACTCCTACTCCGATGGCTCCTGAGGTAACGAGTATTACCTCTTTTCCTTGATTGGATAGATCAGAGATAATCCTTGCAAGCTTATCTATTCGAGTAAAATTAATCTTCCCAGTCTCATATGTAAGGGTTGAAGTTCCCACCTTTATGACAATTCTCTTTGCGTGCTTCAAATTTTCTCTATAACTTTTCATAATATGTATCCCCACATGTTATAAGATTTAAAACTCATGTGTTATTATATAAAAGTTAATAGTTTTTTTCAAGCTGTGAGGGGAGGCGTTTAGGCTAATATTTCAACTATTTATGACAGTAAGTAATATATATTCACCTAAAAACAATATTTATTCACCCACTACTGTCTCTTTAGCTTTAAACCTAAACTTTTGTAATACAAATTCTATAGTCGACATAAGCCTTTTCCACACAATATCCTTGTCAAAGATAATAAATAATGCTATCGCAATCACCGTTGATGCAGCAGCATCTAATATACTGTGTTGTTTTGTAAAAAATGTTGATAGGTAAATCAAGATACATATTGTCCATACAGATACTCTCATTTTTATAGATGAGTAATATTTATGTAAGAATAATGTTATCAGTAGTGTATCTAACATATGTATGCTTGGAAAACAGTTGTAAGGCTTGTCATTACTATATATCAACAGTACTAACTTTTTTAATATATTGTCGCCCGTTACAATAGGTCTAGGAACAGTTGTTGGAAACAGCTTATATACAACTAAACATATACACATACCTATAAGTATGGTCATAAGTAGTTTATAGTACACCTTATAATTTTTATATGACAATAAAAGTAGTAATCCAAAAGTATAGATATACCAAAACACATACGGTATTATAAACCACTCATTGAAGGGTATATAGTTATCCAAGAAAATTGTAATATCAAATGAGTGAGTAGTAGTTAGGTTTAGAGCAAAATACCCCATTTGCAGTATTGGAATAAGAATAATAAATAAAGCTCTCTTTATGTATCCCTCCCAACCATTCTGCCTCAATACATGCTGTTCTGACATGGAGAACCTCCTAATAATTAATAGAACTAACAATCTATTGATTATACGCTTATCTAAATAAAAAGTCTCCAAAATTTTGTAG
>JAEZJV010000063.1 GCA_023415635.1 Bacillota bacterium | reverse complement strand
CCATCCTAAGTTATGATGATGACGTTCGATGGACAAACCGTCGGCGAAAATTGAATATCCGCCTATTGAGAGTACGCGAGAGAGCAAGCTCGATGACCGTACAGCAACCTGCCGGGAGGTAAGGTGCTCCAGCTTGACCGATGGGCTACATGAGGATCTCATCGGTTCGATGGGATTGTTTTTTTGCTCTCCATCGGGCGGACAAATCTGAGGGAGGGCTTTCAATATGCGAAAACTGGCTGATTTACTCGAGGGTCAGGAAAGGGTCTGGTTCCTGATTGGCCATGACCAGGAGCTACAGCGACACTTCATCCGTGACTGCATCGCCTGCGGATGCGACGTGACGCCGGATGCTGCCTGCGGATGGGCCATGTCGCTGAACACCGACCGGAAACTGCTGTTTGTCTCCATGATTCCGTGGCTCTACTCGTTCAAGCCTGGCTACAGCATCTCCGACGTCCTCAAGGTCGACTACCGGAGGTTCGCGAGCGGCGAGGACGATTACGTCATAACGGAGAGTGGATTCACAGGCGGCGTCACCCTCATATGACGGGCTTAATTTAGACCAGGGCACGAAAAAAGGGGCCGCTCCAAAACGGCCCCTGGCACAAGTTCGCGGTCAGGATTCCCCCGTGTCACGCTTGCCAAGGCGCATCTCAACTCTTAGGCAATTGCCCAGTCAAGATCAGTCGCTGCGTGGCAACATCCGCGATCCCTGTCGCTTCAAGGCCCATATCACCCTGATACTTCTTGATCGCTTCGACGGTCTTCTTGCCGAAGTTTCCATCCGGGGTATCGCTCAGATAGCCGAGCTCGACAAGCTTCTGCTGTATTGCGAGCACACTATCTCCGCTGTCGCCCTTCTGGAGTGTCGTTAGAACGACGTTCGGATCGAGCGTAATCGGCTTCCGCTTGTTCAGGTCAAACCAGACCGGGGTGTCGGAGTTCTGCAGGTAGACAAGCATGGGCATGTCTTCTTTAGGCACGAGGGCGACAACAGCGTCTTCATTTTCAGCACCCGCATACAAATTCTTCAGCTCTGGCTTGATTTCGGAAACAAAAGGGTTGTCATAAGCCGCGCCCGATGCGCTGACGAAGTTTGAAGCTGTACGCGCTAAACTCTACCGGCTTATCATCAGGCGAAGAAATGACCGCAGTCTTGATGTATGCGATCACGTATTCTTCGTTTTTGCCCGGCTTTTCGTTGTATCGGTAGAATCCTCGAACAACTTCCCAAGCCGCGGCTCCGCGAATCACGCTGGTCACCGTAAGGTCAGTGATGGAAGTGTTGTAGTACTCGTCTCCCGGGTAGCGGAACGTAGCGCCGACCGGGACTGGATCCTGTCGTGTACCTTCAAATTTCATCTCCGCCTTGATGGAGAAATTTATCATTACAATTACGCCGTGAATGAAGACTGAAGGGAAATCAAGTGATTACAGTCCGGCAGCATCCGCGTCAAGCATTAAGAGGATGTTTGGATGATCCATGAGGAGCGATGCCGGGACGTTGGCGTCTGGCGGATTCTTAACCGCTTTAGCAATGATGCTGGCCTTACGGGTCCCGGAGGCCATCAGAAGGATTTCTTCTGTTTTTTTCAGTTCGCCTGCACCTACGCCCGCGCCGTATTCCACAGGCAACGGGGAGTCAAAGTACTTTTTGCTGACATTAACCGTAGTCTCATCCAACTTCACCAGAATGCAGCCCTCCGAGAGACCCGTGCCCGGCTCATTGAAGCCGATATGGCCGTTCATGCCGACGCCCAAGATGGTGAAACGGATGCCGCCACGCGCGCGGATCCACTCCTCCACCCGGGCTATTTCGGCAGACATATCCGGGGCCAGGCCGTTAAAGGCCACGATCCGCTCCGCCGGGATGCCCGCGGGTACATAGAATCCGTCGAACATCACCTGCAGGCAGGAACCACGGGTTTCCCGCCCCAAGCCAACCCATTCGTCAAGGCCCACATAATAGACGCTGGACAGGTCCACCCTGCCTGCGGCCTGCAGACCGACCATGCGACGGTATGCCTCGAGCGGAGTGTCGCCCGCCGCTAGACATAGGAGCGCCCCTGGATTTCGGTTGATGTATTCCGCCGCCCTCAATGCCACTTCCTCCGAGAGCGATGTAGCGTCCGGCTTCACAACGATTTGCATAGGCTGCCTCCCCGGATTATCATTTATTAAGCAACTTACTTATATCCTAGCCCCGCGCGACGCTGTTGTCAACCGGGAATTTGCCACGCGCCGTGCCCGTTTGCAAAATGCCTGCAATTGTGATATATTCTTGGCAACTGTCAAATAGCGGGGGAGTTCAGCCAAATGAAGCCCTACATCGCATCGGACCTACGCGACATGAACCGGCGCACCATCTTTCAGCTGCTAAGCGAGAACGACGAGATCTCCAAGGCGGAGCTTGCCCGGCGGTCGGGTATCTCCACGCCCACAGTGATCAAGATCGTCGATTTCCTGTTGGAAAAAGGGCTGGTGCTGGAGACCGGCGAGCGCAGCATGGCTCTGGGCCGCAAGCCCGTCATGCTGAAGCTGAACAAGGGCGCCTTTTATGCGGCAGGCGTCATTTTGGAAGGCGAGTACATCCGGGCGGGGCTTGTGAACCTCCTGCGGGAAATCGGGCCGGTCAGCGTGCGCCATGTGGGCACCGACCTTTCCGAGGGGCTGGGGGCTGCGCTGCCGGAGATGATCTCCTCGCTGATCGCCGCAGCTTGCATCGAGCCGACCCGCGTCAAGGGCATCGGTATCGGCGTGCCGGGCGGCTACAACCCGGACGCGCATGAAGTCAACTTCGCGCCGCTCGTCAACATCAACGGCCCTCAGTCAATCGAGCGATACGAGCGCGCGCTGGAGCAGCGCTTCGGCGCGCCTGTTTATGTTGACAACGACGCCAACATGGCCGTGCTGGGCGAACACCAAGCGCGGAGGAACCCGCCCGACCTCGTCTACATCACGCTGGGCACCGGCATCGGCGCAGGGCTGGTGCTGGACAGCAAGCTCCGACGGGGTGGCACGCGCCAGTGCGGTGAGATCGGCTACATGACTTTCATTGAAGGCTACGCCGCCGGACGCTCGAGCCCTGGCTGGCTGGAAAGCCGCGTCAACTTGAAGGCGCTGCGGGAAAAGTTCGGCTTTGAGCCATTCCGCCCGGACGGCGGGAACCTTAAGGAGATCATCGACTACGTGTCGGCACCGGTCTCCATCTGCATCAGCAACATCGTGTCCATCCTCGACTGCCAGACAGTGGTGTTGGGCGGCGTACTGGCGCAGGCGCTGGGCGCGCCGTTCCTTGAGAGCGTCGCCAGGCGCGTGAAGGATTTGAGCGTGCTGGACGTGTCCATCCAGGCGCAGCTTTGCCCCGATCCGGGCATCATCGGCGCAGCGTCGGTGGCGCTGGACAGGGCCGTCAGGAACCTGCTCAAAGAAGACGAGTAGAATAGATTCAATTTATCGATTCGAAAATCAGCGCGGATTGCACAAATTCGAGCTGAATTTTTTGCGTTGACAAAGGAAATGTAAACGGATATAATACTAAATAAAGTTATTTAATAAATGTTCCCAAGGAGGAACCGCCCATGTCAAAAGCCGTCAAGTTCGCCATCGTGGGCGCTGGAAGCGTGTGTTTTTGCCCCGCGACGCTGGGGGATATTCTGCTGAACGAGTCGTTCAAGTCCGTGGAACTCGAGATCGCGCTGATGGACATCGCGGAGGATGCGCTCCGGGTCAGCGAGAAGTTTGCGCGGGAAGCCGTCGCCGCCTGCGGGCGAAACGTCAAGCTCACCGCCACCACCGACCTCGCCCACGCGCTCGACGGCGCGGACTTCGTCGTGTCCGCCATCGAGGTGGACCGCTACCGCTACTGGTCGATGGACTTCCACATCCCGCGCCGCTACGGCTTCCGCCAGGTGTACGGCGAAAACGGCGGGCCAGGCGGCATGTTCCACACGCTCCGGAACATCGGCCCCACCCTCGAAATCGCCCGGACGATGGAGAAGGTGTGCCCGGACGCGTATTTATTAAACTATACGAATCCCGAGGCCAAGCTGGTCGAGGCGGTCAACAAGCTCACAAAGACCAGGGTCGTGGGGCTTTGCCACGGCGAGGGCATGGGGGTGGACCAGCTGTCCGCCATCCTGGAGCTGCCCAAGGAGGAACTCGTCACCCAGGTCTCAGGCCTTAACCATTTCGGCTGGTTCACCAAGATCGAAAGGCGCTCGACCGGCGAGAACCTGTACCCGCTGCTGCGCGAAAAGGAAGGCAGGATGGACTGGCTGGCCCATTGGGACGAGCTGGGCCTCTCCCGGCTGATGTTCCGCGCGTTTGGGCTGTATCCCTACCCCGGCACCAACCACATTGGCGAATACATCGCCTGGAGCGACGAAATGCTGGCCTCGACCAAGATCCAGTACTTCTTCGATCCCGTCCGGAGCGACCCCTGGCACGGCGGCCAGGTGCCGGAGTTCGTCTACAGCTTTTCCTCGAACCCAACCGCACGCGAGCTCTTCCCCAAGGGAAAGCCGGAGGGTAACGGCGACCCGGGCTTTGAGTCCATCTTCCGCCTGAAGGACGGGCAGATCCGCGGCTCGAACGAGTACGGCATCCCCATCGCCGAGGCGATCCACTTTGACAAGCCCCGCCTGATCGGCGCGGTCAACGTGCCGAACCGCGCGCTCATCTCGAACCTCCCTTCGGACATGGTGGTAGAGGTACCCGCGCTGGTGGACGGCCGCGGCATCCATCCGGTGGCGGCCGAAAAGCCACTGCCCGCCGCCATCGCCCACATGATCTCCACGCAGGGCGTGATCGCGCAGCTGCTGATCGAGGCCTACGTGGAAAAATCCCGCCACAAGCTCTTGCAGGCGATGCTGATCGACCCCACCGTCTCCACCTACAACAACGCCGTCGCCCTCATCAACGAGATGTGCGACCGTCAGGCGGAGATCCTGCCGGAGCTTCACTGGTAGGTGGCTTCGCTGGCAACCGAAACCCGAAACGGGACGAAGGTGTTGATACGATGAATGTGCCCGAGGTACTCGCGCTGCTGAAACGGCACGCGCTTCAATCCCGCGCGCCCCGCGCCGTGCTGGGGCTGGACGGCTTTGTGGACCGGATCGCCCACCGCGCGGCAGGCCCCGACGGGCGGCCGCTGGGGACGATGGACGAAATGGCGAGGTTTCTGATGGAGAGGCGCGAAATGAGCGCTTACCTGTCGCTCGACGGCGTGCAGGCCCGGCCCGGCGGCAACATGCCCAACACCGCCCTCGCGCTCATGGGCATGGGCGTGCAGTGCACCTGCGTGGGCACGCTGGGCTTCCCTAATGTCTCCGAGGCGTTTGAGCCGCTGAAGGAGGGCGCGCGGCTGGTCTCCTACGGCGAACCGGGCTACTGCCTGGCCGTGGAATTTGACGCCTGCAAGCTGTTCCTCTCGGACAGCGGCGGCCTGTCCGGTATGACCTACGAGGCGTTTCTGCGCCGCGCGGGTGAACCAAAGCTCGAAAAAGCGCTGGAGGGCGCGGACGTGCTGGCGCTGCTCAACTGGGGCGAAGTGCCCGAGATGCGCGCGATCTGGCGCGGCATCGCGGAGGAACTGCTGCCGACGCTTACGAAAAAGCCCCGGTACGTGTTCTGCGATACCGCCGACATGACCCACCGAAGCGGCGAGGAAGTCCAGGACCTTCTGGAAACCCTGAGCCTTCTGAAGCGGCAGGCGAAGACGGTGCTCTCCGTCAACGACGGCGAGCTTTCCTCGCTGACCGACAAGGCGGGCCTCGCGGTGTCGGGCTCGCTGTCGGACAGGGCGGACGCGCTCTACAAGACCGGCTGCGTCGACCTGCTGGTCCACCACTCGCTGCGCTACGCGAGGGTGCTGGGGCCGGAAGGGGAGGAAACCCTCGAACCGCGGCTGGCGGAGAGCCCGGTCCTCTTAACCGGCGGCGGCGACACCTTCAACGCCGGGTTCATGCTGGCCATGCTGGCGGGGCTGGACGCTATGGGTTGCCTCATGACCGGCAACGCCGCATCCGGGCATTACGTACGCCGTGGGCGCTGCGCTGGCCTTCAAGACATCACGGAAGAAATCGAGCGCTCGGCGGCTTTCTGGGCGGGCGCGGGGCGCAAGATAGAGGAGGCAATCTGATGGCGATGGTGCGCAAATTTGTGGACGTTCTGACCGAGGCCGAGGTTTTAAAGCTGCATGAGGAATCACTGACGGTGCTGGAAACCGTCGGCATGAGCGTGCCCCACCCGAAGGTCCTTCAGGCATGTGACAAAATCGGCTGCGTGGTCGACCACGAGGCGCAGCGGGTGAAAGTACCCCGCACGCTGACCCAGGAGCTTCTCACAACCTTCAAGCCCAAGGAGCCGGTGCCAGAGGAGGCAAGCGCCATCAAGGGCAGCGTGTCCACGCAGGTGTTCATCGTCGATTATCCGGGCAACGTGCGCCGGGAAGGCACCATGATGGACGTGCGCAAGGGCGCGCGGGTGACCGATACGCTCAAAAACATCTGGAACTCCACGGCGGTGGTCATCCCCAAGGATCGAGCATACAACGAGACCGACATCGCCTCCTTCCGGGAGCTGTACCTGTATTCGAAGAACCCCGGCGGCACCTACATCCTCTCGCCGGAGAGTGGCCGCGGCATCATTGAGATGGGCCGCGTGATGGGCCAGACGCCGGGCTACCTGCTCGAGACCATCAGCCCGCTGGGCTTTATGGGCTCGTCGCTTTCGATGGCGCTGGTGTTCGCGGAGGCGCGGATGCCCATCGGCACCGCGCCGATGGTGGTATCCGGCGCGACCGGGCCGATGAGCCTTTGGGGCACGTGCGTGCTGGAACTGGCGGAGGTCACCGGCACCAACGTGGTCATCTACGCCATCTCCGGGAAATTCTCAAACTACCTGAGCTTTTCCAGCCACACCATGGACCTTCGCACCACGCTGTGCTCCTTTGGCTCGCCCACGCAGGCGCTGTTCGGCATGGTCTCCGGCCAGATGGGGCGCTTCTACGGCTGGGGTGGCGGCTCGAACTCCGCACTGTCGGACGCCTGCCTGCCCGACTACCAGTGCGGCTTTGAAAAAGCGTTCAACGGCCTCTTCGCGGTGCTCTCCGGCACCAACAGCATCGGCTGCCAGGGCATCGTGGGCGCGGACCAGGGCGTGAGCCTGGAGCAGCTGGTCATCGACAACGACTGGCTGGACGCCTACAACTTTGTGCGGCAGGGCGTGTACTACGATCCCGACGCGCTGCCCCTCATCCAGGAGATCGGCATCGCGGGCAACTTCATCTCCGAGGAGCACACCCTGGAGCACATGCGCCGAAGCTACTGGGAGGCCCCATCCCGCACGCTCTGGCGCGACCAGTGGGAGCCCTGGCGGCGCAAGGAAACGCCCGACCTCTACGCCCGCGCCCACGAGTATGTGGAGAAGGTCTCCGCCGGATACGAGACGATGGACCCGGTGCTGGATCCGGCGCGCGCAGGGGAAATTGAACGCATTTATCAGGACACGCTGCGCGCAATCCGAAAAAAGGGCTAATCCGAATTCTAAGAGCAAGCACTCTTTGAAATCGAAAAAGGAGGACTAGAACATGAAGCTCAGGATCCTGTCCATGGCCCTCGCGCTCCTGCTCATCCTGACCGGATCGGCCTTCGCCAGCCAGCTCGACCCGAATGCCGAACCGGCCCAGGACCCCCTCGGAAAGTACGATCCGCCCATCTCGGTCACCATGGTGCACACCGCCAACGACGGCGCTTTCTGGTTCCCCGCCGGTGACGACATCAACAACAACGTCTACACCCGCCGCTGGGCGGAGACGCTGGGCATCAACTACAGCTTCCTGTGGACCAGCCCCCAATCTCAGGGCGAAGAGAAGATGAACGTCATGATCGCCTCCGGCGACCTGCCGGATTTCTTCGCCGTCAGCCGCAAGCAGTTCGAGATGCTATACAAGGCGGATATGCTGGAAGACCTGACGGACGAGATCGAGCAGTATGCCTCCAAGTACACCAAGAAGTACCTGACGGGCGACTACGCGTCGCTTTTGGATGTTGCCACCCGCGACGGCAAGACCTACGGCCTGACCAACGGCTTCACCTACCATGACACCTGCCAGATGATCTGGATCCGCGCCGACTGGCTCAAAGCTTTGGGCCTTGAGACCCCGAAGACGCTTAATGAACTCGAAGTCATCATGGACGCCTTCGTCAATAAGGACCCGGACGGCAACGGCGCGAATGACACCTACGCCGTGGCCGCGGCGGGTGCCGCCCCCACCTCCATCGTGTGGGGCCTGAACCCCTCCTTCTTCAACATGTTCCACGTCTACCCCAACCAGTGGGCGGTGGAGGGCGCCGACAAGCTGCAGAATGCCATGTTCGGCACGGACTACCGCGAGCGGACCCGCACGGCGCTTCCGAAGCTGCAGGAGTACTACCTGAAGGGCTACTTCCACCCGGATTTCGCCACCTATGACGAAGAGATGATGCGCCAGGACATCTTCAACGACAAGGCCGGCATCGTGTTCATGGACCTGTGGGGCGCCTATTGGCCGCTGGTCTTGCACCTGGACATGAACCCCAGCGCCGACTGGGTGCCGGTGCCCGTCGTCTCCTGTGACGACCAGCCCGCAAAGACCTCGAACAACATGTACTTCGTCAACAACATCATCGTGGCGAAGAAGGGCGTGGAGCATCCGGAAGCCGCCGTGAAGATGGCGAACCTCTACCACGACCTGAACAACAATCCCGAGACCATGGAGTTTGGCGTCTACAATACCGCCCCCGTGGACAATAACCAGATCTTCCTGGCCTACCCGCTCCTCGTCTACAACCCCTGCTTCAACTACGAGGGCTACCAGGCGATCAGCGAAGCCATGAAGACCGGCGATACGTCGAAGCTCAGCGTCGCCTACAAGATGTTCTACGATCAGGCCGTCGCCTTCCGCGACAGTCAGGACAAGTCGGGCTTCCCGGCCTTCCGCTCCTACACCGACGATGGCTGCCTGGGCGTGCAGAACTACTACATCCAGAACAAACTCATGCAGATGAACGAGTATGACGGCGACACCACCGACCTCATGCTCGAGAACGATTCCATCCTCAAGAAGGCCTGGGACACCATGTTCCTCACGGTGGCGATGGGCGGCGACATCTCCGAGTATGACGCGTTCCTCAAGCTCTACGACGAAATCTACGCGCCCACCGTCGGCGCGGAGATGACCGCCTGGTTCCAGGCCAAGGGCGCCAAGAGCATCCAGG
>JAEZJV010000058.1 GCA_023415635.1 Bacillota bacterium | reverse complement strand
ATGCGGGGATTGGTCGCGGCGGCAGTGCTGACCGCGATGGACGAAACAGCAGACGGGGCGTAGCGCGTTCCATCCGCCTTATACGCCACGCCAGCAGACGTTTTAATAGTCATGTTGGGCGCGGCCTGTGCCGAAACAACAAGGCCTGAGAGCACGCCGTAGCCGGTTTTCTCGACTAATGCGAGCTGGCGCGCGGCTTCGGCGGCGATGCGCCCGGATTCTGCCGTGACGCGCAATCCCTCCGCGCTTGCCCGGCCGCTTTCAGCAGAAACGCGCGCCGCCTCAGATGCCAGCAGCCCGGAAAGCGTTTCGCCCAGCCCGGTTCCGCCGTCGACCGGATTATCCGTCTCGCTGCCGACGACGTTCAGGTGCATCTCGGCGGTAATCGCCTCGGATTCGTCCGACGCGTTTGTGATGCGCATGAAGCACTTATGCGCCATGCCCTCGGTATAGCACGCTGCCGGAAACACCGCGGACGCGACGTTGCCGGCAATCGTCGCCACGATATTCACCGTGCCGACGCCGTTATTGACCAGCGCCAGCGCGGAATAGCCCGTCAGGTCTACGGGCGCACCACCACGGACGACAGCGACTTCCCACTGATGCGCCTTGTTGTCTCCGACGTGGCCGTGCGCTTGCTTGATTTCCTGCGGACCCGCCGAGTTCAAGTCCACCGTCTGCCGGATCTTAAAAGCCGTCATTCTTCCAACCTCCCGCTCAAACGTTTCCGCTTGAGCCGCAGTTAATAATGCCATCACCATCAAAACACAAAATGTGCGCAACAACATTCTCATAATTCACACCTCCGAATGACATAATACCATCACTTGATATTTACTGTCAAACGGAGGCGTGGCGCATTAAACGAGCTCGGAGATTGTGTCGACGCGCGCCCTGAGTCCTTCAAGGCCCGGTACCTGCCATCCGGCGAGGCGCGACTTTGCATAATTTAGCCGCGGCGTTCCAGCTTCAACTGAGACGTAAGTTTCGTTGATGATGTCCCACTCGCACCCGATGATGTCAACGCTGGCGTCAATCGACCGAAGCGGGTTCCGTACTGTTATGCCGTCAAGAGGAAACAATTTGTCGATGTTGCGGTACTGTTTGTATTCGTCGGTTTTGCCGAGCTGCAGAAAGTCGACGCTGAGTTTTGCGCCCGGTAGATCGCATTTCTTCGACGCAAACTCTTTCCGGGTGGCTCGGATCATCTTTGTGTAGGCGGCTGTCAGCGCGGTGCTTGTGGTGCCTGTAGCCTTGATGGAAGATTTGAGGTCAAGCGGCGCGACGTGCGGAATGGGGTAATTGTCGTTTGCACTGCGAACCACTCCCAGCGTCACTTCTGTAGTAATGCCATCCACAGTGTACAATCCACTAGGAATGGTTAAAGTCTTACCCTTCGATGTTTGCGCCAACGGTATGAACGCTGATACAATATCAGTGTCATCCGTCTCTACGCTAACGCCTTTCAGATTCTTGCCGTAATCGATTCTGTAACCAGCGTCGTAATACGGATTTTGCAGCACAGTAAAATGCCAGTTGTCTCGTAGGACGGTGGCACCCCAATACGATGCAACGCTATTAGACGGAGCGATCAACGCCTCGATGATGCTAACATACTCCCATCCCGCCGTATCTGCGGTTGTGTTGCCATCGGTAAATATGCCAGTGCCTACGTGCTTCGATATTTCCCCCATCCACGCGCTGTATAGTGCGTTGCCCGCAGCGGCCATCATGGTGGCGTCATTCTGCGCTGCCCACACTGTAAGCGCGCCCAGGAAGTCATACGAGACGTGGCGCGCCAAAACCTCGACACCTTGATCGGCGTCTACACATTTTGCAATTCGAAAAAGCTGCGGACGAACAGCGGTAGATGGGAGGACTTGTTCTATGCCGGCGCGCGTTGGCGTAATGTAAGGCGCGTCATAGTCCTCTAGCGCCGAGTTTTTAATTCGACCACGCCCGACGTTGCACACAATTTCTGCCCACACATCAGAGGATCCCGTAAAGATTACGATATCGCCCTCGTTCAGCACCGCAAGCCTAATGGGTGCTATTTCGCCCCCTATGTCAATCTGCGTCAATAGCGCCCGGTCCTCCCGTGACGTGCCGCTTTTGATGCGTTTGCGAACAACGCCGCTTAGGTACCCGGTTGTACCCGACACAAGCGGGGTGGTGCGCATCGGGACATAGGCCTTGATCAGATTCCCGGACTTTAGGCGCGCCCACTTGCCCGCCGGGTCAATCGGATGGGTAATGGAGATTTCCATCGCGCCATTCCGGGCAAACCGATATTTCGCGCTCGTGGGCACAAGCGGCCCGCACAGGCCCAGCGTGTCCACCGCTTCCGGCCACGGATCGTAAACGTAAAGCTGTCCCATCAAATGTACCTCCAAGGCCGCGAAACGGTAACACTTGTCACCGTGCCGGTCCACGATACCGCGCTGATTCCCGGCGGGATTACCCACGGGTAATAGTCCAGTGTCACCTTGCTGGTCAGGTCGGTGCTGCCGTTGTACGCCATGCCCGTCTCGCAGTCGATGGTGATGGACGATGCCAGCCCGTCGATGTGGATGGTGCGGCCGCCGATGGTCAGGTCGATGTCGCCGGAGCCCACCACGGCGATCTGCGGCACGGCGTCGGCGGTACCGGGGTTGTTGATGCTGCCGGGCGACGCGGTGAACGTTTGCGCGGCGGGGGCGGGGTAGATGTAGCGGTAGGGGGCGCAGCGGAAGACGGCGTTGAAGCTGCGGTATCCCGTGTTGCGGATAATCACCGCCATATCCAGTTGGTTGGTGACGCGGGCCTTGTAGGAACGGTCGGGCGTGTTGCCTAAAACAAGCACGCCCGAACCACGCAGCCATGCGCAAGCCGCGTCCACGCTGTAGCCGTCGCGGATATAGCACTGGATCGACAGCACGATGTCGTCATAGACGTTCGCGCCCTCTAGCATCGTCAGGGATCCGCTGCGTCCGGGGAGGGTCTGGAACGTCGACCGTTCCGCCGCCCGCGTCAGCGCGGGGTATTCGACCACACACACGCCCAGCGACGTAGAGCGCACGCCTGCAAAATCAAACCAGTTCGGCATTACGGCGTACCCCCTACTGCGCGGATTTGGTTGTTCCAGACGCCGAGGACTTCATGGGCAAATCCCTGCGCGCCCAGCTTGTCCCCGATGATCACGGTTGCGCCAGAAAACAGGCCCTCGAGCGTGCTCATGAAGTTGTTCGTTTCGGTGGAGATTGACTGCGACGAAGTGGCGGCGCGCGCGGTGGATGCCGACGGTGCTTGAACCATCATGCGCATGGAGCCCTGCACGCGACCGCGCATTTCCTCCATGCCCTTGATCATGCCTTCGCCAGAGAATCGCCCGAGCTTTGCGAATTCCTTGGACGGGCTTTCGATGCCAAGCTCATCCTTTGCCGCCTTTAGTGCCGCTTTTGCGAGGTCTTTCATTTTCTCGGTCAAGGCATAGCGCTTCGACTCGATACCGGCGAGCAGCCCATCCATGATGTTGATGCCAAACCCTAGCCAGACAGTCGAAGGAGAGTGGATGCCCTCTTGCTTCTTGAATGCGTTATTGCCTTCTATGGCGGCGTCTATCATCGCCTGGTTTAGGTCGCCCTGGTTGTCGGTGATGCCCGTCGTCATGCCTGTAACCAGCTTTTCCATAAGCGTCACGCCGTCTGGCGCGAGGTCGAATGCTGTAAGAAGCGAGGACAACGTAAGACCGACTTGAGACACGTCAAGGCCTTCGGTTGCGCCGGACGACAGGGCGGTAGAAAAGTCGGTAAATATAGGCGTCATGTCTGTACCTGTTATGGTTTCGGCAACCTGCCCTTTGAGCTTGTCTACATAGCCTTCGAGCGCAGGAACGGAAACGTCGGGCGCGGCGACCGGCTCCTCCGGGAACAGCTCGGCGTACAGATCAGTGACCGGGTCCATTCCGCCCGGGCCTGCCTTCAACGCCTCTGTTAACGTTTTCTGGATGCGTTCGATTAAGTCTTGCTTCCCGGCGACAGTCACGAGCTTATCGACTTCTTCGGGGTATTTCTTGGCCAGGCCGGCAATCATCTTCGACAGGCGCTTCGAATACTCTTCCTCGACCTTTGCCTTGTCATCTTCGTAGTTCGTATTTTCAAGCTCCATCTTGGTCTCGATCTCGGTTTTCAACTCCGGCGTTTCAGCCTTGTCCCATTCCGTTTGCAGATCAGCCATAGCCTGTTGGTGCGCCTGCTCCACGTTGCCCATTTGGATTTCGGTGTCCATCTTCAGGTAAGCAACACCCTTGGCAACGTCCGCGGTCGTTCCGCGCCCTGCGGCGGTTGCAGTATAGGATGCTTTTGCGGCCTGGAGTGCAATGTTCTGTGCCTCCAAGATGCTGTTACCAACATCTACGATCTTTTGGCGCAGTTCTTCCAATTTGGCAAGCTGATCTTCGGTGGGCTTCGTGCCCTGCGCCGCCAGAGTCATAACGTAGGTGATATAAGCCTGTGCTTCATTGTCAAGGCTTGTCTTTGTCGCGTCGGTAGTGGTTTTGAGTTCGTCTAACCGTGCGTCGTAGGTTGCCTTGTCGATGATGCCGCCGGACAGCTGCTGGTCAAGGGTGGTTTTCTTCTCGTCGAAGGCTTCTTGGATAGCGGTATAAACCGGCGCGATGACCTCTTCAGCTTTGGTCTTATACTCTTCCTTTTGCTTTTTGGTCTCCGTCTTGCCATCGGTTAACCACGCCACGATTTGACTATGCAAGTCAGTGCTGGTAGTGGACAGTTTCAGTTCGGCGGTTGCCGTGACCTCCATCGCATAACTGGTCTTTTCGGCTTCGTCGATGGCGGTATCAATCGCCCCGGTGTCCAGCGTGATGGACCCAAACGCCGCCTTGATCTTGTTCGTGCCGCTCATGCTGTCCATGTGCTGTTTTAGCAGCACCACGCCCGCGATGATCGCGCCCAGGCCGACAGCGATTCCAGCCAGTACACCCCCACCACCGACCAGTGTGGAGAGCGCGCCGATTGCGAGCTTGATTTGCGCAAAGGCCGAGATCAGTTTCCCGATGCCGACCACGGTAGGGCCAATGACGGCAACGATCCCGAGGAGTTTGGCTGTAAATTGTAGCGTCCCCTCATCCATGCCGACGAGACTTGATGCGAGTTTTTCAAACGCATCTCCGATCATCGACACAACCGGGCTGAGCGCCTGCCCGAAACGGATGGCGGTGTTGAGCATCTTGTTCCACGACTTCTGGAACTTGTCGGCCTGCGTCTGCCCGATTCGGGTCAATACGCGGTCGACCGTCCCGCCAGCGTTTGACAACTGTTGCAGGTTGCTCTTGAACGCATCCGCCGCGCCGCCGGTCAAAAGCAGCGCGGAGGAAAGGCCCTCAACGCTGCCGAACAGCTTGGCGAACTTTTCTTCGCTCCCGCCGGTCTTCGCCATGACTTCTTCAAGGAACCCGGCCAGCCCTTTGCTACGGAGCGCCGCGGCGTCGAACTCCAGGCCGAGCGCCTTGGCCTGCTCCTTCGCCTCAGCCGTGGGCTTGAGCACGCCCGCCATGATGTTTTTGAGGCCGTTGATGGCGCTGCTCGTTTGCTGGCCGCTCATGGTCAGCGCCGCGGTAGAGGCAAGCACCTCGTCGAACGATACGCCCAACTGCGGCGCGAGGCCGGTGATCTGGCCGAGCTGGTTGGACAGGTCGTTCAGTTCCGCCTTGCCGAGGTCAAGCGACAGGATGAGTTTGTCGAACATGCCAGGGATTTCCCCGGCGCTCATCTTCCAGGCGTTCACGACGGACGTGGAGCCTTTGACAACGGTCGTAACGTCGGCGTACCCGGCCTTGGCAGCCTTCGTCGCCTGCGCCGTATAGGTCAAGCTGTCCGCGGCCTCGATGCCTGCGGAGATCGCCTGATACTGCGCCTCGGCCAGATTGCCGACGGCGGTTCCGAGTTCGTTGGACGTGTCTATCAGGCCGCGCGTGATGTTCTCCGCGCCGAGTGCGCCTTTGGTGATGATGTCAACCTTGGCGACCGCGCTCTCAAACGTCATGGCGGCTTTGGCCGACGCAATGAAGCCGCCCGCGATGGGCAACGACAGAAACTTCGACCACTTCTCCCCGGCGTCCGAAATCTTCTTCCCGACCTTGTCCAGCTCTCCGCCGCCCTCTTTGAGCTTGGCCTTGAACTGCTCCCACTTGCTGGTGGCCTTGTCGGTCGTTTCGGCCAGCGTCTTGAGATCCTTCTCGGTGCGCATGGCGGCGGCGCGGGCGTACTCGTAGTCCCGCGCCAGCTCCTGCGCGCGCTCGCTGTTCTCGCCCTCTGCAGCGGCCACGCGCTCGTGTTCGGCCTTGATCGCTGCCATCTTCTGTTGCTGGATGCCGAGCTGTTGTGTCAGGAGTTCCTGCCGCTTCTGCAGTCCTTCCACGGACTTTGTATTCTTGCCGTACTCTGCGTTGAGGGCGGTCAAACTGGCCTTGACGTTCTTCATGCCAGTTTCCATGCTCTTGAGGCCTTGTGTATACTGGCGCTCGCCAGTCAGCTCTACCTCATGCCGAATTTTTGGCCTCGCCATCAGCTATCCCCCTCCACGTAGTCGGCCAAGATCTCGCGCTGGCGTTGATGCCTCGCGCGGCCTTGCTGTATGTCCTCAAGCGCGAAAAGCTCGCGCGGTGTGGTTTTCCAAAATTTGTCGAAGTTTTGAATTCCCATGAGCGCAATGAAGCGCTCCTGTAGAAGCGCCCACGGGAATGTCAGTTTTTTGGGTCAGTGTCCTCCGCGGGCACGGTGGATTTCGGCATCATCGAATCGATGCCGCGCATTGCCGCGTCCAGAAGGGCTTCGAAATGGTCGTAGGTGAAGATGGTCTTCGTGAACACGTTCCACAGGATCTTGTTCCCAGCCGACCGGAGCGCGCCATAGATGATCGCGGATACCGCGCGCATCTTGGCCGCGAAAACTTCCTGGATAATAACGGCGGCGTTTACGTCGCTGCCGTACTCTTCTTCGTATACCTGTTCCGCAAACGAGAGCGCTTGCGGGTCGAAGTCAAGCTGATAAGCCTTGCCGCCGATCTCAACTACGGCGCTGTTGGTGCGAAGCTCAAGCGAATTGCTCATTGGGATCCTCCTTCAAATAAAGCCCGCCCCCCAGGAAGGAGGCGGGCGCGTATGGGTGGTTGTGGATCAGGTGCCGCCGCCTTCGGTCGGAGTGACAGACGCGAAGAACGTGGTGACAGCGGCCGCGTTCGCGACGATCTGCTGGCGGCGCATGAGGCCGGAGTGCTGGTCGCGCACGCACGAGAACTCGATGGCGCTCGGGTCAAGCTGGTAGCCGGATTCGTTAGCCGTCTTGTAGCTTTCGTCAGGCGGCGTCGCGACGGCTTTGTAGAACCAGGTGCAGAGATACGTACCGTCCGAGAGAAGTTCCGGCCAACCGATGGCGTAGGCATTCGCCGCATCAGTGTCCGCGCCGATCTCGTAGCCTTCGCCCGTGTCGGGGGCGGGCAGGCTGAAAATCATGTCCATCAGCGTGGCAAGCGGCATGGTGTGCGTGTTCAGCGTCACCTTGGCGTCGGAAATGTAGGCGCGGTCAAGAACGACCGCGCCGCTTTCGTGGATCTTCTGCGGGCTCTTGGTGTACGCTACGCCGATCTCCGCCGCGGTGCAGACCTTCGACGGCGTTGCGTAGGTGGTCGAGGACTCGCCCTCGGTGCGCTTTGCGGCATAAAAGCCGTGGGTTTGGGCAAGGTTCATGTGATCAGGCTCCTTTTCGTAATCTCAATCGGGTACATGTAGTGGGTCTTGGCGTCGTCCAGCATAAGCGGACCGCCCTGCGTCGCCCAACCGGCGGAACGCAGTGCAGCGCGAATGCTGTTGATAGTGGATTGGGAATAGGTTTCGGCAGGAAGGAAAACACGCACCATGAACGATTCCTCGATCATCATGGCTGACCCGGATTCATAGGCCATGTCGGGCGAAGTCATCAGCGTGTAGGTGATGCCGCTTTCGATTCCGACGGGCAAAACATCGTAGTGAGTGGGCAGAAATGCGTTGAGCAGAGCGTGAAGCACCTCGTTCATAGCTTGCTCTCACGCTCCCATACTTCGATCATTGCTTCGTCGGCCTGCGGCGGTGCCAATTTCGCGGCGGTTGCCATGAATGGGCGTGCGGCAACGTGGCCTTTGGATGAATCCCATCCGTACTCAGTCACAAACGCGATGGTCTCGATTCGTTCGCCGCGCGGGTGCTTCTTGTCGACGCGCATTCCAGCCGGCCACACTTCCAGGCGGTATCCATTACGGAGCTTTCCGACAGAACCGCGCTTTATTGACTCAACCGTCACGCCCTTGTCGACGACGCCGTAGAGAAAAATCTGGTTCTTGGTTTCCTGCACGTACACGTCGCCGGCCGCCTCGATCATCTTCTTCATGGTATCGGGTGTGGCTTTGCGTTCTCGAACAATGCTATCCAGAAGCTCGTCCATTCCGATGCTGTTGATGCGTGCCATCACTGTATCCTCGTGCAGTTCAGTTCGGTCAGGCGGGTTTTCGGATCCTCGTAGGTGCGAAAAATGCGGTATCGCTTGCCTGCGTATACCGCTTCTGTCTGGCCGTCGTACTCGTCTGTCAGAACGTCGAAAGCATCGTCGACTTGGATTCCGGCGGCGTTTGCGGCGTACCATTCGGCGCGCTTGGCGCTTTTACGCTGGCAGTACACCGCCTTTGCGGTTCGGGCGTATTCCGTCTTTCCCGCCGTTCCGGGTGATGGTGTGACAGTTACCAGCGTGATTTCGTCCAGCATCCTCATGCCGTCACCGCCTCGGTGTACGCCGATTTGTGCCTCAGCTCGTCTCGACTGGTCATGTAGTTATCATGATCTGCCGCGGCGTCCTCCGGCGTCTGCGCCATCTTCCACCGCACAAAGCACCGGATCGCGCCGAGGATCAGCGCGTCGGTTTCGTCGGTGGTCTTTGCAACAAGCACGCCGAGACTTTCCATGTCCCGGCGTGCTTCCTCAATCAGGTCGGTCAGTTCTGCGGTGCTGTCGGCGGTCGCCGTCTTGATGCGCACCGCGCGCCGCAGCTTGGTCAGGTATTCAGCGCCCACCGCCATGTGCTCACCGCCTTATACGATGATGGACATGTCCATCACGCTGCCGTCAAGCGAACCGGTGAAGTCAACGGTGTTCGATTCCAGGGCGGATGTGGAGATGGTGAGCGCGGGCGCGGTATCCACCACGCCGTCGTTCAGCGTCACCAGCACACGCCTCTTGGCGAGCTTGTACGGCAGGCCGATGAGCTGGCCGAAGCCAACGTCCACGGTCACGCTGTCGCCGTCCTGAGCCGGGACCGCCACGCTCGTAACGGTCTTGAACGCCTTCGCGCCAACCAGCGTTGCAGGCGTGTCCGCGGTCGGGGTGAAGCTCTCGGTGATGGTGTCGCCGTTCAGGTTCGTGCCGGTCACGACGATGGCGGCTGCCTTGACATGGCCCGCGGTGGTCGCCGCGACGCTCACGGTCAGGTTACGCGCGCATGGCGGCTGGGCAATGAATTCATCCGATGCGGGCGTGGCGGTTACGGTCGTGCCAGCCGGATCGCCCAGCGCGTTCGCCGCCGCTATGCTGTCAAAAATGCCGTCGGTGTCAGCGGCGGCAGCCTCTGCGGCAGACCAGGTGAGGTTTGCGATGAAGCCGCGGTCTGCAACGATGCCCGGAACGTCCGTCTGGATCGTCTGGCCGCGTTTGTGGTTGTACGGGTACATGGTCTATCCCCTTTCAATCGTTGTGGGGCGGTTTATTGCCGCCCCACAGAATAACGATTAGGCCTTCGCCAGCGTGACGAGTGAGTTCTTGTCGACGACCTTGCCGTCGCAGGACATGACCGCCTTGACCTGCATTTCCTCGGTATCCCAGTCCTGGCGGCGCTGGATGCCGAGGTCGTACACGGTGTTGAGCGTGTAGTCCGCGAAGTTGAAGATGAACGCGAAGATCGTACCGGCGGACGCGGCAGAGAAGCTCGTCAGGTAGTCGCCGCTCGTCACGACGGGGCGGCCAAGCAGGATGCGCTCGGGACGGCCATTGACGCCGTAGTTCGTGCGGGCGATGGGCTGGCCGTTCGCATCCTCCATGCCGTAGAAGGACATGAAAGTCTTTTTGGACATGCACCAGACCGCGCCAGGCTCATAGGCCTCGGGAATCGCGGCTTCGCACTCGACCAGCTTGGCGTAGGTCAGTTCGCTCGCGGTGAGCGCCTGCCCGGTCGCGGGGGTTTCGGCGAGGATGCCCTTGGGGTTGGCAGCGCCCGCGTCGGTGGAGATGATCTTGCTCTCGATGGCCTTGACCATCGCCTCGGACACCTGCCGGGTAAATGTAGCCTCGAAGATCGGGAGCGCGGCGGCGTTGGTTTCGGCAGACCAGCCGATTTCGCAGCGCAGCTTGAAGCGCCCAAAGGTGATCGACGTGCCGGTGGTTTTCTTCTGGCGGTCGGAACCAGCGCCCTCAGAAACCCACGTCGCGGTCGGCTTGACGGACGAGGTCGGGATCGCAATGCCGGTGGCGTAGTTCGTGCGCGTCACCAGCGGGAGAATCACGCCGAGGGTCTCCATCTTCTCGACGATGCGATTGGCGGTCGGCGTCGGGATGACGGCGGCAACGTCGGAAGTCAAGGTCGTTTCGTCGCCCGCGCGGTACTCAACGGGGATCGGCGTACCGCGGGTGACATAGCGCATGAACGCCTGGCGGTATTCCAGAGTGCCGTAGCGGTCCTCGGGATCGGCGGGCGCACCACTGCGCTCGATCACGCGGCCACCGCCGCCCTGTAGCGCCAGCGCCGCGGCCTTGCGGGCTTCAAGCCCTTCGAGTTCGGCCTTGCGGGCCAGAAGGTCTGTCTTTTCCTGGGTCAGCTTTTCTACGGCGGCGGCGTCAGCCGCACCGCGGACTTCCTCGTCGATTGCTGCGAGGCGGGCAATGATCTGTGCAAGATTCATGTGTTATTTCCCTCCGAAAAAGTAGTAGTATCGGGCCTTTGCGAGTTCCAGCCGCGCTTGCGCCTCCCGCTTCTCTGTTTCGATCCATCCGTCTACCAGAGAACGCGCGGATATTTCGGTGCCGGGGTTCGCGGGTCGCGAAACGCCCGACACGTCGAAAATCTTCTTGAATTGTCTGATGATTCGTGTCACAGTCGTGGTGGTGCGCTCGTATTCGTCCTTCTCCAGATTGGCGCGGAAACCGAGCGACATTTGGGAGATCAGGCCGTTGCGGATTTCGTCGTAGAAGTCCCTGGCGGCGCCCGATTTGGAAAGATCGGCAAAAACAAAGAGCCCCTTTTCGTCGGGCTCTATGCCGAGTGTTCCGTTTGATTTTCGCGCCATTACGCGCCCTTCGTGGTCGTACTGCATGATTACGTCGGTCACGTCTGCGCCGTCGAAGGCCCTGCGGTCAATTACCTCGTAGTACTTGCGCCGTCCGTCGTCAAACATCAAGTACGGGCTGTCGAATGTGGTGGCGTAGCCTTCTACGTAAAAGTCGCTCTCAATCCGTTTCGTTTCACTCGGAAGGAGCAGGCTCATTGCCCTGTACTCCCGATCCGTTTTGATCGGCATTCGCATCAGCTCCTTTCGCGGGTGTGATGTTTTGGGGGTTCTGCCAGCTCTGGAATTCGTCGCCGCCTACGTACGGCGCGAGGTTCAGTGCGAATCGAACCTCGTTTGGCGTCAGGATCTTGCGGTCCACCAACTGAACCAGCGCCAACTTGTTCGCCATCGTCATGAACTGCATGCGATTGCTTTCGTACATGAT
>JAEZJV010000022.1 GCA_023415635.1 Bacillota bacterium | reverse complement strand
CCGTCTGTCTGAGCAGAACCCGTTACAATCTTATTAATCTCCCGTGTACTCATAAGAACTCCTTTCCAATAACCATGATTAAAGAAGCTGCAAACAGTTTCCTTGTTCTGTTGTTAAAGTATCCTTCGCACTTCAATCTGTGCAGTATGTGAGGTTAACCCGGTTGGATTATCAAATTCTTCCATAATTTTATACTAACTTATTTGTGCCTAAACTTCAAGAGTAACAACAGAAGAAAAACAGAATGCTCAGACGGAACTATTAAAAGAAGACAGATCGCCTCAAATAATTCATTGTTTGAGGAGCTGATCTGTCTTCCTTGATTCATTATCGCATATTATCTCTTGCTTCTTCTTATGTTCTACGAATGAATTCTGCCCTACATTTCGGGCAGGTAATCGCAATTTTACCCTTTCCGCGGGGAACGCGTATCGTCTGCTTGCATTTTTGACAGGTATAGTATTTATGCGTCTTCGTTCCTACCAGCCATAATTTCAGGTGCTTCAGCTTACCTCTGACATTGCCGATGATTCTCATAAAGGCCATGTTCTCCTGGGACCTCTTCTGAATATCTCTTGAAAAGGCTCGGTAAAGAGCGTAAATGAACGGGATATACGCCACGATAACTAGCCCGGTCATCTGGGTAAAGGTTGTAATAATGGAAAAGAGCAATGATAAAATAACCAAGGCTCTGGTGAATTGGTCAAAGCCATATCTCCTGATCATAAAATTGCGAAAACGATTCATTCATGTACCTCCAGCTAGTAAAGAATATGATTATTGTTGTATATAATTAATAGTATCTAAATATCATACTATATCTTTGACTACTTTCCTATTAAAAATATATAAAGTTTCATAAATATTTGTAGCAGTTAGCCATGTGAATTCTTAGCACGATGGGAAAAAAGTAAAATGCAAAAGGCGCCCGTATCAACGGAACGCCTTTCTATCTTAGAAAGAAGCTTATTTCTGTCCTTCTGTCTATTCTATTCTCATTGTGGATTGTCCGATTACCAGCTCAGCTTCAAAGGTCTTACTCTCCCTGTTAATCTTACCATCAATGATATCAAAGAGTATCCGAATCGTCTCCTGTGCCATCTCCTCGACAGGTTGACGAATTGTCGTAATTGATGGCTGGTAATAGAAGGATATATCCATTCCGTCGTAGCCCGATACCGAGTAGTCCTCCGGAATACGTCTGCCCAGCTCGAAAATTGCTCTGCTGGTTCCAACCGCCATACTGTCGGAGATTGCAAAGATCGCTGTACATTCGATACCGGATTGAACCAGCTCCTTAGTAACCTCATAACCATATTTCATGGAGAAGGTATCCATGGTATCATCCTTTCGATAACGTACCAGTTTCTGGTCGAAGGGGATATTATTATCCTGCAAGGCTTTCATATAGCCTTCCATACGAAGCTTGCCAATACTCTCATCATCAGGTGGTGCAGAGATAATTGCAATCCTCTTATGTCCCAGCTTACAAAGATAATCCACCATCTTATAGCTTTCGGCAAAATCATCTACAGCTACTAAGGAATAGCTTTCTTTATCAATATGTTCAGACACGCCTCCGGTACTTAAGATAAAGGGAACTCTCATTTTATCCAACTTATTCTCTGAATGAGAGAAATATCCGCCAAGGAATACTATACCCTTCAGCCTCTTCTCCTTCTCAAGCAATAAAGCAATCTCAATCTCATCCTCATGCTCTTCTACACGATGAAGAAGAAAGGAATACTTCTTGTCATGAATCTCACTCTCAAACACCTTCAGCATATTATTATAGAAAGGATTACTAATACCCTTAATCAAAACCGCTATTGTATTCGATTCTGATCGCTTTAAATTACGGGCACTGTTATTTGGAATATAATTGTAATCCTTAATCGCCTGCATGATTTGATTTTTAGTCTCTTCATTAATATCAGGATGATTATTGATTGCTCTTGATACCGTACTAACTGCTACACCGCAAATTCTTGCTATATCCTTAATCGTTGTTTCCATTGTTATTCATCCTCTGCAATGCATTACTTTTACACCTTAAAGCATTATAACAATATAAACATAAAAAAGCAATGCGCTCTCTAAAATCTTCCATATAGATTTACTATTTCATTCATCTTAACAAGTAAATCCTCTGTCAGCTCTTGATCCATCATACGCCATCTCCAGTTGTTGCCAAGGGTGGAGGGTGTGTTAATTCTCGCTTTTGTTCCAAGTCCAAGAATATCCTGTACCGGTATAATACATAGCTTAGCCACACTTTGTTCAGCCAATCTTATGAAATCCCAATGAAGTGTCTCCACGTCCTTCTCACTTCGATTAATGTAAGCCAATGCCATGGCTCTGTCTTCTTGATTAATGCTATCAAACCAACCCAAGATTGTATCATTATCATGAGTGCCTGTGTAAACGATACAATTTTTGTCATAGTTATGAGGTAAATAATCACTTTCCTCTCTGGAGTCAAAGGCAAATTCCAGAACCTTCATTCCGGGATATCCGGTCATCTTAAGCAGGTCCTTCACGCTTTCGGTGATATAGCCTAGATCCTCTGCAATAATATCCACCTTGCCAAGCTTAGCCTCAATGGTTTTGAACAATTCATAGCCGGGGCCTTTCTCCCAATGTCCGTTCACTGCAGTCTTATCACCAAAGGGGATCGAATAATATTCATCAAAGCCTTTAAAATGGTCGATACGCACTACGTCATACAGATGGAAGCAATAAGCGATACGACTTAACCACCACTCATACCCTGTGGTATGATGAACTTCCCACTGATACAGGGGATTCCCCCATAATTGGCCGGTCATAGAG
>JAEZJV010000041.1 GCA_023415635.1 Bacillota bacterium | reverse complement strand
AGGAAGTTTTGCCGCGTTCTCGATGACAGTGGTAAATGATAGTTGTTGAGCCATAATGATCTCTCCTTATAATGTTTAATTGTTATTACCGCGTTTTTTCGCGGATAAAGATTGTTTCATAATAAGTCGTGTAATTTCTGCGAGGAATCTGGTACATGATCGCATTCATATCTTATAAATAATTATTTCTTGAAGCTTGGGTATGTCATAAACATAATGGGAAGCTTAGAATTCCACATAAATTGGAATATATATGCCTTATGGTCTAAAACTATCCTTATCTACTACTGCATAAATATCTTTCCCCATTTTCCCTTCGAAATGTTTTTTCAAAGCTAGGTTACTATCCCACTTTGCTTGCGGATATGAACCATATCTACACTTTACATCTCCCATTCGTTCTTCAATGTCTAATACACCTTCGGCTCCAGCTAATGAATCACACAGTTGAATAAGTCTATCATACTCGTCCATAGTAGCTGCTTTTAACACATCCTGTATCACTTTCAATTCTTCATCGGTTGTATCAAACTTTCCAATATATTCATCGGTTGTTTGATTATTGAATGAATGAGTAAGGCATATTTGTGCAACTTCGTCATAGCCTAGAGACATCATATATGAGTAACCATCTGATACTTGTCCCATATGTCTTACACCAAATTTTCTGCCTATATCGTGTAACAGTGCAAGTATGTATGCTTTATTTGAATCTAAATCGTCATACTCCAGTGCTATTTTTTCTGCACAGTGTGCAGCAACACGACTATGGTCCCCCCATGGTCCTGGATTACACCTTTCTGCTTCTCTCAAAAGTTCTTCCGCTTCTTCTCTTTTTGGCAACATATATCTTTACTCTCCTAAAATTTAAATTTGTCTATCTTTTTCTCTTACTTTATTTCATAAATATAATGGGAAGCCGGCCGGCGTGAAAATTATAAATGTTTATGAACAAAACTTGTTCATATCAACTTTAAGTTCAGCATTAGTCATTTCTTTAGCCAACGCCATTTTCCATGCACCTGCATCATCCATTGGTATGTAAACAACACCAGAAATATCGCCGGGAGTTTCAATATTATCTTTGACAAGTGCACAAACTTTCTCCCTACCTAATTTTCCAATTAAGTATCCATGCTCAAACACGACATTCTGACGAGCACGGCTTCTTTCATCATCGATTTTTGCTTCTTTGGTTCGTCCCAAATCGCAAGGGGTGTATAAAACTACTGCAAAAGCAACATTAGTATTTGCTTCAATTTTTTCAATTACTGTTTTTCCAGCACTTGCTTGCTCATGCAGAATAATTGCTTCAAATCCTGCTTTTTCAAGTGTGCGGGCCATTTCTAACTTTGCAGCATTATCATGACCATGTACAATAAAAACCTTATTACTCATAGTTTTTTGCTTCACCGTTCTTTCCTGATATGACGAACTATAATTCTTCGCTTGATATGAAATCATCTTCTGAAGTAATAATTTTAGATTGTGATTAATCGTTGTAATTTCTACATCAGGGTCATAAAAATGTTGTTCCGGAAAATAAGAATAAAGACCTTGCCCAAGACCATTTATAATACTGTCATATCGCCCAGTAATTTCTATATATAAATCACGCCCTAAACGCTCATTTTCTTGATTAGAAAGATATTGCTGGCAGCGTAGAATATCCTCTGAAAGTAATTGTGCCACAGTTTTTACCCTTTGAGATGCAGGATAATTTATCTGTTCAGGTATGTTGCTAAAGAATACTTCATCAGATGCTAAAGCGCGCAAATGCCCAAGCATATCATCACAAGAGGAGGGGTTTTTTCTATAATGAAAATATGTAGAGTGAATGCTATTATGAAGAGGATGAATTTTTAAGTATCGTTCGTTAAAAATATTGATTTCTCCCATCCATGTATCAAATTTAGGTCCGCTTACATAGGAAATGGAGAATCCACCTTGAGCAGGATGATACTCAATATTCTTAATTTCCTCACCACGAATAATTAATTCTTTGACTTTTAAATATGGTGACTTTGATGAGGATTCAATATGAAATAAATTATTCTTATTTCCACACATGTATTCTTCAAAGTATTTCTTTCCTTCTTTAGTAATAAAGTATTTATCATTATTACTAAAGGGTGAATTATCAGACTGAATTCTAAACATATTGTCAATTTCATCACCATCATCAGATATAAGGTAATCAATCGCAGTATTTAATGCATTATAATATCCACCTAATTCATCATTTGGATTCGGTTCAATTTTTAATTCTTTACATAATTCTTTAGCAGTTTTTTCACTATTATAAATAGCTTTTAAAAATCTAATTTGAGTATCTGTCATTTCTAACTTCTCCTTGTATTTATCATTTCATTATTTCTGGTTTCATTTTTAAACATAAACATTCGACGAAGTATGAGACATTTTATTTATTTGAATTAAAGGTAGTGTTACACTTTACTAACATTCCATAATTACAAGTAAAGAGCATGCACTAATTCTAAAAATCCTGGAATAATATCATCATCTGTTTCGATAGACATGAAATAATGTATAAGCAATTTACTTGACAATGTTTCTTCACCATCGTCATCTCTATCAAATAGTTGTCCTGCAATTTCATTCTCTAATTGTAATACAAATTCTGCTATGTTTCGTTTGTTCATTAAAAACTGTACGGTACCGGACGCTTCGGCAGCAAAATCATCAAAGTCAACATTGTTTAATTCCGGACGCTGGGGCTTTTTCTGTGAGTTAAAACGGTTTTTCATATCTTGGTAAAACGGGGAACCGACAGTCCTAATATCGTTTCTTTTTTTATCACAGAAGCCTTGAATGAATTGAGAAAGATCAAAATCCGGATTTGGAATTATCCCCTCAATTGGAAGTGTTATTGCATTCGGTAGTAGCTTATCTAAATAAGATTTTAATAATTCTAAATTTGAAAATAGAACAGATTCAATACAGTATCCATTATGCGTATGTACAATACAACTATTTCCAAGGCGCCTTTTTACGTCGGTGTTAATATAGCTCTCGTTTGCGCTTAAAGTAGCAAAATCTTTATCAAATATTGCATTAAAACGACAATCGGTCACTGCTTGAGATAAAAGTTGCTTTCCTGCCATTATTTTGATATTGAGATTATCTTTTCCTCGGATAAACCAAAAAGACAGTTTTTCCATCTCAATTTTCTCTTCTGAACCAATACGTTTTAATGCGTTACTTAGCATTCTAATGTATGAAATGTCATCTTCACCTTCAACGAAAAATACAACTTTGTATTTTTGTAATCTTGTTAACCCGGTAATAATTCCACCAAGTGTTATATGCAAAACATCTACATTATCTACCTCTAATGGTTCAACCGTTCCTTGAACTTTGTTAGTACTATTAACGAAGAGAATATGCTCGGGAGCTACATCAGCAACAAAATTATCATTATGTGAAATAATAAAAGTTTGTGTTTCATTAATGTTATTTAAACAACAGAGTAATCTATTTTGAATCCGTGGGGTAATATGCGAATCCGGCTCATCTATTAGCAATATATTTAACGCATTATTCATCACTTCAATAGTAGAAAATATTTCAGCAGTTTGCAAGAATCCACTTCCCTGTAAATACATGTCAAGTTTACTTCCGTCCTTATCAACTAATAACTTTATATATTCACTCTTGTCACGTTCACTTCGTTTAGGTGGAATAAAACAAAAGGATACATCTAAAACCTCTTGCATCCATTCTTCAAGTTGGGAACCTTTTTCCAAGCTCTGAAGTATTTTGTTGCGGAGTACCTCGTCGGATTTTCCTTTTTGAATTTTCTTAATAACTTGTCCTTTGAACATATAAGGTTCTTTACTCAAAACATTTGACACTGGTGAAGTTTGATGAATAAATATAAATTCTCTAAGTTTAATATTCAGTTGACTAAGGCGTTCTAATAGTCGGTCAAATTCATCTTCATTGCCACGAATTATGCGAACGTATGCGTTTTTAATATTAGGTTTCGTCAGTGTAAAATCAAGAGTATAGTATTGAAGTATATCATTTATCTCTTCAGCAAAAGTGACTTTTAAATTGCATGAGGTTTTATCTGGATATAAAATATCTTCATCACTCGAAAGTCGAATAAAATGAAGATCTTCAAAATTTATATACAAGGTTGTTGTTTTACTATAAAACTTATCACCCTTTGCTGAAATTGATAGATCATAGCATTTTTTCCAAAGCTGTAATGCTTCAAATATCGTAGATTTCCCTATATTATTTTCGCCTATAATAACATTAAATCTCTTATCAAATTTTAACGTCATATTTTCGTACGATTTAAATGACTCTAACTTTAACTCTGAAATGTACATAGCATTCACCTCTATTTTCAATTTGAATATCTCTTCAACTACGCCATCTTTTCAACTTCCCATTATTGCTATAATATGCTGTTAAACAATTTACCTAAGTATTTTCTTTCATCACCAAAATTATGTAACCATATTTTACCACATCTATCGACAGAAAAAAAGATATTTTTCCTACATTTGGAATATCTCGACGCGACATTCACAGTAATGAAAGTAACATCCTTGGCTACCAAACGACGCCCATTATCTTAATATGTAATCATAAACCTACTAGTAATATGTCGCCTAGCGACTAAGTCCTTACCACCTGACAAGCATTAAATGGGCACCTCCTGGGTTTTTTCATGTATTCGATTTCCGTTATCCGCTTAACGAAAAAAAACCTATGGCACAGATTTTCATGTGATATAGGTCTTTTTTCGTTATGTAATTGTAAAAGTGAGTCGGGAAGAATAAAATGCGAGCCCACTAGCGAAATGCTTTTATTCTTCCTAAGCCTTGCCATTTATTGAGGCAAGGCTTTTTTCCGATTATCCTCTGTAGAATCATTAAGAGCATCAGCCCGAAAGCTGATGCTCTTTCATATGTCATATGGGTAGGTGATAGCAGGGAGGACAGGTGACAGAAATCTGAAAATATCAGGTATTGAGTGTTACTATATTTAAGCAACTGTAATTTAGCCTGATCAGGCGACCGGAAGGAAACTAAAAATAGTAAGTCCTTCAGCCTACCTTAACCTTTGATTCATTAATACCTCTAATCAAAATCCATAATGTAAATAGCGCCTCTGCTAAGATCTGTGGTATCAGAAGAATTGTATTGACAATTGGATAATCTGGAAATAAGAAATGCACAAAAACATTGATTAACAAACCACTACCACCAACAATCAACAATATTCCCAGAACTTTCGGGAGAAAATTTGACTTGTAAACCAAGAGTCCAAGTGGAACGAGCCATAATGCGAAGAATATATTAGCAATTTCATATCCATGTAGGTATAAATCATACGATAGCAATGTCTTAGCCTGTAACTGAGCGTCACTAAAGACACTTAAGTATTCTGCACCGCTTAATAGCTGTAAAGGTGCAAATTCGTTTAAAAGATTAATCATATTGATCGATGTGCCTAACATAACAAAAATAATCATAAGGATGGATAGGCTCTGATTAACTTTACATAACAGCTTGTATAAAACCAAAGGCAGAAACATGTAAATTATCATCATAACTAAATCACTTACAAATCCAATGCGAAGTAAAAATACATTACCGATAATATTATTAGCAGTGGCTACCATGTCCCCTGTTACGAATAGTTTGTCACGAATAATCTGAGCAATGGGACCGAATACAAACATAAGCAACCACAATAATCCAGCTAATCTTGCCGTTTTTTTATTAGGTATCATTTTTTCTTCTCCTCTACTTTATTAGAATTTTCTATACAATTGACCGATATCAGTTCAATGCCTAAATCATTGATCTTTCGAAGGATTCCATAAAGTGCTGCTTGGTCGATGAGCTTTCCACGCAGTACAGTTGTGGAATCCGGTTTCTGGATAACTGCTAGCTCTACAAACCAGGTATCCCTAATATAACCTCGAATGACGATCTCGTATATCATACGGCGTCACCGCTTCCACCTAAATGCAAGTATAACAATTACAATATTTCCTATAATTTCCACCCCGGAGAAGAACATATAATGTAGTGTTGCATCCGATCCTATAAAAAACGACCCGAGCTGGTATATAATCATGAGAAATCCAACCCCTATATTGATCATACGATTAACCTTATATGGTAAGACTGCTGATAATACAACCATTAGAAATGGGATTTCAAGTGAGATTCCTGCAAATAATAAAAATCCCTGTGTCATTGTAATTCCTGATATTTTGCCATCCAACAATCCCCTTAATGCTGACATTTCCATATTACTTATGAGGTCACATAAGATATAATTTAGTGATAGAAATACCCATAATTTTGAAAGTAGCATTGGCCTGTGTAGTACAATACTTTGTTTTCCTTGTTGCAGGGAATAATCTGTGTTCATTAAAAAACCTCCTCGTTTTATTACTTATTTGTGATAAGCATACTAAAACCGAAGAGGTCTGTGCACCTACTAAAGTAGGGTATTATAAAAGGAATGGTACTTTGTGCCATAACTGCAGGCACAAACTTTGGGGTGTGAATTATATTTTTTAATAATTCACACTATACTAAACCAAGTTCCCTCGCTTTTGCAATAGCCTGAGTTCGGCTACTCACTTCCAATTTACCAAAGATGTTCTGATTGTAGCTTTTCACGGTGCTAAGCGCCAAGAAGAGCCTATCACAAATCCCCTGGTTAGTTAATCCGGATACAATCAATGAAAGCACCTCCAGCTCCCTTGCTGTGAGGGGCTCTGCGAGTGATTGGTTGATATGTTCCTTCTTAAATATCAGCTCATTTTTATTCTTTTCACCCGAATGCTGACCAGGCTGATGATTTGCTACTGCAGCATCTATCTGCTTTTCTACTTCATCGATTCCAACATCTTCGGGAATCGGATAGATATAGTAATGTATCCTGCTTTCATTGATGCAATCGCGTGCCATATCGTACAATCCCAGGGCACAATAAATTCTCGCAAGCATAAGATAATATTTGTATTTCCAATCCATGAGTGCGTATTTCTGAGCATGTGTCTTGCTCTCCTCAAGCAGTGCATAAGCTTGCTTATTATCCCCTTGTAGGAAAGCAATCTTGGCTAAGCCCAAATACAAACTGGGTAATAAAATTATGACGAGATTCTTTTTGACTAACCGTGAAATCGTCTGTTCAAACATTGCTTTTGCCTTTATTAAAGCCCCCTGCTGAATATACAACTCCCCGAGTACCATGTAATAAGAATACTCCATGAGCGGGACCGAAGCTCTTTTAATATTTGTATACGAGCTAATAATCACACTTTCCGCCTCAGATAGATTACCCTTTACCCAATGGGCAAATCCCAGCATCATCTCAGCAGAGCCACGTTTAAAGTATTGATCACTTGGTATCCGTTCCAGCACATAGTACGAATACTTGAAAACACCTTCAACATCTCCCATTGCTGAAGCGATATACCCATATGCGGATGCAACCGTCACCGGCAATAAATCAAACTGTGTCTTATCATTAATAATAATGTCATCCGGACGCATCTCCGTTTGACAAAGCTCGTATAATTTCCTAGCCTTTTCAAACCACTCTGTGCAAGCTTCCACATCACCCATATCAAGTAGCGCCCAACCATAACCCATTGTAATAACCGGACTCTTTTCAATGATTGACTCAGGCAGCATCTTCACCATGTCAAGCCAGGATGCCGATTGAAGCTTAAGATCCATATCGGCCCATTTGCATTCAATAAGCGCCGCCGCTTCCAGGGAGGCATTTGCTTTAATAAAGTGATGAATAGCCTCTTGTCCGAAGCCATTTTCTTTAAACCAGAATCCTGCCCGTACATGAAGTGATTCCACTGCACTCTTTGATTGTTGCTCTAGTCTTTGTCGTAGAAGGTCTCTAAAAAGGTGATGATACCTGAACCACTTATGAGACAATTCTGTGGAGATTATAAAACAATTTGTCTTCACAAGTCTTTCAATAATGGTATTTGAGCTGCCTGTTTCAAGCCCCACCACGGCATCACAAAGATCATCAGAAAAGGTTTCCAATATGGACGTCTTAAGAAGAAACTCCTTGATTTCAGGTGACTGACGCTCAAGAACCTCTTCCATCAAATAATCCATGATATAATATTGATTATTAGAAAAAGCCTCGATAAAACCGCCTACATCATTCATTCCCTGCATCGAGAGTGTCATCATCTGAAGCCCTGCAATCCACCCCTCTGTCCGGGTGACAAGGTGCTGTATTTGTTCTTCTTCAAGTGAAATATGTAGATGGTGCGATAAATATGTCTTTACTTCTTCTTCCTTAAACCTGAGCTGAGAAATTCGGAGTTCGAAGAGTTTCTTGGCTGCCCTCATTTTTGCCAACGGTAATGGAGGATCTTCCCTGGTGATTAATACCAGCTGCATCGACGGTGGAAAGTGCTCAAATATCGTTCTAATCACTTGATGAATCATATCATTTCTAATAATGTGATAATCATCAAAAACCAGGACAAAGGGATTTTTGATCGCATGGAGCTGATTGATCAGCGCTCTTAAAAACGCATCAAAACCAACCGATTTATAAGCCTCGAGGAGTTGCTCAAGCGCATCGGATACCAGCGAATCAATTGGTTTTATTCCTGCTACCAGATAAGTAAAAAACTGCATCAAATCGTTGTCCCAATCATCGAGTGTGTACCAACAGTACAACTTCCTTTGCTCCGATAGCCAGGCACTTACTATTGTAGTTTTTCCGGAACCGGCTTGAGCGGATACCAGAATCAGTTGTGCCCAGTCGCAGTCCTTAAGCAACGACTCTCTTGAGATCAAAAACTCCGATAGCTGAGGTTTATTTAGTTTTGTCGATAGTATCGGTACAATCACTATCTCTCCCTCCGTTTCATTACTACATGGAAGTATATCTTTATTTCTAACCTCATATTATCTGACATCTAGTCAAATGCAGAATCTAACAATGTTATACGCATTATCCGTTCTTATCCACATCCCCGATCACGTAATCCACAGCAAAATAAGTTTTATCGATTTTATATTATATTACATTTTATTCCGTAAATTATCAAGGCATATTCTCATTTGCCCCTTTATGTAAAATGATCACTTTAGAATATCCGGCTACCGCACGACTCCTAAATGCAAATTCTAATAGTCTGATAATTTTTGCATCATTACCGGTTCTTATTCATATTTCATGCTTTCCATGATACTTATTTTCCTGCTCCCTCTTAATGGAATGATTGACATCGCTAACATGGTCAGCAGACCTGCCAAGCATAAGATTACGATCTCTACTGTCGCCGGTCTGGGAGCAACCTTGCCCCACATTAGTCCAAGTGTCTGCGGAATAGTATTCATCATCGTTAACGCTGTTACTAAACCCATAGCACTTCCAACCACTCCAAGTGTAACTGCTTCGGTGAGCAGCATCCGGCTGATTCCCCTTCTGCTCATTCCGATACATCGGTATAAGGCCAGACTCTGCTTACGCTCGATAAAGCCGGCCACAATATTGTTCATCATTCCCAGCATTCCGACGGCCACTGCAAGATAAGTGTAGATATTGATTGCATTGAAGATAGAGTCCACCTTGTCAGCATTCGCATTCTTAAGCTCTTCCTTCGTGTTGATGGTCAGGATATCTCTGGTAAATTCTCTTTTCAGATTTAATTTTAACTCAGGCGTGGTATTTCCCTGCACCATGAAGGTATCATAGTTCGTGGTTCCTATTAAGCTCCTGTAATTCGCTCCGGCGATATAAGCCACATGCCCAATTCCGTTATTTGTATCGATAAATCCTGTAATTTTATATTCCTCTGTCCGGTCGCCATAGGTAATACGGAGATAATCTCCGAGCTTAAGTCCTAATTTATCCTTCAATATCGTGGTTGTTATTACGTTCTTTCCATCCTTCAGATGCTTGACCGCTTCGTGGGCCTTATCCAAATCACCGACCACATTCATATCAAAGAAGTCAATGTCCTCGATCCCGTATAGTATATTTAAAAATTCATTCTTATCTGTAATTTTACATTCATAATTTGCATAATACGCAATTGCTTTCGTAACGCCTTCCACGGATTTTACTCTGCTTAAGCTGTCTTCCTTTGATTCTCTTAAGGTAAAGGATACCTCAAACAGATTCTTATGCTCCCAGGCATCATGCAAATCATAGGACATTGTATGAAAAATAGTCACCATAAAAGCCACGATGGCTATCATTGCTGAGAAAAGCTTCAGATTATTCGCAAGTGTTTTGCTGTCTCTGGCATTCCGGATGCCAAGGCATACCTCCCCAGGCAACCCACAGCTTGCAGCCGCTTTCGTTAACACCCATATTATAGCCGGTATCAGGAAAATCGAACCTACTAATGCTCCTATCGCAAGCATATTTGCTGCAATCATACCCGCAAGATTGGTCGGAAGGAACTTTGGCAGGAACATACAGGTCACAAATAAAAGTGCTCCGATGCTCCATAGCTTTGAATGTCGTGACACCTTCTGCTCCATCCTATGCAGGATAATTTCTTTAATCTGCAGCTTGGTTGTCTTCCGGATAGAACTTATAGCACTTAAACACGTGATTACAACTGCTGCCATTATCGTAGTTATTAGTTCCTTGCTTCCAACCACGATAGGCCCGCTAGTGGTGAAGGTTCCATTATCCTTAAAATATATATCCTTTATAAGCTTAAGAATTAACCACCCTAATCCACAGCCCAGCAAGCCTCCGAAGATTCCGATGCCCGAGCTTTCAAGAAGCAGGATTCGAGCCATCCTTCTCCTTGTCAAGCCTAAGCTTCTCAGGGTTCCCAAGGAGGAAATTCTCTCATTGATAATCAGACCATAACCAGTGAATATAATGAACATGCTCATAAAAATAACCGCAATGGAGGAGATCCGAAAAGGCAGAACATAACTCGAAATTTCTGCTTCAATTATGTACGGGTCAATGGTATACGCTACATTATAATCCTTGAGGGTTTCCTTCAAATCTTCATAAAGCTTCTGAAGCTGCTCTGCTTCCTTTTCTTTGATGAAAGTCAGGTTCGCCTCTCCTCCAAAGATTTCCGCAATGGTTTCTTCAGGTGCGAACAGCGTTCCTCCATCAGCGAGCTCCCTCATATAAATACCTTCCTGTTTAGCAATACCAACGACTGTAAAATCATAATTCTTTCCTTTCATCTCAAGAGTAATGGTATCCCCAACTGATATATTATATTTATCGGCATATACTTCGCCCATGACGATTTGAAATCCACTCCATTTTCCATAATCCCCCTCTTTTAGAGTGAAAGGATTGTGCTGCTGAAATTCATTCATATCCACTCCATAGATCTGAAAATAATACATGTCTTCCAGCTTTGGAGCATAAAGGGCCTGCTCCCTTATAAATGAATTTGCATATAGTATCCTGCTTCTATATGGCTTCAGAAGTTCGGTATCAATCCATTCCTTTGCCCCCACATCAAGCTTTGTAGTAACGATAAGGCTGGAGTTCCCGGCATGTCTCGTATTTGCCTCATAAAACATATGCGCAACCGTGGATTTGAAGCCCTCATTGGCAAAAATTATTGCTGATGATACGGCTATTGAGAAAAGGACTAGTAAGGTCCTGGCTTTCTTCTGTATTAAGCTTTTCCATAATAGTTTTATTACAATGCTCATTCTGCTATCATCCCATCCTTCAGAAAGATTACCCTTGTTCCAAAGGCAGTAGATTCCTTTGAATGGGTAACCATAACGATTGTTGTGTTCTTCTGTCGATTGATCCTTTGCAGTAATGACAGAATTCCGTTCCCTGTTATGCTGTCCAGATTACCGATGGGTTCATCTGCAAATATAATATCAGGACTGGTAATGACCGCCCTTGCGATCGCCACTCTCTGCTGCTGCCCTCCCGAGAGTTCCTTTGGAGTGTGGTTCCTATGATCACTCAGTCCAGTAATCTCAAGTATTTCCTCTAGCTTATCTTTCAAGTCTTTCTTTTTTACCCCATCCAGTAAAAGGGGCATTAGAATATTTTCCTCCACCGTGAGGTTCGGGATCAGATTATAAGCTTGAAAGACAAAGCCGATCTCCTTTCTTCTCATCCTGCTTTGCTCTTCATCATTAAGTCTGACGATATCCTTTTCATTGATTTCTATGGTTCCCCTTGTGACTGACTCTAACCCTCCCAGAAGATACAGAAGAGTACTTTTCCCGGATCCAGATGGACCCATAATCGATACAAATTCACCTTTTTCAATCACTAGATTAATGTCCTTCAGCACAGGAAGCTCCAAATCTCCTAACCGAAAGCTTTTATATACCTGATTCACCGTTATCATTGTATTGCTCATCTAATATACCTCTTTCTGCTCTTTGCTTAATCCTCTCATTAATAAAGTCAACATCTCGTCTGGTTCTGACCAGATCCATAAAATAACTGATAATATATACCGGAGTAACATAAAGAAAGACATTCCACAGAATGGAAATTTGAAACCATCCGATCAAGAGACCGGTACCGCCAACAATCACAACCACCATCAGATATTCAATCAGTACTTCTAGTATATAATAATTACTTCTAAACCTATTACATATTAGCTGTGCAATGCAGATAAAGCACGAGACAAAGAATAGTTCCCATAAGAAGGTTGTACTACCCCAATCCCCTGATATGGCAGAGGAGATGGTAAAGGCAGCAAGATCAATCAAAGCCGTAAGCATCAAGATCTTTTTCATCGTATTTTTTATCATAACTCGCCCTCCTTACATAATGCTGATTTGATTGCGCTCAGATAGGTTCTGGATACCGTGATTTTTTCATCGTTAATCAAGGTTGCTTCCATCCGGCTGTTATAAAGACTTTTGATATGCTTTAAAACATCCAGGTTAATAATACAGGCCTTACTGACCTGAACAAAATCATGACCCCGCAGCTCCTCCACAAAATGATATAACTTACGTTCCGAGCGAAACACCTGATCTCTGGTATAAATAAAGGTTTTCTTATCCACACTTTCGATATAATAGATTTCTCGAATATTAATTTTATATTGTCTGCCCTTATCTTCACCATACACTGTGTGGTTGCAGCTCTCTATTTTATGTACCAGTCTTTTCACGTAATCATCCATTTGTTGATAGCGAATTACTACTTCGATTTCTTTTTCTTTTCTCTGTTCCAGGAATAGCTTCATGTGTAAGTTCCTCCTTCTTTTTACAAAGTACCATATCAGAATATAAATGCAATAGTTCGGAATTTAAGTTACAAATAAATACAACCAACTTACAATAATAATGCTATTATTACATCTGAATAGAACCCATGGTACCGATCCCGCCGGTGTTTCCTTCGGTCATTCTGTCCGGTTCTTTTCCATGATAAAAAGCCTCCTATGATATTATTTTATCATAGAAAGCCTAAGGTAAATACCTATTTTACAGACTTTGCTTCACAGTCTCTGATTTTCCTCCCCCACACTCTTAATTCAATCTTAACCACACTTCCAATGCTTCCTCTAGCACCTTATTCAATTCTTCTTTTTGTAGATGGAATTATATCTAAAAAGCCCTACAAATATTGATGGATAAGTAACTCTAAAGCCCTGCTCAGTAACTGAACAGGGCTTGGTATTTTCCTAGCGTTTTTTATAGCAGCTTCTCTGAAACACGTTAATTGAAAAATGAATAAAGGGATTCAGTCAAAATGCTACAACCATGATACTTACTTACGTTTCTTAAGGTACAAAAACACTCCGATTGATATCAGAACCGTTAAGAAAATTAATGCCGATACCACTGCATGAGCCCAAGTAAACGGTTCATCCATACTGAAACGATCCACGAAGGCGAAGCTGCTGTCTAGTGCAGAGAAAATTCCAAACAGAGCCAGTACCGCAAGTGCTGTATTTGTACTGTTTTCGTGAATGTTCTTCTGGTGTTCAGAACCGCGATCTATAATATCTTGAATATCAACATTCAACTCATCAAGGCTAAAAGCTTTATATAGCAGACTGTAAAAATTCTGATAAGAGGCTTCATCTGAAATAACCTTATAGGAATATTTGATTCTGAACTCTATCAGGATCTTCTTCATTCTGATAATATCGTACTTTTTCTGTGGAGCTGATAGGATGGAGTTAAAATAAAAAAGGGCTTGACGTTCATGTAATAAGAATAAATAGATGAAGAAGTAATCATGACGAACATTGCCGGTAAAATGCCTTATAAAAACATCCTGATTTTCCGATTGATAGTATAGACAAACCATACCCCTCTGACTGAAGCTGAAATAAAAATTATGCCTTGTCTGAAATATAAAATCTGTTCGCTGATCAACACACGCATCTTCCTTACACTGATAAAAGCTGGAGTGGAACGCCCTTCTTAAAATATAAAGATGTGAATTCAGATTTTCCTCCTCCAGAGGTCTGTCAACAATAATTCTATGAAAGATATTACATTCCTTTTTATTGGAGGAGGGGAATAATCTAATCAAATCTTGGTTTGACTTGGTTACTTGTAGAATTTGATTTACAATACCTGATAGACTGAACGGGATGTTTTTCTCAACACCCAATTTATCGGTTGTTTTATATGTAAATAGTAATTCACTTTCTTTCGCAGTACCTGTGGTTTCTTTTGTATAAAAACGTGTTAGTGAGAAGGATTTGTCTTCTATAGAAGTTAATTCTTCCTGGTTCTCATGCTTAATATTTACAACAAGGAAACCAATACCTGTTTTAAAGATATATATCCTTATCTCACCCATGAAAAAGGTAAATGCTTCTGACTTATTATCCCCTTTCATTATCCATGATTCCATATAGATTCTGTCCTGTTCGGAAGGCCATCCTTGCTCGGACCGATAGTTGGGGTTTAAGTAATAGCTGTAACAAATACTGTCTTTATTCTCGTTATCAATTAGCGCATCAATATGCGCTGCCAGATAACGATATCTTCTTCTGGAAGCCTTTCGCCAGATATAGCCTTGCAGATGTTTATCCATGTCTTTTTTAAACCCATCTGCCTTCACATATTCCTCAAATTTGTTGATTTTCCCCTTATAATGAAACGGTATGATAAGATTACTCTCGTTTAACATATTCATCATTGTAGTGGTACACTTCTCCTTTGTAGTGATATGCAAGATTTTAGTGTTTCAATAAATATTATATTCTAAATGCTTTTCTCATTTCAACATAATTTTATCTATTGAAACAAATGTCTTTTTCCCGTACCTAAAACCCATTACTTTAATTGATTTCTTTACATTTCTCAAAAATTTCTTTATAATATAATATATCAATTATTATTAACGGAGGACTTCAACTTGACTAATGATAAGCGAGGCTTTTTAATAATAGGAAAAATCGATAACATGAAAGATTATCCTGCTGAAATCAGAAAATACACGAAAAGGAATGTTGATTTTAAGCAGCTTAATGATCATGTTGATACACAATGGAATAATTGTGAAACTGCCTGTTTATGTTATTCATCAGATGTAACCCCTGTTCTATGCAGTGATCCCGATGTGATGTTTTTTTTGATTGAAACAGGATATTTTACGGAGGATACCGCAGAAATAATATACGGTGGCTTCAGAAAAAAACCCGGATGTCAATACAAAGGTCTAAAATCTACGACTTGGTCCGGTGTTGAAATCGGAACCAAAGAAGTGATTATCAATAAATGGAAATCCATTGATATCAATCGCCCAACAAGCTTGGATGATTATACCCTAAAGCCGGATTATAGCTACCTGGCTAACATGCTTAACTGGGAATTTGAAAAAAGCGAGAAAGAAAGTTACTGGCATGACTTTCTAAATAGGGCTTTTCTTCAAGCAATTGATAATGATGAATGGGGTGAATGTTCTAAATTTTCATTTTTTAACACCAAATTGAGCATAAAAAATATGCATTTTTGGGCTAAGATGGATAAGTTTAAGGGCGTCGGGCCCACAAAATGGTTTGGTCTGAATATCGTAACTGAAGATGAATTAATAAATGATATTTTGGATGAGAAATACTATCATTTTGGTAGATTGATTTTTACTCCTAGTAGTAACGGGGATAAATTCTTGGCTGAATTATCGCAGCTCGCAATGAAGGAAAAATGGAATTCGGTAAAATCCAATTCAAAAAATGATATCTTACGCTCCTATATCACGCATACCCTGGACAAATTATTTAAAGAAGATGCTGAAGAAATGGAAATTGAAAATAAAAAGGTTCAGGAATTTAAGAATAAGCTCTATTTTAATTCCGGATTGCTTAATCGGAGATATTTCAGACAAATTATTATTTGTGGCGAAAAAATAGTTATTAAGATCCCCGGTTTAGGGAAAAGACAAATCACTTTGATTAAAAATCCCGAAGCATATGTAGAAACAGATAAGGTAATTACCTGCGTCTTTGATGGTAATGAATTCCCTGTTCCCGGAATAGCAAATTACTTCGCTAATGATGATAAGACAATCGCAATTTTCAATACGAAATACAAGATTGTTACGAATGATAAGCATATTTTTGAGGATGGTGTAAAAAGAGGCAGGCTTCCAAAATATTCCGAAGAATACAATGCTTGCGCAGATGATGAGACAGAAAAGGATCAGCTGCTAGCCAGGATTGCACGTGATTTCGATAGTGCAATTAGCAGAGCCGTATTATTGGCAGAGAGAAACTATAAGCTGGCATTACCTCAGTATTGGCCTGAGACCGGTAAGATGCAGTTTCTGTTGCCGATCTATTTAGGTGAAAGAGAAGAGACCGATATACCACAATGTGCTTTAGTACTTTCACTGGATGAAACAGGTAGAACAACAGTTTATCGCGGAACAACTATCCTTACTCTAGAGATGGCTTATAATAATGCCCGATTAATTGCAAAACCTGATGCATTCTGGTTGGAAACAGCAACCAAAGATTAATTGAAGCAAATAGCATCAATCGGGGGTAATATAAATAATTTAGTGTCTTGGTAATAGATACCACTTTTCGGTGAGAATTAGATATGAATATTCTCATCCGAAAGGTGGTTTTTATATGTCTATAGCAAAGGAACAATTACGACAGACCGAAGCTATTAAGCTTTATCTCTATTCGTGCAGCATACTTTAGATTTCCTTTACATATCTGTAATATATAGTTATAATTTGTAATATAATTGATGTCATACTATAAGAAAGGTCGTGTGTCTTTGAAACGAATCATAACATTTATGATGGTAATTACCCTATTGGCTACTAGCATTCCGATTACAGCGTCTGCTCAGACCGCCCAAGCCATCCGGGTCGTAATTGACGGAGAAGTCCATAGTGTGAAAGCTAATGTGTATCAAGGCGAGTGGTATCTTAAACCTGCCGACATCAAATCACTGCTAGGCAGCAAGGCAAGTGTCTCACCAAAGAAGAGTGGTTATGCCAGTCTGAGAAATGCAGCCAAATCCCTAAACATCAGCTATGAGCACGATGCTATACTAGATGCTGCCTATATATGGACGGATGATAGCTATAGCAAATATGCTAACAATGATTATGACAGAGGAGTATCTCTGGGCCTGGTCTCGACCACGCTACAGAAAAGCCCGGATTCGGCAATTACTCCAAAGCAGTTCGGGGAGATTCTGACTCTCGTAATTAAGAAATATGCTCCTGCAAAGTTGTCCCGGTTTAAAAAGAATGTGAAGCCGGCTTTAAGCTCCAATAAGAAAATGCTCCGCGGAGAGGGCTTTGTCATGGCATATTATGCCGCTGAATCCCTGGGTGTTAATTACAGGAATAATCCCTTCGATCACACGATTATTCCTACAAATACCTTATGGAAATCTGACGGATGTGATTTTAACAGCCTATATCCTTATGTATGGAAAGGCCCCGTAGAATTTAATAACGATCAGGGACAATGGGATAATTCTTTTGTGGCTGCATTTTTGTGGTCCTTCTGGTATAGCTCTCCCTACTCGGGCGCGCAAGTGTTCGATTATGATGCGGAGTCCAATTCTATGCGTCAATTGAAGGTGTTGACGATAAGGGAGGCTGTGAGTGCTGCAGTCAGAATCTATGACAGCTATGAACCTGCCGATGAATTTGTGGATATTACTGATCAGAATGCATTGCGCTATGACCAAACCATACTGACGGACGCACTTCTTACTAAGGCAGACGCCCTTCCGAAGATTGACCCGGATAAGCCTCCTGTATGGAGAGGCTTTATCCTGTCCAATAAAGGAAGCTATGAAAGCCGCGATATCATCTATACGGAAAAAGATATTAGAAATATTGCTAACTGGGGATTTAACAGCTTCCGTCTCATGATCACTTATCAGACACTGTTTGATACCCGTGCCGAAAAGGCAAACCTTGTCAATCTGAAGAAATTAGATGACATTATCGCGCTTGCTATTAAATATAACCTACATATGGATCTGCTGACCTTCAGTCTCCCAGGCAGATGGACCAGTTTTGATTTTGATACCTTTGAGTCGTCCGCCTCCCTTGATCTGTTCACTAATCCGCAGCGTCAAAAGGAAGCAAATGCAGTGTGGGCTCTATTAGCTGAGCGTTATAAAGATGTTCCGAGTGCAACACTCTCCTTCTGCCCTCTCTATGAAGCCCAGAATGCCGCTTTAAGCACCGGTCTGGAGGTTCCTCCCTATACGAAAGAGGATGTAGCGAATGTCTATTCCCAGATAACCAAAACCATTCGAGATAAGGATCCAGATCGCTTTGTGATCTATGAGCCGACATCGATTACTTCCATAAGTGATTTAATCAACGAGTCGGATACAATTAAGAAAACGATTGAAAGCCAATATTCCGGAGTTCTTATGATGACTAATTTCTGCGAAGCTCCCTTTGTATATGCTGAAATGACCGCAACCCAAGGAGCACATGTCGATCATCAGAATCATTCGATGTTCAAACCGGAGTATCCGACTACAATCTATGCCTCTCAATATCACATCAACAACGGAGCGCCCCTCGAGCTAGTGGGCGATCTTCCGGCAGGTACTAAGATTGAGTTATATTTGTCTAAGGTTTATGGGGATGGTTCTCTGGAGATCTCAGGGGATGGGACGACGCTCTACAGCGAGCCTCTGTCAACGACAGAATATAATACAGAAGCTCCTTTGT
>JAEZJV010000036.1 GCA_023415635.1 Bacillota bacterium | reverse complement strand
ATTGATCGGAATATATTATACGGAATATGAGCTTCAGGATGCATTTTCGGAAGACACCAGATTGCTATCTGTTAAGGAAGCCGAATATTATCTTGAACACGGCTATATCTTTGCAGGCCATGTATGCTCGGTCTGTATGAGCCGCAATGCAGAGGTTGACTTCTCTGATTATGATGATGTCGAAATTGTCTACCGCAGTGACATCTTTGGAAAGTATGTCATTCCGTTCTATGCATTTTATAAAACTACCGGAGAGCATATGTTTGCCGTGGCTTACGTACCGGCAGTTGAAGTGGATGGACTGAAGGAATACTTTGTATCACAGGAAGCCTGGCATAACAACGAACAAAAGGTAGAGTAATAATATCACATATAAAATTAAGCGTTACCAAATAACTAATGCCGGCTATGTTAAGCCTTCCCAAAGGATAGCGCTGCTGTCCAACGAGTGAGCTTAAGTTAACCGCATTCTTTTATATGTACACCCCATCATCGGAGACGTTTCAAATTTCAAAGAGCCTCAAGATTTGCCTAAAATACAGATGATGTTAAACGTTAAGATTGTTACAATAAATATGTGCACTATTATATGCACATAAATCAGAAGTGGATGGATCCCCTTTCTTTTAAGTATTTTCGGAACAAGATTATGGTTCGAATGTCTCCGCCCCGCTCCGGTCCGTACAGAACCGAGGTCCACCGGACCTCGTGCACCGTCTCGCGCTTGCGAAATCCCTTGATTTTCAAGGGATTTTTTTGTTGCGCAGATATGTGCTCTACTTTTTCAAATATTTTCAAATAAAGCTTGTATAAATGATGCTTGAGACATCATCCATTCAGTTACTTTACTTTTTATGAGAGTGTGAAATCTGCCGTTAACGTTGAAAAATCAAGCGTTTTCACTAGCTAAGTTGGTGAAAAAATTGAGTTGATAAGAAATATTATCTAACAGAAAATTTAAACCATAATAAATAATGTTAAGCAAAATTATTCCCTATGATATCAATTTTTTCTTCATAACGTCTTATACTGCAAATCCGCTTTTTACTTCCTAAACATTCTATTCTTCAGTCCGTTTTCCAAATTAATTTTTATTCTTACTGGAACCTATCAATGCACTAGCTCCTAATACAATACCTCCAATAACAAAGAGTCCTAACAGAATCAATAGCCCAGGCATCAAACCGTTGTTATCCTTAGTAAATCCTACCGAAAGTGCTTCCAGAAAACTATTAGCTGCTTTAGGACCAACCTTAATCAGCTGGCGTGTAATTTCTTTTCCATGATAGAGAACGACAATATGATGCTCGCCTGCTTCGAGATTCTCTGGAATATTTAGTTTTGCCTCAAATGATCCGTTTTCAGTAGACTTCACCGTCCCTAATTGTCTGGGCTCTGATTGAATTACTATTTCAAGATCTTGAATATTTCCTGTAAAACCGGAACCGGATATTATGACAGAACTTCCTGCATGTATTATACTACCCGTAGCATCTGCGATTTTCAGCATTCCCTTCGTTTGAATGACTGATTCAATCTCATCTGCGGATATATCAGCATTGTTATTATTGTTGGAAGCCACCACAGGTTGTTCATTTTCATCTTGAGTAGTTTCCTCCTGATCTTCACTGGGTACTGAATTTTTTGCTTCATCAGCAGCACCTGACTGATTCATTTTGTCTGACACTCTTGCAGCGTTCATTTTGTTTGAAGTCTTACTGTCCTTTTTACCGGATTCCTCTTTGTTTGTTATATCTTTATCTGTACTAATCGTTTTGTCAGTTTTAACTTTGCTAGTTTTATTATTCTTCTCGCTCTCCTCGTTGGTTTTACCGGCTTTTGAGCTGTTCGTTTTACTGGTATTTGTTTTGCTAATGTTTCCAGACTCTTCACTACTAGTTTTACCCGAATCCCCCGAGCTCGTTTCGCCAGGTGTCTCAATCTTTGTATTACCGGATGTTGAGTTGTTCGTATTACTTGGTGTCGTGTTAGTTGTTTTACTTCCAGCGGGGCCATCTGGCGTATCTCCCTTTGTCTCGTCATAACCGGGCCATGGAACAGGAACTCCGGTGGCATCATCGAATCCATCCAAATCACAGTCTTCCAGTGGAGCTGCGTAAACCTTATGATATTCACCTGGTATGATAAGTACCAACGCAATAATTATTACAAACGAAAAAATCACTTTATAGATACTCTTACTGATACGTAAACTTACGTGCTCACTATGTTTCGTTTTCATATGATTACATTCTCCTCTCCTGATTCCGATCATCTTATACGGCATCCTGCTCCAATTGGAACGCCTTCATCAGGGAGAGTATCAAGAATTACTCCGCTCTGACTGCGATCTTCATTACTTTCTGATATATCTCCTTCATATGACTCAATATCATTGAAAATGTTGTCATTAAGGCTTTGTTCCTGTCGTCCGACAATCGCAGATGCAACCATTGCACCGGTGATATTCGTTGCAGTTCGTCCTGTATCAGCAATTGCGGAAATGGGGATAATCAGAACAATGATTTCCAAAGGTAATCCCATAGCAGTCAGAACACTGGCTGTGGTAATCGTTGAGGTTCCGGGTACCCCCGCAGTTCCAAGTGATACGAACAAACTGATCACTACTAATAGGATATAATCCTTAATTCCATAATTGATACCAAGTCCGTTAACTCCATAGATGGCAATCAGAATTGGCCAAATCCCGGCACATCCCGGCATTCCTATTGTAGTTCCTAACGGAGCCGTAAAATTTGCAACCTTAGGGTCTACTCCAATACTTCTGACGAGTATTCCGGTTGATATAGGTAAGGTTCCTGCACTGGACTGAGTTGAAAATCCGACCACCTGTGCAGGTAAAATCTTACGAAAAAACTTGATTGGATTTAGCTTTGCAAATGCTTTTAATAATACTGCGTTAATTACCCAGGTATCTAAAGCAAACGCTATGAACGATATAATGAGAAGTACCAATAAAGACCACATAATACCGATGCGGCTAGTGCCGTTTCCGGTAGCGGTTACAATCAATGCCAAAACGGCATATGGTGTAAGGCTAATGATAAAATCTACCGCTTTGAAAATAATTTCTTTACATGCCTCAATAAAGTTTTTGAATATAGCTACCTTTTCACGGTTTCTATTTGCAACCAATACATAAGAAACTGCAATCAAAACTGCAAATAGGATCATCGGAATTGTATTTTCTTCGGCAATATCACTAATCACATTACGAGGGAAAAATCCAATAAGTACCTGAGAAAAAGGAACGACCTTACTTTTAAAATTCTGTGCATCAATACCATTCAGGGAAAGGTAAGAATTTTTTCCGATGCCGAAGGTCAATCCCAGTCCAAGCGACAATAGTATGGCAAGTAACGTAGTCATTAACAGCCAGAAGATTGAACGTAACCCTATGCCTTTTAATTGGGAGGTGGATCCTAAGGATGTTATACTGCTTAGAATTGATATAATAATCAGCGGACTAACAATCGCATTCAGGGTACTTACGTAAATCTTGCCGATGGGCATAACCCACGACGTATGTCCTGAAAAAACAATTCCAAGCACTACTCCTACTACTAAAGAACCTAATATAATTACAGTGAAATCCACTTTCTTTTTTTGTAAGTAATAGATAATGATAAAAAATATAAATACAACCGCAAGCGCTACTGCTGATAACCAGTCTATATTCATTTTATGTATTCCTTTCCCTGTCTGTATAATAAATTCTAATCATGAGCAATGATTATAGAGATATCAGGATTTGCACATTAGCATCTCCTGATATCTCCTGTTAAGACCCATGTAATTCAGACCAGTTTCCCAGTTTTTTATGAAGTCTAAGTTTGTGCCCTTCGAACTCTTATTTATGTTTCTTAACTGTAAAGCTCACATTAAATGAAGCCTTTATATTGTTACTTCCGGTAACAGTTACAGTAACTTTATAAGTTCCTGCCGTAAGTCCTTTTTTTGGCTGAATGGTAAAGGAATCACTGCCGTTTGGTGCGATGTTTTTAATTGAAGTTTTGGAAAGCGTGAACTTGTCAATTTCTGAACCGGATAATGCTACGGTGAGATTTCCTGTAGGTCCGCCGATATTGTTGACTGTAACACTATATGCCTTTTGATTTTTGTAACCAGCTGTTGCTGTCTTGAAGGTATATTTACCAGTTATAGATAATGTAACGCCATATTTGTCAGGCTTCAGAACATTATCAAGAGAAGCCACTGCCTCACTGGCAAAGTCAACCTTACTAAGGCCATCAATATTGCCTTCTGCTGTTAATGCATTCGGTGCTTTGAGCACCCAAGCAAGGTCAAGCATATATTCTGTATAGGTACCATCGTTAGCAGCATTTTTATGCAACCATTGTTTTGTGACAGGTTCCGCTTTATCTTTGTTATAGCTGATTAAAAATGGAAGTTGAAGACGTCTGGCATTCAAATCAGATCCGGTCAGCCAAGGAGCGGTTGCTGTTGCTGTTCCGGTTAAGTCTCCGTTAGGATAATAGGATATACTATTGTTCTGCTTTGAGTTGTTTTCTGTAGTGAAGTTTTTTAAATATTTCGCAAGCTCTCCATAAAGATAACTGATATTTCCATTTCCGTTGGTAGTATTAACATTGTTTCTTGAATTAAATACATTGGATACTGCTGTTACTTTATCGATGTCAGCACCGGTGCCGAAGGTTAACTGATTACCCTGGGTTGTATCATATACGTATACTCTTTGATATCCGTATTCCTTTGCTTTCCTTGCGACACTTCCGATGATTGCCTGAGTATTATGGCACCAGGATGCACCAAAGAAAATCAGGTGATCGCCAGGTGAATTTAGCAGGTTAATCAATTCAACGAAATTAATTTGATGTAAAACAAATCCTGTCTCATCTGCATCTGTAAATATTTCTGTGGATGCAGCACCTGTTCTGTTGCCAAGAGGATCGGGAGTTCCATTATTATAATTAAAATAAGTTGCTGAAGCATTTAATACTCTTTTAAAAAATGCAAAGTCTGTTCTGACACTCGAAGCTACTACAGTTCCTGTACTAATGCCACCTCGAAAGACCTTAGCTATATCGGCGGCAGCTGTTGCAGCATTAAATTCTGTTGTATCCTTGAGACTATAATATGCATTGATTTTCGGAGCGCTCTCACTATTATATGAAAATAAAAGTGTATCACTTGAAGTGTAATTGGTTAATGCTTCCTCTGACGGCAGTAGATCGGTTATTCTGGTCCACAATTGATTTACAGAAGTTCCGTTTGCTGCTTTAAAAACAGTATCACTTTTGGTTATATCAATCTGATAACCGTCAATAAATGGATCGAAATAATAAATTTTAGTTATTTTGTCCTTTTTAGCTTGTTTATTAATGGTACTTAATACCGTTTGGCTTGTCGTATTCTTAGGGCTGCCAAAAACGATATAATAGTTTCCTTTACTACTCAAAATATCAAGTAATCGTTCCTGAGTAACTGACTCAAAAACATGTCCTGAAGATATATTGTCATACGAATCAGCAATATAGTCTCCCGTTGTACCACCATTTACCTCACTCCAGGGATATGGTTGAGGACTCGTTGTTTTTGCGGCAGCCGCTGTATTAAACAGCGCAGTAATAGCCCAAACTAATGTGATGATACTGACAGTAACTTTTTTCGTTATTGTTTTCATAGTATTCCTCCTTGACTTAAGTCATGTTTTTCTATTCATATATGTTTTATATGATTTATATGTTTTGTATGCTATCACATGTATTTAGAAAAGTCAACCACTTAATAAAAATTTTTATATCTATAGCAAGATATGGATTTAATATTCTTATCAACTCAACTTTTCCAGCAAATATTTTCAAATAAAGCCTGTATAAATGATGCTTGAGACATCATCCATTCAGTTACTTCACTTTTTATGAGAGCTGTGAAATCTGCCGATAAAGTTAAAACAGTTTTTCAAAATTCTTTCAAAAAAAAATGTGCACTATTATGTGCACTATTATATGCACATAAATCAGAAGTGGATGGAACCCCTTTCTTTTAAGTATTTTCGGAACAAGATTATGGTTCGAATGTCTCCGCCCCGCTCCGGTCCGTACAGAACCGAGGTCCACCGGACCTCGTGCACCGTCTCGCGCATAATATAAAAACAGGAATCTTCGCAAGATGGTTCCTGTTTTTATATTCATGTACAAGACCAGATTTGAACTCTCACAGAGTAAATCTTGGAAGAATGAGGATGGAGGCTTCATTCATAATGTTTAGGTTCTCTTGTTCCGTATTCGGGTTGTAAATGTAACCAAGGGTGGTCACAGGAGATATACATTGATAAAAAGTATACACGGATTGTTTAAAATTTCATTTATTAACATTTTTAGTCAATGTGGTATAATAATTTTGTAACGATGATAATTTATATAATAAGAGGTATATAATATGAAAGCGAATGGTAACATTAAAAAATATGTAATGTATACATATTTAGCATTTTGGTTAATGATATTAATACTAGGTGGATTAGTTGTAACCATAACAAATAACAACAGCTTTGTGATGCAATGGGTTGTTGTTATATGTTCATGGTCACCAACAATTGTTCTTGTGATTTTATCTAAAAAATTATTAAATGGGATTTCATTGAAAGAATTTTTTAAAGGAGCCTTCCGTGATAAAGTTTCACTTTCATGCTTGGCGACAAGCACATTTATTATAGTAGGTATATATTTTTTATCAGTAATATTATATGGCTTTGTAGCAAAAAATTCTTATTCAATTAGTATCTCTATTTCATTCCCTGCTATTTTATGGAGCCTTATATTCACTATATTGCAAGGTGCAAGTGGTGAGGAATTAGGTTGGAGAGGGTATCTTCTTCCACGCTTAGTAGACAATTATGGGTTTGCTAAAGGAAATGTTATCTTAGGATTTATTTGGGCATTTTGGCATCTACCCCTATGGTTTATCAGCAGTGGATATAATAGTTGGATGCTTTTGCAATATATCGTTGTGTTTATTCTATTTGCCGTATCATTCACTGTTTTAATGGGGTGGATACAACAAAAGTGCAGAAATCTATTTTTAGCATTTTGGATGCATTTTTTATTCAATTTTCTTCTGACGACGCTATCTGTTGATGTTTTGCTGCCCATTACTTTTATGGGTGTTAGCTATGCTGTTGTTGCAGTTGTCATTGTTATGGCATCAAAAATACATAATAAAGCTTCGTAAAGTGAGCATAATACGAAGCTTACGAATTCCAAATTGTTGCTTTAAATTTGAAAGTGTCTTTTTAATTCTTATAAAAAAATGTGCGCTGATATGTATTTATTAAGAGTGTACGCAATTCATGTGTTATAGAAAGCCTCCATCATTGATATGGTCCTTCATAAGTAGAGATGAAAAATAGCTAAAATTTACTCATGGAGGATTATTTTATGGCCAAATTATTAAATAAAATTCCAAAATTTGATATTATAATGCTTTACTATTCCCAATTATGGTATTATAATCAACAATGAAATCAATGGAGGTAAATAATATTATGAAAGATATAAATGATATCGTGTTGAATCCTGTCCGATTGAGAATTATACAGGAGATTGCGCTAAGACAAAGTATGACAGCAAGTGAGCTTTGTGAAAGAATCAGCGATGTTCCTCGGACCACCATGTACCGTCATATTAATATTTTATTGGATAGTGGCATTTTGTCTGTCGTATCCGAAACAAAGATTCGGGGTAGCATGGAAAGAACTCTTGTCTTAGACATAGGGGAATTAATAAAAAATAACACACTTGAAAAGGCATCTCAAAATTCATTGGCTTTTTTTGTGAACAGATACGCCAGGTTTCATTGCTATTTCAGCGGGGATAATCCAGACCCTGCCAAAGACAGGCTTTTTTTGAATAGTACAATTTTGATGCTGGATGATAATGAATTCGACAAATTCTTATTGGAACTGCGTGATCTTATATTAAAATACAATTTTGAATTTGCTGCCGGAAGAAAGGCGAGAGATATTTCAATTATTTCATCACCTGTCGGAGAGAGTTAAAACAGCCAACCAGACTAAACCAAAAATGAAAAGGGGAATAAGGATTATGATGATATTCGGGATAATAGTTGCCGTGTTTGCAGTTTTCATGTTAATCGGTGCAATTTTACATGCTACATATTTTAAAGGAAAAATGGAACAAATAGAGCCCTACGGTAAACTGGTTAATGTTAAAGACGGAAAAATGCATGTCTATTCAATGGGCAATGGGGAGAAAACAATCGTATTACTTCCCGGTATGGGCATTGCGCTTCCGTCTGCAGATTTCGCTCCGCTTATACGTAAACTCAGTGAAAAATTTACTGTCGTATGTGTAGAGTATTTTGGTGTCGGATTTAGTAGTGAAACTTCAAGTCCGCGTACATGTGAAAATTATGTTGAAGAAATAAGAACTGCACTCAGCCAGGCTGGTTTTAAGGCACCATATGTTTTAATGCCACATTCAATATCGAGTGTTTATAGTGAATACTATGCTGCAAAGTATCCCGAAGAGGTTGAAGCTTTGATTTCTCTTGATGGTACATCTACTGCTTTTTCGGGTTACGAAATGCCATCTTTTGTAAAATCATTACTACAAGTAGCCAAGTTTCAACAAGGTATCGGGTTCCTCTCCCTTTTGGCACCTTTGACTGTAAAAAAGTCGTATCTGCTTTCAAACGGATACACTGAAAAAGAGATTAATGACATGATTACCTATGTTGGATTTACAATAAATAATAATGTTTTAGAGCAGATGGGAAATTCATGTGAATTCATAAAGCAAGCCATGAATTTACCATTTCCCGAATCAATTCCGTATTTCAAAGTGATTTCCAAGAAAACTTATGAAACTCCAAATAAGCAGCTTAAAATGTCACCTCAAGAATATCAGAAACAACATCTTGAGAGAATTGGCACACATGCAAAATTTGAAATTCTTGATGGTACTCACTTTATATATATAAATAATGTTGGGAAGATTGCAGAAATTGCAGATAATTTATTACTCAAAACAAATTAAGATTTGCCGTTTCCGATGGAAACTTCTGAACAATATATACTCTCTCAATTTGTAAGGAGGATTGAATGTCAGTTAATCATGATAATATCACACTAGAGATACTAACAAGCGACAATTGGCTCAAGGTTTGCGATTTGTCTGTTAGTGCTGCTCAAAAAGAGTTTTTCCCGATTCCTAATGTATATTGGATAGGTATCAGTAGATACGAGGAACATACAGAGCTTTTTGCGATAAAATATTATGATGAATATATTGGATTAATTGGTGGTGGATATGATGAAGATGGTACAACAGGCTTCATTAATCCATTCATGATTGATGAGAAGTATCAGAAAAAAGGTTATGCCATCATAGCTATCAATTTAATGATTAAGTATTTGGTGGAACACTTGCAGGTTACCAAGATTAACATCGGTCATAGAAAGGAAAATGTAGTGGCCGGGCAGTTGTATGAAAAAGTAGGCTTTCACATTGTTAGAGAAGATGAAGTGGATTATTTTAGATGCTTAGAACTATAAGATAATGGGCATGATTGCTGCATGCCGGAGGTGGTAAATGCCGGTTTAATAAGGAGCAATTATCGGCAGCTCCAAGGTTAGCACCTCTCCCCTCTTTACCAGAGCGCTGATCCTCCACTCCACCTCCGCTACCGGTTCGAAATGGAGGGATGAGATTGCATATTGCTCAATAATCTGATTCTCCTTCGCTTGGTCCGGAATAAATGTCGTTGATATAATTCCGTAAGAACCACCGATTATGCCGACAGAAGCAGCACCGCCGATTATAGAAGCCACGCTATCATGACCCGGTATAGGGTGCGGCTTATCACTCTTTGCACAATCATGTATGACAAATTCCGGTTGCGAAATTTCCCTATTATAATGATAACCTAATTTAGCGAAATGTCTTGGGTACTCATATGCACCCAGCTTATGAAAAGCATCCCCGGGAACAACACCGGCCTGCATCCCGCTCACATATAGCGTACATTCTTTCTTATTGATTGGATGGCAGAGCTGTAGTTGCCTACCTCTATCCTCCATATGGAATGTGAAATGCTGTCCGCATGGATAGGGCATTGTGTATGGTTCGAGGCTTAGCGTTAATCTTATCCTTTTGGGTCTTCTCTTATAAGGCCACGGGATAGCGACACGGATAAATTGCCAGCCTTGTTCTTTATCACAATGATATTCGTCCGCTAATTCGCCGGCATCCTCACCTTTCTGCTCCAGTCCATTCATCAAAGGATTCCAGCATACAGCACATTTTCTGCTTCCTTCTGCATGCCTTCCATTAATCATTGCTTTACAGTGAAGCAGTTCACTCATTGGATTATCAAATTCCAGAAGCTCCTGCTCTTCTGGGGAGAACAGATTATTCTTGGCCTTCTCTCCCCATCGATCCATAATGGATTGAATTCTTTGACGGGGTATCTGTTTGCAGAAATCCAACACTAGCCCCCTGCTGCAAACATAAGCTGCAGGAAGCAGCCAGGTATAACCATCCCACTCAAAGCTATGATTAAGCTCAACCCTTTTCCCGGCTCTCTCCTTATGGTGACTTCCCCAAAAATTACCTAAAAAAAATACTTTCATCAGTTCTCCCCAATATTCGTAGTTTTAGACAACTTTAATTATAATCAATCAATATGAATAATACAATTATTATATATTCTGAAATAATATTAGCTCAGCACTAATCCTTATTCTATAACCCGTAAATAGCAAAAATTATCAAGACATAATGCCTATCATGGATTATAATGGATAGCATCAACATAAAGTGAGGTACGCTTATGAGTCACGTGATAAAAATCAGTAATTCCTTGAACTATATTGATCAGAATCTGACAGGGGATGTTTCACTCGAGACACTTGCCGAGAAGGCTTATCTATCAAAATATCACTATCACAGGTTGTTTCACCAGTCCGTCGGAGAAGGTGTGAGTAAGTATGTCCATAAGAAAAGGATGGAAAATGCCGCTAAAGATCTAGGGGAAACCGATCAGCCTATCATCGATATTGCACTGAAATACCAATATAGCTCACAGGAGGCATTTTCACGGGCCTTTAAGCGTATCTATCATATGACACCCGGTATCTACCGTAAAACCTATCATTATAATCATCAGAACAATAACATCTGCCTAAACTCATATCTCATAAATAAGAAGGTAATGGCAGCATAATATTGTATGGAGGAAGTATGAGCTCTCTTGTACCTTACGTCATAGAGCAAACCAGCCGCGGCGAACGCTCTTATGATATATTTTCAAGACTTTTAAATGAAAGAATTGTCATGCTGAACGACGCCGTAACGAATGAAACTGCAAGCCTGATCGTAGCCCAGTTGCTCTTTCTGGAAGCTGAGGATCCCGGCAAGGATATCAACTTCTACATTAATAGTCCCGGTGGCTCCGTTACCGATGCCTTTGCAATTCTTGACACGATGAACTTTATTAAGTGTGATGTGTCCACGATCTGCCTCGGATTGGCGGCCAGTGCCGCATCTCTCCTTCTGGTCTCGGGAGCAGAGGGAAAGCGTTTTGCTTTACAAAACAGCGAGATCCTGATACATCAACCCTCCATCTCCGGGGGATTACAGGGTCAGGCCACGGATATCAAGATCTATAGTGATTGGATGCAGCGTTCCAAGAGACGTTTAAATGAGATCTATTGCAACAGGACAGGTCAACCGCTCGATATTATCGCAAGAGATATGGAACGAGATTACCATATGACCGCAGAAGAAGCCAAAGCCTATGGTATCATTGATGGAATTCTGCAAAGCCGCCCCTGAAGACATAATATAGGAATGAGAAAAGGAACCGCCAATGAAGCTGCCGGTTCCTTTTCTGTTGCTCCTTAATGGTAGATTAGTGTTTTAGTCAATTTATGGTAGCTTCTCCATAAGCGTTATGATAATATGAAATTATCAGATAGGTATATACTGCACAAAGGAGTTGATTTATGCATGGGAAAAATTGGGGGCAGAGCTTAGGTATCTCGAACCTGAACAGGTCACAGCTCCCGGTGAGCGAATGGCTTATTCCAACTGGGACACTGCTCCGGGGTACTACCGTAAATTCCCTTACTCTTCTTTTTTTGGCCTACTTTCATCGTCACGGATTTATTACTGTCCATATATTCCTTCCCAATTATTGTTCTATTCGATAATAATCCAAATGTTACTAAATAGCAATATTCAAATACTGATCACTATGGTAATATTAAATCATCCTAAACCAACGGAGGACTTCTTAATGATAATGAATAAGATATCAGATCGAATATACTATCTACCCTGCTCATCAGATACGGATCGCCCGAATCTGGGCTATATCAAGGGAGACCGATACTCCCTTATGGTAGATGCCGGAAATTCTGCCAGCCATGCTGCTCTATACCAGCATTGTATAGATGAGCTTGGCCTACCTACTCCTGATTATGTGGCTATTACTCACTGGCACTGGGATCATACCTTTGCGATGCATGCTGTATCCGGAATTACTATCGCCGGCAGGCTTACTAATGAACAGTTATCGAGGGTTATGACCTGGGAATGGACTGACGAGGCTATGCAATCCCGACTTCGCTCCAGAGAAGATATTGAATTTTGTGATATCCATATCCGCTTAGAATATCCCGACCGAAATATGATTTCTGTTAAGACAGCAGATATCCAGTTTGAACATCGCCTTACTCTGGAGCTTGGAAGTATCACTGCAGAGCTTATTCACATCGGAGGACCTCACTCCGAGGATTCTGTTGTAATCTATATTCCTGAGGAAAAGGTTCTATTTCTCGGTGATGCGGACGGAGGGGATTTTTATCATAAGGAAGGTCAGTATGATAAGGAGAAATTATATACCTTCCTTCAATTTCTCAAAAATCTTGATTTTTCAATCAGTATCGACGGACATGATACTCCTGCCACCAAGGAACAGCTGCTTACATACATGATGGAGGAGTATGCCAATTTATCCTAATATTGCCTATTCAAATATTAATATATCCCTTAAGATTGAATTTTACCGATTTTTAGTGTATTATAGAATATTATAGGTGGGTGGAATAAGAATACTGCTATGCAATTAGGAGGATTCATGTATATACTACATTATGACTACGCCGCACTAATACTTCATATTATCAATCTGGCAGTATTTATTTTCCTTAAGAATCTCCGCGATCTTAAGAGCAGAATTTTATTTGCTATGCTTATTAACAGTCTTCTGACTACTTTTTTTGATATCCTCAGTGCTTTGTCAATCGGTAATCCTGAGGCTTATTCCTATTGGTATACCTTTCTGATTACCAATGTGTATTATATTCTTAATAACAACAAGATATATATTTATGTCTATTATGTACTGGTACTGACCGGAGCAAATCGATACATTTCCACGCGTCTTAAGCATCTGATTTCACTTCCCTTTGTAATAACTACTGTAATGGTTTTTACTAACCCTCTGACGAACTTTCTGTTCTCTATAGATACCGATCAGGTTTATCACCGAGAAACAGGGTTGATGATCCTTTATATTTTTGCGTTAATTTATCTGTGTTTTGGATCCTTAGGCACCATTAGATATAAGAATCAGATGGATCGTGTTATTTATCGTGCTTTAGTTACCTTTATTATCGTTTATATAGTGGCGCTTAGTTTACAGACCCTATATCCACAGTATCCTCTGCAGAGTTTTGGTACCTCAATGTGTGAATTAGTCATGATCATGATACTGCAGAATCGGAATGATGTCGTGGACGGCACAACTAAGCTCTATAATCAAGCAGCTTTTTATGAAAAACTTCAGGACTTAATTAATAGCAATACTCCCTATTCCATTACCTTGATCATGATAGAGGATACTACAAGGATTAGCTATACTCTGGGTTATAGTTATCTCAATCTTATTATTCAGGAGGTATCAGGCTTTATCAAAGGAGCTTTGACTGCAAGCGAAAAGTTTCATATCCGTAATGGATGCTTTGCATTGCTTAATGCAAAAAATCATGATAAGCAGTATTCCGAAGCGAAGGAAAAGGTTATCCGCCGTTTTCAAGATAATTGGTATATCAATGGTCTAAGCATCAATCTGACCGCTAAAATGTGTCAGCTTAAATATCCTGAGCATATCACTTCTTACTCAGAGGTATATGACTATATTGATTATCTGATTACCTTGCCAGCCACGATTATACAGGAGGAGCAGGGCAGGATTAGTGAAATCAGCATCAGCACCCACCTACGTGAGCAGCAGGTAAGGAAAGCTATTGCCTTAGCCATGCTCAATCAAACCTTTGAGGTTTATTATCAGCCAATCTATTCTGTCTCGGATCAAGGAATTATTTCTGCAGAAGCTCTGGTTCGTCTGAAAGATCCACAGCTTGGCTTTATCCCACCGGATGAGTTCATTCCTTTGACTGAGCGTGACGGTACAATAACCAAACTCGGTATGCAGATATTTGAAATGGTTTGCTCCTTTATTAAGCATTCGGAGCTTGAAAGGAAGGGGATACGCTATGTTGAGGTTAACCTTTCCGTGGTACAGTGCATGCAGAGTAACTTAAAAGAACAATTAACTGCATTAATGAAGAAATATAAGCTCCGTCCGGAGCAAATATGCCTTGAGATCACGGAAACAGTAGCTGTGAATACTCCTGAGGTTGTCCGCAGTCTCTTTCAGGAGCTGGATCAGCAAGGTATGTCCTTTGCACTGGATGATTACGGAAGCGGCTACTCCAATGTGAATTATATTCTGGAGTTTCCATTTAATTTTGTTAAGCTGGATAAAAGTATTATTTGGGATTATTTTAAGAATAGTTTTGGCAAAATCTCACTGGAAAGTACAATCGCAATGATGAAAAGTCTTAATATCGAGCTTATTGCCGAAGGAGTTGAAACCCAAGAACAGGTGGATGCCCTGGTTAAGCTAGGTGTTAAATATCTGCAGGGTTATTACTTCTCTAGGCCGATCCCCTCAGAGGATTTCATCACCTTTATCGATGACAGGAATACAGCAAAATCTTTAAGCTGACCAAATACAATAATGCCTTTCGTTGGGAGGAATAATATTGCTAAACTATTATTACTGTAATAGTGCACTGATCATCTATACCTGTACAATATATCTCTTTTATGTCAAGAAGCATATCAGAGACTGTCAAAGCAGGGCTTTTGAACTTCTGCTCTGGGTAAGTACTGTCTCCTGCCTTTTTGACTTGATCAGTGAAGAGACCATCCGACATATTGGTATCTGGCCAACCATTTATGTATATATGGCAGTGGCTATCTACTATTTGCTTCAGAGTATTATTCCTTTCCTCTCCACTCTTTATGTAACGACATTGGTTGACCGGATACGCAAGTTGAGTTTATCAGAGAAGCTTATCCTCTATATACCCGTCCTAATATCAGGTGTTTTACTTTTGTTCAATCATAAATCCAAGATGTTCTTCTACGTGGATTCCGATCTGAATTACCAGCAAAATACCGGAATTATTCTACTGCTCGTTCAAACCGGCTATTATCTTATCTTGAATGTAATTTATATTCTCTATTACAGAAGATACATAGCAAAAAGGCTACGATATCTACTCCTTTCCTTCTCAATTATCGTACTAATATATATTGAGATTGAATTAAATATAAATCTGATGATACAAAATTTCGGCACTGCTGTCTGCCTGCTGCTGCTTTTTATTATCGTTCAGAATTCAGAGGAAGCTTTGTCGGATTCATCCGGTCTGTTAACCAACAATGCTTTGATCAGAAGAGCTCAGCTGGATATAAGAAACAAATCACCTTTCACGATTATATTGATTAAGCTCGAAGATAAAGCAATTATTAATTATACCTTTGGTCTGAATTACTGGTTTGCGATCCTTTCCGAGGTCTCCGCTTATCTGCTTTTAGCATGTAAATCTCATACTGCATATAACCTCCAGGACGGTCTTTTCGCTATCATGCTGCGCAATGGTATTTTGACAGAGGAGAAAACCCGCTTATTGAATAATATTACTACGAAATTCGAGAAATCCAAGTGGAATATTCTAAACACTGAGCTTTCTCTCTCGATACAGCTGCTGGAGTTTTCTTATCCGACGGATATTGATGAAATTAATGATATTCTCTATTATATTGAGTATTATAGTAAGAATATGATTAGCTCCAGGAATAATCTTCTTAATGTGACAGATCTAAATGATAATCTAAAAAATTATCATACGGAAATTAAAAAGATGCTTTGGGATATTGTCGATAATGGTCGATATGAGCTTTTCTTCATGCCCATCTACTCAGTATCCGAAAAGAGGATTATTGCCAGAGAGCCGCTCCTTAAGCTTCCAATGGAACCTCCGATTTATGTCTCACAGGGAGAATTAGATACTATAACAGAGGATTACAGACAGTTAAAGTGCATACATGAAAGTATCTTCGAGGATATCTGTAACTATATAAATGAACATCCTTCTACCACAGATCAAATAGAATATGTAAATATTAAAATGACTGCCGCGCAGTTGATGCAAGAGGATATGCTCGAGCATTACAGCTCATTGATTAAAAAATATCAGATAGATTATCACCAATTAGGAATTGAGATGTCAGAAGCAACTGTATCCTATGTTCAGCCTACAATACTTAAGAATATCCTATCCTTTAAGAATTATGGTGCAACCTTTATTCTGGATCAATTTGGTACAGGGTATAACAGTATTGATTATTTTAAATATGTTCCCTTTGAATTTGTTAAGTTGGATAAATCCATAGTGAAGGCGTGTTTTGATAATGAAAGGGGCCTTACGGTATTAAAGAGTACTATTGCCATGATGAAAAAACTGAAGGTAATGATTATTGCTGATGGTATCGATTCAAAAGAGCTCGCAGATCTTCTCACTTCCCTCGGAGTTGATAATCTTCAGGGTTCCTATTATCTATAGCAACCTTTTTTATGGAATAGAACTTCGTAATAGCATGCTATAAAACCTTAAGCTTTCCTTAATCTTACCAGCAAACCACTTGATTATCCCTATATTCTGAAATACAATAGAAAGGGAGGTCTTGCTGTATATCGTTAGCAAGAGGCTTAATTACATATAATCATTGGAGGTGTCCCATGAGTACTAAAGCAAAAAAAATGATCGGTCTTTTGTTCGTCCTTTCTTCACTGCTAATTGCTCTGATCCCTGTTACCACAGTTCAGGCCAAAACGAGCGATTTCTTAATTAAGAATGGGGTCCTGCTCGCATATAACGGATCAGCTAAGACTGTTAATGTGCCTGACGGTATCACCACAATCGGCAAGCGTGCTTTTTATGACAATAATTATGTCAAAAGCATCGTACTGCCTGAAAGTGTCACAAAGCTGGAGGATGAGGCTTTTTCCAACTGCTATTCTCTGGAGAAAATTAATCTACCCAATAAAATTAAAAGTATTCCATATTATGCTTTTTATGGGTGCTACAATCTAAAAAGTATCTCTTTACCGAATCAGCTTACATATATAGGACAAAGTGCATTTGGAAGCTGTAATAATCTGACTAAGGTGAAGCTGCCAAAAACTGTCAAATCCATCAGTATCGAAGCCTTCAGCTACTGCTACAAATTAACCTCCTTCAGTATTCCTAAGGATAGCTCTCTGAAGTCTATATCCAGAAGAGCTTTTCAGGGCTGTAATAAGCTGAGTTCTATGCAACTGCCGGATTCCCTTAACTATATAGGTAAACAGGCCTTCCGTGAATGCTATAAATTGAAGAAAATCAATATTCCCAGCGGTGTTACCGAAATACAGAGGGAAACCTTTCAGTTTTGTAATTCTCTGACCTCTATTGATATTCCGGATTCTGTAACAGAGATTGGATCCAATGCTTTTTCTAATTGCTCAAAGCTTGCCAAAGTCAAACTTCCGAAAAACCTGACAGTGATATCACAAAATATGTTTGGTTATTGCTCCAAGCTAAAGACTATCATCATTCCTGTTAATGTCAACCGAATAGATGCTTACGCATTTACAGGCTGTTCCTCCTTAGCCAATATTAACTTACCCGATGAGATTACTTCCATTGAAGAAGGAACCTTCTCTGGCTGTAACAAGCTGGAGGATATCATTATACCGGATAGTGTAAACTATATCGGCAATGATGCATTCAACGGCTGCGCAATTACTGAGGTTATTCTCCCGGAAGAACTTGAGTACCTTGGGAGCTCAACCTTTAGCAACTGCACAAGCTTAAGGCAGATTACTATTCCTAAAAACATCAAGAAGTTAAGTATGAACTTATTCAGCAATTGCAGAAAATTATTGTATGTTACTTTGGCGGAGGGTACTACTGAAATTCGTAGTAATGCCTTCAGTGGCTGTCGCAGTCTGATCAGTATTAAGCTACCTGATTCACTGACTACAATCGGAGACGCTGCTTTCCAGCAGTGTCAGCAGCTGACTGACATTAGTATTCCAAAATCAGTTACCTTTATAGGGAATGGAGCATTTTCAGATTGTGTTAATCTAGTGAAGGTAGATCTTCCCGAAAAGCTTAATCATATTTCAGACTACATGTTCTCAGGCTGTACCTCACTCGCAAAAATCAAGCTTCCGTCCTCAATTAAATCTGTCGGAAATAATGCATTCTCCAATTGCAGATCTTTGACAGAAGCAAATATACCCGAAGGAGTAGATAGTATTGGAGGAAATGCATATAACGGTTGTGCCAAACTGACCTCAGTTAACCTTCCTGAGACCCTTACTTCAATCGGTGGGTATGTATTTACAGGCACAAAATGGATCCTAGAAAACGAAGAAAACAACATGGTTATAACGAATAACGGTTTCCTCGTCAAGTATACCGGCAACGATAAAGAACTAATCCTACCAAATAGCATAGTATATATTGCTCCATATACCTTCCGTGATATTGATTCCCTGGTTAAGGTAGTACTCCCAAGGAATATTACCACCATTGCTGAACGGACCTTCAATAACTGCTCCAATTTGAGATTAGTTGAGCTTCCTTCAGAACTTAAGACAATAGAAGCATCTGCTTTTGCTGATTGTATTAATCTGAAAGAGATAAGCTTTCCGAAGACCCTAAAGACAATTGGTGCCAGAGCCTTTAATAGTAGTGGTCTGGAGACTGTTAAGCTACCAAACAGCGTTACTTCTGTAGGTGCTTACGCCTTCCAATACTGCTCTAGTCTAAGTGAGGTCTGGCTATCAAGCGGTATGACTAAGGTGGAATCCGGTTCCTTTAGATACTGCCAAAACTTGACGAAGATACACATTCCATATTCAATCAAGAAGATTGATAGCCATGCTTTCTATTATTGGAATATGGCTGGCAAGCAGACTATCTTCTGCGCTCCCGGATCGATCGCAGAAAGCTATGCGGAGGAAAATAATTTTCTTGTGGAATACGAATAAGCCTTTCAGCAATATATTCTGTCGAAGCCGACTTGAATCATTACACCCCATGTACTTGAATACATGGGGTGTATTCTGATTAAGTAAAATCAAAATTTAATCTCAGTCTTGACAAACTACTCCCTGTAAGTTATTATATCTCTTGCCACGTAATAAACGTGACACATAAATGCGCGAGTGGCTCAGTGGTGGAGTATCGCCTTGCCAAGGCGAGGGTCGCGGGTTCGAATCCCGTCTCGCGCTTCTTAAATTAGAGGAGAAAACCTAGATATTATCTGTGTTTTCTCTTTTTTTCTTGCCCATATTCATGTGTGCAGATGTGTGCAACATCCTTTTACGTACTCATCTGGTTATAAGGCCCTGTTCATGTAGGAACGATTTTGTTCGATTTCACGGTAATTGTAGATGTACCCTTTGGTTGTTTCGATATCCTGATGACCTAGATAAACACTAATTTCAGCTAATGGCATACCTGCAGCAAACAGTCTGCTAGCAAATGTTCTACGTATGCAGTGACTGCTCTTGAAAGTAACGCCAGTATCCTTGCAATATTTCTCTAGCCAATAATTAAAGCTTCTACTTGTCATTCTTTCACCACTAGTCTGTGTAAATAGATATTCACTGTTGGGTGATAACTTTTCAATTTCTTTTAGAAGCTTCTGTGCTTTTTCTGTCAAAGGAATGGTACGATAGCCGGAAGAGATATCGTGTTTCACGTATTCTACAATCTTGTAGCCTTTGCGGACATACAATCCATCGATTCTTTCCTCATCAACAATCTCCATCTTATGAATATATACTTCATTGTCTGTCACATCGTTTTTGGTAAGAGCAACTAATTCCCCAATTCTTGTTCCAATCTGATAATCCATAAGAATGGCATAAGCCTCTATGGTTTTTTGCTCATAGAGAAATTTTTCAAAGGTTTCCATCTCATTCTCAAGATAAAGCTTGGAACCATCCTTTTTCTTTTGGATAGAGCGGAATTTAACATCTGTATGCGTATTCAGTAATGGATTTACGGATAGAATGTCCTTATCCATTGCAATCTGAAATACGGCATTAAGAATTGTTTTCATGTTATTAAATTCTTTTCGGGAAAACTTAAATGTGGTAATGGAATCATTAAGAAATTCATTCAGTAGTTTGATGGTTATTTTCCTAACAGGAATTTTGACAAGTTTAT
>JAEZJV010000024.1 GCA_023415635.1 Bacillota bacterium | reverse complement strand
ACCAAGAGTCGAAACTATAACGTCAGCATTGATATTTGAATTTAGAAAATCCAGAAGCTCCTGTGCCTTCATACGCATAGTCTTTTTATCTATATTTCCGTTTTTAAGCCTGGGCTCTCGTCCAAGGAAAATATTTTGAGCAGCCGTAAGGCGGGGCACAAGGGTAAATTCCTGGTATATGATTGCTATCCCAAGGTTTTGGGAATCCTTTGTATTTCTTATATTAACCTTGTTTTCATCAATATAAATCTCGCCTGAGTCAATGGAATAGAGGCCAGAAAAAATCTTCATCAATGTGGATTTTCCGGCACCGTTTTCGCCCAATAATACATGAACTTCTCCTTCATAGAGGTTAAAGGATACATCACTAAGAGCTTTTACACCCGGGAAGGACTTATTTATTTTTTCCGCACGTAATACTTCTTTATTAATCAAAATTGTGCAACCTTCTTTCATTCATTATTATAAAAATGTCTACTAATGTTTGATTTCATAAAAAGTTATTCCTCGTAGTCAAATCCCGCTCTGTCAAAAACAAATTGTTGATCCCAATCTCTGATTTTTTTATGTTCTTCGTCAGCCATATATCTCATAAGTGCTGCCTTATCGGTAAATTCCGCATAAAGCATTAGGTCATGATATCCCGGATCGCCTTTCATATCGCAAGGACGAATCTCAATGAATAGCATACCTTCGATTTGTCCCACTAGAGCCTTAAAACGCTTGTTCAATTCATCAACCAGCTCATTCTTGCCCATTTTCAGTCCAGCTTCGGTGTATCTCCAAAGAATAAAATGTTTTATCATTCTTATCCGCTCCTCGTATTATGTATTTGTTGGGTAATCCCGGACCATGCTTATTCCTTTATCCAAGCAGGGTTATCTATTATTTCAGGCTGTCCATTCTCACCCTCAACTATTAATTTGCGAAAACCTTTTGTCTCAATTGTGCCATAATCATGCCCGGCATCTCCTCTAAAAACAAAGAATGTTATTAATGGCTTTTTTGAGGTATTTATGCTTCTGTGCGCCCAGCGCGGAGGAACATATAAAGCTTTGCCCTTTTCCAACGGTTCTGCCTTCCACTCCCCTTCCGGTGTTTCCATTAACATATAACCTCCGCCCTGCAGAGTGTAATACACTTCAGCAGTTTCCAGCACCTCGTGAAAATGACCTTTCGTCATGTTATATTCTTTTCCGACCTTACCTGGATAAACGATTGAGGTTCCGAATTGCAGTTCGCCAGAATTCTGGGGAAGTCCCAATTCATAAAACTCGTAGATTAATTTGTCACCCTCATGATTAAGGATTGCTTCAACCTCATTTGTGTCGTTGAAAATCCCCTTCATCTGTGAAAGAAGCCGTTTTGTGCTGTATCTGCTGCTTGAAAAACCATGTTCTAGGTCAAAATCTACACTAAATGGGGTTTGCTGGTACTCATCCATCGCTGTGTTCCTCACTTTCTTTTTTGTAGAATGATTGCATACCTTAGTCATATTTAATAACAATTTTCTTGCAGGGAACTTTATTCTCGAGCATGGTAAAAGCATCTAGTATGTTGCTGAAAGGAATAATGTGCGAAACAAAATCTTCAGGATTCAGTACTCCCATTTGCACCCAGCTCATGACCTGCTCATGCGCATCTCCTTCCTCCTTCTTAATTGGGAATTGAGAAAACTGGAGCGTCCAATTATAAGGCGCCTGACTCCAATCCAGATTCATTCCCAGATTAGGGGAGATTCCATAAACGCAAATTTTACCGCTATCCTTAACTAATTTCATAGCTGTATTAATTATTGCATTAACCCCAACAGCATCAACCACATAGTCTGCACCATCGGGCAGAATCCTCTTCACCGCGTCTACAACATCCTCCTTTGAACCATCGATAAAATAATCAGCCTTCTGTTTATTCGCATCATCCTTTTTGCTGCTTATAATATCAGTTACAATAACCGGACCTAGTCCCAACAATTTGCACATTCTGGTGAAGGTAAGACCAACAGGACCCGCCCCAAAAATAACAACACTTTGACCAGGCTTAAAGCCGAAACCGCGAATAGCAGCAAGCACTTCCCTAAAGGTCAGGCACATAGAGCCATAAATTGGATCGAGGTCCTTGGGGAATAATTTTTGTGTATAGTAACCATCCCAAAAGCCTTTCGTTCCGGGACCGCATCCCATATCAGCCATTGCCATCCAGTCACGAGCCATAGTATACTCTGAGTATGCACACCAACCATTGTGGTAGCCTGCATAACAATCATTCTCGTCCTTGCCCTCCATGAAGGGAAGCGTGATAAGATCTCCCAGCTTCCACTGCTTTACATTTTTTCCAACCTCAACAACCTCTCCAATTGCCTCATGTCCCAAAAGTAAAGGATATTGGTCGATGCCTTTGAACTTACCATGAATTATTTTCATATCTGTACCATTACAAACACCACAGCTAATCGTCTTCGTAATTACGCAATCATCTAGAAGCTTTGGGTATGGAACCTCAACTACCTCTAGCTTAAGTTCTTTTGTTACAGCTAATGCCTTCATCTTATCCATTCCTCCTAATTCCTTAATATTGATAATTTATCATTCACAATCTTTAGATTATCATAGGAAACATTAAATAATTTAATTTGCTCATTATAGGTAGCTGTGTGTAATTTGTTAGGAACATCAATGGATTCCACTGTAATAAAC
>JAEZJV010000018.1 GCA_023415635.1 Bacillota bacterium | reverse complement strand
TTCGAACTCGGCTTTACCCTGGAAAAAATACTTCAACCGGAGGTAGCAGTTGATCACTCCGATGTGGTCGTCGGACTGATCCCCTTCCGCGGCGTCCAACGAGCGCCGGATGTCCAGAAGTCGCGCTTCCGGGATGCCCGGCCCGTCGTCGCTCACCTTGATGACAACCTGATCGTCTATCAGGAAGCAGCTGATCCTAATAGTGCAGGATTTGGCGCTGTCTTGTACGCCATGAACGATGCAATTCTCCACCAGCGGCTGCAGGATCATCTTGGGAATCATGAAGTCCTTCACCCGATCGTCCACATCCAATTGCGTACTCAGGCGCCTCAGAAAGCGCATCTTCTGGACGGTCAAGTATTGAGAGATGTTCTGGATCTCCGCCTCCAGTGGCACTTCATCCTCGCCGAATTTCAGGCAATAGCGCAGGATGCTCCCTAGGGAATCGACGATGGCGCTGATCTCATAGGCATTTCGCTTGAGCGCCATGAAATGGATGGTCTGCAGCGTATTGTAGAGAAAATGCGGGTTGATCTGCGCCTGCAGCGCCCGCAGCTCCGCGCGCTGCTGCTCCAGCTTCAGCCGATAGGTCTCGTTAAACAGCTGGTTGATCAGTGTGGTCATGGTGTTGAACTGGTCGATGACCGGCAAGATCTCCACATCGGACGAGCTGGTAGGGATCAAGCGGCCGAATTCGCCGCCGCCAGCCTGCTTCATGGATTCGGCCAGTTGGCGGAGCGGGCGCGTAAACCTGTAAATCAGCCAGACCAATACAGCGATGGAAAGGATCAGGCAGATCAGCATCATGGCGACGATGCCGGGCTGGGACGCATGAATGATGCCGTCGAACGCGTGGCCGGGCAGGAATCGGATCACCCGAAGGCCGTCCAGCAACGGGTCAGAGACAAAAACCCGGTAGTCCGTACCGCCGTAGCGGATGGTCTCCCCGGTGCCACCCGCAATCACCGCTTCCGCAAAAGCGTCGTATCCATCACCGTCGAAATCCGCCTTGCCCTGGCGGTAGACGGTCTGGCCGAGCGCGTCCACAAGCATCATCGCTTCACCGTTTAGGAACTGAATATCCGGAAAAAGATCGCTTAGCGCTTTGCTGTCGATCTCCGCCATCAGCACCTGCAAGAGCTTTCCGTCCAGTGATTTTATAAACCATGCCGCGCAGAACACGTTGCCGTCCGATCCGCCATCAGGATGTTGGACGGGCAGCAGCGCAAACAGGGAAGAATCGATCCGCTCCTGGGAAATCCCGTATTGTTCGCAGAAAAGCTCCAGCGACGTCCAGTTATATGTGTAGTTAGCATACTCGCGCGAGATGCGTGTACGGATCTGATCAAATAGCGTAAACGACCGAAGTGAGCGGATTTCACGATGGCTTGTGTAAATGCGCTTGATCGCGCCGTCCAGCCTGAGTCGCTGGGTCATTTGTCCGGATCCGCGGCTGGAGAGAAGGTTCATGTAACTCAGGTTTTCGGTGATCGCAGACGACCATCCCCGCACATAGCTGAAGTAGTTGTCGACCAGCTGCCGCTCATTGGAAATGTTCTCCCGCATGGCGGCGCTGTACTGGCGGAACATGCCGTCGGCGATCGAATTGACGGAAAACACGCTCTGATAGACGAGCGGGATGATCACAATGAGCGCACAAAGCAGGATGAGTTTTGTCGTCAGGCTATTCCGCCAGAAGAATTGAAAGGGAAACCGTAATATCGGTTTTTTGTCAGTGTCCATTCGGATAGCGCCCTTCACTCAAATCGTCACAATGGAAGTTTTTGAATTATACCACAAATTACATTTGATCGCAATTTAAATTGTGCCGAATGCTTATAAAAAGAACGTTCTCGTCAATTTTATTCAATTTTTGTTCAATATTATTGCTTATCAAATCAACGCTACATGGGTTACAATGGTCATAACGAAACGGAACCTAGTTCCGTTATCATCGCATAGGAGGAGTCCATTATGAAGGCGATTTCGAAACTACTGGTGGTCGCCATGCTGCTCTCGATGCTAGGCGCGTTCGGTGTTGCGGCACTGGCGGAGGACAGCAATGTCACGCTGCGACTGTTCTCGATGAGTCCTGAATTTGCCAATGGAATCACGGAATTGGCGGACGATTTTGCGAAGGATCATCCGGGCTTTAAGGTGGAGACCACGGTGGTGAGCGGCGTTGCCGAGTACCACGCAGCGCTGGCCGCCAAGCTGGCCGCGGGAGACATCCCGGATTTAATGAGCTACCAGTGGAGCACGCAGATCCAGCTCTACGCTAAGGGCGGCTACCTGCAGCCGCTGACCGATCTGGGCATCGAGTCGTCGATCGCCCAGATCAAGAAGCCAGTTAACAAATACAAGGGAGATACCTACGCGTATCCTGGTGTACAGGCCTTCTGGGGCATGTTCTGGAATACGGACCTGGCCGCCAAGTACGGCGTGACTGAGCTTCCCAAGTGCATGGATGAGTGGGTCGCCGCGCTGGAGACGATACGCAAGAATGGGCTCGAATTCCCCTATCTGGTCGCCGGTAAAGACGGATCAGGCGCGACCGCGTTCATCTTCGCTTACCTGCACGAGACCGTCGCCGGCCTCAATCCGGACTTCTACGCCCAGACGCTAATCGGCGAAAAGGGCTGGAACAGCCCGGAGATCAAAGAGATGCTCGAGCAGTACGCCCGTGTGCTGGAATATACGCCCAAGGACACGCTCGGCATGGATGTTGAGGAAATGAAGCGCCGTTTCGCCCGGGAAGAGGCGGTGTGCCTCATCAACGGCAGCGGCATGATCGCAAGCCTGCGCGAGATGAACCCGGACTTTGACTTCGTGCTGGCGCCGGCGCCCTGCGTCATCGATCCGGCGAACTACATGACCATCTCCGACTTTGATACCTCCTTCAGCATCGGAAAGAACGCGCCGGCGATCGCTAGGGATTTCTTCAAGTACTGCTATACCGTGCACGGCGGCGAGGTAATTGCCCGCAACATGACCTCCATCTCCTGCGTGCTGGGCGCAAACCCCGGTTATGATTCGGCACTTGACATGGAGTTCCCGTTCCTGGAGAGCAACAATTTCGTCGGCTTCTCCGAACGCGAGTGGATCCCGGGCATCAAGGAGATCATGAAGAAAAACGTTCAGGACTGGATGAGCGGAAACCTGAGCATGGATCAGGCGATGGAGTCGTGGAATGCGGAACACCTGCGCCTGCTGGAAGCCACGCCTGAATTCAAAGACGACTTCATGCAGCTCAAGGCAGATACCATCAAGTAACACCCGTCTTCGCTCGCATATCCGGCGTCTGCGGCTTGTGGGCGCCGGGTATGCCTGTTCTAAGGGACTATATCGGAAGCAGGTGTACGCTTGAAAAAAAAGAGGATACCGACGAAAGAATCCGCACAGTTCTTTCTGCTGGCCGCGCCGGTGCTTGTATTGTTTGTGGTGTTTGTTGTCTGGCCGTTCCTGGGCGGCATCTTTTATAGCCTGACGCGATGGGACGGCATCGCGCCAACCTTTCAATTCGTCGGCCTGGACAATTTTCGGACGTTGTTCCAGGATTTCTACGTGACGCGGCCGATGATCCAGACGTTTATATACGCATTTCTGATCACAATCTTTCAGAACGTACTGTCTCTAATCATGGCGTTGGCGCTCAACCAGAAGCTACGCACCAAGGGGCTCTTAAGGACGCTGTGGTTCATACCGGTGGTCATCGCACCATTGATCGTGGGCTATATCTGGAGTTTTCTATTTACAAACCCAATCGCGCAAATGGGCAAAGCGCTGGGCATCGAGGAGATGGCCAACAACCTCTTGGGCAGCCGCCATACCGCGTTGTACGCGGGAGTGTTTGTCAGCATATGGCGTAGCGCCGGCTATACGATGGTGATCTACATCGCAGCCTTCCAGAACATCCCCTTGGAAATTTACGAGGCCGCCCAAGTGGACGGCGCCCGCGGCTGGCGACGATTCTGGAAAGTTACGTTCCCGCTGATTGCGCCAGCGTTCACAATCAACATGGTGCTGACGATGGAGCGCGGATTCAAGGAATTCGACATGATGTTCACCTTGACCAACGGGGGGCCGGGGAACTCCAGCGAGCTGATCTCCCTGACGATCTACCGGGAGACCTTCGAGCATTTCCGTGCGGGCTACGGCTCCGCGATGGGAGTGGTGTTGTTCATGATCATCGCGGTTTTGTCGCTTGCGGAATTGTATTTTCTTCGGAGAAAGGAAGAGGACATTGTCTATTAAAGCCTACGTCAGACGGCGCCGTATGGCGGGCATCGACCGGGTAAAACCCAGCCAGCGGGTGGCCGAGATCATGCTGCTTGCGGCGACGTGCCTCTACCTCTATCCGCTCTACGTTGTGATCATCCTGGCGGCCAAGTCGGCGAAGGACGCCCTCTTCAACCCGCTGGGCTGGCCGTCGACGATCCAATGGAGTAACTTCACCGAGGCGTACAGGCTGATGGACTTCGGCCAGGTGTTCGTCAACAGCCTGATCATAACGCTGGCGAGTTCCGTGGGCATCGCGGTGCTTTCTGGGATGGCGTCCTTCACCATAGCAAAGCGCGCTGGCAAGTTTTATACCACCGCGTACTATGTGATCATCTCAGGGCTGATGGTCCCGTTTTACATGACGCTGAGCTCCCTGATGAAGCTGGTTCGGGACTTGGGCCTGATGGACTCACACGCGGGCCTGATCCTGACCTACATCGGCCGTCTGCTGCCGTTCGCGGTCTTCCTGTACGTCGGGTTCATCCGGGGAATCTCCAACGAAATCTGCGAGGCGGCCACCATCGACGGCTGCTCGCCCTGGAAGCTGTACTGGCGGATCATGTTCCCGGTCACGAAGCATGCCACCTCGACATTGATTATACTGAACGCGCTGTCAATTTGGAACGACTTTCTGCTGCCGCTTCTCATGCTGACCAGCAAGAACAAAATGACGATTCCGATTGTACAGCGGCTTTTCTACAGCGAGTACAACAGCAAGTGGAATCTGGCGTTTGCGGCGTTTTTACTGGGCATGCTGCCGATGCTACTGTTCTACTTCATCATGCAGAAGAACATCGTCGAGGGCATCGCGGCCGGCGCGGTGAAGGGTTAAGGCAGCCGCGGCATTCGACAGAAGAAGCAGGGACGAAACGCCCTGCTTCTTTATTCTGTTACTGCCGGTGTGTCCCGCGCCTACAGCATCGCCCAGGCTCTGTTCAACACACGTTTGGCATTAGCCACCACGAGGTCGGGGTCTTCGTCCTTCCATGGCTTGACCTCAAAGGAGAGGACCATCGGGTTTTCGCTGTTCAGCAGCCCTTCCTGTTTGAGAGCGCGCAGGAAACCGAGAAGTTCCGTTATGTCGTTGGCGCCGTTTTCAAACCCGAACCGAGGATGCATATCGCCGTACGCCTCCACACCCGGCACTGCTACGGCGTTTCCGATGTGCAGGTGCGTGATGTACGGTTTGAGCACTCGGATCGCGAACAGGCTGTCCTCATAGGTCAGCGGGAGGTGCGAAAGGTCCAGCATCATGCCGAAGTTATTATAGCGCATCCGCATGTCCGCGGCAAACCGGGCCGCATAGGGCGCGGGGCCGATCAGCGACTTCTTGTCTACATCATAGTCGAAGACTTCGAGTTCCACTGACATTTGCTTGGTCTGCGCATAGGCGCACAGGTTGCCGGTGGTCTTGAGCAGCTGACTGTAGCACTCGTCCCGGGTCGGCTCGTCCCAGCGCCCGCTCAGGAAGGCGATGCCCCCGCAACCCATGCGCTCCGCCTCGTCGATGGACTCCATCAGGACCTTCTCCGCCGCCTGGCGCTTCGCCTCGTCCGGGTCGTTGGGATTGAGTTTCCCGCCCAGAAGGCGCGGCTGCGCACCGTAGCACGGCGTCACATGGCTCTGGCGCACCATCGCGCGCACGCGTTCGAAGGTAGATTCGTCCGCGATGTGCGTCAGTTCGATGGCGTCGAAATAGTCGTCAGTCAGCGTCTTCTTGAAATCCCGGATCTGCTCCTGGGCGTCTCGCGGAGCGGGATACGCCATGAACTGCACGAGGCCGACCTTGAAATACTTCTTGATGCTCTCCATGGAATCATTCCTCCTCACGGTGATTATCAATTCACGACGTTGATGGGCGAGCCCGCAGTGAATGCCCGAAGGTTTTCGACCGCGATGTCCATCAGCCGCTGCCTGCTCTCCTTGGGCGCCCACGCGATGTGGGGCGTGATGATCATATTAGGCGCCGTCAAGAGCACATTGTCCGGGCGGATGGGCTCTGAGGAGACCACATCCACCGCGGCGCCCGCCAGTTGTCCGCGCTCGAGTGCCTCCTTTAAGTCCTCCTCCACCACTAGCGGCCCGCGGGAGGTGTTGATCAAGAGCGCGCCGCGCTTGCACTTCATGAGGTTTGCATGGTTGATGATGCCCTGCGTCTCGGGGAAAAGCGGGCAGTGCAGCGAGATGACGTCGCTGCGCTGGAGAAGTTCATCAAGCGGCACAATCTCGTCGGCCTTCACCTGTGTATCGTAGGCGACGACGTCCATCCCGAACGCGCGCGCGATGGCGGCAGTCGCCTGCCCGATGCGCCCATACCCGATGATGCCCATGGTCTTGCCCGAAAGCTCCATCAGCGGATAGTCCCAGAAGCAGAAGTCCGAGCAGCTGGACCATCGCCCATCAAATACCGCCTTGGAATGCGCGCCTACGTGGTGGCAAAGCTCCAGCAGAAGCGCAAAAACCATCTGCGCCACCGCGGTCGTCCCGTAGGTGGGGATGTTGGAGACCGGAATGCCGCGCGCGCGCGCCGCGCTGACATCCACGACGTTAAAGCCGGTGGCCAGCACGCCGATGAATTTCATGCCCGGGCATGCGTCCAGCGTAGCGGCTGTAATGGGCGTTTTGTTGGTGTAGACGACCCCGGCGTCGCCAATACGTGGGACGATCAGTTCCTTGGGCGTTCGGTCGTATACCGTTAACTCGCCCAGCGCCTCGAAGCCTGCCCAGCTGAGATCCCCCGGGTTCTCCGTGTACCCGTCCAGTATGACGATTTTCATGTTTTGAACACTCCCATCCGTCGCCGCCCCTTCAGGTGGTATATCATATGCAACAATACTTATTATACATGATTTTAGCAAGCGAATTGGGACTTTTTTGACGGATAATCATACAATTGTGACATGCTGGGAAAAGGCGGTTCGCAGTGACGGCGATTGGTGATATGATGGGCCTGTCAAACGAGGGGATGGAGGGGTGCACCGTGATTTTTTACGAAGCTATGCTGTCGGATGTGTCGCTGGACGATCTTCGGCCCACGGACCGGGTGTGCCGGCTTCTGAAAATGGCGCTGGAAGCGGAGCGAACCTACTCTGAACAGATGCCGCGCCTGGCGCGGGACGCGTACATCGCGCACGACGGGGAACCGTCGAAGATCAAGCGTGCTCACGCGTTTTCTCATATGCTGGACAACATGACCCAGTACATCCTTCCTGGGGAACTGCTTGTGGGCAACCGAACTGAGCGTCCGGGCGCGCAGAACAGTACACCCAGGGATTGGTGGGGCGACAAAGACGATCCCAGAACCGGCAACAAAAACCTTGAACAGTATGAGGCGTCCTTTCTCTATCCCGAGTTCATCGCAACGCTGTCTCCGGAGGCCAAGCTCGCTCAGGACGAGCTGCTGGCTGGCTTCCCTGCGGGCAGTGCGGGTTCCTTCGGGCACATCGTAGCCGGGTATGACATGCTGCTGCGGGAGGGGGCGGAGGCGATCGCGCGCCGTGCACGAGCGTCATATGAGGAATCGGCGGACAAGGATAACCGTCAGGCGAACGCCCGGCTGGCATTCGCGCTCAGCTGGGAGGCGTTCATGCGCTGGGCGATGCGATATCGGGATCTTGCGCTGTCGCTTTCGCAGGTGGAAACAGGCGCGGAGCGCAAAGCGGAGCTTTTGCGCATCGCCGAAACGCTTGAGCACGTCCCTGCGAAGCCGGCGCGTACGCTTCGTGAGGCGCTGCAAAGCTTCGTGCTGATGCATATGGCGCTGCTTATCGAACAGCCCGGCGGCGGGAGCATCTCATTAAGCGGCCTGGACAGGGTTCTGAACCCCTTCCTATTGGCGGACATCGAAACCGGCCGGCTAAATATTGACGAGGCGGAAGAACTGGTCGACTCGATGTATGTGAAGCTGGTGGAAAACGCGATCTGGCCGCGCGATGTAGTCATGTTCGCAAATCTCAGCATCGGCGGGGCGGATGAGACTGGCGACGACGCTACAAACGACATGAGCCTGATCATGCTGCGCTCTACCGCACGCGTACGGTCCAGCCACCCGATGCTGAGCGTTCGCTGGCATAGACGGATCGACCAGCGGTTCTTCCTTCGCGTGTGCGAGCTTCTCCGGATGGGACTGGGGCTGCCCGCGTTGTTTAACGACCATGAATTTGTGCCGGTGCTGCTTGAGTGGGGCGCGACGCCGGAGGAGGCTTGGCGCTACGGCATCGTGGGATGTGTGGAGCCTGCGGTGATGGGCGTCGTGCATGGCCAGACCATGGGGGGGCACATCAACCTGCTCAAGTGTCTGGAGCTTGCCATGAATGATGGCCGAGCGCTGATGTCCGGCGCGCAGGTTGGCCCCCGGACCGGCGAGTTTGAGGACTTCCAGAGTTTTGACCATCTTATGGATGCGTACAAAATACAGCTGGAATGGGCGATCAAGCTGAACTGCGAGGCGGTGGACGCCGTCGGGCATTCTCAGCAAAAGCTGTTTGGGTATCCCTTTATGTCCGCCACGATGCAGGGGGCGATTGCACAGGGGAGGGATCTGGTCGATGGTGCCCGGATCAACCGCGCCACCGTCTGCATGGTCGGCATGACGAATGTGGTAGATGCGCTGATTGCCGTCGAGGCGCTGGTGTTCGAAGGCGGAAAGATCGGAAAAGGCGAACTGATGGAGGCTTTGCGGTGCGATTTCTCCGGGTTCGAGGCGCTTGAGGCACTGCTCCTGACCGGCGCGCCGAAATTTGGAAACGGCGAAGACGGACCGGTTCGACTGTACAACCGGCTGTCTAAGATGCAGCAGCGTGCGTTCGACCGCTACACAGGTCCGCGCGGCGATCGCTACAATACTGGCCTGTGGGCCACCACATGGCATGTCACGATGGGAGCGTCCACCGGCGCGAGCGCGGACGGGCGCAGGGCTGGCATGCCGCTCGTGGACGGAATCGGCGCAGTGACCGGCCGGGCGACTCAGGGTCCCACATCCGTCGCTGTGGATGTGGCCAAGCTTGAAGCCAGGCAATACTGGCAGGGCGGCTACACCTTCAACATGAAGTTCTCCAAGAACCTTCTGGAGAAGGAAAAGGGGCTTTTGAGTTTCCGGGACTACCTGAATACGTTTTTTGAACTGGGCGGCATGCAGATGCAGATCAATACGATCAGCCGGGAATTGCTGCTTTCGGCGCAACGTGAGCCGGAGAAACATGCCGACCTCATCGTGCGCGTCGCGGGATTCTCCGCATACTTCATCGGGCTCTCCCGGTCGGTACAGGACGAGATCATCAGCCGTACCGAACACGCGGTCTGATTGCATCCACGCTTCTGCGCAGCTTACAAAACACAAAGGAGTGGCGTTATGAGCAATCCCCTAAAGGACAATTCGCTGATCATTCGGCATAGGTTCGTGGAACAGGGACTGCAGAAGGATCATCCGGTGGAGTTTGGCGCGGTATACTTTCGGCGTTCCAACCCGCCCCATGAAAATTGGGAGCGCGATTACCGGGTCGCGCGCGAGGATGGGCATACGCTGTTTCGGCATTGGTTCTTATGGTCGGACATCCACGTCGCGCCAGACACTTTCGACTTCGAGCCGTACGATGAGCATCTGCGTCTGGCGGCCAAGTACGGCATCAAGACGATCGTCGCGGAGATGATTACCAACGCGCCTGACTGGCTCTACCACAGCTGCCCGGAGGGTCGGTACGAGGACGCCCGCGGCTCGCGCAACCACAGCGGCATGCAGGGCAGCTGCGCGACGAGCAGCGCGAAGATGTGTCTGGACCATCCGGTTGTTCGCGCTGAGGCGGAGAAATTCCTGGCCGCGCTGGCGGAACACTACCGCGACATGCCCGGCATGTACGGCTACGACATCTGGAACGAATGCTCACTGTACCAGGCGAGCGCGATGTGCTACTGCCCGTCGACGCAGAAGAAATTTCAGGACTGGTGTCGCATAAAGTACGGCACGCTGGAGGCGCTTAAAGTGGCGTGGCGCCGCCACAGCCTGACCAGCTGGGACGAGATCGAGCTTCCGCGCGTCGTGGATCCTTTCCCGGACAGCGTGGACGCAGTCTATTTCTATAATGACAACGCAATGGAGTGGATGCGCTTCCGCGCGGACACGATCCGAGCGCACGATCCCAATCACTTCATCGCCGCACACGGAAACGGCAAGACGCATTGCGATATTCCGGCATGCGACGACATGTGGCGCAGCGCCGAGCCCACTGACATCTATGGCTATACATTCTGGTACGCCAACAAGTGCAACACGTTCCTGGGCAGCGATGTCACGCGCATGGCCTCCGACGGGCGCGTGTGGTGGCGCGCCGAGGCGCTGGGCGACCACGATTGGCAGAACCGCACCGACCTTGACGACGAAATGACGGATCACGACGAGATGCACGATCCGCTGAACATCCGCTGCGACGCGATGAAGTCGCTGGCGGCGGGCGCACGCGGCTTCATCAACCCGCGCTGGCGCGCGCTACAGGACGGGTTCCTTCAGGGCGCGTTCGGTTGGTACAACCTGGACGGATCGCGATCGGACCGAAGCGAGATGGTCAAATTAATCGCCCAATGGGCCAACGGCGAGCCCGCGCGCGCGCTGTGGCAGACCAATCCGGTTCGCGGGGACATCGGCATTCTTTTGCTGGAGGAGTCGATGATCTTCTGCTACGCGAATTACCACGACACGCGCTACTACAACTATGCATACCAGGGCGCCTACGATGCGCTGACCGACTCTGGCTATCAGGTTGATCCGATCCGCCTGAAGGACCTTTCACTATATGATGTGATCTACGTGCCCTTTCCCATCTCGCTCAGCCAGGACACGATCGACAGACTCACGGCTTGGGTAGAGCGGGGAGGTACGTTGATCGGCGAAGCATGTTTCGGATATTTTGGCGATCGCGGCCATGTGTATGAACACCAACCCAGCCGGGGGCTCGACGCACTTTTCGGATGCTTGGAGTCGAGCGTACATCTAGGGCCGGACAAATGGAAATCTTTGAAATTTGGCTGCACGACCGGCCGAATCCGGGGAGGCGTTTTCCGGCAGGCTTTCCGGCCTACCACAGGGGAACAGGCCGGACGCTTCGATAATGGAGAGTGCGCGGTGGTCGAAAACCTCTTCGGCAATGGAAGGACGCGCCTGATCGGTAGCGTGCCGGGATATGGATACCATCTCTGCCCAGATGAAACCACCCGGAGATTTTTCGCGTCCCACCTCCACTATGCCGGCAAGGAGCCCTACGTCTCACTGCCTTTCAACACGGGCATCGTGCCGCGCATCTGGGCGGACACGGAAAAATGCTTTCTCTGGCTGACCAATGTGACTCAGCACGATCAGCGAGTGACCGCCGTGTTAAGCCGCAAACGCATTGACCCAAAGGGCATCCGGGTGATGCGCGGCGGCGACGCGACACTTCTGGGCGACACCATCGAAATAGACTGTCCACAGCGCGACGCGGTGGTTCTTGAGATTCTCTGAAGGTGATTCTCTTTTCTGCCTGAACTCTGGAATGTTTGAGCGAGTTGTCGAAGGCACCTAGTTAACACCTCTCTCCTATGCTTTTTAGACCTCATAAATGACCTAGCGTCGTGAACTATACGCTACTATCCCAATTCATTACTCATGCAATAAGGAGGGCAGCCCTATCACCTTGGGTAGAGCTGCCCGTCTTTCTGCCTACGCCCCGACCGCCTGTCTCAACGT
>JAEZJV010000082.1 GCA_023415635.1 Bacillota bacterium | reverse complement strand
AACCCAGAAGATCGGGCACCCATTCTTCGTAGGTAAGCGAATTTGACCTTGCCCAGATAGCTCAGTTGGTAGAGCAGAGGACTGAAAATCCTCGTGTCGCTGGTTCAATTCCGGCTCTGGGCATTTTACTTTGTATAAGCAGGGTAATTTGGTATTTATTATCTGATGGGATATTAGCTCAGTCGGTAGAGCACATGACTTTTAATCATGGTGTCCCGGGTTCGAATCCCGGATGTCTCATATCTATAACAGGGGGGATCTCTTTTTGAGGTCCCCTTTATTATGAAAAATATAAAATAATCATATGGTATCCTTATTCTTCTTTTTATTGACAGCTATAAAAAAATAAATATGATATATAATATAGCAAATTGAAGATCAGTAGTTAAATAATCGGAGGATAGCACATGGAAGAAGAGCTAAGCAATTTGCACAGCTGGATAAAGGCAAGTAATAATATAGTGTTTTTTGGCGGAGCAGGTGTTTCCACTGAAAGTGGAATTCCGGATTTTAGAAGCACCGATGGACTTTACCATATGAAGTATACCTATCCACCTGAAACCATCCTAAGTCATCAATTCTTTATCAGTCATACTGAAGAATTTTATGAGTTTTATCGTGATAAGATGATATATTCAGATGCCAGACCAAATATAACGCATAGAAAGCTTGCAGAATTGGAGACAGAGGGAAAGCTGAAAGGAATTATTACACAGAATATCGATGGTCTGCATCAGATGGCCGGAAGCAGAAACGTTATGGAATTACATGGCTCTGTTCATCGTAATCATTGTATAAAATGCAGAGCCTTTCATCCGATTGATATAATACTTGAAGCGAAGGGAATACCGGTTTGCAGCTGCGGAGGAATTATAAAGCCCGATGTAGTGCTATATGAAGAGCCATTAGAAGAAACAATTATAAGTAAAGCTATCAAGTTAATCAGCCAGGCAGAGCTGCTTATCATAGGGGGAACATCATTAAGGGTCTATCCGGCAGCCGGACTAGTAGATTATTATCAGGGGGATAAGCTGGTCTTAATTAATAAGTCATTTACTCCGTATGATAAGCGGGCCAATCTTCTGATTACTTCTTCATTAGGAGAAGTATTTACTAAAATATGACAAAGAAAGTATAATTCGTACCATTGTTTATCGATATGAAACAGGATACAATTGGAGGGTGTTTTCAAACCATGGAACACTAGTATAGTACGTAAAACCTAAGATTCAAGATACTTTTGACAAAATTAATATGTATAGTGTATCATTGTATAGATACTAGGATACCTACTATTTATGACAAATTACTTGCGAGGAGAAACGACATGCGGTTTGCTTTGCCGAAGAACAGAACAGCCCCACTAATCTTATTTGCTATTTTTGGTATCATTGTATTTCTTACATTAGCTTTATTTCACATGAACCGAATGATACAGTACAGTTATAATACCAAATATAAGGAATATGATGTTTTATCAGATAATGCAGCAGCTTTAATAGGTCAGGAGCTGAATAACTCGTTTGAGAAGCTTCAAACCAGTGCGACATATATAGCAAAAGCAGGTAATTATAACAGCAAGGCTACGGGTGAACTACTTTCTGTTCTTAGTGAGAATAGTTCTTATACCAATTTGGTTGCAATTCACTCTACCGGCATAGGTTATAATTATGAAGGGCTGGAGAAGGACTATTCTAAAGAAAAGTTTTTTATATCTGCCATGCAAGGAAGTAAATATATCTCAGACCGTCTTCTATTCGATGATAAAGGCAATTCCTATCTGATTCAAGCAGTTCCGATTGTAAAGAACGGTATTAGCGAAGGAGTTCTTGCAGCATGGATTGAAGGGGAAATTAGCAATATTGCTTTGTTGGAGCAGGAAATCAAAGACGGAGCATCAATTTATCTGATCAATTCCAAAAAAGAATTGGTTTCATACATAAAAGGGTCGGATATTGAGGATTTTAATTATAACAGCCTCTTGTCAAAGGGAGAATGGAATACATATAGAGCCCTATCGGGCTCCGAGTCCTTGAGCAAAAAACCTATGATGAGCCTGAACCAGGTTTTGCATGGATACGAAACTAAGAATAATTATGTCTGGACCAGAAAAGATATTGGTATAAACGACTGGTCTGTTCTTTACGGAAAACAATATACAACCGATCCAACCACAAGAGAAATTCTGGAACTGACCAACGTAATGTGGGGCATCATTACCTCTGCAACTTTATTCTTTTTTCTTCTCATGATTGTAGCGCAAAGAAGGTCCAACCAAAGAGTTGTTAAGACCCTCTATCTGGACCCGGTTACAGGAGGAGATAACTGGTACAGGTTTAGAATTAATGCCAGCAGGATTATCAACAGTAAGCAATTCTTAAAAAAGAAATATGCTCTGGTAAATTTCGATATCAACCGGTTTAAGAATATTAATGATGCTTATGGCTATCACAAAGGTGATGAGATTTTAAAAGATATCTACGGAACTATAAAAGAATGGATAATGCAGGGAGAAACTTTTACCAGATATGCTGCAGACCAATTTTATATCCTTATGACCTTCCAGAATGAGGCAGATTTGTCGGAACGTTTACAGGATTTAAATGACAGATTGCATCAGCTGAGTTATACTAAATCATTAAGGATATTTTATGGCGTATATCATATTACCGAGCGTACAGACTCCATCGATCGAATGGGTGAATTTGCCGGTGTTGCAAAGAATACCATTAAGGGAAATTCAGAGCATAATATCTCTTTCTTTGACGAAGCAGCTAGGAATAGACTAATTGAAGAAGAAGAGATCGAAAGGTCCATGAATGAGGCTTTGAGGAATGAGGAATTCCAGGTTTATCTACAGCCAAAATATATGGCAAAGGAGGAAACCATCTTTGGTGCTGAGGCCCTGGTGCGTTGGCAGGACAGCAGCGGAAAAGCATTATCACCCTGCTATTTTATTCCTGTCTTTGAGAAGAACGGCTTTATTACGGAGCTGGATATATATATGGTCAGGAAGGTATGTGAGCTCTTAAAAGAGTGGTTGGACAAGGGGTATTCTCCCTTGCCTATCTCCGTTAATATTTCCAGGCTCCATTTTGTAAACAGCCATCTCGCAGATACAATCCGAGATATTGTAGACAGCTATCTGGTACCGCATCACTTACTCGAGCTTGAGTTGACAGAAAGTGCATTTCTACAGAATAAACAGCTCTTAATCGATACGGTAAACCGTCTGAGATCTTATGGCTTTTTGGTTTCCATGGATGACTTTGGTGCAGGCTATTCCTCTCTAAATTCTTTAAAGGATTTGCCGCTTGATGTCGTAAAACTGGATGGGGAGTTGTTCAGGATAACCGATGAGGTTGAACGAGGGCTGACCGTTATCCGTAATACCATCACTATGGCGAAGGATCTACATATGCAGGTGGTAGCGGAATGTATTGAAACCCGGGAACAGGTGGAGTTTTTATGTAAGGTAGGCTGCGATATTATTCAAGGTTATTACTTCGCCCAGCCAATGCCGGTGGATCAATTTGAGCAGAGATACTTTGTAATCAACAAGATTGACTAAGTGTATAGAAAAAGATTCATTTTGCGTGAATGTGTGTATAATTTGCCAATTGTATTGTATATTAAAATATAGTATAGTTAACATACTAAATGCATACGATAAGCAATGACAACGGAGTTTGATTAATCATAAGTCCCGAAAGACTGATAATATGTTCTCCCGAACTGGCTTTTTAGATGCATTAAATTCTAATAACTGGCGGGCGTAATCGGACAAGTAACAAAAGTACCTGTCCAGAGGTTTATTGCGCGCTGCCATGCATTTTGGGAGGTATGTTTATGAAGCTGTTTCTTGATACGGCAAATGTGGATGAAATCAAAAAAGCTAGTGATTTAGGTGTGATCTGCGGAGTGACAACTAATCCGTCCTTGATTGCTAAGGAAGGAAGAAGTTTTGAAGACGTTATTAAGGAAATCACTAGGCTAGTGGACGGACCGATCAGCGGTGAAGTGAAGGCAACTACCGTTCTTGCTGAAGATATGATTAATGAAGGAAGAGAAATTGCGAAAATTCACCCTAATATGGTTGTAAAAATTCCTATGACACTGGAAGGCTTAAAGGCTACGAAGGTTTTAGCCTCAGAAGGAATTAAGACAAATGTTACACTTATCTTTACAGCAAACCAGGCACTGCTTGCTGCCAGAGCAGGTGCATCCTATGTATCTCCTTTTGTCGGACGTCTGGATGATATTTCTACAGAGGGTACAGAATTGATCAGAACCATATCTCAGATTTTTCATAACTATGGAATTAGGACGGAAATCATAGCAGCCAGCATTCGCAGCTCCATGCACATTACGGATTGTGCCTTGGCAGGTGCTGACATCGCTACGGTTCCTTTTAGCGTAATTGAGCAGTGTACAAAGCATCCTTTGACTACTGCAGGAATAGAAAAATTCCAGCAGGACTATAAGGCAGTATTTGGAGAGTAATATTTAAGATACTATAAATATATATTCATTACTTAAGGAGGATATACAATGAGCAATATTGATACAATGTCAGTAAATGCGATTAGAGTATTATCAGCTGATGGTGTTCAAAAAGCAAATTCCGGACATCCGGGATTACCTCTTGGATCAGCAGCAATGGCCTATGAGCTATGGGCAAAGCATATGAAGCACAATCCTAAAAATCCGAAATGGGATAACAGAGACAGATTTATCTTATCTGGTGGTCATGGCTCCATGCTTTTATACTCCTTATTACATTTATTCGATTATGGCCTTACAAAAGAAGATTTAATGCAATTCCGTCAGGATGGTTCTCTGACCCCCGGACATCCGGAGTACGGTCACACCGTAGGAGTAGAAGCTACCACCGGACCTCTTGGAGCAGGTATGGCAATGTCTGTCGGTATGGCGATAGGTGAAGCTCATTTGGCCGCTAAATTCAACAAGGAAGGCTATCCGGTAGTGGATCATTATACCTTTGTACTTGGTGGTGACGGCTGTATGATGGAGGGTATCACCTCTGAAGCGATGTCCTTGGCAGGTACATTAGGTCTTGGTAAATTAATCGTATTATATGACAGTAATCAGATATCCATCGAGGGAAGCACTGATATCGCTTTCACAGAGGATGTTCAGAAGCGGTTTGAAGCTTTCGGTTTCCAGACCTTAGTAGTTGAGGATGGTAACAACCTTGCTGAAATCGGTGCAGCCATAGAAGCAGCAAAGGCTGATCTTACCAGACCTTCCATGATTACCGTGAAGACCAAGATCGGTTTCGGAAGTCCGAAGGAAGGTAAGGCAAGTGCACATGGCGAGCCTCTCGGAGCAGATAATGTAATTGCTATGAAGAAGAACTTCGGATGGCCTAGCGAAGAGCCTTTCTTTGTCCCGGACGAGGTATATGATAATTATAAAGCTATCGTGCAGGAGCTTTCCGGAGCGGAGGCTTCCTGGAATAAGATGTTTGCTGAATACTGCGAAAAATATCCAGAGATGAAGACTCTATGGGATCAGTATCATGATGAGAACGCAGGGAAAGCTTTATATGATAATGATGATTTCTGGGCATATGCGGACAAGCCGGATGCGACAAGAAACCTGTCAGGTATCGTACTGAACCGTATCAAGAATTACTTGCCGAATGTGATTGGTGGTGCGGCAGACCTTGCTCCTTCCACAAAGACATATATGAATGATATGGGTGATTTCTCCAATAAGGATTACAGTGGACGTAATCTTCACTTCGGTGTAAGGGAGCTGGCAATGGCAGCCATGGGTAACGGAATAGCTCTCCATGGAGGCTTAAGAGCCTATGTATCCACCTTCTTTGTATTCAGTGATTATGTGAAGCCAATGGCAAGACTTTCTGCTTTAATGGGTCTTCCGGTGACTTTTGTATTAACTCATGATAGTATCGGTGTTGGTGAGGATGGACCTACACATGAACCGATCGAGCAGCTGGCAATGCTTCGCGCAATGCCTAACTTTACTGTATTTAGACCAGCAGATGCTACAGAGTGTATTGCTGCCTGGTACTATGCTATTACATCAACTAAGACCCCTACTGCTTTGGTGCTTACCCGTCAGAATCTTCCTCAGTATGAGGGCTCTTCCAAGGAAGCATTAAAGGGAGGTTATATCATCTCCGATTCTAAGAAAAAGGTTCCGGATGCAATCGTTATGGCAAGCGGTTCCGAGGTTGAACTTGGAGTGAATGCTCAGGCTGAGCTTGCTAAGGAGGGCATTGATGTGAGAGTGGTAAGTATTCCTTCCATGGATTTATTCGAAGCACAGTCTGACGAATACAAGGAAAGCATTATGCCGAAGAGTGTTAGAGCAAGAGTTGCAGTTGAAGCAGCAGCTGATTTCGGCTGGGGCAAGTATGTAGGACTTGACGGAACAACTGTTACCATGAAGAGCTTCGGAGCTTCTGCACCGGCAGGTACTTTATTCAAGAAGTTCGGGTTCACAACAGAAAATGTGGTAAAGGCTGTTAAGAGTGTACTTAAGTAATCCGTATTCTATATCTGTAAAAGGTATGGATAACGAATAGCAAGCTTATTCTGCCATTTGAGGTGATATGACCTTTTATCTGTAATATGATAATATACAATTTGTCAACGAAACGCCCTTTGAGAAAGCTTATGCTTTTGCAAAGGGCGTTTCTAATAGAAATTTAATTTAGATATATTGAAAAAACTAACAGTAACCGATACAATGGAGGAAGATGTTGAAGTACTTGATAGAGGAGGGAAGTATTGTGGCCAGGATATTAATCGTAGAAGATGAAATTAAGATAGGCAGATTCCTAGAGCTGGAGCTAAAGCATGAAGGGTATGACATACTGCTCGCTGGAGACGGAAGAACAGGATTAGAGAAGGCATTGAAGGATAACGTGGACTTAGTGATACTTGATATCATGCTGCCGGGGTTAAACGGGATTGAGGTTTGCCGTAGAATCAGACAAGAATCTCAGGTACCGATCATTATGCTGACAGCGAAGGATGATGTAAGTGATAAGGTAGCCGGTTTGGATACAGGTGCCGACGACTATATGACGAAACCCTTTGCAATAGAAGAACTTCTGGCGAGAATCCGGGTTGCATTAAACAGAAGAAAATATGCCGCCGAACCGAAGGGAGACATATTGCAGCTTGGAGGGGTTACACTTAACCTGGCAAGTCATAGTGCTCATTTCGGCGAGGATGAGCTGGTATTAACCAAGAAGGAATATGAGCTGTTGGAATATATGATGAAGAATAAGAATATTGCCCTGACCAGAGAGCAGCTTCTTAATAATGTTTGGGATTATGAGTACTTTGGCGATACTAATGTAGTGGATGTATATGTCCGCTACTTAAGACAGAAAATTGATGAAAAATACGGCGTGCACCTGATATCGACAGTACGCGGTATAGGGTACATCATAAAGGATGAGCAGAAATAAGCTTCATCAGAAGAGGGGATAACTACCGGATGAAGATAAAGCCCTTAGAAATTTTAAGATTTGTATTACGAAAGACAATTCTCCCGATACGTAAGAAAAAAGAAGCCTGGCTGAGTACGTTTCGCCTTTCGATGGCATTCCGTATATCCATGGCGTATTTGAAGCTGATGTTGACTCATGGTATCCTGCTGCTGCTCGGCTTTTTTGTAATATATATGAGCTCTGTAAAGCAGGATTTTGAACAGCTATCAAAGGATTTTATAGCACACACGAAGGAAAGCAGCTATGAAGGCATTCAAAATCCTTATTATTCCAGAGGCCTTTCAATGATGGTATGGGATAAAGCTTCAGGTAATATAGTTTATAGCGATATTGATTACAAGCCGTTAACTGAGGATGCATTTTTTCTCGGAGTGCATTTTGATCCTCGCAGTAAATATTATAGTTTAGTAGTCAATGAAAAGAGGGAATTTAGCGCTCATAACATTAATTTCTCTGCTACCTTCCAATATAATATGACACATAGCTATCAAACCTTCCTTAATATATTATGGAAGCTTGTGCTATTGTATCTTGTGATTGCTGTATTAATCATCCGAAAGGGTAAGCGGAGTGATATAAAGCTGTTTGAACCCGTCAGGGTAATGTCAGCAACAGCAAACAGACTGACCGTCAATAACCTTCATAGCGAACGCCTGAATGTGGAGGGTACAAAAAATGAACTTAAGGATCTGGCAAATGTCATCAATGCGATGCTAGACCGTATAGAGACCTCCTATGAGAGTCAAAAGCAATTTGTATCGGATGCCTCACATGAGCTTAGGACTCCCATTGCGGTAATCCAGGGATATATCAACATGTTGAACCGTTGGGGCAGTACCAACGAAGAAGTATTGCAGGAATCCATCGAGGCAATTCAGAACGAGGCTCGGAGTATGCAGGAGCTGGTAGAAAAGCTACTATTCCTATCAAGGCATGATAAAAAGACCCTGAAGCTGACAAAAAAACGCTTTAATATGAGACCCTTGGTGGAGGACATGGTAAAAGAGACCAGGTTGGTAGCTGTCAATAGAGTCATAAACAATCCGTTCCTGGAGGATGTAATAGTATACGGAGACAAACAGGCTTTAAAGCAGGCAATCCGTATTTTTATCGATAATGCGGTCAAATATACAAAAGATGGGGATGAGATATCCATCTCCTGTCAGAGAATCAATGATGACTGCGTCATTACCGTAGCTGATACCGGTATCGGTATGACAAAAAAGGATGTAGATAGTATTTTTAATCGATTTTATCGTTCGGAAACTGTAAGGAACCAGAACATCAGCGGACATGGACTGGGGCTTTCGTTAGCGAAGCTGATTATCCTTGCCCATACGGGAAAAATCAAGGTGCGCTCCCAATTTAGGAAAGGATCAAGCTTCATCATAACCATACCGAAGCGAAGATATTAAGGGAGAAATAGATGCAGAGATATAAGATAGAAAAGTGTCCATTCTGCGGCAGTACCAATCTTGGAGAAGGATACCAGTCCGGTTATGCCGCTGCTGGTTCTGTTAGAAAAATTTTATTCTTATCTATAAAGGTAAGAAAGCAAGTAAAAAAAGATTATTCAGTATGATAGAGCATGCCTGTATTGTATGTGGGAGGGAAAGGATGAAGATCAGAGAAGCAGAGGAGAGAGATTTACAAGGACTCCTGCAGCTTTATACGCAGCTGCACGATAATCCATTACCGGAGCTCAATGAGAAGCTATATTCCTTATGGCATCAGATTCTATCGGAGCATAACCATCATATACTGATTGGATGCCTGGAGGACACGATCATTGCCTCCTGTGTGGTTATCATAGTACCTAATCTGACGCATAACCAGCAGCCTTATGCTTTGGTTGAGAATGTCATTACCGAGGAACAGTTTCGCAACAAAGGCTACGGCACAGACCTGCTGAATGCCGCTAAGGAGCTGGCTACAAGGGAGAATTGCTATAAGATCATGCTTATGACAGGCTCGAAGAAAGAGAACACACTGAATTTTTACGAAAAAGCCGGATATAACAAGTTGGATAAGACAGCCTTTATTCAGTGGCTTAAGTAAGGGACACCATAGAAATCATAGGATGTAGTTCAACTGATAATTAATAGAAAGCTATCGTTTTGATTCGTCAGTAGCATAGGATAGGGATTACTTTATATAGGATAGCATAGAAACAGAGCCGAATAAGGAGCATACCCCAGGTGTTTATAACTTAAGCAAGCATCTGGGGTTTTTTCTTAGTCTGTTCTTTTTTCATGCTTTTACGGGGACCTATGTGCCATCTTATACCTCTATTTTTACAGCTTACCGCCTGAAAATACAGCTTACCCTTTCTGCTATTGTATTCTGATCGAAAAGGATGTAATCTCATACCAGCAAAGATACTTTAAGAATAGCGGATAGAAATCGGAGGAAATATGGAAAACATTATTGAAGTGAATCATCTAAAAAAGTATTTTAACGAAATCAAGGCGGTGGATGACATCAGCTTTCGTGTGAAGAAAGGGCAGCTGTATGGCTTTCTCGGAGTTAACGGAGCGGGAAAATCTACAACGATTAACATGCTGTGTACCTTACTCAACAGGACAGAGGGAGAAGTATTAGTCTGTGGCAACCGCCTCGGGAAAGAGGATCGGGAAATCAGGAGTAAGATCGGAGTGGTATTTCAGGATAATACGCTTGACGATCGACTGACAATTAAGGAGAATCTGATGATCAGAGCCTCTCTATATGACAGCAACAGTAATTCGCTTAAGGCAAATCTGGATTATGTGTGCGATATCCTGGATATTGGAGAACTGCTGAACAGGCAGTTTTGTAAGCTTTCCGGCGGACAAAAAAGAAAATGCGAGATTGCCAAGGCATTGATGAACCGGCCGGAGGTGTTGTTTTTGGATGAACCTACCACTGGATTGGACCCTCAAACAAGGCAGAATGTATGGGAAAGCTTAGAGAAGCTGAGAAAGGAGGACGGGATGACGGTCTTTCTGACAACTCACTATATGGAGGAAGCAGCCAAGGCACAATATATCTCGATCATGGAAGACGGTAAGCTGGTGGCAGACGGTACTCCCTCAGAATTAAAGGCACAATATGCCCAGGATGTATTAAAGCTGGTTCCGGAAGATAAGGAGGAGTTGTCCAGAAGCTTATTGGAGGAAGAGCTTAGTTTTGAATACAGAAGCAATCATATCAGGGTGGTCATTCCGAATTCCATGTTTGGCCTAGATGTATTGAATAAGATAAAAGGGAATCTAAGATCCTTTGAAGTCATTCAGGGGACTATGGATGATGTATTTTTAAATGTAACAGGAAAGAACCTATAGGAGGATTACAAAATGTTATTACTACGTTTAATCAAACGCAATATTTTAGTCTATGTCAGGGACAGATCTAATGTATTCTTCTCCCTGTTATCTATGTTGATTATCATCGGTTTGATGGTAGTATTCTTAGGAAAAATGAATACGGACGGTGTGGTAGACTTACTAAACCAATACGGCGGAGCAAGAGATGCTGCAGCTGACAGAAGCAATGCCGAACAGCTGGTTATGCTTTGGACTTTGGCAGGAATTGTGGTTGTGAATTCGGTTACAATTACACTAAGCATGGTAGGTATCATGGTAGAGGATGAGGCACAAAAAAGATTGTCCAGCTTCTTCGTCGCACCGGTAAAAAGGGGAATATTCGTATTAAGCTATGTGTTGGCTGCGTTTATTATGGGTGTCATTATGTGTGTACTTACCGTGGTGATCGGGGAGGCATATATCGGGCTGACAGGAGGAATGCTTCTATCAACGGCAGCAGTGGTAAACATCTTTCTTTATATTATTTTAAATGTTTTTACTTCCGCGACGATGGTTTTTCTGCTTGCGAATTTCATACACAGTCAGAGTGCTTTTGGTGCAGTAAGTACCATTATCGGAACCTTGGTCGGCTTTCTGGCTGGAATTTATCTTCCCTTAGGTATGCTTCCGGAGAAGATTCAAAGCGTACTTAGGTGTTTCCCTTTACTTCACGGCTGTTCCTTTATGCGATCAGTATTTACGGAGGATATTGTGAGCACGACCTTCTCAAATTGTCCGCCCGAGATGATCAGTAAATACAAGGAGTATATGGGTATCACCATATTGTATCAGGATAAAGTGTTATCCGAAACATTTCAGGTGGCTTTTATGGTAATCAGTGGTATAATCTTTATAGGTATCGCAGCAGTTCTGCAGAGAAAAAGGAATGTAATGAGCCGATAGTACATGCAAAGCAATGCCTTTACCTAAAATACAGGTGTTCTTAGAAATGGAGATTTGTATGAAGATTGTCATCGAAGATTGTAATCCTGGAGAAGAAGATCAGATTATAGTCCGCTGCAAGGAGCTTGATGAAAATATTCTTAAGCTTCTATCCGAGCTGAAGCTTGGGCATAAAAAGCTGGCAGGGATGAAGGATGGAAATATCACGATGATTGAACCGTCTAGTGTATATTATTTTGAAGGCGTGGATAATAAGGTGTTCATATATTGCAAACAAAATGTATATGAAACAAAACTGAAGCTCTATGAAATTGAAGAAGATTATAAGAATACATATTATTTCCGCGCATCTAAATCGGTCATTTTGAATGTATCTAAAATAAAAAGTATCAGCCCGGCATATTCCGGACGATTCGAAGCGCTGTTGTTCAATGGGGAAAAGGTTGTCATCTCCAGACAATATGTTCCGGAGCTGAAGAACAAATTAGGACTGTAGGGAGGCGTCAGAGATGAATAGATTGAAATTGATTCGTCGGACCTTTATCTATATTTTGGCCGGAAGTACCATCAGTACGGCTATTTTCATCACAATTTTCTTACCGGAAGTAGAATTTGATGTTTCGCTCCTTTGGCAAGTTATTTTAATGTCGATTTTATCAGCTACCGGGTCTCTGATTTTTGAGTCAAAAAAGGAACTCGGGAAAAAGCAGATGAAGCTTCGCCAGACAGTACACTTTATTTATACAACTTTCATTGTTTTTGGCATCGCCATCTTATGTGGATGGGTGGATGTCAGAAATATTGTACAGATTATTGCTTTGTTTCTTATGTTCTCCAGTGTTTACACCTCTGTCTGCCTTGTGATGTTCAAGCGGTCTGAAAAAGAAGCCAAATATATGAATCAGAGACTTCGAACAATTTATCCGGAGGAAGAAAAGGAAGATTAACAGAACAGAAATAGTAGAAATAGAAATACCTCGGAGTATAAAGCAATTAAATTGGAGGAAGAACGCATGCAGATAGAGCAGTTGATCAGGGATTATGGTACATCCTTATATAATTATGCCTTGAGGTTATCCTGCCATCCAAAGGATGCGGAGGATCTGGTACAGGAGACCTTTTTTAATGCCTGGAGACATCTTGGGGAGTTAAGAGATGAAAAGGCTGCAAAGCAGTGGCTGCTCAAAATCTGCTATCACCAGTTTTTGATGAAAATACGCAAGACCGGAAGATATCAGGAAGAACTTGTGGAGGAGTTCGAACTACTGGAACAGGAAGGGGATGCCCTAAGGGAGGTCTTCCCGGGACCGGAGGAGGAGGTACTGGTCGAGGAAGCAATCAAAGAACTACAGAATGGCTGCTTTTTAGCAATGGTTCGTAAGCTTACCTTAAATCAACGAATCATATTTTCACTTGTGGATATGTATGGAATGAAGACTGAGGATGTGGCACGATTACTAGATACCTCAGTATCAGCGGCAAAGGGTCTGCTGTACCGTGCACGTATGAATATAGATTCCTTTTACTCAGGGCATTGTAACCTGATTAATATGCAAAACACCTGTAGCTGTAAGGCCTGGATTGCATTTGCCGAGAGTAGGGATAAAGTGCAGAGTCAGACAAAAGAGCTTCTCGAGGCTTTGGATTATAGGGATAAGAATTACCGGTTTAATCCGGAGGTTCGAAGGAAGATAAAGTACCTCTATGCCAATATGCCAGACAAAAAACCTAGTGAGGGTTGGTATCAGAGAGTCATCGACATATTAAAATAATTTTTTTGAAAACGTATCTTTTCTGTTTTTTATGCATCTATAGTAATAGAACATAAAAAGAAAGGAGTTTTCTTATGAAAAGAGTAACCAATGATTTTCAAGTATTTATGGAGGAATCAAACGGAATTGGACAAGCACTCATGGGGACCATCTTCAAGTCAGCCGAGGTGAGTGCCCTGGATAAGAAGACACATGAATTGGCTTATATTGCCGTACTGTCCGCTCTTCAGATGGTAGGAGGGATATCCTATCACGTAAAACAAGCGAAAGAATTGGGGGCGTCGTTGGAGGAAGTAAAAAGTGCGGTCTTGGTTGGTCTTCCGCTGGCGGGAATAAGACTGACTGAAGCATTTGCTGAAGCTATTCATAGCTATACGGACGAGGATTAGTAAAGGAAAGAAGGATGAGAGGTAGGGTATGGGAGAATTAAGAGAGCTTCCCAATATAGGGAAGGTGGTAGAGGAGCAATTAAACCAGGTTAACATAACGACCTATGAGCAGCTAAAGGAAATCGGTAGCAGACAGGCATGGTTAAACATCAAGCAAATCGATCCCTCAGCTTGTATCAATAGACTATATGGTTTGGAGGGAGCTATTCAGAAGGTGAGGAAAGCTGAGCTTTCGCCGGAAATAAAAGCAGATTTGAAGGAATTCTATGATACATTCAAAAAATGATTAATGGCCGAGATATAACCGATGCTTTATGAAAATAGTAATGGCCTGATAAATTGTATCAGATACGGTGGAATTATAGATATAAGAGAGTGCATCTAAGAAAATAGGCTGTTAATGTATACCGTGAAATTCAGAAGCGGATAAGGATAAAATCCTTCCAGAGCTTTCTGTAGCAGTATACATTAACAGCTTTTATATTAGATTTTATATATTCTTAAACTGCGCCATGTAAAGATTATAATACAGCCCCTTCTTTGCCAGGAGCTCTTCAGAGCTTCCTTCCTCTTGGATACCGCCTTCATCAATCACGAAGATACGGTTGGCTTTGCTGATGGTAGATAATCGATGGGCAATGACAAAGGAGGTTCTCCCCTTTAACAAGGCCTCAATCCCTTGCTGAACCAAGAGCTCAGTATGTGTATCGATACTGGAGGTCGCTTCATCAAGAATAAGAATCTTAGGCATGGATACCATGGTTCTGGCAAAAGCCAGCAGCTGACGCTGCCCGATGGATAATCCGGCACCTCTTTCCTTCAATTCGGTCTCATAACCCTTCTCCATCTTCATGATGAAATCATGGGCATTGACCGCCTTAGCTGCAGCAATGATCTCTTCTTCTGTAGCATCCAGCTTACCGTATCGGATATTATCAGCGACTGTACCGGAGAACAGGAAGTTATCCTGTGTCATGATTCCCATTTGTCTTCTAAGGCTCTCTATGGATACCTGCTTGACATCATGTCCGTCAATGTAGATTTTACCCTGCTGCACGTCATAGAAACGGCTGATCAGATTTACAATTGTGGTTTTTCCTGCTCCGGTTGGTCCGACGAGGGCAATGGTCTCTCCTGGCTCTATTCGAAAGCTTACATCATTTAGTACCTTGGTATCGGCATCATATGAGAAGGATACATGATCAAAGACAACCTCACCCCTAATCTCAGGAAGCTCCTTGACGGATAAGGAATCCGTGATATCGGGCTTGGTATCCAGGATATCAAATATTCTTTCCGCTCCGGCGATGTTCGTAATTAATTGATTATAAAAATTACTTAAGTTCATAATTGGACGCCAGAACATAGAGATATAGATAGAAAATGCCATGATGGTCCCCACATTGTCGGCGCCGACACCCAACAGTTGGATTGCTACGAAGTACAGGGATATCATACCAAGTCCCCAGCTAAAATCAATGACGGAACCAAAGGCATCATTTAATACGATAGCACTTACAAAGGAATCGCGGTGCTCCTTCAAGAGTTGGTCAAAGTTTTCTCCTGTCTCATCCTCTGCAGTGAAGCTCTGGATTATTCTCATACCAGATAAGTCCTCATGAATAAATGCATTTAGATTGGAGCTCTTCTTCCGGTGTAGCTGCCAGCGTTTATGAGACTTTGTCTGGATGAACCAGAGTCCGAACATCATCAAGGGTAGGGAGATCAGGGATGCAAGTGCAAGCCTCCAATTGAGAACCAGCATAATAACTACGACAGCACAGATGGTGATGAAGTCCGGAATCAGGGTGGTCACACTATTGGAGAGAACATCCTTCAAGGAATTGACATCACCGATGATCCTGGCTAGGATTTTACCCGTAGGGCGGCTGTCAAAGAAATTGAAGCTGAGCTTTTGGATGTGGGTATAAAGCTCCTGTCTTATAGTTAATAATACTTTATTGGATACCTTTGCCATAAGATACATTCGTAGCTTTACTAAAAAAACAAAGGCAATATTCAGTGCCGCCGTAAAAAGTCCCAATCGAAGCAGGCCCATGATATCCTTGTTAGCGATATACACATCGATAGCCTGATCAATTAATAGTGGATTTACGATGGATATAGCGACAGTTGTCAGCATGATTAGAGTAACTGCAAGGATTGGACCCTTGTAAGTCAGCATATATGCAAACAGTCGTGCTAAGGTAGTTCTCTTACTGACAGACTTTATATACTCGTCTTCCTTGATGGCATTTATAGACATGTTGCCACCTTCCTTTCGTTTTGCACAGTATTACCGTTGCTCTGAGTATCAAGATAGTCTCCGTACTGTGCCATAAATGTTTTATAGTAATAACCTTTATTCTGTAATAAAATATCATGAGTACCCCGCTCTACGATCTGTCCATCCTCCAGAATTAGGATTTCATCGGCATGACGTACGGCTGAGATGCGATGAGCAATGATGATCTTCGTCGAATCTATCTGATTCAAGGATTTCTGAATCATAAGCTCTGTTTCCATATCCAACGCTGAGGTGGAATCATCGAATACAAGAATCGGTGTTCTCTTAGCCAAAGCACGGGCAATGGAAATTCGCTGCTTCTGTCCGCCGGACAGTCCGACACCACGTTCACCGACGATGGTCTCATATTGCTCCTCCATTCTTTCGATGAATTCATCTGCCTGTGCAGCGGAAGCTGCCCGGATTACTTCTTCGTTGCAGACCAGATTCCGCTTACCCATCTTTACATTTTCATTGATGGTATCCGAAAACAGGAATACATCCTGCATAACCAGCGAAATACTACTGCGAAGCTGACGCAATGTCAACTCCCGGATATTCACACCGTCAAGATAGATGGAACCTTCACTGGTATCATAAAAACGCTGAAGCAGATTGATGATGGAGCTTTTTCCGGTACCTGTCGCACCCATAATACCGATGGTCTTTCCCGAAGCCAAATCAAAGCTGATATCTGAGAGAATGTTCTTTTCTCCAAGAGCAAAGGAGACCTTATCAAAACGTATGCTGCCCTTCACTTCCTCCAGTAGGATGGGTTCCTCAACCTCTTTAATAATCGGCTTTTCTGCGGATATTTTTTTGATACGCTTAGCAGATGCAATTGCTGAGGCAAAATCATTGGAGAGCCATCCGAGCATTTCCATCGGCCATACGATGTTCATGGAGTATTCCGCGAAGGCACCCAGGGTACCCAATGTGATATCACCCTGAATTACATAGTAACCTCCAAGCATAATTACTGCCATCGGCAGCAGCTTAGTTACGAACTGGAAATACGGGTACAGCTTGATAAATACCTTGGACTGCTGCATATTCAGCTCATAATAGCGTTTGTTATGGGATAAGAATTTTGCAATCTCGTGTTTCTCCCGGGCAAAAGCCTTAACGGTACGAACACCAGAGAGATTCTCCTGTGCCACAGTATTTAGCTGAGCATTCTCCTCACTGATTGCCTCATAAACCTTACCCAGCTTCTTCTCCATCAGGATTGCCAGACCGCCCATCAGAGGTAGAATAATCGTAGGAAGGATTGCCAGCCTAGGACTTAGGTTATACATACAGTAGAGAACAATGCCCGTATGTATGATAACCTCGAGTATCAGCATACTGACATAAGCGAGTGCAGCCCAGATTTTGTCCACATCATCCTTTAGGCGGGACATGAGCTCACCCGTGTTATTCTTATCAAAAAAACTTAAGGACAGGCTCTGGATATGGTTGAACAGATCCCTACGGATATTTACCGTAATTCTTGCACTGGCCAGGTCATATATTAATTCCTTCAGATATTGAAAGATACACCTTCCAACTGCGATGCATAAAACAATAATAAGTAATTTCGGAAGCAGACCCATATCTCCGCCTACGATTACTTTATCGATAATCCGCTGCGTTACCAGCGGTGATGCCATATCCAAAGATACTGCAATTATGGTGCAGAGTATTCCTGCAGCATAAGCATACCAATATCTGAGAATATAACGTGATATTTTCTTCATAGTTCCTCCCGTTCCCAACAAGCTCCCTTCGTTTTTGTTCCTGTCTTTCCCTATTGCAGGAACCTTTCGGCAGCACCCTCAACTATTATAGAATTAAACTTTTTTACAAAAGTGCGCTTCTTCTGATACGATGTGTTTTCTTTACATGCTTGCTGTGTCAATTTGCCGTCATTTTGTTTCATTATAATACAGACTAATTCCATCGGATGTCCTATCACAGTTTATTGTAATCCGGACAAAAAAATAGACCGCGGTATGATAATACCACGGCATAGTAATCTAAAGCATTGTCGTATTCTTCACAGTCCCTTTGCAGCAGGGCAGGAATAAAACACGTTCTAATCCTTTTGAATCCATGAGGTAATATCATTGAATGAATCTAATATGAACTTATTATACAATGCTAGTGCCCTAAATTTCGCGTTGCTGATCATATTCTTACCTCACTTTCTGTAATAGTCTGCCAATATTATAGTCACGAATTAACTGAATTGTCAACATATTTTTTATAATCTTTTTAGAATATTTGATCGGACTGAAAAAATTAATTTTTCATTAAGTTTTAATTACTTAAAGAAATATTCATATTTTTGTGCTATAATAAAAACAATGAACAAATTATGAACGAGTTTTATTCTTATTTTTAGACATACTATACAAATAGAAGGTTGTGGTGAAATGGATCTCCCCATGTTTTACGATGAGGCTGAGGAGTGGAGCAACGCGCTGCTTTTATATGATGCAGCATTAAAGGAAATCAATACAAGACTTGAAATATTAAACAATGAGTTTAAATTGACAAATCAGTATAATCCGATAGAGCATATAACATCAAGACTGAAATCTCCTCAAAGCATAGCTAAAAAGCTCCGTCATAATGATAAGGAGCTGACAGTGGATAATATTATTAAATATGTGAACGACGTGGCAGGAATACGAATTATTTGTTCCTTTACCTCTGATATTTATCGAATTGCCGATCTGATATCTAGGCAGAGCGATATTAAGGTTTTGAAGGTAAAGGATTATATAATACGACCGAAGGAAAACGGCTATACGAGCTATCATATGATTGTCGCAATTCCTGTTTACCTGACAGACCGTACTGTGGAAACCAAGGTTGAGATACAGATACGTACCATTGCCATGGATTTCTGGGCTAGTCTGGAGCATAAGATATACTATAAATTTGAGGGGAATGCACCGGAGAATATTCGCAAGGAGCTGAAGGAATGTTCCGACATCGTAGCTTACTTGGATCAGAAGATGCTGTCCTTGAATGAGGAGATTCAGAGCTTTTCCAGGGACCGAATGGAAGACTGCCAGGAGGAACTGATTGGTACCTACAAGTCAGTGGTAGCAGAGACCTTTGGGACCATAGTGGAAGAGACAGAACAGACACAGAGCAGCGAAGCAGACAGGGCTGAGGATTCCGCTAAGAAACCATCTGAAAAGACTGGTAAGAAAAGAATACTGTTCGGATTGCGATGAAGGTGGTATAATAATTATAACATAGGATTATGAAGCAGTGTTTGTTTATGATCTCATAAGATATCAGGGAGAGGAGCGATAGGATGTAGCTGTTTTACATCCTCAGAGAAGGGTATGAATTTACCATTTGGATTATCAGGTGTAAAGGATATTGGGAAAAGAAAAGAAGAAAATCCTGAAGTAACAGCACAGTATAAGCATAAGCTGGCGGAATATCGTGAGACCTTGGAGAATTATAGAGCGATGATTTCGGAGTACTCCGGTAAGCTGGAGGGATATGACAGAAAGTCAGTGGAGAGCCAGTTAAACAAGGTGCAGTATGCACTGGATCTGACGTATATCAAGGAACAGAGCGACAGGATGCTGGAGCTGTTGGAGGAAATGAGCAAAGGTCCGGGAGATAAGATCCAGGCCGAACTGGAGAGTCTGGTAACAACCCTTGTGGATACCAACATAAAGCTGGAGGGTCTCGATAAGAATGTCGTCAATCGCATAAGCGAGCTGATGATCGAGCTGCAAAAGCAGACAGCTTTACAGGATAAACAGTATCAGACAGAGCTTTCTGCAGATATGGAACGGCTGTCAAGAAGTGTAAAGAAGACAAATGCTCTTCTATGGTTTATCTTTGTATTCAGTCTGATCGGTATCAGCGGTATTGCCTTTGTTATATTATATATCCTGGAAATAATACCGTTTTATTAAACATAAAAAGCCTTTGTAAAAGAAGAACACTTACTATTAGGCGGAGTGTCATAGGGACAAAAAGTGAACAGAGTATAAATCCCTGTGATGGGGCGGACAATTTCGGCTGTCCGCCCCTTGTTCTGTTTATGCGGCGGGGTCGGTGTCGACGGCTGTGGCGGCGCTGGCGGCATCAGTGGCTTCGCAGAGGACCTCGCCCATGTCCAGCTCGGTCTCCTGCGGTTCTGGAGGCTTCACAGGCGTGTCCATCAGCCCAATGTCCAGGAAGTAAATTCAGATCTCCTGTTCGGCGGTGCGGGAGTATATCTTCGATTTCTTGCCTACTACGATTCTCTCAATGAACAGCCGCAGGATTTCCGGCGTGAGCTCGGTGAGGTTGCTGTACCGTTTGGCCTTATCCACAAACCGCGCCACGTCGGTCAGCGAGTTCGGGAGTCGTTCCAGCCGCTCCTCCAGTCTGGGGAAGGCAGAGCATAACGGGCAGTATGCGGAAAAGCACATCGGGCAGGGACTGGTTGATTTCAGCGAATTGGATCTCGGCAAGTACCGGCTGTGGCTGGACACAGCCAAAGGTATCCCGCTCACGATGGTGCATTATCAGGAAGTCCGGGACGCCGCTTTTGATGTTGCGGAAACGCTGAAGCATAGGCACAGCTATACATTTTTCTTTCTTGTGGGGGCTGCTCAATAACATTCTGAACAAGATTTCCGGCGAGAAGATGCTGGCGGAAGGTACGAGTGGATTAACAGCGGAGAAAAATATGTGGCAGATAGTTGTTTCCTCCATTTCGGAGGACCTCGTGATTTTTAGCGGGTTTCCTCCTTCATTTTCATTGCCGATATCCGGCGAAACAGATATAATAATATCAGTAAATCCAGTCGCGGACCCTGTCGGGGGTACGCGAAACAATACTTAGGGGAAGGAGGCACAGTTTATGTTGAAAGGTTCCCGAAAGATATTTGAAATTGATGACCGCCGATTGTCCGTCATTATCTTTTCTCTGTTTTTCTCATGGCTGCTGGCCTTTCCCTTTGAAGGCAGGATATTATACGCCCTTACGGACTTCCATCAAATTTCAGTCCGCTCCTTTGTTTTTGGAACAATGGCCGCTCATTTGACCGGTCTGCTCGCCTGCGGCTTTTTTGTCAGGAATATGCAAACAGCCAAAAAGCTCATACTTTTTTCCATTTCGTTTTGCATTGCGGCCTCAACTGTGTTTTTTGCCCCTCCATCCTTCCTGTGGTCGGCAGCTCTGTACTCGGCGGCATTTCTGGTCGGCTGCTGCGTGGCGGCATGGGGTTTTTATTTCAAGCATTGCACGTCAAAAGACGGGCGCATCAAAACAATGGCGGATTGCCTTATCTTTTCAAACTTCCTGATGATTCTACTCAATATGACAGCCATTCATATTTCCCCCCACGCTGGGCTTGGTTTTTCCATGCTGATGCTGGGTGTGGCCCTCCTGTTTGCGCTTAGGCTGCCAAACGAGAAGCTGGAGGAAGAACTTCCGTGTCCTGAACAGGGCGAGGTATATGTCGGTAAAGCCGATCCTCTCGCCTTTCTGTGCCTGTTCATTGTGGTTATCACCATCGATTCCGGCCTCATGTACCAGGTACAGGGCCCCGCCTTCGCCCATCTGGAAACCTTAACAAGCTGGTATTGGGCCGTGCCGTATATCACTGCCCTGTTCATTATGCGGAATCTTCCCCGAAAAACAAATCGGGCCTATATCCTCTATGTAGCCATCGCCATGATCGGCCTTTCCTTTATCGCCTTTCTGGCGCTTGGCCGCTCATGGACGGATTATCTTGTGGTCAATACCCTAATGCTGGGAGCCTGCGGCGTGTACGACCTGTTTTGGTGGAGTATCCTGGGTGAAATGCTGGAGCTGGATAAAAACCCCGCAAAAATCATGGGTGTCGGCCTCTCTGCCAATGTCCTGGGGGTTCTGTTGGGCGAGTTGATCGGAAACGTGGTCGCTAGCGGACAAAGCCATAACCCTACCCTGCTGGCGCTTTGCGTGGTGTGCGTTACCCTTGTACTGCTGCCGCCCCTACATAAACGGCTGACCACCCTGCTCAAAAACCATGCCTACTTGACCACAATGACCGAAATGCCGGTCCAGGAACAAACCCGGCTGCTCTGTGCGTTCAGTATCACAGAAAAGCTCACCGAGCGGGAGGGTGAGATCGCGGCCCTCCTCATCAAGGGCAAAACCTATCGGATGATTGCCGGCGAGCTTCGTGTGAGTGAAAACACTGTAAAAACCCATGTGAAAAACATTTACTCCAAAGCAGGGGTTCAGAGCCGGACGGAACTGATGAATCTTCTTCTGGATATACATTTTCCGCCCAAAGAATCCGACATCCCCTAATAGACAGTGAATTTTAAGGTTTCTCATCTCAAAAGGTTAGAGCTTTTAGAGGAAAATCACCCTGTTTGGTGAGGGAACAACTATAAAATTGTATTATACTGTCCACATGGAGTTCACAACAGAAAAGAAGGAATGTATTTTATGGATATCGCCCCTCAGCTTGAGGGAAAGGATTTTGAAATCAATTAAACAACTTGTCAAATAAATGAACCCCTGATAAACAGCGGTTTTTGAGGCCTCTCACCCTTTCGGGTGAGGGGCTTTTTGCGTATAATCACCCTGTTTGGTGACGCGCACACAGTCCTGTTTTCTGTATAATGAAGAAAACGATGCATACAAGGAGGGATTGATATGAAAGAAATGGCGAGGTGCGCGCGGTGCTTTTTAGTAGCATCCATTATCTGTGCGGTCGCTTTTGCGGTGGCCCTTATCCTGCAGCCGACAAATTGGAAGCCGTATGCGACCATGGCCTTGACCGCAGGACTCATTGTGGCTTTTCTCTATTTCATCGTGTGCAAAAAACTTACAGCCGCACGGCTGATTGTCGAGAATCAGATTCTCCATATTCAGCCCGCCGTCCAATGCGCACGGAACAGCAGGAAAGAAAGCGAAGCAGAGTCCTGCGAAACCGTCGAGATGTTCGTCTCCTGCTTTGGCATCCTGCTGGGCTCCAAGGTCATCAAGTTCAATCAGGAGGGTATCAGGCTCAAGGCCGTAGAAATCGGGCAGGACTATCTCTTGCTGGACTACGGCTGGGGTACGGATATCCGCAGAATCAAGCTGATCCATCCAAGACCCGACAGCGCTGTTCTTGCGGACATCATTGAGAAGTTTCGTTATGAGACCGGTATTACTCCCACCATCACACACTGAACTCGAAAAGGAGGATCATTTTATGAAAAACGGATTGGCATTACATACAAAATCAGAGGCTAAAAAATCGGGCAGGCGTTTTCTTGCATTACTTATCGTGTTCGTTATGATTTTCGGCCTTGCCGCCTGCGGAGGACAAAAAACAACAGGGAAAACGGAAGAAATTAAGCCGGTCACGGTCGAGCGCGGGTCGGAGCCGGAGGCCCTGCAAGTCGCAAACGAGGCCACCGCCATTGCCCTGCGGCAGTATGTCTACGCAAGGCTTTTGACCGAAGCCTTCTTAACGGCGGACGCCTCCGCCATGACCGCAGAGGAATTGTCTGAACTGGCAGATGAGCTTTTCCTTGCATGGGAAAACGCCGAGTCCTTTTCTTCCGCCGCGATGGAATTCACAGATAAGGCAGTCCTGCTGATGGAATTTCCCACAGTAAAGCAGACGTCGGCTGTCGTCCAGCCGCAGGCGCAGTTTATGGCCCTTGTCGCAGCGCCCGCGAATTTTCAGTCCGTCCCCCCTGCCGCAAGTACGCCCCGAAAGCTCGACCCGCATACCTGGGCGGAGAACCTGACCAAGCAGTATGACGCCCTAAAAGGCGGACAGCGGTATCAGCAGCTTGCCCAGCAGCTCGGTACCGACGCTAAAACAGCCTATGAGCAGATGGCACTGGCTCAGGAAATCATCCATGACAGCGCGATGGAGAAATCGGAGCGCCTTGACCTTATGATAAAAGTGGCGCAAACAATCAAAACAACCAGCAAGGTTGCCATGCTCGGCTGGTCCATGGCGGCCACCGGCGGTGGCAGCGTTGCCCTGCTGGAGGGTGCGAGCCTTCTCGTAGGCGGCGTGGACTGCATCGTGGACGTGGCCGAAACCGGCAGCACCCTCGTTCTGGGAGAGAACAATCAGGTGGCCATGGCCTTTGGCGACATCAAGGATAAGCTGGGGCCGGCTTCCTCCCTCATTGGGCTTGTCACGTTGAACCCAGCAAATGTGGGCAAGACGGCAAAGGACACCGTGGACGCGGTGACCTACATCAGTGATTCGCTGGTGGATCTGTTCTATGAGGATAAAATTGTTGGTATCAAGGTGGAGGGGCTGGGTTTATCCGAGCATACCCACCGCATCAGCGGCGAGGTGTTTGAGGTGGGCGCAAAGGCGGCGCTGGAAGCCGCCGGCTTTCTGTTCCCCAAAGCCACAAAGACTCTTTCCCAGCTCACAGAGCTTTGGGAGCCTGAGCCAGAGATCATGGTCGCCCGGATGGACGCCCTCGTCTCTCAGATGGCGGAGCTGGAACAGGCGGCGGGTATCACGGGAGAAGTCCCGTCTGAACCAGGCAGCACCGAAAGCACAACTCCGCAGGTTCCAAGTATCAACATGAATATTTTCGGCAAATACACTTGTGTCGCAACCGGGGGCGTAAACGACGAGACCAAAACGTCTACCATCATTCTGCGTGATATTGGCGACGGCTTATTGTCCTGGATAGACGAGGATGGGGATGCGACAACCCTCGTTTATAACAAGGAAACGAACATCATCCATGACGAGTCCTCAGGGCTTACACTTCATATTGAGTTTTCCCTGTCTGGGAGTACGGTAACAGGTAGCGGTTATATGAGCGGCACCTTCTGGGATGAACCCGTTGAGGAGATTTTTGAGCTCACCAAAATTTCTGACTGACGGCAAGGAGGGATGACCATGTATTGCAGGTATTGCGGAACCGCTTTGCAGGAGAACATCCGCTTCTGCACAAACTGCGGAGGACTGAGTCAGAGAGCGACACCTATTAAGCATAAGGTTTTTCTCCAGTGGAACCAATGACTTCAAAAAGCAAATCCGAACCTCCCCCTGCGGGAAAAGTTCGGATTTGCTTTTTCTTCCGTATTCAGCTTGCCTTATGGGGTGAGTTCACAAATTGTCCTTGTGACTCCCCGCATTTTTACAAAGGCCCTTTTATATTTGCTTCTATAATTTGATGTTCTTCAGCAGAGCAGCCAAGCCGGTTGTAGCAGCTTCTCCGGTGGAATAGGACGAGAGAGCATCCTCAACCTCTTCGATAACCTCTTCCTTTTCTTCCACAGCCTTCATACTTAGGCTTATCTTGCCATCCTTTACCTCCAGGATTTTAACGGTTACGGTTTCCCCTTCCTTTATCACTTCATTAGGGGACTTGATTCTTCTTCCGCATATCTGTGAGATATGAACAAGGCCGCTTAAGCCGTCTCCGATGTTAACAAAGGCACCGTAGGGAGCAATCTTTTCAACCACGCCGGTGGTAACCAGGCCTGCCTGCAGACGGGAGATTTTGCTTTTTTTGTCCTTAAGCTCCCTGTCGCGCTCTACCTCCTTTGCAGATAGAACCAGCTTTTTATCTTCAGCTGATATATTGATAATGATTACATCCAACTCCTTGCCGACCCAGGCATCCAGATCCTCGACATAATTCAAGGAAAGCTGAGAAGCAGGAATAAAAGCGCGAATACCGTGAACAAAGGTCACTACACCGGCCTTCACAGTCTGTGAGACCTTAACGTGTAAGATTTTTCTGCTTTCCATATCCTCTTTCAGTTTATCCCATGCAAGTATATCATCGGCACGCTTTCTGGAGAGAAGGATATTACCTTGACCGTCATCCTCACGGATTACAGTGGCGGAGAGGGTTTCTCCAAGCTTTACATCTGCTTTGATGGAAAAGCTCGGATCATTGCTCAGTTCCTCGAGCTTTATAATACCTTCCGCATAATAACCGAGATCAAGGATTACCTCGGCTTCGGAGATACCGATTACGGTTCCCTGAAGGATATCACCCTCTTGTATTTTCTTAAAAGAGCGTGTGAGCTCATCCTTAAAATCATCCATTGAAGGGATAATTTCAGGAGCGGCAGTATCAGCTTCAACTTCTGCCGGGGTAGCTGGATTTTCCATTAACTCATTCACTTCTTCACTCATGAACATAACCTCCATTTATCCATTTTACTTTTTAAGTAGTTTACACAGAAAATGTATTTTTAAGTCCTGTCAGGATGCTCTGCGGTAGACAAAGGAACGTCCTTTCTTCCCGGTTTTTTCGATAGCACCAACATAATTCAAAACATGGAGTGCTACCTGTGCCTCTCTTAACGAAGCACCGGTGGCCTTCTTGAAATCCTTTACGGTAAATTCCTTGTCCAATTGTGTTGGAATAAGCTGCAGATATCCTTCTTTTCCGTGAATGATAAATTCGTCAATCAGCTCGGTAGGAATTCGATCACTTCGGGTAGAGCCTTTCTTCTTATCCTCACTCCAGCCATTCAGCAGGCGATATTCTTCCAGATCAATCAGGAGGATCATCAGTCTCAAATTTGGATTAATCAGATATTCTTTGATCTTATACAGCTCCGGAAAGATACTGTAAGGCTTACCGGACTTTGGAGACTTTCTCCGTGGACTAATCTCTCCGGTCTGTGGATTAACCCAACGAATCCATTTGGTGCTGGGGATGGGATAAACAATCGTTACCGGAGCAAAGGAAAGAAAAGCCTGCAGCTTTCGGCGCAGCCTATCAAAATTACGGGTCTGAATCTCAATGATCTCTTTACCGGTACAGATATCGGCAACAAAGCCCCCAACCCTGACTTCATGGCTAAGGAGCTCCGGAGAAAGATAATATTTTAATACGGAATGAACCGTCTTTTCACCGAGGGTACCAATTCCGTTCATACCCTGCTCTTGCCCAATAACTTCTTTGCATGCCTTCAGAAACAGCTGCTTATCCATAGCGTACACACACCCTTGTAAACTATCAATATTAATAGCTAACATATCAATATAATGTAAAAACCGATGATAGTATAAACAGTATATTAATAGATAGTATTAACACATTTAAGGATAAATGATTTTGTTAGGGAATGCAAGTATTATCATCAGCGATAAAGAACTTGAGTATAATAGCTGTGATATATACTTTTTTCATCATATGCAAAGCCGACTCCGACATAACGGTACTCCTTAGAAAGGATATTCCGACGCTGTCTGTTGGAATTATAGAGGGCATGGCTGGTTAATATCGCATCTCCATAGCCGCCGATGATATTCTCAGAACAAACTCTATAGCCGATTCCTTCTGCAAGTAATCTGCCTTCGGGTGTTCTAAGCTCCGGATCGATATGACTGAAGAAGCCCTTATCTGCCATGGCAATACTGTGCTTTCTGGCCGCGATGGCTGCCGAGGAGGACCAGGAAAGAGGAGGAAGCTCATGACGTTTACGTATGGAGTTTATCAGATCATAAGAAATCTGTTCTATATTGCTGATGACAGTATCGGTATATTGTATGTTTTTTTCCTCTGAAACCGAAGCTATGTCCTTAGACAGAACGTAGATACCGGTAACAGTATGTGCTTCCAGCTCGTCCATCAGGATTTTGATGATAAAGTTGTCAGTCTCATAGGTCAGTACAGCAGCCTCTGAATAATTTTGCCCAAGGGCTCTGTTAATTTTTGCAATATCATCCCCGAAGCGTATATGAAGAAAGCTAAAGTCCCTGGAATCAGTGTAGAAGCCGACAACCTTATTCTCCTTGACAGCAATAAAAGCCATACGGGAATAATCATTATTATATATATAATAGTCAAAGCCGTCTTTGGTAGCATCGATCCGGCTCGGAATACCTAATGCTTCGATTACCTGCTTGGAACTGTCACCAAGAAAAATCGGGGTATCTCTGAAATACAATGCATCCTCAGAAAACACCATGGGAATGTCTTTGATCGGCGCAGCAGTGGGAGTATTGATAAGCTCCTCGTCAACAGAGATTTCATATACAGGAGAATCCACTTTCCTAAAGTGAAAGGCATATAAGCTGCCAAAAAGGATTAGGCCGCCAATCAGGCGGACTTTTTTAGATAGTATGAATTTGGGCATGAAGTAATCCTTTATGTAGAAAATCATGATTGATAAGTTATCTATCATGATTCTAACATAGGATAGCTAGGAAAAAAGATAAAAATACTGGGTAAGGGACCACATATTTCCTAATTCAATATTGTATTTGTAAAACAGATAATATAGAATACAATAGTGACAGATAGATGAAAAGGAGATGCTTCGAATGAAAATATTGGTTACAGGTGGTGCGGGTTACATCGCCAGTCATACAAATCTGGAGCTTCTAAATTCTGGATATGAGGTCGTGGCAGTGGATAATTTTTGCAATTCCAGTATGGAAGCGGTACATCGTGTCGAGAGGCTGACCGGAAAGAAAATAAGCTTTTATGAGCTAAGTATTTTAGAAAAAGAGGAACTTAGTAAAATATTCGCAGCTGAAAAGCCCGATGCTGTCATTCATTTTGCCGGTCTGAAGGCTGTCGGGGAATCCTGCCTGATACCGTTATCCTATTATCATAATAATCTGACAGGAACAATCACATTACTTGAGGTCATGCAGGAATATAATGTGAAGAATCTGGTATTTTCCTCCTCGGCAACGGTATATGGTGATCCGCAAACGGTACCTATAACGGAAGAATTCCCACTGTCCGTAACGAATCCCTACGGTCGGACAAAGCTTATGATAGAAGAAATGCTGAGAGATTTATATCAATCAGATCCGACCTGGAACGTTGCAATTCTAAGGTATTTTAATCCGATCGGTGCTCATGAGAGCGGTGCAATCGGTGAGGATCCGAACGGCATACCCAATAATCTTGTTCCCTACGTGGCTAAGGTTGCGACCGGGGTACTTGAGAAAATCAATGTTTTTGGAAATGACTATGAGACCCCTGACGGAACCGGAATTCGGGACTATATTCATGTGGTAGATCTTGCTTTAGGGCATATTAAGGCAATTGAGAAGCTTGCTTTAAAGCCCGGGCTTGTAATCTATAACCTAGGGACCGGAATTGGTTACAGTGTTCTGGAAATTATACATAACTATGAGAAAGCCTGTGGCAAGAAGCTACCATATGCCATTGCACCGAGAAGACCAGGAGATATCGCGGTCTCTTATGCGGATGCATCGAAGGCAGAGAGGGAGCTTGGTTGGAAGGCTGAACGTGGAATAGATAAGATGTGTGAGGATTCCTACAGATGGCAGAGCATGAACCCGAAGGGTTACAAGAGCTGAAGACAGCGAGTCCATATCCGCATTTTGTATATCCAAAGAACAATTATCTATATATGGTGTATTATGTGGAATATGCTTATATTTATGGAGGAGATAAAAAATAACTTGGTGGTTTGTTACAGAATTTTTATGAAAAAGCTGAAAAGCTATTGACATTATCACTAAAATTTGATACTCTTTAAAAGGTTAGTACTGGAGAAGGTATTACCCAGAGGAAGAAGTTGGGGAAGCGAGAGGGTAGAAGATTTAATAGAATAGGATTGACTAAAACGTATATCTGTGCGATATACCTTTTTGGTCAATCTTATTTGATTCTGAAGGATATTTACTGCTTTAGCATTACGGCTTGTCAGGTACTTCGTCCGTAAACCAGGGTCCAAGAACCTGCTTTGCCAGCTCAAAAATCTCATGATAATTCATAGGACCTGACTCGGCAATTTCAGAAACACCATGCTTTTTCGCGAGATCGGGGGTATATTCCGTTAATTTATAAAGAGCATAGTTGTAATCTGCCGGTCCGTTTTCATAATGGGTGATGATGGGAGTAATACCGGCATGGCTGATACGGGTTCCAAGCTGATCCTTTGTAATCGTTACATTTGCCAGTGCACCCAGCATTCTGGGAGCCTCCCGCTGGTAAGACAGGAAATTACCAAGGGAATAATAAACCAGCATCCTGTGACCATCCTCCTCACCGACCCATTCCACAGGCTCCAGTACATGGGGGTGGGCCCCGATGACAAGATCGACACCGGCGTCATAAAAGAAATCCTTCAGGTCTTTCTGCATGGAAGTAGGTTTATATACATATTCGGTGCCCCAGTGAGGAAAGACGATCGTAAAATCTGCTTCCTTTTCAGCAAGTGCTATGTCCTGTGCCATTTTCTTCTTATCCAGCATATTCACTAGATAGGGCTGATCCGGCGGGAGTCTGTTACCGTTTAGACTGAAGGTGTAATTCAACATTGCGATTTTTATACCGTTCTTCTCAAGGATACATATCTTTTTAGATGCCTTTTCGGTCTCATTAATTCCGATTACCCTGACCGCAGGTTTTGTCTTCCAGTATGCAAAGGTATTCTTAATTCCCTCTACTCCCTTGTCCATAGTATGGTTGGTAGCTGCCAGTACTACATCAAAGCCGGCATTGATCAAGGCATCTCCGATCTGCGTAGGAGAATTGAAGGAAGGATAGCCGCTGTAGCCTAAGTCTTTTCCGCCAAAGATGGTTTCCTGATTGACAACAGCGATATCAGCAGCACTGATTTCCTCCTTTAGATTGGTATAAAGATGATCATAACTGTAGGTTCCGTCCTCATGCATACCGCTGGCTATGACTTCTCGGTGAATCAGATTGTCTCCCGCCGCCAGAAGAGTTACCTGGGAGGAGGCATTGTTCTCTGCTTCAGCGGTTTCTGTCCAGGCAGGAACTGCTGCGCTTTCATCCAGAGCTTTATACGGGAAGCTGTCAAATCGGTATACAGAGCCCTCCTCGAATTGCCAGGAGGGGGTATCAAATGGAAAAGTGATTTCTGAAGCATAATACCAAGGGTCCTCCGGATGCAGCGGGTTCTTCAGTACATGAAAATCCTGTGCCGGCATATAGCCCTGTGCCAGAAGATAACATTTGTTACCGCCGGCATCCACAGCCATATCAACGACAACAACACAATGTCCGGGAGATCCTCCCTGTAGGAAAAGGTCACCGGGCTTCAGCTCCTTTGGAGAGATTCGTTCACACTCCGAGGCCAGAGACAGGGTTCCGGCATAAGCGAATACCATATCCAGATAGTTTAAGAACTCCTCATAGGAAGCATCATAGGACTTAGCCTTATACCAGCGGACATCATTGCCGTCCACCTTAATGCGGTTCCCATCCCTCCATTTAATATATTCCATATAAAAGCCATTGGTCAGATGAAAAGCGATTTTATCATATGCACCAATGGACCAATAATATTCGGCAAAAATCCTGATTGCCGAGTCGGCACATTGCTGCAAATCCCGGTTACTTAGGCTGATATCAAAAACAGCTGCATGTAGCTCCTGATTGGGCTTCGGTCTTCCGTTATACAGCAGAACCTCACTACCGGCTTCCTTTAAAGGCAGATTGCGGAGAAAAGTAGTCATCTCACCGGTCCCGGAGGTTGGACGATTATATCCTGAAGGAGGATTAATTCTACCCTCCAGAGTCAGACTGTTATCATGATAGAAGGAGTAGGGTAAGGGGGTAGGAGCATCAGCAACCGAATCAGTAATGCTTGGGGCTTCTTTGGAAGGAACTGCGGTGGGTGTAGCGGCTGCCGTCACCGAAGCAGCTGGTGCAGGCTTCTCTGCCAAGGGACTGCTCTTATGCCGGCAACCGCCAAAGAAGGCAGTCATCAGGAGAAGGAATATCATAGTCCATAGCAGGCGGGTATGTATGTTAGGATTAGTGATTTTATTCATGATAATGCTCCTGTCTTAATAAGAATAAATATATCTTTAGCTTCACATCCGAATTTATTATAACATGAGGCAATCGATTAATCCATCCTGCTTGGGGAATAATATGAATAACATTATCTTATCTCTTGGAGGGCAAAATGAAATTCTTTGACAAAGGGAAATTCACATGGTATACTTTGTCATAAACATAGGGAATCCTGGAGTTTTAGAATAACCTAACGGAAGAAACTGAATACTATAGTAAAGGCTATGAAAAGAAGAGTATACTGTCCGGCACTTAACAGAGAACCCCGGTAGGCTGAGAAGGGGAGAGAGACTTTAGGTCTGACTTCGTAACAGAGGTTTGTTTAAGACAGAGGAAGATGGTCTTGGAGCTGCGCACTGAGGAGATATCTTAGGCTGCGACGGAGGCAACCGTTATATTGCTGAGCTGTAAGCTGACAGGACTGACTCGCATAGCAGCCCGGTATTGCCGGCAGCAACAAAGGCTTTTATCGTAAGATAAAAGTGAATTAAAGTGGTACCACGGGAGCTTCTCTCGTCTTTAAAGATATTTAAGGATGGGAGTTTTTTTATGCGAAAAAGAGAGAATGATTAAGCAGAAAGGAACGATACAGCATGAACAAAAAACCATATTATATTACCACCGCAATAGCATATACCTCTGGAAAACCCCATATCGGCAATACCTATGAGATTGTGCTTGCGGACAGCATCGCACGCTTTAAGAGATCAGAGGGCTACGATGTTTTTTTTCAGACCGGGACGGATGAACACGGTCAGAAGATCGAATATAAGGCCGCAGATGCCGGGGTTACACCGAAGGAATTCGTAGATGGAATTGCAGCTCAGATTAAGGACATCTGGGATTTGATGAACTGCTCCTATGATAAGTTTATCCGTACCACAGATACTGATCACGAAAAGGAAGTTCAGAAAATATTCCGTAAATTATATGAACAAGGAGATATCTATAAGGGTCATTATGAGGGGATGTACTGTACTCCCTGTGAAGCCTTCTTTACCCCCTCCCAGTTGGTAGACGGTAAATGCCCCGACTGCGGCAGAGAGGTTCAGCCGGCGAAGGAGGAGGCATATTTCCTTAAGCTCAGTAAATATGCAGACCGCCTGATAGAGCATATTAATACCCATCCGGAATTCATCCAGCCGGAATCCAGAAAGAATGAGATGATGAATAACTTCCTTCTTCCAGGGCTTCAGGATCTGTGCGTGTCCCGTACCTCTTTTAAATGGGGAATTCCGGTGGATTTTGATGATAAACATGTAGTTTATGTATGGCTGGATGCGCTCAGCAACTATATTACCGGTATCGGATATGATGCAGACGGCTACAGCACAGAGCAGTTTCAGAAATACTGGCCGGCCGATTTGCATCTGATCGGTAAGGATATCATCCGGTTCCATACGATCTATTGGCCTATTATCCTGATGGCATTGGAGGTAGAGCTTCCAAAGCAGGTATTCGGTCACCCCTGGCTTATGCAGGGAAGCACTGCCGATAAGATGAGTAAATCGAAGGGAAATGTGCTTTATGCAGACGATTTGGTTAAGCTGTTCGGGGTGGATGCGGTAAGATATTTCGTATTGCATGAAATGCCCTTCGATAATGATGGGGTCATCTCCTGGGAGCTTCTCGTAGAGAGAATTAATTCCGATCTGGCCAATACCCTTGGCAACCTGGTTAACCGTACCATTTCCATGTCCAACAAATATTTCGGTGGTAACGTGAAGGATGGCAGGGCGGCAGAACCGGTAGACGAAGAACTGAAGACACTTGCTTTGGAGACACCTAAGAAGGTCATTGCAAAGATGGAGAAGCTTCGCGTAGCGGATGCAATCAGTGAGATTTTCACCCTGTTCAAGCGCTGTAATAAGTACATCGATGAGACTATGCCCTGGGTACTGGCAAAGGAGGAGGAGAAGAAGGCACGACTTGAGACAGTGCTTTATAATTTGGTGGAGAGTATCTGCATCGGAGCGACTCTTTTAGAAGCCTTTATGCCGGAGACCTCGGCTAAGATTATGACTCAACTGAGCACGAAGACCAGAGCCATAGAGGAAATGAACACCTTCGGTCTTTATCCTCAAGGGAATAAGGTAACCGAGTCACCGGAGATTCTATTTGCAAGACTGGACTTGAAGGAGGTACTTGACAAAGTGGAAGCAGCTAAGGATAACACAAATGAGAATATCACTACCGAAGAAACAAAGGATGAAAAGACTCCCGAGGTGATTGATATAGAGGCAAAGCCGGAAATCACCTATGATGATTTTGCTAAGCTTCAGTTTCAAATCGGCGAAATCATCGCCTGCGAAGAGGTGAAGAAATCCAAGAAATTATTGTGCTCCCAGGTTAAGATCGGCTCTCAAGTAAAGCAGATTGTATCAGGGATTAAAGCGCATTATACTCCGGAGGAGATGGTAGGCAAGAAGGTTATGGTGGTTGTAAACCTAAAGCCTGCTACACTTGCGGGAATGCTTTCTGAGGGAATGCTGCTCTGTGCAGAGGATGCTGAAGGCAAACTTGCCCTGATGGTACCGGAGAAGCCGATGCCGTCCGGAGCTGAAATACAATAAGAAACTCCAGGGTCAGAAAATCTATCCGGAGACGTTGGGATGGCAGAAGTATTCTATTTTACTTCTGCCATCGTACCTACGAACCCCCAATACTTTTCACCTGATCCATTATAAGCTTCTTCCGATTATCCTAAGCTACTCCTGATTTAGTTCATCAGGAGCTGTTTTTCTGTCCAGGCATTCAAGTGCTCTTCAATGATATCAAACTGTGCGGGACCGATATCAAGGAGGAACTTGTGAAATTCCTTCTCGTTAAATTTCGAGCCTAAATTCTGCAGTGCTTTCTCCTTCAATTCTGTAATTTCAAGATATCCGATGGCATAGGGCAGATAAATGCCAGGCTCCTCTAAAAGAGTCTGATAGATCCTCTTTGAAGTCTTTACATCCCCTATAAAGTTTTTTACATATTCCACCGTCTCCTTTTCTGTCCAGCCCTGGTAGTGAATTCCCATATCTGCACGGGCATACATGCAGAGAATTACAATATTATTAGCCTTTAGAAAATCTGCAAGTGCAGAGTCAATTCCTGCGTACTGATAGGAGTACAGCTCCACATAGGTTGCCCAGCCTTCATCATATCCTGTAAATTCAAGGATACTGCGTATCGGAGCCGGCTTTGTGTTTCTGAAGTACACACACTGATACAGATGCCCGGGATAGCCCTCGTGAGCTATGGTGGTATAGATATAGGAAAGGGTATTTTTATCCCTGCCATTGATGTAGATATGGTTATTCTGAAAATCATCAATCGGCGGAACCAGGTACATGGCAGGACTTAAATACTCTGAAAGGGAGGCAGGGACATATTTAATGCTGCAATCCACCGGAACAGCCTCCGGGAAATCTTCTTTGATATTTTCCTTTAAATCGGTCAGAATTTTATCGGGATCGGTAAGCGGGAAGGAGGAGAATTTCATATAATGCTCCATTAAGGCAGGCTTAGCAATGGTGAGAGCGGTGATGTCTCCAATCCCCTTAGCAATGGCATTATCCAGTGCATCTATCATTTCCTCCATACTCTTACCAGAGCCGGTTTTCGATCTTACCAGACATTGATAGTAAGACTGTCCCTCGGGATAGTAATACAACCCCAGAGCATTCGTACCAGTTCCTTTGAGCTCCTTCAAGGCATTACTCAACAGCTCATAGGCGGGAATGACATATTTTGTGACCGCCTTTGCGTTTCTTGCTTCATAATCAAGAATTTCTTTTTTGGTTAACCCCTTATATCCAATGATTTTCTCATTGAAATACTGGATCAGAAAATTATTTTTTGGATCGGCAATAAAGGCTTCACATTGCTTGATGATTCTTTCTGCTACAGCATCACTCATAAATAGGCCCTGCCTGGATTTTTCATGCTCAAATTGGGCGATTTCCTCAAAGTAATCGTATACACAGGGAAGAAGTTTCAGATAGGTTTCTATATCAGCCCTGTCATAGAAGCTGTATTCTGCCAGCATAATAGGCAGCTGCGCCTGAATTCCCGTTGTGGGCCCTAGACTTTCATAGTAATAATTATAATTACCGAGTGTAAGGTTCGTCTCAAGATACTTATGGACGATTTGATAAGTAAGCTGATTTTCAGGTGTCAGCCGGCGGTAGTTCAGAGTGGATAATCGCGACAGGTAGTTCTCCGACAAGCATAGATCCTGCTTCATTTTAATGATACTGCAATCACCGAGTGTAATGGCCGCGTCGGTTATACCATATTTCTCCGGGTTGGCAAGAGAATAGTTTAAAGAAAGCGAGTCGGCTTTTACCTCTTCTGTAAAATATTCAGTCATTAAGGCTTCAAAGCTTTTCTGGAGCTTATTTTGCCTTATATTACAACCTGAAAAGATCAGCAGGGAGCATAATAACAGGCCGAGCAGAATAATACAGAACACTTTCAGCCTTTTATGAAGTATATGAAACATAGAAACCTCCATTCTTATGAACGGCATGTGAATTACCCGGAAGGGATGCCCTTAATTGACTGTTACTTATATTTATTCGGGCAGCAGGTTTATGAGAAGCAGTTAAGACAAATTTCCTCTGTTCCGTGCTTCTGAAATGGTTTATGTCGGAACGGTTAAGTTTTTCGACATTTCTTCCGAAATATTACGCAGTAGAATAACAATTTATGAAGACCAGGAAATAATCATCTATCAAGGAGGAAGGATGGTAATCCGGGAATCATTAGATAAAGGATAGATCGATATGGATACGAACATTTCATTGGATACAACAGTAGGTAAGGTGTCTTCACAAGGTATCCCCCAGGCGATAACAAAGGATATGATGGGGGAAGGCTTAGCTAATGTAAAACAAGGAGACCGGATCAGTGGTAAGGTCATCGCTGTGGATGAGCAGGTTACGCTTGACTTTGATGGACAGCAGGTGACAGCCTCAAGGGAGGTCTTGAAGAATACTGTCCCCGGGGAGGTCAAAACCTTTGAGGTGATTAAGGTAAGTGAGAGCGAGATAGAGCTTAAGCTTGCGGACATGGAAGAGGTGTACCTAAAGCAAACCATAAGGGCTGTACTGGTACCGAATACAGACTGGGAGACGGTGCTGAGTCAGAAGGAGCAGAATGCTATACTTGCAGAGAAGGAGCAGAGGACTCGGGAAATTATGAATCAGCTCCAGGTAATTAGCACCTCCTTTACGGAAAATGATTGTGACCTTCTGGAGCAGGAGGGCTTCCCGATAGAAACCATGACGATTCATGGCTTATATCAGGCGATCAGTCGCGTGAAGGTTCAACAGAGAAGGGATGGCATAGTCAAGGAGGAAGTGCCGGAGAAGCTGACTCAGGAGGTCATCGCCTTCAGATTAAAGGAAGAGAATCTTCCTGTTACAGATAAGAATATCAGTGAGGTCAGTAAAGCACTAACGCTCTGTGAAATAGCTGGTCGAATGGATGATAAGGCCAAACGGCATCTGATTGATCAGGATAGCGAACCTACCATAGAAAATATTTATAAGGCTTATTACAGTGGCAGTAAAAAGGCCGCAGAACAAAAACAGGAATTAACTGAGAAAGAATGGAAGGAGCTTTTGCCCCAGGTCAAAGCAGTAATACAGGAGTCAGGCTTTGAAGTGACAGAAGAGAATCTGCAGGAGGCAAAATGGCTGCTAGACAATAAGCTCCCGTTGACGAAGAAAACCTTTTCCTATAAAAAAGAACTGGAAGAGATAAAAAGCAGTGCAAATTCTGAGATGGTATTTGACCGAATCATTGAGGGCATGAAGAACGGTATCCTGCCTAAGAATGTATCTCTGGCTATCCAGGATGAGGAGGCATTACAGCAGACCCTTACCAATATAAGCAGTATCAGCCCTGAAGCCGTAAGCTATGCGGTTTTTGAAGGCATCGATCTCACGCTAAAAAAGCTGGCAGCAGTTCAAGAGGGTATTAATTCCGGGGTTATTAAGCCTAGTGAACCTCCGACTGAGAAGTCAGCGAAGCAGATGCCGGAGGAAGCAGAAGCATCAGTGAGGCACAAGAGAAACCTACAGCATAAGGACATCTCAGAGAATGGTCCTGAAATATATGCTAAGACGGAGAAGAAACAGGAAGCAGCGGTTATTGATCGAGCTACTGTGGGCGAGGATACCGCAGCTATGGAGGATGTGAGGGAAGATAATAAGCTAACCTCAGAGGCGACCGAAGAAGCTTCGGTTGAGCGTATGCCGGCCGGGACAGCGGACGGACAGGACATGAGCCAAGATGAGGCTGGAGCAGATATTGATCGTAACAGACAGTATGAAGCAGTAAGAGCACAAAGACAGATGGAGGAAATACGTCTAAAGATGACATTAGAGGCTGCAACACGCCTTGAAAAGAAAGGTATTTCCATAGAGACACAGAGGCTCGAGAGGGTGGTAGAGGAGCTGCGCAGGCTGGAGAACAGCTATTACGAAAGGCTACTTAAGGAGGCGGAGGTCCCGGCAACGACAGAGGCGGTAGATACCTTAAGGGCAGCCAGTCAAAGTCTGGGACAGTTAAGCCATATTCCCATCAGTACCATCGGAGCTACATTAGCTGAACGTGGTTCTCTGACACTTCCCGGACTGCTGACAGAGGGCTTGAAGCTGCAAGCAGAATATACTAAGGCGGGTATTGCTTACGAGACATTGATGACTGTACCGAATGTAGAATATGGAGACTCCATCCGCAAAGCATTTTCACATATGGCTTCCCTGCTTGCCGAGATGAATATAGAGGACACAGAGCAAAATCAGCGTGCCGTGCGTATTCTTGGCTACAATCAGATGGAGATAACAAAGGAAAGCATCGAACAGGTAAAGGCATATGACAGTGAAGTAACCGCACTGATCAATAACCTTCATCCTGCAGTGACCGTCAGAATGATTAAGGAGGGCTTTAATCCACTTAATATGACGATTTCCGAATTAAACGATAAGATTGATGCGATGAAAGAGGAGCAGGGAATCTCCTCGGAAGATAAATTCAGTACCTATCTGCACAAGCTTGAGAAGGCGGAGGAAATCACCCCGGAAGAACGGAAAGCCTATATCGGTATTTACCGACTCCTCTATAATGTGGAGAAATCCGACGGAGCAGCCTTGGGAGCGGTAATCAAGGCCGACCGTGAGGTCACCTTAAGTAATCTGCTGACAGCTGTGCAGACAGGTAAAAAAGGGCGTATGAATACAATAATTGATGATGAATTCGGTACACTGACACAGATGACTCGCAATAAGGAAAGTATAGCCGAGCAGCTAAGCGGTTTTATGAATACCACGGAGCATAATTCGGCTAAGGAAATGTCCCTGGAGAGAGCCGGCCGATTGGAGGAGCAGACTAAGTATCTGGAGAGAATACTCAAACAGATTACAAAGGAGCTGTCACCGGAAAAGCTGTCAACATTGTCACAGGAGTTTTCACAGAGGAATACAGACAATACCGCTATCGCAGAAAATTCAACCCCGGCAGGCATGAATCGTAATATCTGGGAAGTAATTAAGGATGTTCCGGCAGAACAGCTTCTTCAGAAGCTATTTACGGAGCAGGAGAATGCTACAGCAGCAGGTGAGATATATTCAGAGAAGGTACAGCAGCTGCGGGAGCTTTGTGGGAAAGCGGAGCAATCCATTCGTTTCCTTAACGACTTTCAGGTGAGCACCACGCCACAGAATATTACACTGGCTAACTATATTCTGACCAATGGGGCATCACCCATTGTCAGGCTGTTAAAAAAACAAAGTGAAGGCGAGAATGAAAATCTATCAGATGGTATAAAGAAATTAGAGGATTTATCCGATAGTATTAACGATAAGTCTTCTATGAACGAAGCCTATGAGACCTTGGAGGGAAAGGCCAGACAGCTGTTGGAGAGGGCCTGCGCCGAAGAGACCCTTGACAGCCGGAGGCTTACGGAGCTAAGAAGTACAGCTGTACAGATGTCTTTCTTGCGAGCGATGGCTGCCAGAGAATTCTACCAGATCCCTATAGAGACCGCCAATGGGATTACAAACATCAACTTAACAATTCTTAGAGGTAGCGAGGAGAATGGAAGAGTGTCGGCTACTGTCTTTTCGGAGCAGCTTGGTGATATCAAGGCAGACTTTTCTCTGAAGCAGCAGATACTAAAAGGCTTTATAAGCTGTGACAGCCGGAGCGGACTTAAGAAGCTTCAGGCAAATTCAGAGGAGATAGTGAGAACGGCAAAGGACAATAACTTAATAATGAAGCAAATGGATTTTGGTATTTCATACAGAGACAACGACACCTATATTTATCAAAATCCTGAGAACGGACAGCAGAATTCAAAAGCAAATAATCAGACGGAGCGTATGCTGTACCGGATTGCTAAGGCCATCGTACAGACGGTACGGCTGGCCGAGGACAGCGAAGAGGAAGCTTCTCAGGCTGTCTCATGAATCTAAAGTGTTTCGGCTACACGGAGGTTGCTGAACTATAGACAAAATCTATACAAAGAATACTATCGAGCGAACCATCATATCACGGAGGGGGATGGAGCCGTAACAGAAAGGTTTAGGTGATAGGTATGAGAATCAACCATAATATCGCGGCTTTAAAGGCTAACAATCAATTAGCAAAGACGAACAATGTATTGGACAACAGCTTAGAGAAGCTCTCCTCAGGCTACCGAATTAACAGTGCTGCAGACGACTCCGCCGGACTGGCTATTTCAGAAAAAATGAGAACACAGATTTCCGGTCTCGATCAGGCCTCCAGAAATGCATCCGATGGAATCTCCGTAATTCAGACAGCAGAAGGTGCAATGATAGAAGTTGAAGCTATGCTGCAGAGAATGAGAGAGCTGGCGGTAGAATCCGCAAACGGTACCTATACAGCTCAGGATCGTGATGCAATTCAATCAGAAATCGATCAGTTAAATCAGGAAATCCAGAGAATATCAGATACAACAGAATTTAATACGATGAGTCTGTTAAACGGCAATATCGACAGAAAATCCTTCTCCAGCGATAATGATGTTAATCTGGTGGCGCTGTCAGATACTGTTGATGTGGGTACTTATTCTGTAACAATTACTCATGATGCCAGACAGGCAGTTGTTGTCGGAGCAACAACAAGCTTCCCGGCCTCCGGGTTTACTATTTCTGCAGGTCAGGTAGGTACAATCAATATTAATGGAGAAACTGTTGAGATTAAACTAGGTGATACCATAGATAAGGTGTTTGAAAAGATCAGAAATGTCTGCGACAGCGTCGGAGTAAATGTAATAGCCTCGAGCGGTACCACCGGAGGTCCGGATGAAAATGCAGGCTATGTCTCCAAACCGTTGGAAAACGGCGATCAGCTTATTTTCATTTCAAGGGATTACGGTTCTGATCAAAATGTTGATGTTTACTGTGATAACGGTTCATTATGCAATGTATTGGGGCTTACGATCGGAGGTGCAAAATCAGTCGGACATGACGCCCAGGCACAAGTATCTTCCACGGCTCCCTCTATGTTTAAACAGACAGCAACGGTATCTACTGATGGTAATAAGATTACAGTATCAGATAGAAATGACTTCAGTATGGTATTCGAAGTTAAGACAGGGACAGCAGGCACCAGTTATACCGATTGTGAGATTACCAATTCCACAGGAGCTTTCGTGACACCTGACTACACAGGACCCGCTGCTTCTAAAGAAGTAACAGTGACGGTTTTGGATGCCGGACCGATGGATCTTCAGATTGGTGCAAATGAAGGACAGACCATGGCAGTCCGAATTCCGGAGGTTACACCTGCAACCCTGGGTGTTGATAAGATTAATATCGGTACCGCTGCCGGTGCGCAGGAAGCGATTACCTTACTGGATACAGCGATTAATATGGTATCCTCCATCCGTTCCAAGCTCGGTGCTTATCAGAACCGTTTGGAACACTCCATTTCTAATCTGGATACTACCTCAGAGAACATGACGGAATCCTTATCCCGTATTTCTGACGCAGATATGGCAGAAGAGATGGCGAACTATACACAGAAGAATGTGCTTGCTCAGGCAGGTACCGCTATGCTGGCACAGGCTAACCAAAGACCTCAGACAATACTTAATCTCCTGCAGCAATAATTACGATAAAGCATTCGCTAAGGGAGGAAGAAGAATATGAAGAAGGAAGCAATCAAAGCCTTTGCAGCCAGAGTAACACAAGCTTCACAAAGTGAACTTACGGTTATCCTATATGAGATGATTCTGACAGAAATCAAGGAAGCGAAGGAAGCCTGTGAGGAAGGGAATCTGGCAGCCTTTGATAAAGAGCTGAAGCTGGCACAAAAATATGTAACAGAGCTGCAGGCAGGATTAAATTTTCAGTATGCGTTATCCTATGATTTATTGAGCCTATACCTTTATGTTAATAAAAGGATTATTACCGCTATCATCCGCAGAAATTCATCCACCCTCGAAAGTGCGGAAAGCGTTCTGAAAAAGCTGCTGGTCGGATTTGAAGGCGTCAGCAAGTCAGATAAGCGGGGTCCGGTAATGCGTAACACGCAGCAGCTCTATGCGGGCTTAACCTACGGTAGAGGATATCTGAATGAGACCTATATTGATCCAGGCAGTAAAAACCGTGGGTATATTGCTTAATAAGCCATAAAGAGAAAAGAAGAACAGAATTAGGGTTAATCACAAAAACAGGGTGTTAAGCATAACACCCTGTTTTGATTCGTCCGATATGGATGCAATCAGTTCACCGAAATTTTTTCAAAGGCCTTTACCTGCTTCAGAAGAAAGTGATATCTGTTTTGTATGGCATTCAATTCATAGATGCAGCTGTCTATCAAGTCCGGATCAACTACATTTTCAAAGTTTGAATAGGCAGCTTCCAGTGCAATCTTTGTTTTATTAATTTCGTTTACCAGCATAGTCATTTCTTTTGGAGGTCTCTTCTTCGCTAATAGGGGCATTCCTTCACCATCCTTGTTTGACATTGGGTGTATCCCGAAGAATACGATGTTGTTTGATTTCGTTGTATTAAAAGGAATACGATATAGTTTGATTTCATAGCATTCCTAAGAATACAATATGGTTTAACATTCGTTGTATCCCTAGGATACATCGCTGTCTGATAAAAGATATATGCCGAGGGTATACATCATTGTTTCATATTAGTATAGTCAGAATATTTGGCTTTTATTCTATGTTTTAACATAAATTGGATTACACATCATATAATTGAATAGGATTACTCCAGGAACAAGCTGTAAGGGGAGAGGTAGGGAAAAGAATGAACAGTATTTTATTTGTAATCATCATCGTAATAACCAGCCTGTTTATTATTGGCTGTGTTATTAAGCAAAGACCGGATCTGATTATAGATTTTATATTACGTGCCTGTTTTACAACTGCAGGGATTTATGTATTAAATCTTGCCATGGGAATACAGGGCTATTCCCTGACTGTCGGAATTAACGGTATCACTGTGCTTAGCGGTGGCCTTCTCGGATTACCGGGATTTTTACTGTTATATGGATTATCCTTATACTACTTAATGACTTAATAGGTTAATATGAAATTTCATAGCAGAGAGTACTTAGAAAATGTAGGGCTTTTATTGTGATAATGTGTAAAATTAAGCAATTAATTATGGGAATATGCCGAAAAAAATTGGAATACCACTCCTTAGATTGACAAATACTTACTAAGCATGTAATATAATTTTATGGTAATAATTTCTAGTTATGACAGAGTAACATTCTATTTTAATCATCCAAATTCATGGCATCAAACACCTGTATTCCCCAAGGGTCAATAATATATCCGGGAGGATTCCAAAAGTGAAAAAAACTTTGGCTGTCTACGATTCTGATGTTTTTTATGCAGCGCGATTTATGGAATATTTTAAAAACAAGAGCGATTTTGAATTTGAAATTTCTGCTTTTACGCTACAGGACAGTCTGATTGCGTATTTGAAGCGGTGCAGAGTCGAGATACTGGTACTGGGTAAGCCGGTACTGCTCGAGGGAATTGCCAAGGACAATATCAGATATAGTTATCAGCTATCCGAGGAACGATATTTCGAGCAGAACGAAGAGCTGCCATCCATATTCAAATACCAACGAGTAAGTACAATCATGGATGAAATAATGCACGATTATATGAAGCGGCTTGATGAGCTACAGGTGGGAGTAAATCATAAGACTATGGATATTATAACAATCTTTTCACCCAAGGCTGGTTTTGAGGAGCTTTCCTATGCCTGGTCTGGAGCTTTTATCTCAGCGAAGAAGAGGAAGGTGTTGTTTATTCCTCTGGAGCTTATACCGGCGCATTCTTTATCCTTTCTGGAAGTTTCTAAACATAATCTGTCGGAATTTATCTATTATCTTAAAGAGAAGCAGGATATCATAACAAAGCTGAAAGCATTACTCAGCTATCATGGCAATCTAAGCTATCTGTCAGGAAGTGAGCACGGCTTTGATTTGCTCGCCCTATGCAGGGAGGATATGCAACAATGGATATCTGAGCTACGCCTTTATAGTGATTATCAGACGGTAATCTTTTATATTGATCATTATAATGATGCAGCTGTGGAGCTGATGCAGCTGAGTGACATTGTCATGCTACCTACAGATCAATCCATTTACCAGAACAGGGTGTTAAAGGAATGGGAGGAACAGATGCAGCGGTTGGGACATACGATAGAGGAGGATAAGTATCAGCGAATTATTCTGCAGAAGGAACCCACCACATCAGCAGGCTATAGCAGCCTCCAGGAGCTTACCCACAGCCAGGCCTGGTATTCTGCTACTCAGTATTGTAATAATAGGGGGTACGCATGAATGGCCTAAAGGAAATCCTCAGACAGAGGGTTATCGATGAAATGGATCTTTGCAGAGAAGTGTCGGACGAAGAGCTGTATGAAGCAATCGATAAGAACCTGTTAGAATACGGTAAGAAAGAATATATCGGTATTATAGATAAAGTAAGACTACGCAAGGATATTTTCAATTCAATACGAAGGCTGGACATCCTTCAGGACTTAATTGAGGATAAGCAGATTACAGAGATTATGGTAAACGGCCCGAAGCATATCTTCATCGAAAAGGAAGGAAGACTTTACGCAAGTGAGGTATGTTTTGATACTGCTGATAAGCTGGAGGATGTGGTACAGCAGATTGTATCTCATTCCAACAGAGTAGTAAATGAAGCTTGCCCTATCGTGGATTCCAGGCTGCCAGACGGCTCTCGCGTGAACATCGTACTTGCACCGATTGCCATGGAGGGACCGGTTATAACCATAAGAAAATTTCCGGAGAAGCCTATTACAGTGGAACGATTGATCGAATTGGAGGCTATCTCCCCGGAAGTATCTGAATTCTTAAAACAGCTGGTAATTGCCGGCTATAATATCTTTATCAGTGGTGGCACCGGAAGCGGCAAAACCACCTTTCTCAATGTATTATCCAATTATATTCCTCGTGAAGAAAGAATTATCACGATAGAGGACTCTGCAGAGCTTCAGATCAGAAACATACAGAATCTGGTACGTCTTGAGGTAAGGAACGCCAATTCGGAGGGAAATAACGAAATTACGATTCGTGATCTGATAAAGACGGCATTGCGTATGCGGCCGGACAGGATTATCGTCGGAGAGGTACGAGATGCGGCAGCAGCAGATATGCTTCAGGCATTGAATACAGGGCATGACGGCTCTATGTCCACCGGACATGCCAATTCACCATCGGATATGCTCAGCCGTCTGGAGACGTTGGTTTTACTTGGGGCGGAAATCCCTCTTCTGGCTGTCAGAAAGCAAATCGCTTCTGCTATAGATATTATTGTCCACCTTGGCAGAATGAGAGACCGCTCCCGCCGCCTGCTTCAGATTACAGAGGTGCTTGAGTGCTGTGACGGTGAGATAACCCTTAATCCTATCTATAGCTTTGAAGAAACAGGAGAAGAGAATGGCAGGGTATGTGGAACACTGGTCCTGCAGAACGAGCTGCGAAATATGGATAAGCTAAAAAGGGCGGGAATTTCCATCCGTTATTCTTAAGTTGCGGGTAGCCGTTCATAATGATACGGGCTGAGAAAGGAAGAATTTTTTTGCAGGATTATCACATATATCATTATTCAAAAAAGGAATTGATACGATACCTTCTTGAAGGGGTAGCGGTCAGCATGATTCTGGGTTATCTGTTTTATCAACATTTGATCGGGATGATACTCTTATTTCCAATGGTTCTCTTATATATGAAAAGGAAGAAACTATGGCTTGCAAAGGAACGCAGATGGAAGCTGAATCTGGAATTTATGGATGGAATTCAGGCGCTGTCAGCAGCGTTAGAGGCAGGCTATTCTGCCGAGCATGCCCTGGAGGAGGCGTATCGCGACCTGCTCCATATCTATTCGGATCGATCAATGATCATGAAGGAATTTAACTATATGATAAATCAGGTACGTATGAACATAACAGTCGAAAAAGCACTCGAGGACTTTGGGATTCGGAGCGGCGTAGAGGATATTCGGAATTTTTCTGAGGTATTTGGTACAGCCAAACGTACCGGAGGAGATTTGATACAAATTATCAAAATATCCCGAGATATCATATGCGACAAGATCGAAGTAAAAAGAGAGATTGTTACGATAACCAGTGCAAAACGCCTGGAAGCCAATATTATGAAGTTCATACCCTTATTTATTCTTACCTATCTGATGTATTCTTCCCCTGATTTTTTGAAGCCCTTGTATCATAATCTGTTCGGTATATTTCTCATGAGCATATTTCTTATATTGTATCTTTGCGCTTTTCTGATAATCGATAGGATTGTATCAATAGAGGTATAGGAGGTGAGAAGGATCATTGCAAATATTATTTTCTTACTTCTTCTGATGGGATGTTTCATATTCTCACTTACCGGACCAAGAGAATGGATGCAGGACATCAATAAGAAGGAACACAGGCTATTTATCTTCTATCCCATGGCAAAGGAGCTATTGACAAGAACGGGATTATATCGCAATCTTCAGAAAAGGCGAGATGTGAGTGCTGCAATAAGAGCGCTCTATATTACGAATAAACCAGAATCAGTTCAGGAGCTATATTGGTGCAAAAAGATTTCTTCCATACTTCTGCTGCTTTATCTAGCCGGTGCGTTATCCCTTGCCTGGCAGCTCCAGGAGCTAAATAGTCCGCTCCTGAAGGAGGGAAGGTATCTGATCCGACCGGAGCAGGGGGAGGGCAGCTATGTGGCAGAGCTTTCCGTTGATCTCAAGGAGCCATCGGGTACAGGAGGGGAAGGTACAGCAATATCCGAGGAGATGGCTGTTACTGTAAAGGAGCGTAGATATACCAAGGAAGAGGCATACTCGTTGCTCGAAGGTTCAGTAGGATACTTAAGAAAAGCAGTACTGGGGAATAATCAATCTGCTTATAATTTGCACGAACCGCTAATTTTTTTTTCTCGTATACCGGGGACAGCAATTACAGTTGAATGGAAACCGGAAGATTATACGATAATCCACAGCGACGGAACCTTAGGAAATGAGCTGATTACGAAGGCGATTTCCACCTCTGTCACAGCTACATTAAGCTGTGAAAAACAAAGGAGGGATGTGAAAATCAATTTTTTGATTATGCCGATGGTGAAGTCAGATAATGGCAAAGAGATAACTGTGCTATTGGAGGATGAGGTTCAAAAGACTTTAGAAATATCCTCGGAGCAAAGACGGCTGGAGCTTCCGACAGAATTGGGCCGTTATCGGCTTTACTGGTCTGATGGGAGGAAAGGTACGGGTTTACAGCTTTGGCTGTTTGGCATTGTGGCTGCGCTACTAATCTGGAGGCTAATGGATAAGGAGCTGGATAATAGAATGAAGCTTCGAAAAGAGCAGTTGCTTTCTGACTATCCGGAAATTATTAATAAATTCACCCTATTGGTGAATGCGGGAATGACCATCAGGCAGGCGTGGTTTCGAATAGCTGAGGATTATAATGCTTTGAAATCAGAAGGGGAAATTGGTCAAACCAGAAAGAAGCATTACGCCTACGAAGAGATGCTTATCACCGTCAGCGAATTACGCTTGGGAATTTCTGAAACGAAAGCATATGAGCAGTATGGCAGAAGAATTGGTTTAATTCCTTATATTAAGCTCGGAACCCTGATTACACAGAATCTTAAAAAAGGGAATAGGGGATTTACAGAATTACTAAAGCATGAGGCAGCGGAGGCCTTTGATGAGAGGAAAGAGACAGCAAAAAGGCTTGGGGAGGAAGCAGGAACAAAGCTTCTGGTACCAATGATTTTAATGCTTATGATTGTATTCTTGATCATTCTCATCCCGGCATTTATCTCTTTTCAGATGTAATCTGAAGGTTAAGAGGCAGACAGCAGATATCCGGTTACAGTAACGAGAAAAAACGAAAGGAGAACTGTCCTTAATGACAGTAGGATAAGGATGAACGACAAAATAAAGAGGTTATACTTGAAGGCTGCCACTACGCAGTTGGACGGAGTTGGAGTTGTAGAAATTATTTTAATCCTGGTTATCATCATCGGGCTGGTGCTGATTTTCAGACATCAGATCGTACAGATTATATCAAATGCCTTTGCTTCCATCAATGAGAATTCAAGCAACGTCTCTGCAGAGATTTCTCTTATTCCAACACAGTGATCTTAAACGCACTGAAAAGAGAAAGCTATAAGGTATAGGTATAGAAAATGTGAGATTAAGAAAACTGTAAAGACATCGGACACATAGAAAAGTTAAAGTGGAGAATAGGATGTATTAATAACATGATAAGAAAACTGACGAGAGAAGGGTTTCGTATATAAAAGACGAAAACGTATAAAAATGGTGGAGAAACATTAAGGATATGGGGGACTATGGATGAAGGTTCTGCAGAAAAATGAGAATGCGACAATTACAGTATATCTATCTCTGATTTTACTGATGATACTGTCCCTCATATTTACTGTCATTGAGGGAGCCAGAATTAGTACAGCTGGAGTATTTGCCGAGCGAGCCTTATCTACCGCTACGGATTCTATTTTAGCAGACTTTTATGGTCCACTATGGGAGGAATATCATCTCTTTGGATATGATGCAGAGATAGATCAAGCACTGGGAAAAGCAGACCAGCTGGAGGAGACACTTTCTGAATACATGTCTTATACTCTGACACCGGATAAGAATTTGGTACAGGAGAAGAGAGAGGGGGCTATGAAGCTTCTGGAAATAGCACTAGCTTCAGTTGAGGTAGGGGAACTAACCAGGCTTATGGACTACAAGGGTGAGCTGTTTCGAAATGAGGCAGTGGAGTACATGAAATATGATATGGCAGCAGACACAGTAGAAAAGCTGCTGGATCAGCTTTCCCTGCTGGAGACGCCGAAGAAGGTTAGTGTAATATATGAAAAAAAGCTAGAGGCAGAGGAGAAGCTGGCAGAAATCGACAGAAATATCTTAAGACTGATGGAGCTGTTTGATGGTCTTAGTACCTCAAATAAGGGAATACGGCTTGATAAGAAGGGAAGGCTTCAGAGGAACAAGTACTTTATAAAAATGATATATTCCGGAGAACTTACTACCGATAGTGTCAGTATCAATAACAATATAATATTTCAGGCAGGGAGGGAGCATTACAGCAACCCTTCCGTCTATCTCGGGGTAACACAACAGCGGCTGAAGGAGCTGGAGGCACTGACAATACAGCTGAAGAGTATTGACGAGGCGCTGAGGAATGCTTCGGAGGAAATATTAAGTGCCCGGTCACAGCTTGGTGCTATGGGAAGTAGTAGCAGCCTTTCTAAGGAGGATAAGAAGCACGCCAAGGAAATCCGGCAGCAGATTGAGGGCTACAGAGATACAGTAAGCAGACTGCAATCGGAGAGAGCGGCCCTTACGACACAAAAGCAGGAGCTGCTGAAGGCTGTGCAGTCGGACTATCATAGACTGGATACAGAGATTAAGGAAATCCTTCCACTGCTTCAGGAGGCCATAGCTATCGTTGGAACAATCACCAACAGTGCATCCGAGGCAGCTTCCCTGATAGAGAGCTTTGAACGAAAGCTTTCTGAGGAAGAAAGCAGTGTCGAGGGCAATATTATACAAGAGCTTTCAAAAAGCCTTGTGCAGATGAAGCAATACTCGGAGAAATCAAAAACAAATTCAGGATATAGCGCAATGAGAAGTATACTGGAAAACAATCAGAAGCAGCTTCTTATCATAAGACCTCTTCTGAACCAATGTGTTTCGAATGAAAATAATGAGAATTACTCCTCCTGCCGACAGCTGCTTAATTCCATAGTGAAACAGCTAAAGAATTATCAGGTGAAGGAGCTTTCTTTGGACTATAGTACCTTGGTTACGGAAAAGATAAAGGAAGAGAATCCGGTGGAGGCAGTCAGGGATACGATAAAAAGCAGTCTGACTGAGCTGGTAATCAATCCGGCAGCCATATCGGATAATAAACTGAAAGAAGGAAGACTTCCTTCCACAGAAGCCAAATTGCTGAAACAGGGTACAGAATCAGGTGCTTTGATGACCGATTTTATTGAGGATTATTCTGTTGGAGGAGATACTTCACAAATTCAGAATATACTAAAGTGCTTTACAGATACAGATTCGATTCTTGAGATCCTTAACAGCAGCTTGAATAAAGCTTCAGAGTACTTACTGTTTCGGGAATATATGAAGGAGCACTTCGAAGCATATCCTACAAGCAGTCAGGAGGATGCTGTAAGAAAACCCTCGGCTTTGAGCTATGAACAGGAATATCTTCTATATGCGAAGCTTTCCGATCGTGATAATCTATCCTCCTTGGTGGGAAGACTGATATTCCTTCGTATGTCCGCGAATTTTGTAACCCTTCTGGGAGACCGTGTGAGAGGACAGGAGGCACTGGCAGCAGCAACAGCTCTGGTTGGTTTTACAGGACTTCCCATCCTTATCAGCATTACAAAAACTGTACTCCTTCTGATATGGGCTTTTACCGAAGCATTATTAGATGTATGTGCTCTGATGCAAGGAAAGGAGGTTCCTGTACTGAAGAGGGGCGTTGTTCTTACCTTTCCGGAGATGTTTCTTATAAATCGAAATTACCTGCAGTCTAAGGTACCAATGCTCGAGCAGAATAAGCTGGCACTATCTTATCAAGATTATCTGTATCTGTTCCTGTTACTTCAAAATAATGAGAATCTAGCCTACTATTCAATGGATCTAATTCAGGAGAATATCATACTTCGTTATGAGGACGACTTCTATTTTGCTGATTGCCTGTATGGTTTTTCGGTAAAGGCAGAATTTTCGACAGCTGCTAAATTTATAGTTATACCGGCAATTAGAAATTATATGAATCATACAGCTTTAGGATATCGTTTTCATTATCGGATGGATAACAGTTATTAAGCAATCATTTTATCCGGTAAGTATTGTGGGCTGGGATGTCCGCTCTTCTAACTATCTATTCATATTCTGTAAAACTAAAAAATAAACTCTCTCCAAGAAATCATTTACCTGATTGTAATAAAGCTATTCCTAGGAAGAACGGACATCCCAACCCATTAGAGGTTAAATTGAAAAAACAGTATTTTTCGATCGGAAATAATGTGGAGCTTACCATGCTATTCGATAAAGATTTACCTAAGGATAAGTGGTGGACGGAGGTTGTAATGCAGAAGGTATGTAAGCGACTCTTTCAAGGAAAGATAAGCAGAGAAGGCTCCCTTACTATCGAGGCAGCTTTCGTCTTACCGCTTTTTCTATACTTTATATTGGCTTTTTTGTATTTTATACAAATTCTCATGCTTCAGGAATATATCCAGCAGGGAATTACAAGAATGGGTCTGAATTTCGCCAAAACAGCTTATGTCTACGAGGACTTTACCGGAATAACGGAGGCTATGAATTTCGATACTACGATATTCGGACAGGAACTGGAGCTAGGGCTTGGTGACTTTACAGCAGCTATTATTGACAAGACGGTTCTTAAAACCATCTCGGATAATTACCTGAATACAGACTTTATCAACCGTTCCTGTATTGAAAAAGGATTTCAGGGGATCAGCTTTGAGGGCTCCTCAATTCTTAAGGAGGGAGGCTGCATAGATATTATCGTAAGTTATCGTGCGGCGCCCCCAATCAGCCTATTCCCTCTTGATAGCATAAAGCTGCTCCAACGGGTACGAGTGAGGGGATGGACAGGGATCAAGGTAACAGCAGCTTATTCCCTGGAGGATGATACTGGAGTGGAGGAAGCGGTTTATATAACCGAGACAGGTAAGGTGTATCATAAAAGCGCTTCCTGCTCCCACATCCGTCTTTCCATTCGCGCGGTCAACGGTATTCCGGATAGCTACCGAAACACCGGAGGGGGGAAATACCATGCCTGCAAGGAATGCTGCAGGGGGAGTGTAGAACCCTCAGGAACCTTTTTTATCACGGAGGATGGCAGCAGCTATCATATCGTAAGAAGCTGCCCGGCTCTGAAGAGGACAGTCAGACAGATTACGATATCTGAGATTGGAAGCCGTACTCCCTGCAAAAGATGTAGTATAGAGAGCAATTAAAAAATCAAACCGGTATCAAACCCATTGATAATGAATCCTAAGCATCTTTACGGTTCTCACCTTATGTTTGATAAATAATATCTAAATTTGAATCAATCTTGGTTTTCTTATATATTATGAAAGGAGGTTATTATGTCGGAATGGATTATCAGAATTGTGCTGGGGGTTTTGTTATTATTTTGCGGAATACAGGATCTGCTATATAAACGGATTTATCTATGGATGATAGGTGTATGTGCCATAATGATTATTATTTGTCTGCCCTTTAGCGAGAGACTGTCTGTAACCGAACGGTTAGGTGGCTGTGCATTGGGTTTTGGGGTCATTCTCCTAAGCAAAGCAACCGGAGGAAAGATCGGATTGGGTGATGGAATTCTCTTGTGTGTTACGGGACTGGGTCTGGGCTTTTGGTCAAATACAGAGCTCTTTGGAATTGCGTTATCACTTGCCGCTGCAGTTTCCGCAATTCTTCTATTGTTGCGTATCGCAGATCGGAAGAAAAGTATTCCGTTTATTCCTTTTCTACTTGCAGGTTATGTAATATTACTTGCTGTATCCAAGGGGAATGTTGTATGAAGAGGAAAGCAGGAAAGCCAGGAAACAGTCTTCTAAGGGAAAGAAGCAGACCGTGCGGTATCAGGGGCAGCATTACAGTAGAAGCGTCCTTTATCCTGCCGTTGGTTATATTGATTATCTTCGCCCTGATCTATCTCTCCTTCTGCCTTCATGATATGTGCCGAATTCGTGGGGTGGTAGACCAAACCCTGCATAAAGCTGGTCTTGCTTTCAAGCATGAGGTAAACTTTCAAACAGGAGATATTCACTATGATGCAGTAAATAATAGAGGTGTTTTCTATATCATTACTGGGAATACCGAACAGGAAGAAAAGGCAATGAATTATTATATTCTGAGTAAACTATCGGGGAGGCTTCTGCTGTCAAGGATCATTGCGGTGGATTCCGAGGTGGGAAAGTGGTCAATTTCTACATCCGTAAGGGCGAAAACGACAGTAAACCTTCCTGTCTTTGGAGAGCTGTTTGAGAATTATTCAATAACAAGGATTGTGGGAAGCTACGCAGTTCACAATCCGGCTGAGACCGTACGTGCCTGTGAAACAATACTACATACAGGAGCTGAAATCAAAGGGGTGGATCAGCTGAAGAGCAGATTTATGATGCTTCTTCGTTTAGAATGAAGGATATTACGAAATAGAAATAGCATTAGGGGGTGGAGGTAACGCCTATGGAGGTAGAATACAGGAAGGACCTACGGCATAATTACATGGTAATCCATGAGGAAGAAGCAATCCGCACAGAACCGTACTGCATCAGACTTCTGGAGCAGCAGCAGCTTGAGGGGATACTGCCCCTTAAACTGAGACAAATGAATGACAGGCTGTTATTTTATTATGATATCACCGGTATGCAGTCCATGAAAAGTTTACTGGAAAAGAGTATTCTATCCTATGATAAAATCAAGCTTATTATAAACGGTATCCTTCACACGTTGGATACCGCTTATGAATTTTTATTACCGGGCGAGGATTTTATCCTAAAACCCGATTATATTTATCTGGATGTTATGAGCTTCACTCCTGCACTGTGTTTTTTATCAGGATACCATAGCGAAATAAAGGAGCAGATGAATTATCTGCTGGAATATCTGATGAATAAGGTGGACTATAGCGATAAGGATGCCGTGCTCCTGATATATCAATTATATGCCGCCAGCAGGGAAGAAAGCTTTACTACGATGCATCTCTATGCTTCTTTAAATAGTACAAGAGGGTCTGGCCTCCCTGATACCGGGCGGTCAGATAGTGAAAAAGAGACTGTTTCGACAGGTTTATCAGTTAAAGAAAAGCTTGTGATCCCTGAGGATAAACTACTGATGGAGAAAATACCGGTCATGCTCGAGAAGGTGGAAAGGGAAGAAGAGAAGGTTTATTATCCTCTGTCCAGCTATCTACTTACGGCTTTCTGTGCTATCATCGGAGGCTTGCTCCTGATATTAGGAATAACAACAGGTATTCTTTATGATCCCTTCGGAGAAAGAATAGTATACAGCAAGCTAGCTGCGCTTCTCCTTATATTACTATGTATTGAGGGATATGTTCTCCGAAAAATTTGGGATCGAAAGAATAAGGTGTCCAAAATTGTTTCCAGGAATGAATATATTGATCCTCTTATAGAGCAAGAGAATACAGGGTCTCAGTCAAGTAGAAAGAAACCCGCTTTTGCTGCAAAGCTTAATGAAGAGGCAGAAAAAACGGAATCGGAGATAACAAGGACATGGGAGAAAGCTCTGCCCATTAGAGACGAGGAACAACAGGAAGAGAATTATAATCCTACCTGTCTGCTCAGTGATATAAGTAAGGACACAGAGGATCCGCTGCTTTGCTTAAATCCAAGACAAGGCTCAGACTATGAGCCGATTCTACTTACCGAATATCCCTTCTTTATAGGAAAATTAAAGGCCAATGTGGACTACTGCCTGGATCAAAAGGTGATCAGCAGATTTCATGCCAAGATAACAAAGGAGGAGGAAAGCTATTATATCACCGATCTCAACTCCACAAATGGAACGTACGTAAACGGCCGGCTACTTCAGACCTACGAGAAAAAGGAGCTTATACTCGGGGATGAGATTGCCTTCGCGAACCTTCCGTATGTGTTCGGGACAGCAGATAAACGAGTTGGAAGACCGCGGCCAGAAACCGGTGATATCTGAGCTACACTAATAGGGTGCAAGATTTATTCAGAGAAACAGCTTACTCTGTGAATTCCATGCAGCAATAAAAGCCTTGTAAATATTGGAACCAGAGTATACAATACTATTGAAGCAATCGATTTTTACATGATTGGAGGTACTGACTTGAAGAGACGATATGATGTGTTTTATGTGGTAATCCTGCTGCTGTTTCTGGTTATCGCGAACTTCATTGGTAATGCAATTATTAAAGGAGTATTGCTATTACTGTTTTCATTGGGTCTGATCTGGAATACGGCTATGAAGCTGCAGGAAAAGATAAAAGCTAAGCAAAGGAGCCGGATCTTTTACTGGATTTTATTATTAGGGGATGTGATACTGGCGATTGCTGCGGTCGCAGTCATCATTTTGGCTGCCCTCGAAGGTTGAAGTTCATACTGAGGATTGATGAGAAGATAAGGCTGATGATCTTGTATAAGATAAATTAGAAGAAGGATTAGAAGATTTGATTAGAAGATTTGATTAGAAGATAATTTTAATGATAAATCAGAAGATTAATTTATGAAGACTAATTTAGGGTGATTATTTTTAGAAGATTTAGCGAATGATTATGATAATGAAGTGGAAGCTTAATCATTCGCTGCTAGTATGTAGAAAGTAAGCCGAATTAGTGGCAGAGGGAGGATATGTTGAAAGAATATATAATGGCTCTTGACCAGGGCACGACAAGCTCCAGGTGCATTATTTTTGATAAGCAGGGAAAAATGAAAAGCATAGCTCAGAAGGAATTTACTCAGATATATCCCAAGCCCGGCTGGGTTGAACATGACCCGATGGAAATCTGGTCCTCCCAGATCTCCGTCGCTACGGAGGCCATGGCAAAGATTAGTATCAATGCCGAACAAATCGCTTCCATCGGCATTACGAACCAACGGGAAACAACAATTGTATGGAATAAGAATACCGGGCAGCCTGTCTATAATGCCATCGTGTGGCAATGCCGCAGAACCTCAGATATGATAGAGGAATTGAAGTCAAAGGGGCTTGAAGCCTATATTAAGGCTAAGACAGGACTCATACCCGATGCTTATTTCTCGGGAACAAAGATTAAGTGGATTCTGGATCATGTAGCAGGAGCACGGGAAGCAGCAGAAGCCGGAGAACTGCTCTTTGGTACGGTGGATACCTGGATCATATGGAATCTGACCAAAGGAAGGGCTTTTGTTACAGACTATACGAACGCATCCAGGACTATGCTTTTTGATATCAGAAGACTGACCTGGGACGAGAAGATATTAGAGGAGCTTGATATTCCTGTTCAAATGCTTCCGGAGGTTAAGGCCTCAAGCTGCATCTATGGTTATACCGACAGAGCACTATTTGGTGAGGCTATTGCTATCGCAGGAGCAGCGGGGGATCAACAGGCGGCGCTATTTGGCCAATGCTGCCACAATAAGGGTGATGTGAAAAATACTTACGGGACCGGATGCTTCTTGCTTATGAATACCGGAAATGAAGCTATCGTCTCCAAGCATGGACTGATCACAACAATCGCAGCCTCCATCGGACCGGAGGTCTCTTATGCGCTGGAGGGAAGTGTATTTGTTGCAGGAGCAGCCATACAATGGCTCCGTGATGAACTTCAGTTAATCCGTAATGCTGCGGAAAGCGAAAAGTTCGCTATGCAGGTTCCTGATACGAACGGGGTTTATGTTGTTCCGGCCTTTGCAGGCCTTGGTGCACCTTATTGGGATCAGTATGCCAGGGGAGCAATTGTAGGCATTACCCGGGGCTGTAACCGGGATCATATCATTCGTGCGACATTGGAGGCTATTGCTTATCAGACTCAGGATGTGCTGAAGGCAATGGAGGGAGATTCGGGAATTACACTGAAAGCCCTTAAAGTAGACGGTGGTGCCTGTGCTAATAGTTTTCTGATGCAATTTCAAGCAGATATCCTAAATACGGAGGTATTAAAACCGGAATGTATTGAGACCACCGCTCTCGGAGCCGCTTATCTGGCAGGGCTTGCAGTCGGTTTCTGGAAGGACAGGGAGGAAATCAGGAGGAATTGGGCTTTGGCTGAGACCTTTTGCCCGGATATGTCACAGGAAAAAAGGGAGACTTTGATTGCCGGATGGAAGAAGGCTGTGAAACGATCCTTTGCATGGGAAGATTAAAGGACTGAATATGATAGAAAAAAGACTGGACGCAATCTTAACCGACATGAGTTTTATCAGAATGAATTCCAATAATTCCGGAATTTATCTTTTCTATCGAATAGAGACGAATAACAATACCGGTGGTGACTCCTTACTTAGGATTATATCCGTCATCCATATGATTGACGGCAATGAGTTTACCAGGGAGCAATATGGACATATCTTAGAGAAGATGAAGCAAAGTATTAATTGTAGCGACTCAACGAATATTCAGCTGCTGAGTCTTATTCTGACGGCCTCCCCTGAGAAGGCGAGACTGCTCTGTATTAATCAGCCGGAGGATGACCATTGGATTATTGATCTGATTCACCTGCGTCTGATGTTATACGAAAATCATTTTGGCGAATACCACCTAACTGATGAGCTACAGGATTTTAGAAGCAAAATAGAACAGCAGCTGGAAGAAGAATTTCTCTTAAATCTGGAGCAGAGAGAATCGGAGACCGGCTCTCACATACCGGTGGATTATGCTTCGATACCACAGCCGCCACAAAGAAAAGACAGGATACTCACTCCGGTAAATACGTGCATCCTTCTTTTGAATGTGTTAGCATTTATTCTGTCATACTTTATACCGGTCTTTGGGGGTACGGACAAAACGCTGGCAAAGGGTGCACTATCCTGGTTCTATGTGCTAAAGGAGGGACAATACTATCGTATTCTGACCTCTATGTTTTTACATGCGGACTTAAGCCATCTGTTTAATAATATGCTGGTACTGCTCTTTGTGGGATATCACCTGGAACATGCAGTAGGAAAGGTGAAATATCTAATAATCTATATAGGTGGGGGAATTCTTGCGGGGTTTGCTTCAATCGGTTATAATATGTGGGAAGAATATAACCGAATGACGGAAGGAACCACCATCTCCATAGGAGCATCCGGAGCTATCTTTGGAGTTGTGGGTGCCATGCTGCTTATCGTAATAGTGAATCGTGGAAGACTGGAGGAGATCAGTACCAGACAGATGATAGTGTTTGTGGTACTCAGCCTTTATAGCGGTATCGCGAATACCCGGATTGACCAGGCTGCTCATGTCGGAGGCTTTGTGGCAGGATTTGTTCTGGCGGCACTGATTTACCGTAGACCCGTAAAGAATTTATCAGGAGGAGAGGTTACTACATGAAAATTAATATCTATTATGGCGGCAGAGGTTTGATTGAGGACCCGACGCTCTATGTCATAAGCAAGCTGACCGCGGTGTTGGAGGAGCTCAGGGTACAGGTTACCAGATATAATCTGTATGAAGAGAAGAAACAGATATCAATGCTTCCCAAGACCTTAAAGGAAGCTGACGGTATTATTCTTGCTGTAAGCGTGGAATGGTTTGGTATCGGCGGCCTGATGCAACAGTTTCTGGATGCCTGCTGGCTCTACGCTGATAAGGATAAGCTTAGTAAGCTTTATATGTTGCCTGTAGCCATTGCCAGCACCTATGGGGAGCGGGATGCAGAGCTTTACTTAATTAAAGCATGGGAGATACTCGGAGGAAATCCGGTCAGTGGTCTGGGTGCCTATGTGGAGGAGCATGTTGAATTTGAGACGAATAAGGATTTTGCTGAAATCATAGAGAAGAAAGCGGAGGCTTATTACCGTACCATCCATCAGAAGACGAAGATTTTACCAACCAGTAACGCGGCCGTGAAGCAGAATTTACTGCGGAGCAGCTCCATCGTACTTACACCACAGGAAAGTGAGCAGCTTTCCGTCTATGTATCGGATGATACTTATGTGAAGAAACAGAAAGAGGATATTGAAGAGTTGACACAGATGTTCAAGGAGATGCTGGACAATAATAGTGATGGGGAAGGAAGTCAGGATTTTATAAAGAATCTAAAGGACAATTTCCATCCGATTGATGACTTTGTAGCGTCCTATAGTATTCAGCTTTCCGATGTGAAGAAAAATTTAGTCGTGGAGATTAATAATAAGCGATTAAAATGTTACTACGGTGAAAAGACGGATGCAGACGTTATGGCTAAGACAACCCATGCGGTGATGAACAAGCTGGTCCTTGGACGGATTACCTTCCAGGGGGCCTTTATGTCGGGTGAACTAACTGCAAAGGGGAACTTTAAGACGCTTCGTACCTTTGACCAGGTCTTCCAATTCAATATATTGTAATGATCCCCCGCAAAGCCAGGATCGATATTTACTGTATATGCCACTTAAATAATAGACCCTCAGGACAGATATTATCCGAAAAAGGAGTTCACTGTTCCTGAGGGTATTGATAGACAATTCCTAAGGTGCAAAAGCTTACCTGACAGCAGGCTGTCTTATAACGGAAGCAGAATGGTAAAGGTCGTCAGGCTCTCATCCGAGGTGACGGAGATACTGCCATAATGAAGATTGATAATCCTCTGTACCAGAGCAAGACCAACGCCGGTGCCACCCTTCTTATAGGAGACAAAGGGCTGAAAAATACTCTCAAGTGCCGCTTCGGGGATGGGCAACCCATTGTTGCTTAGGCTTATGGACAGCTTACGTGGATTAGGATTGTCCTCGGGATAAGCAGAAAGGCTGATATGAATAAAATTTCCGGGTTTTGTGGCTTCAAAAGCATTTTTAATCATATTGGTAAATACCTGCTTTAATTTACCACCATCACAGCTGTAGGAGGTAAAATATTTTTCGCAGCCGGGAGCTATGTTCATTGCAAGATCAATCTGCTGAGTCAGAGCCTGCGGCATAAAATTGCTAAGGATACTATTCAACAAAGTAATCAAATCCGTGGTTTCTCTGTTTAAGAGCATGGAATTATTCAGCATAGATGCGTCCTGCATAATATTCTCCATATCATTGATCAGATCCTGAACCTGATCCCAGTATTTGAACTCCTTCACTTCCGGATGTTTCAATTCGATATACTGTACCGTGCCCTTCAGCAGGGCAAGAGGATTACGAAGCTCGTGAACAAACATGGAGGTAGTATTTTTATTGGCCGCGATGACGGTCTGAATAATATTCTCTAGATCTGGATTGGCCTTTATCATACCGGCAAGTGTGTCATTATTAAATTTGGATACCATGCTTTAACCCCCTTTGGTTTAATACTTACCTTAATCATTATAGTATCAAATTTTGGAAGATCATGCAATATAAATGAAGAAACAACAATCGACATAGGAGGTGCTTTATGCAAAGTAATTGTATTTTCTGTAAAATCATAGCCGGAGAAATTCCTTCGGCGACCATTTATGAGGACGAGGATTTTAAGGTGATTATGGATATCTTTCCTGCCGCAAAGGGACATGTCATTATAGTTTCCAAAAAGCATTATGCGAATCTGTTTGAACTGGATGATGTTACTGCAGCTAAAGGGCTTTTAGTGGCCAGAAAGGTAGCAAAAGCAATACAGGCAGAGCTCTCATGCGACGGAATCAATCTGCTACAGAATAATGGTGAGGCAGCAGGACAGACGATATTCCATTTCCATATGCATCTGATTCCAAGATATCAGGGTGATCAGGTGAAGACCACCTGGACTCCGGGAAAATATGAAGAAGGTGAGGCAGCAGCACTTGCGGCAGCCATAGCGGGAAGGTTATAATTTTAAGCCTAACGGTGCACTTCATATAATAGAGCAGGGCTGTGCAAGATAATTCCTATGCCACAGGAGGGAGATCGAAAGCTCTCCGTCATGATGCAGGAACATTATTTTGCAACAGCCCTATTGTTATTTTATGGCTTCTTTAATTAATCTTATAATGGTATCGGTAGAGTTGTTCAGCTCACTTTTTTCCATGGAATTTATGTAATCCTGTTTATTCTCGGTTACTGCCTTGATTGCTTTTTGTAAATTGCTGAGGCTTAAATCCTCTTCCCTGAGCACATAGGAAAAGCCCTGATGCTCGAAGGAATCTGCATTCAAGATCTGATCACCGCGGCTTGCGGCAGCAGGAAGCGGTATAAGAATATGAGGCTTCCTAAGAGCCAAAAGCTCACAGATAGCATTGGCTCCAGCTCTGGAGATAACGATATCGGCGGCGGCAAGTAAATCACTTAATTCAGCCTGAATATATTCAAATTGTATATAGCCTGTGGTATCATTAAAGCGCTCGTCTAAGTTACCCTTTCCACAAAGATGGATAATCTGAAAATCTCGGAGCAGAGTAGGCAGCATTCCTCTGATTACGTCATTAATTGCACGGGATCCGGAGCTTCCGCCGACTATAAGCAGTACCGGCCGGTTTACGGAAAAACCGCAGAAATCAAGACCGCGAAGCTTATTACCAGAGAAAAGCTCCTTCCGTATAGGTGTACCGGTCAGGACGGCCTTGCCCGCAGGGAAATACTTCAGAGTCTCTGGGAAATTAACACATACCTTAGTTGCAGAAGGAAGTGCCAGCTTGTTCGCAAGGCCCGGAGTCATATCCGACTCATGTATAATGACAGGTATTTTATGATGTCTGGCTGCTAACACAACAGGAACTGTAACAAAGCCGCCTTTGGAAAAAACAACATCCGGCTTGAGGCTTTTTAATATTTTGCTTGCTTCCAGATAACCTTTAATAACCTTGAAAGGGTCGGAGAAGTTCTTAGGATCAAAATATCTTCTCAGCTTTCCGGAGGATATGCCATGGTATGGGACTTTATATTCTTCAATCAGCTTGCGTTCTATTCCGTTGTAAGAACCGATATACTGAATGTCAAAGCCTTCCTGTGTCAGCTGCGGTAATAATGCGATGCAGGGTGTAACGTGTCCTGCAGTACCCCCTCCGGTTAATACGATGCGTTTCATGTTAGGACCTCCATTCCTTCAATGCCTTCGCCAGCTGATCCGGACAGGAGGTTTTACGAAAATCGCAGGTCACTCCCTCTAATTTACGGATCACATCATCAACCTTCATTCCGACAACCAGTCGCGATAATCCGCTGGTATTACCGTTACAGCCTCCAACAAAAAAGAGCTCAGTGATGGTGTTGGTTTCTTCGTCTATCTCAAAGCAGATTTCGCGGCTACATACACCCGATGTTTTGTAGGTCATTTTATAATCCCTTTCTATAGCTAAATCTAATCTAGTTTATGAGAAGACGGTGTCACCGGATACTCATAACCGAGTACATTGTATCTCAGAGTACAGGAATTTGCAAATAATTTTTCTGAGCAGGGAGAAGGAAGCAGGAGCAGCTTCTCACAAGGAGGAATACGAGATCACTAAACTCTTACTCTGATCCTTTGTATTGAAGTTTGGTAAAAAATCGGATACAATAGCATAAAGGAGAGACGCATATGAAGAAAATTGGCATCATTGGTGCAATGGATGAGGAAGTGAACATCCTGAAGGGACAGATGCAGGCTGTCACTGTGAAGACAATCGCATCCATGGAATTTTATGAGGGAAAGCTGCTGGAGAAGGAAGTTGTAATAGTCCGTTGCGGTATCGGTAAGGTAAACGCCGCTGTCTGTACACAGGTTCTGGCAGATCTGTTTGGAGTGGATACGGTAATCAATACCGGCGTGGCGGGCTCCTTGAGAAATGAAATAGATATTGCGGATATTGTGCTATCTACCGATACACTGCAGCATGATGTGGATGCATCGGGCTTTGGCTACCCTGTCGGGGTCATCCCTAGAATGGAGCAGTCTGTCTTTAAAGCAGATGAGAGACTGATAAAACTGGCAAAAGAGGTATGCTCAGAGGTTGTTCCCGAGATAGGAGTTCATACAGGGAGAATCGTCAGTGGAGACCAGTTTATCTCGGATTCGGAAAAGAAGGCCTGGCTTACACATAATTTTGACGGTTACTGTACAGAGATGGAGGGAGCAGCTATTGCTCATACTGCATATTTAAACAATATTCCGTTTTTGATTATCAGAGCGATCTCTGATAAAGCAGATCATAGTGCTGAGATGACCTATAAGGATTTTGAAGAAATAGCCATCAGGAACACAGTGAAGCTTCTGGTCGGATTGATAAAAAGATTGGATTAGCTTTAGACATATCATATGCTGAAGAATTGACTAATAATAAGGGATGCTGCTGATACCTGTAGAAAGGATAAGATCAATGGCATCCTTTTATGTTCCTGACAGAAAGTAGAAATAAGAAGGTAGTAGACAGAAAATCAATAGAAAATACAAAATCTAATGTAATTCTTACCTTGCATTGTATCAGGAAGCTAAAGTATAATAATGTAAGAGTTTACTATAATAGTAAAGAAGAGGGGTAGAGGATGGATAATCAAAGAAGAGTAGCTGAAATCATAGATAATATGGAACAGATTATTGTCGGTAAGAGGGAAGTGATAGAATATACACTGGTCACCCTGCTGGCCGGTGGTCATCTGCTGCTTGAGGATGTACCGGGAGTCGGTAAAACCACTCTTGCCAAAACAATTGCACAGACTATCCAATGTGGTTTTACACGAATTCAATTTACTCCGGACACACTACCAAGCGATGTCACGGGTTTGTCAATATATAATCTTCAAACCGGTAAATTTGAATACTCACAGGGAGCAATTGTGAATAACATTATTCTTGCGGATGAGATTAACCGTACCTCACCTAAGACCCAGGCCAGTTTACTGGAAGCAATGGAAGAGAAGCAGGTTACAGTTGATGGTGTAACCCATCCAATACCAAAGCCCTTTATGGTTATTGCGACACAAAATCCTATTGATTATCTTGGTACCTATAATCTGCCTGAGGCACAGTTAGACCGTTTTATGATGAAAATATCGATTGGATATCCCCAGCTGAATGACGAAAAGGTCATGGCGGAGCGATTCCTCAATCATAAGCTCGGTAAGAAGCTTGAAGCGATAGTTGAGGGGGATATCATCCTCTTGATGCAGCAGGAGGTGGAGACCGTAAAGATTAAGCAGGACTTGATAACCTTTGTTACAAAGATTATCGCTGAAACCAGAAAGGATAATAACATCACACTGGGTGCGAGCCCCAGAGCAACACTGGCGCTGCTTCGCGCAGCTCAGGCATATGCTTATGTCAATGGAAGGAATTTCTGCATTCCGGACGATATTCTTAAACTGATACATCCGGTATTGTCCCATCGTATTATCCTGTCACCGGAGGCCAGACTTTCCCAGACTAAGGTGGAGAAGGTATTAAAGAACATTGTAGCCAAGGTACCCGTACCGGTACTTGCACAATAACAGGCAGAGCAGTGTGATGAAGGAGTAATTGTTCTTCCGAAGGCTATGGCTATTTCGGATGCAGCATGGGGGATAGTATGAAAATTAATCGTTTGATTTTTCTGGGAGGAATCTTAGGAAGTAGTATTTTTGCCTCCTATTACGGAGGTAATATTTCTTATGCTCTTTTTTATCTGACACTGTTAATCCCGGTCATGTCTTTTTTATATACCCTTTATGTATATTTCCGTTTTAAGATCTACCAGTCTATGGATGCATATCTGGTGGTCAAGGGTGATTGGACGACATATTCCTTCGTGATTGCCAATGAGGATTTTATCACCTTTCGAAATGTCAAGGTAAATTTCATTAGTGATAAATCAACCATAGAAGCAGCAAACCAAATTGCGGAGTACAGTCTTCTTCCAAATGAGAGCGAACACCTGGAGACAAGAATCAGATGTAATTACAGGGGGGAATATTATGTCGGTGTCAATTCCATCGAGGTAACAGACTTTTTATATCTGTTCAATATTACCTATCCGATTTCAACCAAGCTAAAGGCAGTCGTGCTGCCAAGAGTGGTTCCATTGGAGCAATTGGGGATTGCTCCGCCTCAGAGCGACGTTAAGAACCCCATGAGGTTTTCCAATTTGGCAGAAGAAGAACTTGATACAGAGGTAAGAAAATACTTTCCCGGAGACAGTAGAAAGAGGATACACTGGAAGGCAACAGCCCGGCTCCACCAGCTGATTACTAGAAAATATCAGCATATTCCGAAAGCAGAGATTGTCTTGTTCATGGACCTAATGAAGATGAAAGAGGATGAGCTTAAGGTTGTTATGGCTGAGGATAAGATAATCGAGAGTGTACTCGCAATTGCGAATTTTTATGCACAAAGAGGGACTTCCTCACAGATTATCTATGAATTAGAGGGTCTGAAATGCTCCAATATATCTTCTAAAGAGGACTTTAATGCATTTTACAAGGCGTGTGTCCGTATCAATTTTAAGAGTATGCTTCCAGTAAGCATGTTACTGAGAGAGCATCTGGTACGTAGTGGAGAGGGAGTATTTTATGTGGCTGCCACTCACAGCCTGACGAAGGAATTATATCTGGAAGCACTGAAGGCAGTATCAGGTGGAAACCATATCTGTATTTTGTTTGTCAATGATGATGTTTCGGAGGAGACGAAAAAAATTATTGATGGTATGAAAAACTCCGGAGTGAGTATATACCAAATCATGCCGGAGGATGAGATAGCAGATATCCTTAGCCAGGAAGTAGTGTAGATTCAGAGAGTATTCATGCATTAGTGCAATCTGATCAGCAATTCATATGTTATGGGAAGAAGGTTTAATAATGTTAAAGGATCGAGAGCGATTATATCAGGTTTATCATGCTCTGCTGAGCATGGCTTTGGGATGGGCTTTAGCACTGATAATCAACCAGTATTATCAGCTTAAGGTTTCTATTTTTCTGAGCGCATTTTTATCCTTTTTACCGGCATTGTTGATTTATCTGATTGATATGAATAAGAGAAATGCAATAACCTATCTGATAATCGCAAGCAGCATCCCGATCCTGGCCTTGATTTTCTGGGTAAGGAAATTCAACCCGCTTACCTGGCTTGAGAATTATGGCGGATGGCTAACAACATATGACGGAACGGAGGAACTTTATTCACTGAAGTTTGCTGTTTTTACATTGTTTTTAGTTGGTTTATTAGGGGTATTGCTGTTCTTTCTACTGACAAAACGACAATTTTTTAAGGTGGTTCTGGCAGTTGTTATATTTACGACCATGATTATACTTAGTATTAACAAGTACGATATCAGTAAGGCAGTAGTTTGTGTAAGTACCTTTTATATCCTATCCATTCTGGTGGAGTGCTATGGAATTATCTATACACGTAAGGCAGGCAAACAGGAGAAGAAGGAGAGCATCCTTTATCTGGCACCAATCTGTCTGATGATTGCTGTCTTAGCAATTGCTCTTCCCTCAAAACCAGAACCGATCCAGTGGTCAGTTGTAAAAAAGGCTTATCATAATGTAAGATGGCAGCTAGAAGAATGGAGAACAGAACTGATTTATTATTTCAGTAATACGCCAAGTGAGTTTGGCCTCAGCCTTACCGGGTATTCAGAAAATAATGGTGAGCTCAACAATAAGGGACGCAGTCTGATTAAGGACAATAATATTGCACTAAAGATAAGTGGAGCTTCTACAAGCAGACCAATCTACCTGATTGGTTCCGTAAGTAATATTTATACCGGCAGCAGTTGGGAGAAGAGCACGGAGCAGGACTTGCCGGTGATAGAGGAATATAAGCTGGATTTTGTGGAGCTTACCTATGCCTTGGCAAGACAGGACAAAGAAATTATTGAGAATAATCAATTAATCAAGCGGGTAGGTTTCAAGATCAGGTATAATAACATTAAGACTAAAACCTTCTTCTATCCGCTGAAAACCAGTAATTTTTTGACACTGGAGGATTCCAAACATCTCATAACGAAAAATTCCAATATAGTATTTGAGAAGGCTAAGGGTCGCGGAACCACTTATGAAACCAGCTTTTATGAGATGAATTTGAAGGGAGAGGCATTTACAGAGATGCTTCGGGAGGCAGACAAATTCACTTATGATAATGCGACGGCCGTAAAACCGGATTCTGTGGAATATATTAATAAAAAAGTCTTAATTAAGAGCAATGCAATTCATCCGGAGAATTATTGGGACTTCTATGAGATATTGGGTGAGCGGGCAGACTTGATAAAGAAAAATTATACAATGCTTCCAGACACTTTACCGGACAGAGTAAGGGAGCTTGCAAAAGAGATTACCATGGGTTATGATACCAAATACGATAAGCTGATGGCGATAGAAGCTTATTTAAGGCAATACGAGTATACGCTATCTCCAGAGAAGGTACCCGAGGGCGAAGATTTCATTGATTACTTCCTGTTTGAAAGTCGAAAAGGGTATTGTACCTCCTATGCGACTGCTATGGCCATACTGGGAAGGTGCATCGGAATTCCGACACGTTATATGGAAGGGTATCTGGCAAAATTTATCGATAGGGATAAAAAGGGGATGTATTCGGTCAAGAACAGTCAAGCACATGCCTGGGCAGAAGCCTATATTGAAGGTGTGGGTTGGATCCCGTTTGAAGCTACCGCACCCTTTTATAATGAACTATATTCAACCTGGACAGCTGCCACACCAGCTGAGGCAGTGATACCTGAACAGTATTTGAATCACTATGAAGGAGATATCGATGCATCTGGACTTCCCATACCTGAGGATGGGGTATCAAGGACCACTAAGAGAGTAGAGAAGGTAAATGAGTTGATATATGGTACAGTTGTTACCTTGGCAGCCATGTTGATCCTACTCAGCTTGTGTATAATCTACTACAACGGTCTGAGGTTGCGATATAAAAGACAATATCATAAGGCAGACTGCAATAGAAAGATGTATATGGTATTCCTTCGAACTCTTATGCTTTTAAAGCAGGAGGGCTATGACTTAGAGGAGCAGGAAACGATACAGATGCTTGCAAACAGAGTAAAGGATCATTTTCTTTTTAATAGAGTCCGATTCTCTGACGTGGCAAGGATATACATGAGGTTCCGATATGCGGATGAAAATGTCACAGACAATGAACTGGAAAAGGTGATTATCTTCCAGGGCGGTCTGGCAGAGCTTCAGCGTGAAAAAAAATCTCGCATAAGGCTCTGGCTGAATGAACTCCTCTTCCTGATGAAATATCGCAGTATATAGCAGCTATTCAGTCAGATCTGCAAGTACAGTATCGGTGTAATAATAGGTCAGGATATCGGAATAGGTTCGGTTTTCGTCAGCCATGGCATTAGCGCCATATTGGCTCAGTCCGATGCCGTGCCCTACACCATTACAGATGATACGTGCCTTATTATCATAAGCCTCAAGATAGAAATGATTAGATGCAAGATTCAGAACCTTGGCAAATTCCTCACCGGAAACGGTTTGGCTGCCAAGGTTCATCTTAATTACATAACCGGCACTGTCCCGGGAAGCAACGGTAACCTCTTCGAAGAATTTATCCGTAGTCAGCGTAATATCGGTGTAATACCTGGTCAAAGCTGTGATGAGGTCGGGCAGCTCATATTCCCGAATGGTAAGATAATTGGTTGAGGTAACATCCTGCTTACTGGGGACACTGACCAGATAAGGAATCTCAACACCCCAGGCTTCGGACGCATTCCTTGTATACCCGGAGCCGGTATCGAAAAAAAGAGGCAAAATCAAGGCATTCCGGTATAGAAGAACCTTATCCTTAGTTTCATAGACAGCTTTCTCCAGCTTCGAATAGTTATCGCTGTAACTAGCTTCTCCCCAGTAGCTCTTCAGTGCTTCCAGGCTTAAGTAGGAAAGACCTAGCTCTGAAGTAGAAAAGCGGCTCTTTCCGGGAGAACTTGCTGACAGTTTAGACATATTATAAATAGCATAGGTCCTTGCAATAACGGCCTGTGCCTTCAAAGCCTCCATATGGTAGGTGACAGGCATAGTGGCTGCAACCACACCCATCAGATAGGTATCGAAGGAAATCGCCTCCTTATTCCCGTCCAGCTCATAATAGACAGAATAATTCATGGTCTCCAGAAAAGCGTCGCTGCTGCTATGCTTTACGATAAGTGTCAGGATAAAGGGAAGTATAAGGATGGTCAGGCTGACAATCAGTGTTTTAATTATTACTTTTCTCATAAGGCAGCACACTCCAATAAATATCATATTGATACATTATATTTACCGGAAATATGCTTTATGTTACCAAAGATGTGGCAGAAAGCTAAATTGAGGTTTGGGTTTTTATCTCCTTTTATATATTTTACGAGGAGTGGGAGTATTTCTTCTTGATCCAATAACCCTAGTATAAAAGGCACTGGTATTTATTGAAATATAACTTGTCAGGGAAAGGTAAGATTATTAAAATGAAAGTAGAAAGAATTGGCTGGCTGACCCTGAAATTAATAGACTAGAAAGAAGGTATAGCGACATGAAGAAAAGCAGGCTTATCTTGACCATAGGGCTTCTGACAATGATATTGATGGCTGGGCTCTTTTACTGGTCTGCCCCGAATTATAAGGCCGAACAGGTGAAATCCTTAACCATGATTACGTTGCCCTCACCGCCTCATTATAAGATTGTCACGGAACAAAAGGATATCAAAGCGTGCCTGGATTACCTGGATTCTCTGGAGCTATCTCCGGCAATCAACTTTGGGAAGGGTTGGTGGTTTATGATAAAAATCGATCGCTATACGACAATTTCTTTCATCGGTGATTATGTAAGCTTTAGCGGGAGAACCTTTAAAATCAAGGCTTCGGATTACGAGGACACTCTGCGAGCCTTATATCAAAGTATGAACTACGAGGAAAAAGCCTGGTAAACGTTCAGAAGAATAGATAAAACCATAGAACTCAATGAAGGACCAATCGCTGTGTTGTAAGTCAATCGTATATATTTCTGTATGATCCTTGCTTACGAAACAGCAATTGGTCCGTCTGTATGTAATGTTGTTATCCAAATTTCCAGGAAATGAAAATGCTTTGTAAAAGCCCTTGATAATTCCTATTTCTTTTCTAATTCTTTGATAAGACCTTCCGGATTGATAATCTTTCCAAAGGAATAGGTTTTGCCATTCAGGTCTATATCAGTTGTAACTGCGGTGGAATAGGCAACTTCAATGAATTCCTGCGGGGTAATATCAGGCTTTATCTGGCAGCATAGTGCGTAAAGGCCCACACACCAGGGAACACTCCAGCTTAAACCGCCATTACGCGAGATAGCATAATCATCTGGATTTGTGCAGCTCGCAATTGTTCTTGAGCCGATGGGGAACATCAGTGATTTTGTAAAGAATTCGGCTTGGTCATTATATTCCTTGACTATCCAGGAAACCGGTTCATAAGAGTGGATATCCTCCGGATCCTTGTTGTAATCACGGTCCATCCCGAAAAGGGTGAAGCCCTTATAATACTCATTAGTTGAGGTGGTTACCACAAAGACATTGGCTTCGTCAGCCTTCTTAATGGCAGCTTGAAGCTCCTCATAGCCTTTATCCTGTATCCCATAACCTTTGGAGATCGAGATAGCCCTTATCTTATTATCCTGATCCAGCTTTTTATTCACCTCGAGTATCCGAAGTATGGCATCTGCCATAATAGAAGCATCAAAATCAAAACCACTATTGGTGAAGTGTCCAAAGGTTGAGGCAATATAATAGAGACTGGCCCCCGGAGCTACACCGATATCCTTGCCGACAGCGATGCTTGCGACTGCGGGTCCATGCATCTGTGCGGTATCATCACTACAATGGATCCGTTCATAGAATTTTATATTATCTTTATATTGCTCATGCTCCAGCAGGAGTGCCTGATCGATGATGGCTATGCTGACTCCCTTTCCCGTAATTCCTTTTTTGTGCAGCGCCCGAATTCCAAGCCCGGGGTTCTTATTATCCTCCAGTGTCTTTTCGGGGTCAAAGCCTTCGGGAAGCTTTTCAGGCCAGGTGGTTTTTGTGTCAAAGCACAGATCATTGGTATCCTCTACTACACTTAAGTCCTCTCCTGAAATATCACAGCTCCTTACGTCATAACCGAAGGTCTCATCCTTTGCCTCAAAACCTTTAAAGCGCATCCAGGACCAACTGGCGGGTAACTCCTTTTTGGCGATCACCGATTTACCCTTTTCAAGTACAGAAAGATCTGCCAAAACAGTCTTACAGACTGATTCGTTATATTTCTTATGATCACTGTAATCATAAGCAGCATAATCAGCTTCGTTCGTTGAAGGGTTTGCGGTCAAGAGCACCTCCTTTTTACTGCAAGCTGCAAGAATAATGACGAATATCATTAGTAAAGCTAAAACTCTTCGCTTCATTTTTTCCCTCCCTGATTATTATATGGAATATCGCTATTGCCTGAAATTACTAGGCCCTACAGCAACGATACCCATATATTACCATCTAAAAGGATTATATACAACTGCTTTAAGAAATCGGTAAGAAAATATTAAGAATAATGTCGTCACAGAGGCTAGGATTGATAGCTCAAGGTTTTTAGATAAAGCTCATTGCAGATTCTCTCTATAACATAATAGTCGGTGGCATCGTGATAGATCTGTTCCAGTTCCTCCAGAGCGGTTTTTGCCATGGCAAGATGGGCTGTTCCATTCTTTATAAAGGATCTATATCTTATCATGATATCAGACAATTCCTTTTCATAAAGCTCATCTGTACCAGCCTTGACCAATTCTGAATACATGTTGATGACCTTATCGCTCTCCCGGCTCGGGAGATACTCATGGGGAGAGGTACTATCAAAGATACAAAGCTTCAGTTCCGGAAAAAGAAGCATATCGAGGCTGTCAGAATCAAAGCCGCAATGATAGATATCGGTATCTATCCCCCGGGCATTGGCACTCTCTGCAATCTTCTTCAGCAACGTGGATTTACCCGTACCGGGGCGACCCTTGAGGAAATAACGTGTGGTAATATCCTCTGTAAGATTTGGGATATAGTCAATTGGGCCAACCGGTGTCGAAGTACCGAAGAAGCGATGCTTGATGCTGCTGGGCTTATTTAAGCGGATTGTGCCGAGTAAAGTGTGGATTATCTCCTCTGTCAGCTGGTCAGCTCTTGAAAAATCCATATTACTGATATAAATCTTTTCCCATTCATCATGTACCTTCAGTCCCTTTGCGAATTCGATATAGGCCTCCCCGTAGCTTTGCTGTATGCGGTTACGAAGCTCAAGAATTTCTGCGGTATAGTTAGCAAGCTTCTCGGTGTTCCAGCCCGCGCCCAGATTAATATATTCTTCGAGAGCGCCCGGAGCTCTTGGCTCGATCACATGGGGAGGGGTTCCGTCGACAATCCCGACATTAAGATCAGGAAAAATAATACCGTCTAATGAAGCAGGATCTGAAGGACTGTGAATGTACTCGATTTTCTGACCCTGCTCTTTTAGTGCTGTACCAATTTTCTTCATTAAGGGCAGCTTCCCCGTACCGGGGCCACCCTTCAGAATAAATAGCTTATTCAACGGTTCTATATTCGAGCTGAAAAGATTTCGAAAGCCCCTGGCTGTATGGCCACATGCGAAATAATGCATTGTATTCATGAATCATCCCCCTGTCTGTCTATTCAATATCATTTTATGAGAAGGGCCCTGGATAAATAACGAAAAGCCAGTACAAAAATAAAGACATCAGAAATTTTGATTTTGATAAACTTGCGAGGGGATTATTACGATATGCTTATGCAATAGACTTGTGTGTATAGAGAGAAGGATGTAAAATAATAAAAACAGGTAAATGCTCATAGGAAAATATAAATGGAGGCACTATGGAACTTTTATTAAATGAATCACGAAAGGTCTATCTATCTAAAATTAACAAGGTGCAGGATTATATTGAGAGTAATCTGGAGGAAGAGCTCAGTAATCAGCTATTGGCAAATATCGCTTCCTTTTCCGAATATCATTTTCAGAGAATTTACAGACAGATTACCGGAGAAAGCCTATATGGCTTTATTAAAAGACTCCGGCTTGAAAAGGCAATTTTTCTGTTGAGAGCAGACCATAAACGACAGATACAAGATATTGCTCTATCTGTGGGCTTCTCCAACCAAGCCTCCTTTGCGAAAGCATTAAAGGAAAGATACGGGGTCAGCGCAAGCCTACTGCGTAAGATGGAGGAACAGGAACTGGGTAAGCTGATCAGTGATATCAGCAGGAATGGAAAAGTTTCGGACGAAATTATATATTACAATAAACCCATAGAAGTGAATATAACAATGATTGAACCGGTCAAGATACTATACCTTCGTCATACAGGTGCATATAAAGGGGATGCTGACTTGTTCCAAAAGCTTTTCGATCGATTATATGGCTATGGTGAAAAAAATGGCTTCCTTCATTCCGGGACAAAATGGTATGCAATTTATCATGATTATGGAGGGTTGACCGAGGAGGTCAGGCTCAGAGTGAGCATAGGCATGTCCATTCGGGAGGATATCAGGTGCCAGGAGGAATTCGGAAGCACCGAGCTTGCAGGCGGGAGATATGCAGTTGGCAGCTTCCTTTTGGATAATGACGAATATCAGGGGGCTTGGAATTACATGATCTCTAAATGGCTGCCGGAGAGCGGTTATATGCCGGATGACAGACTTTGCTTTGAGTGCTATCCTCCACAGGAAGAGGAGGAAGGCAGCAGGAGACTGGTTGAGATATTCATTCCTATCATCCCATTATAGGAAAGGTTATATAAGATGAAAGAAATTGTATTTCAAACAATAGGAAATATGGAAGTAATCGACGATCATGCTGCTGGCCTTAAAATCAGAATTGTACTAAAGACGGAACTAAAGAATGCCTTGATAAAGCTGGAGCTCTTTAGTCACGGTCTCCTTTTTACAAAGGATGATCAGGCGATTTATTGCTATGTGTGCAAGATTATAAAAGTAAACGAAAAAGGCGGGGAGCTTATCCTTGAAATCGACCATACAGTACCTGACATTCGGGGTGAATTGGTGGACATTAAGCCATATTTTCCCTGTGAAGAGGTGGCAGATGCGAAGGAGCCTGCGGATTATATACAGAGGGGAGACTTGCTGCCCGTCCGCTATCGGGGCAATGCAGTCGGTGAATATATATTTGCAAATAACACCGGAATGCTGCAGCTTCGGGTGACAGAGGCTGTCTCGGAAGGTGAAATCGATGCTCTGCTCGAACAGCTTCAGGTAGGAGACCTCCTCCGAGTAGTATGGTGGTTTCATCGCTTTGACGATAAAAGCTACCGTACTCATGTGATGTGCAGCCCTCCCTATGAAAATGCTCCAAGAACCGGAGTTTTTGCGACCAGGTCTCCTGTCCGCCCGAATCCTCTGGCTTCAACCATCATTAAGGTGAAAGCGATTGACCGTGATAATCGGAGAATCTCTGTATTGGGTTTTGACGGTTTTGAGCATTCTGTTATACTGCAGGTGATGCCTCATTACAATCAAGCTGTCGAGGATATCAGAGTACCCACATGGGTGGAGCATTGGACCGGATATAAGATTTTTCCTGATCCTTCTGAACTCAGCAGCATTCAAGACGAGATTAGAAATATCCGATTTGAACAGGAGAAGGTATTTTTTGAAGAGCTTGAGAGGTCAGAAGGCCTTGCCGAAGACTATGTTGATACGAATGAAATCATTGTTGAGCATGCCTCCCTGCATAATTTAAAGGAGGTCAGTGTGAGGCTTCCGAAGGGAAAAATCACAGTGATTACCGGAGTCAGCGGCAGCGGAAAAACCACCCTTGCATTTGATACAATTTATCATGAAAGTCAAAAGCAATTCATGGACTTAGTGGCTTCCAATTCTCTGTTCGGTGCAGCTTTAAAGGATTCCAAGGTACAAAAAATAACCGGTCTGCAGCCATCGATAGCCATTGAGCAGAAAAATCTTGGGATAAATCCAAGATCTACAGTAGCCTCCCTTACTAGAGCCGGTGAGTATTTAAGACTGTTGTTTTCCACAATTGGAGAAAGAGTATGCCCAAACTGTGGACAGGTGGTTCCTAATAATAATGTCTGTAAACAATGCGGAGCGATTTATTTTCCGCTCACACCCTCAGTATTTAGCTATAATGACCCCGAATATATGTGTCCCGGCTGTAAAGGACTTGGTGAAGAGCTTCAGATAGACCTTGACAGGATCGTTCCATATCCTGAGAGATCAATTCTGGACAGTGCCTCCCCATGGTGGGGTAATTTAAGAAAACACAGGGAAAAGCCGAATGCCAATTGGATGAAGGGCGAAGTGCTGGCGTTGGCAGACGAAATGGGAGAGGACTTGGAAGTACCTTTTAGAGAACTCTCAGAAGAATTCAGACAACAGATATTTTATGGCAGCAATGGTAAAAAGGTGACCTTTCGCTATCAGAATCCGAATGGGAGAGAAGGAACAATCACAAGGAATGTTGAGGGAGTAGTCAATATATTGCAGCGACTGCTGATAGATAACAGTAACAATAGAACCCTGGAGCAGCTGGAACAATATATGGTGGTAAGAAAATGCAGCATATGTCACGGCGAAAGGCTTCTGGAAGAGGGCCGGAGGGTACGGATCTGCGGTACAAGATATCCGGTGGCCGCCGATATGAGTATCACTGAGCTGAAGCAATGGTGCCATGCTACTTACGGCAATTTGAATCAGGACCAAAAAGAAAAATGCCGGGCTATCCTAATACAATTGATTGCCAGACTAAAAAGGCTGGAACAGGTAGGGCTTCCTTATCTTGGACTTAATCGAAGCATTCCGTCCCTATCGGGGGGAGAAGCCCAGAGATTAAAGATAGCGACGCAATTCGGCACTGGACTTTCCAACATTCTTTATGTAATGGATGAGCCATCCAAGGGCTTGCATCCAAGAGATTTCAGTTTTTTAATCAAAGCAATTCAGGAGTTGAAAAAGCAGAATAATACAATTATCATCGTAGAGCATAAAAGAGAATTTATTCAAATGGCTGATTACCTGGTGGAAATCGGACCGGGGGCAGGGCACTACGGCGGTAGGCTGCTCCGGGCTGAGGCCGTGGAGTATAAGAGCCCCATAGAAGCTTATAACTATGATTACAGAATAACGGAGAAGGAAGAGGATCAGATAGAGAAGGTGGTTTTGAAGGGAGTAAGGACAAACAACCTCAAAAATATTACAGTCGGGATACCACTTTCCACCTTTATCTGTGTCATTGGTGTTAGTGGATCAGGGAAAAGCAGTCTGATCTCTAAGACTCTTTACCCGGCCATTCTAAAGGAGCTCGGCAGAAGACCTGAGTCAATCGGAGAATATGACAGTATCACTGGAGCTGGTCGGATCAGAGATATCTGCTATGTCAGCCAGAAGGCGATCGGTAAAAATTCAAGGTCAAACCCCGGAACCTATACCGGAGTATTTGATCTGATCAGAGAATACTATGCCGGCCTGAGCGAGGCAAAACAATGGAAGCTAACCAGGGAGCATTTCAGCTTCAATAGCAGCAGAGGTCAATGTGATGAATGTAAGGGTGCAGGGGAGATTGCGATACCGATGCACTTCATGCCGGATCTATACACTACCTGTGGTAAGTGCGGTGGGAAGAGATACCAGGAGCAAGTCCTCAGAGTACGATATAAAGGCTATTCGATTGCCGATCTTCTGGAGCTTGAGATCGGTGAGGTGAAGGAGCTCTTTCAAAGTGAGGCTAAAATTTATGAGATACTTGATATGCTGGATAAGGTCGGGCTATCTTATATTAAGCTTGGTCAGAGCGCGGCTACCTTGTCCGGTGGTGAGGCTCAGAGAATCAAGCTTGCGAAGGAGCTTTGTGGCAACAGAACAAAGGATATTATCTATATTCTTGATGAGCCTACAACCGGGCTTCATGAGGAGGATGTGAGGAAGCTTAGCTTCATTCTTCGCGAATTAACCTCTAAGGGTGCAACGGTAATCGTCATTGAACATAATCCACTCCTGATTGAACAGGCTGATTACATCATTGAAGTAGGACCCGAAGGTGGGGAGAGGGGCGGCTATATACTGAAGGAAGGCTTTATAATAAAGTAAGAGTGCGCCTAAAGGGTTTAAGCTATAAAGAAGTGCATTATATATTCCCTCAGACTCTGGTCAGAGGGAATTTTCTCATTAGGAAGGTTAAACGGAGATCATAACCGTATAATAGTCATTATACGATCGCAAAGTACTTCTGTGTAACAGGCCCCTGATACATAAGGCCTGTCTCTGTCGGAAAGGTGTTTGGAGTTATCATAATGGAAGAAATATAGATAAACTACTGAAAACTAAGTGAACATTTAAATTAAATACTTGATAATTCATCAGATAATACATAAAATAGTATCAAAACTATCTGATGATAGTTTATTTGGGAGATCATACTTCTTTTAAAAGGAGTTTTTCAATACAGTTGGACTGTTATATGAATATGGAGGTAAACAGTGTCTTTTATATTATTTGAGGATGTATATAAAGAATATGGTTCAGGAGATAATCTTGTGCGAGCATTAAATGGTGCAAATTTCTCGATTGAGAAGGGGGAGCTGGCGGTCATACTTGGCTCTTCCGGGGCAGGAAAGACAACTGCGCTCAACATTCTGGGCGGTATGGATAATGTAACACGAGGCAAAGTTCTGTTTGATGGCAACGACATCACCCATTGGACAGAGGATCAATTATGCCAATATCGACGCAAGGATGTGGGGTTTGTATTCCAGTTCTATAATCTGGTACCGAATCTGACAGCTCTTGAAAATGTGGAGTTAGCGGCACAAATCTGTGCGGACAGCCTAGATGCTTCCGATACCCTGGACAAGGTTGGACTGGGAGATCGAAAGAATAATTTTCCGGCCCAGTTATCCGGCGGTGAACAACAGCGGGTTTCTATTGCTCGTGCTGTAGCAAAGCAGCCCAAGCTATTACTGTGTGATGAGCCGACAGGGGCGCTGGACTACGTGACGGGTAAACAGATCTTGCAAATCTTACAGGATACCTGTCGAAAGGAAGCTATTACAGTCGTTATTATCACTCATAATAGTGCCATAGCACCGATGGCTGATAAGGTACTCCGATTTAAGAGTGGTAAAGTAATTGATGTCACGATCAATAAGAATCCAATGGACATTTCAGAAATTGAATGGTGATAGGATGAAAAAAAGAGCATTTTATAAAGATATTTTTAGAACACTAAGGAATAATCTATCCCGGTTTATAGCGATTGTTGTAATGACTGCCCTTGGAACTGGTGTATTTACTGGATTTGCAGCAGGGTGTATGGATGTTTTTAACTCTGCGGACTACTTCTATGATAAGCAAAATACTTACGATATAAAAATTGTGTCAACGCTTGGATTATCGGAAGAGGATCTGTCTGCGGTAGCTGCTCTCAAAAATGTAAGCTCCGTGTTTGGTAATTGCAGTATGGACGTTGAGATGACGAAAAGAGATGGAAGTCATCTTTTAGCAAATGTATCCACGCTTGATATAGAGGGGATGAATGAACCTTATGTACTTGAAGGTGTATTACCCGCAAAAACCGGGCAGATTGCGGTAACCTCTAAGTTTATCACCGATACCGATCTGCACCTAGGAGATTCAATCACATTAACAGAGACCGGCAATTCTGAGGAGGGGGATACTGAGGGTACCTCCTCCGTACCTTCCTTGGCTGTAAAAAAATATGAGATTACAGCAATTATTCAAAGTCCCTTAAATATTTCAAACACAGAGGGAAGCCTTGCAGCGGTATCCTTATCCTCCAGCCGATCTGACTATATGCTGTATGTCACAGAGGATAGCATCAGGAGTGAGGTCTACACAGCGATTTACCTTACCCTGGACGGTACGGCAGAGATGGATTGCTATTCTGTTGAATATCGTACGTTAGTGGAAGATATGATAGCCACAATTAAGGATACGATACAGGAGGAGCGGGAGCAGGTCAGATATGAGAAAGTAGTCGGGGATGCGAGTACAAAGCTCGCAGAAGCCGAGCAAGAATTAACAGATAAAATGGCAGAGGCAGAGCAGAAAATCTCAGAAGCTCAGATTGAGATTAACGAGGGCTGGAAAAGCTATCAGGAGGGTCAGGCAGAGCTGCAGGACAATCAGGATAAACTGAAAGAGGGCCAAACAGCGTTAAATGACGCCAGGAAGGCCACTAATGTTAAGCTGGAAGCTGCACAAAAGGAGCTTGACAATAAGTCGGCAGAGCTAAAGGCCGGGGAAGAAAAGCTGGAGGATCAGGAAGCCGACACATTACAAACCTTTGCTGCCCATGAACAGCAACTGGATAGTAACCGGCGAGAGCTGAAGGAACAAAAATCAGCAGTAGATACGCAGTTTACGAAGCTTCTTGCTGCTCTTCCAACAGAAGTACAAAGAATCTGGAGCAACCAGACTACGAAGAATATCTGGGCAGATATGATTTCTGATGGGGTAAGTGCGGCTCCTTACCTATTGGCAGTCAAACAGGGAGATACACCAACAGGGGAGGCAACTGACGCCTATCATTCTGCGATGGAAAAGTTACAATCGGATACCCAGGCACTTGCTAAGAGCTTCGCTGCTGAAGGGCATCCTCTATCAGAGGAGCAGACGAAGAGCTTTTCTGAGCTTTCTGTTACCTATGGCACTTTGAATTACAGTCAGGCAATGCTGGAGGAGAAGACCTCGGTATTGGAGGCCCAGAAGGCAGCGGCAATGAAGCAGATTTCTGAAGCCCGCCGGGAGATAGAAGAAGGCAAAAGGAAGCTCTCTGACGGACAGAAGGAGCTGGATGACAACAAGACAAAGGCTGAGAATCAGTTTTATGACAAGCAGGCTGAATTGATTAAGGGTATGAAAGAGCTTGAGGAGGGCAGACAGTCGTTGATGACTGCTGCAGCTGACTTAACCAAGGGACAGGAAGAGCTGGATAAGAAAAAATCTGAATATGAAGAATCCATTGCCACAGCAAAACAAAAGCTAAGTGATGCAAAGGAGGATATCGCGGATATCAGCATGGCAAAATGGTATGTTTGGGATCGTAGTGAGAATGACAGCTTTAACGGGCTGGATAATGATATCAGCTTCATCCAGGCGGTCACTCAGGCATTCCCGATTATTTTCTTTCTGGTGGCAATACTCATCTGTCTGACAACCATGACTCGAATGGTAGAAGAGGACCGTACCTTAATTGGTACCTATAAATCACTTGGCTATACAAAACGACATATCAGTATGAAATATATTCTCTATGCGATATTTGCATGTATCTTTGGCGGCCTTCTTGGTACTCTGATCGGTTTTATTGGCCTTCCAAAAGTGATTTGGATGATTATAAGAAATATGTATGTCTTACCAACCTTTCAATTGTCCTTCTATCCTGTCTATGGAATAGGGGGATTTGTGCTGTTCCTGACAGGAATTGTAGGGGCAACGGTTTATGCGTGTGCTGAAATGCTGCATAAACGTCCGTCAGAATTGATGCGGCCGAAGCCTCCTAAGGAGGGAAGCAGGATTTTGCTGGAGCGCGTTCCTTTTGTCTGGAAGCATCTTAAGTTTCTTGATAAGGTAACCTGCCGTAACTTATTCCGTTATAAAAAACGTGCGGTTATGACGATTGTAGGAATTTTAGGCTGTATGATGCTGATCGTATTTGGATTTGGTATCAAGGACACAGTCGGGGGTGTAATGTCGGATCAATATAATAAAGTTACGGTTTATGATGCAATCGTGATTGCGGATAACCTGGAAACGAAAGAAATGGATCAGCTGGCTGCTGAATGGAAGACCTCTAACATGGTGAAGGAGATGCTGCAACTTAAGATTACGACCTTAACCCTTAGCAGTAGCAGCGATAACGTAGAGATAACCGTGATGGTAATACCGGACGATGCGGATTTCACTTCCTTTGTCCACTTAAGGGACCTTGAAACCAACTTCATAAAGCCACTTCCAAAGGAAGGTATTGTTGTTACGCAAAATGCTGCAAAGCAGCTGAAATTGAAGAGTGGGGATACGGTTTCACTTCAGAATGAAGATAATCTAGAATATACTTTTCCGGTTGCATACGTAAGCGTTAACCATGTCGGCAATTATGTATATGTTAGTGAAAGCTGCTATCAGACCGTCTTCAAAGATTATGCAGCAAACTCTTTTCTGTTGAATTATGAAGAGCCTTCAAAGGCTGAGGAATGGTTAGCGTCTCTTAACGAGGATAACAGAATACTCTCCGTGAGCAGTAGCCGGGAGGCGATGGCTACCTTTGGAGAGGTAAAGCAAACAGTCAATATGGTTGTCTACCTGCTGATTGGTATGTCGGCAATTTTAGCATTCACGGTTTTATTTACCCTCTCCAATATTAATGTCAGCGAACGCGAACGAGAGCTTGCGACCATTAAGGTACTGGGCTTCAGACACAAGGAGGTATATTCTTATGTCAATAAGGAAACCTTTATCCTTACCTTCCTTGGTATTTTACTGGGGATACCTGCCGGTTACGGTATCACCAATGCAATACTATCTAATGTAAGCATAGCAGATATTGCGTTCAAGGTACGGATCTCTGTGGCAGCTTATCTTTCCGCAGCATTACTTACGATGCTTTTTACTTTTATGGTGGATAAAATCACCCATAGGATATTGAGGGAAATTAATATGGTTGAAGCATTGAAGAGTGTTGAATAAAAGTATCAAAAAAAGTCTGCTTCAAAAGGACTGTAAGCATACAGCTTTTGAAACAGACTTTTTAAAGCTATTTTATATCAAGATCTACTAGGAAAGAAGCTTTATCAGCTCTTCTAACTCCTCGGACAGCTCTCTCGCAAGAGTAAAATTGGAATCCTTTAATGCGAGAGCAATTTTCGTTTCCGCACTCTTCTTCCTTTGCTCGTTTTCCAGATAGTCCCTACCAAAATGCTTCTCATAAATCATTTTTCGGAATTTTCGAATGCTCATTCTTCTGACGGCCTTATCCTCTATAATTAAGACATAATCCATGCAGTTTGCGAGGGTGTAGAAATCATGGGAAATCATTAGGACTGCGCCGTTGTAATCACGAAGGGCATTTTCCAGTGATAATTGTGAATAGGTATCAAGGTGACTGGTCGGCTCATCGAGAAGTAGCAGATCTGCATTGACAGATGCAATTTTAGCTATCTGAAGAAGATTTTTCTCGCCGCCGGACAGGGAGCCGATTTTCTGAGTAAGAACTTCTTCCTCAAAACCATAATCCTTTAAATATGCTGTGACCTCCTGGTTAGTCTGAAACCCGGCATCTAAAAACTCTTTCAGGATGGTGTTTGTTTCCTTCAATAGTTCGCTATGATTCTGCGATAAATAAGCAACTTTTACAGCTTCACCAATCTGTATGGCACTATGTTTATTTTGATAAATATCCCGAAGCAAGGTGGTTTTTCCGGTACCGTTAGGGCCGATTAGTGCCACTTTATCCTGTGACTTTAGCTGGAAGCTAACCTGCTCCAGAAGACTATCATCAAATGCGATGCTATAGTCCTTGACACTTAAAATGGTTGCATCTTCAAAGCCGTGATGAGAAGCCAATCGGATATTCGGTTGCTTGATATCTACGAAGGGGGCTTTTATTCTGCGTGCCTCCAGCCGTTCCTTGATCTTAATTCTGGCCTTCAGAGCTTTACCTCGGGAAGCCTCTGTAAATACGTCTGCATTAGCCCTTAGCTTATCAATCAGTTTCTCATTTCTCTCAAGCTCTTGTGCATCGGCTATGGCAAGCTCCTGCAGCTCAATTTTCTTCATAAGTAGGGAGAAGTTATAATCCATATATTTTCCATCGAATTCTTGAAGCTCCATATTTTCAAGATGTAGAATTTTATCAAAGCAATGATGGAGCAGGTATCGGTTGTGCGTTATTACCAGCAGGGTTCCCTTGTGTGAATTGATTAGCTTTTCCAGAGAATTGAGATTCTCAAAATCCAGAAAAACATCGGGCTCATCCATTATCAGTAGGTCAGGACTGTTCAACATCTCCTTAATTACTTGGAGTATTTTGAATTCGCCGCCGCTAAGCATAGATATCGGAAGGTTTTCATGCTTACCCAGGTTCGCCATATTCAGTTTTTTCTTAACGCTTTGTTCAAAATCATCCCCGCCAATTGCGTAATAGGCATCTAAAATGATCTGATATCTTTCCAGCAAGGCATCCATATCACCGGAGGTCTCCATTTCATTATATATAGAGGCTAACGCATCCTGAAGCTTAATGAAGTCACTGGCGATATATTCAAAAACTGTAATTTCATTCTTCTCTTCCACCTTAGAGAACTGACTTACATATCCGATCCTGCAGTTGGGCTCAATATCGATAACTCCATCGTAGGAGAATCGCTCCGGATCCACGAGAATCTCAAGCAGTGTACTTTTGCCGCTGCCGCTTGTTCCTATGAATGCGCAGTGCTGTCCTTTCTCAAGGGTAAATGAAATATTGTGAAACAGCTCCTTCTGTGGAAATGAAAAGGATAGATTGTCAACGTTTATCATGTGGCTACCTTTCTTTGTGGCAGGGCCAGTTATCTAAATTATAGGTATTTTCCTGATATTTGATTATAAAAGGACAATTATCTATCGGTATACTTTTGTACCAACCTGATCAGCAGCTCAACACACTGATCCATAGCTTGAATACAGGCGAATTCCTTCTTTCCGTGATGGTTGTGGCTACCTGTTCCAAGGTTGGGACAAGGAAGACCCATAAAGGAGAGTCTCGAACCGTCAGTACCTCCTCGAACAGGATTGCTGAGCGGTGTTCCACCTAATTCGCGGATTGCCTCGTAAGCAGAATCAATCAGATGCCAGTGCGGTTTGATCTGATCAGCCATATTATAATAGGTATCCTTTATCTCCACACGAACGGTATTCCGTCCGTATTTTGCATTTAGCTTAGCAGCTGCCTCATTCATAACAGCCTTTTTCTCCTCTAACTTGTCCAAATCATGATCACGCAGGATGTAATGCATTTTGGCATGATCCACGATACCCTCCATGCGGTCCAGATGATAAAAGCCTTCATATTTTTCTGTATGCTCCGGCCGCTCTTTCTCAGGTAAGACAGAGTGGAATTCCATCGCAAGCAGAGAAGCATTTACAAGCTTGTCCTTGGCATCTCCGGTATGGATGCTGACTCCATTAAGAAACACATCTGCGGCAGCAGCATTAAAGGTTTCATACTCCACTTCGTTAAATGCGGCACCATCCACCGTGTAAGCATAGTCTGCACCGAAGCGCTCTACATCGAACAGATCTGCGCCTTTGCCGATTTCCTCATCCGGGGTAAAACCGACTTTAATAGTACCATGCTTGATTTCCGGATGATGGTATAGGGTCTCCGCCATAGTAAGAATTTCGGCAATACCTGCTTTGTCATCAGCACCAAGCAAGGTATTCCCGTCAGTAACTAATAAATCCTTTCCAATATAGGTAGACATAAAATCGAATTCTGACGGGTTAATGCTCACATTTTTTTCTGCATTCAGAATGATTTCCGATCCATCATAATTCTCAATAATCTTTGTCTGAATACCAGAGCACGGTACGGAGCTGACCACGTCCATATGAGCTATAAATCCAATTACCGATCCGGTCCAGTTCTCTACATTTGCTTTTATTGTACCAAATATATAGCCATTTTGATCCATGGCTGCATCCGAGATACCAAGGCTTTTCATTTCTTCCACTAAGGCAGCTCCAAATACCAGCTGCTCCGGTGTACTTGGATGTGTGGTACTCAGCTCGCTTGAGGCAGTTGCAAATTTTGTATAATTGATCAATCGTTCATAAGCTCTCATTATTTGACCTCCTTTATAGTCACTATCCTTCTATTATTTCACAAAAGGAGGATAAAATCCAGCCCTATTATTTGGGGAACAGACGAATACCACTACTCTTGTCAATCAATTATTTTTTCCGTTGCATAATACAAGTTTTTAGATTTTTGCGCTGTATACTTAGTCTGTTTCATCACCATAATAAGTTTAATTAAGGGAACACTAAAATTAATAAAGAAGCAGATCTATTGAATAAGGCTACAATTTACTATATTGTATTATTAAGTGAAAGTATAGGTAATGTCATAAGAGAAAAGGGATCAATATGGATTATTTTATTCAATTAATTGGAACACAGATGGTGTTATTTGTCTATATCTTAATTGGTATGTATGCACGAAAGAAAGCAATCATCACAAAGGATAATCAGCAGCAGATGATTGATTTGATTTTAAAGCTATTAATGCCATGTATGATATTTAGCTCTTATGACCAGAAGATAACAGTAGAGGTCATAAAAAGCGCCGGAATGATTATTGCAATTGCTTTCAGTATTTGTATTGCTGCGATTTTTCTGGGAAAGCTGCTTTACCGAAGATATGCTTATGAAAAGAGTAGTATTATGAAATATGGGACCATTGTGAATAACTCGGGCTTTGCTGGTCTGCCAATGTGCAGCGAGATATTTGGTGATATTGGTTTATTCTATGCCTCCTTCTTTCTTATTCCCAATCGTATCTTTATGTGGACTGCCGGTATTTCTTTATTTGAAAAAACGGATGCAAAAACGAAATGGAAAAATGTCCTTCTAAATCCCAATATCATTGCAGTAGAATTGGGATTGTTATTTAGTGTGCTATCCATCCAGCTCCCTCATTTTCTAAATTATTCAATCGAACACATCGGAGCAGCCGTATCACCGTTATCCATGATGGTTGTCGGAGCAATTTTAGCGGATGTGGATTTTAAGACAGTATTTGATAAGAATGTATTCTATTTGTCGGGTATACGTCTTATACTGCTACCTCTTCTTACGCTTGGCATCGTAACACTATTTCAATTGGATTCTACAATCTCTGGAGTTTCACTGGTGCTAACCTGCATGCCGGTAGGTACAACAACAGCCTTACTTGCAGCAAAGTATAATGCAGATGTTGATTTTGCAAGCAAGTGCGTATTTGTTACAACTATACTGTCTCTGATCACCGTACCGATTTTTATGATGCTGATCAGATAAATACTCCAGATATAAATTCAATTATCTGCTCAGGGAATACAATATCTTCTGAAATTCTTTCTGATCTATCTTTTATCAATGTTTACATGAAATCAATATTGATACAACTCACTTCTTTTTAAAAAGCAAGAAACCTTCTGTGTGTAATCATTATTCCATAGTTGTTGCAAAACCTCGGATCATATCCTCCTCCTATTCCACCATGCAATCTTTATGGTACTTATATTCCATAGAAATTTTTGGATTAAATACTTTTTACATAAAAAATAAGTTATTTATGCAAACAATGAAATGGAAATGTGAAACCGCAATTTCAGAATTTGAAAGCTTAACTCAATTGTTCAAAATGACAATAATATTATTATGTTTTATCACAATAGTATAAAAAATGAATAAATGATATACTCATTTTCATAAGAAAGTTGTGAAAAAGCTGTAATAGTAAATGTTTCTGTTTATATTAATTAGGAGGTAGTTGGAATTGAAATTAGGATTTATTGGTCTAGGTATTATGGGAAAACCCATGAGTAAAAACTTGCTAAAGGCAGGACATGAGCTTGTTGTGTGTGATTTTAATCAAACGGCAGTCAGCGAATTAGTAGCATTAGGAGCTAAAGCTGCTGAAAATGGCTCCGAAGTTGCAAAGGAATGCAATGTGATTATAACAATGTTACCTAATTCACCTCATGTAAGAAGCGTTGCACTTGGTGAAAAAGGTATCTCAGATACAGCAATGCCAGGTACTGTAGTAATCGATATGAGTTCCATAGATCCTGTAGAAAGCAGAGCAATCGGTGAAAAGCTTGCCGAAAAGGGAATTGAATTAATGGATGCTCCGGTAAGCGGTGGAGAACCGAAGGCAATTGATGGAACTCTATCCGTTATGGTTGGAGGAAAGAAAGAAACCTTTGATCAGTATTATGATCTTTTAATGGTCATGGCAGGATCGGTAGTGTACGTCGGAGAGCTTGGTGCCGGTAATATTGCAAAGCTGTCGAATCAGATTATCGTAGCATTAAATATAGCAGCTATGTCAGAGGCTTTAACCTTAGCAAAAAAAGCCGGAGCAGATCCGGAGCTGGTGTATCAGGCAATTCGCGGAGGGTTAGCAGGCTCAACGGTACTGGATGCAAAGGCGCCTATGGTACTGAACAGAAAATTTGATCCGGGCTTCCGCATTGAATTACACATTAAGGACTTAAATAATGCATTGAATGCATCCCATGCAGTTAGTGCTCCCCTTCCATTAACCTCTCAGGTGATGGAAATTATGCAGGCATTAAAGGCAGATGGACATGAGAAAGAGGACCACAGCAGCATCGTAAAGTATTATGAAAAGCTTGCTAACATTATAGTGGAGAAATAAATAGGCAGGCAGGAAAGGAGCCTAAGTCAATGACACCAACGATTCAGAAAATGGAAGTCTATCCGGTTGCCGGAAAAGACAGTATGCTTTTAAACCTTAGCGGTGCGCATTCGCCCTACTTTACCCGTAATATTGTTATCCTAACTGACAGCAATGGTGAAAAGGGTGTTGGTGAAGTACCTGGTGGCGAAAAGATTACGAAGGCTTTAGAAGCGTCAATTGATTTGGTTGTAGGAACCAGTGTTGGAGATTACAAAAACACGGTACTTAAGGTCAAAAATTCATTGCTTGGACAAGAGGATGATGTGCGTGGCGCTCAAACCTTTGATTTAAGAACCGGTGTGCATGTTCTGACTGCAATTGAAACACCTCTGCTGGACTTATTGGGAAAACACCTCGGAGTTCCGGTTGCATCCCTACTGGGTGATGGTATGCAGCGTGATAAGGTCAGGATGCTCGGTTACCTATTCTATATTGGTGACCGTAACAAGACAGATTTACCGTATGATAGCTACCCGGAGGCAGAATGCGAATGGTACCGGATACGCCATGAAGAGGCTTTAACACCGGAGGCAATTGTTGCACTGGCCAAAGCATCAAAGAAGAAATACGGTTTTTCGGATTTTAAATTAAAAGGCGGGGTATTAGAGGGCAAGGAAGAAATCAAAGCAATCAGAGCCTTAAAGGAAGCATTTCCTGAAGCAAGAATTACACTCGATCCAAATGGTGGATGGCTGCTAAAGGATGCAATTGAATTATGTAAGGACATGCATGGTATCCTAACCTATTGTGAAGATCCTTGTGGTGCGGAAGGAGTATTTTCCGGGCGTGAAATACTTGCTGAGTTCAGACGTGCTACCGGACTTCCTACTGCGACCAATATGATTGCAACGGACTGGAGAGAGATGACTCACTCCGTCGCATTGCAGTCCGTAACCATTCCTTTAGCAGATCCCCACTTCTGGACGATGTCAGGCTCTGTACGTGTTGGTCAGCTCTGCCATGATTTCGGTTTAACCTGGGGATGCCATTCCAACAACCATTTTGATATTTCACTTGCTATGGTAGCACATACAGCAGCGGCTGTACCGGGGGAAATTAATGCAATCGATACTCATTGGATTTGGCAGGAGGGTATTGAGAGATTGACAAAAGACCCGATGCAAATGGTAGATGGATGTATAGAAATTCCGAAGAAACCCGGTCTTGGAATAGAGATCGATATGGATCAGGTCTTAGCGGCTCATGAATTATACAAGAAGAACTGTCTGGGTGCAAGAAATGATGCCGTAGGAATGCAGTACTTAATTCCAGGCTGGAAATTTGATCCTAAAAGACCCTGTCTGGTAAGGTAATTAAAAGCTTAGGTTATTATCTTTCACATGTGCAGCAAGCAGAAATAAGGATTATAGCATAATAAAGAAAGAGGTGAGGACATGAGATTTAAACCACATGGTATCATACCACCAATTATTACACCACTTACAGAAGATGGAAAATTCAATGAACCGGTATTTCGTCAAATGATTAATTATTTAATTGATGAAGGGGTTCATGGAATATTTCCCTTAGGTACAACTGGAGAGTTTTATGCATTTACCAATGAGGAAGCCAAACATATCTTAAAGGTAGCCGTAGAAGAGGCTGCAGGCAGAGTACCGGTATATGCAGGTGCAAATCATATTACTACAAGAGGAGTTATTGAGCTTGTAAAAATTGCAGAAGAAGTAGGCTGCGATGCCGTGTCTGTATTGACACCGATGTTTATCTCGCAGACACAGGATGAAATCTATAAATATTATGAGGAAATTGCTGCAAGTACAAAGCTTCCGATTATTATTTATAATAATAAACCGAAGACAAATGTCACTGTAGAGCCGGCAACTGTAGCAAAACTGGCACGGATCGATAATATCGTTGGTATCAAGGATAGTACCGGTGATTTTACCAATACAGAAGAATACCTGAGACTAACAAGAGATAATGAGAATTTTTCTGTATTACTGGGAAGAGATACTTTAATTTATGCAGGCTTATGCTATGGTGCCTCCGGGGCAATTGCCTCCTGTGCTAATATAGCTCCGAGAATCGCTGCTGATATCTATGATAAATATGTAGCAGGAGACTTAAAGGGAGCATTGGAAGCACAATATAAGCTGGCGCCATTAAGAATAGCATCTAATATGGGTACATTCCCAGCGGTAATCAAGGAAGGCCTTGTCATGAGAGGCTATGAAGTAGGAAAATGCCTTAATCCAATTGCTGAGCTTTATCCTGATCAAAAAGAAAAGCTAAGAGTTGTGTTAAAGGACCTGGAATTAATTTAAGCAGCATAGGAGTATTTCGATGGGAAAACCTTTGTATATTAAAATTAAGGATTATGATAATGTTGCTATTACAGTAGATACTATTAAAAAGGGAACGACGGTATTAGATGATGTATTAGCAAATGAGGATATTCCACAGGGACACAAAATTGCGCTGACAGACATTCCAAAGGATAAAGAAATTATTCGCTATGGTGTTATATTAGGCTATGCATTAAGGGATATTAAAAAGGGCGACTGGATTAACGAAAAAATGCTGGAGCTGCCCACGCCACCCGATGTAGAGCATATGAATTACGCTGTCAATGTGGTAAAGCACTTACCGGTAGCTCCTGTGCGGACCTTTGAAGGTTATCGAAATCCTAACGGAGGCTATGCCGGAACAAGAAATATATTGTCAATCAATACAACGGTACAATGTGTTACCGGAGTGTTGAATGTAGCAGTTGAGAGAATTAAGAAGGAGCTTCTGCCGAAGTACCCCAATGTAGATGATGTGGTTCCAATCAATCATGCTTATGGCTGTGGGGTAGCAATTAACGCTCCGAATGCAGTTATTCCCATCAGGGCATTACGGAATATCGCACGAAATCCGAACTTTGGCGGAGAACTGATGTTAGTTGCTTTAGGCTGTGAAAAGCTTACTGCTGAAATGCTGATTGAAGAAAATGAAATAACTCCTGATAATGTGATTGTACTACAGGAGCAAAAAGGCTTTGAGGCTATGATAAAGGCGATTATGGATATGGCTGAAGGCAAGCTGAAAAGACTGAATGAAAGAAAAAGAGAAACACTGCCACTATCCGATTTATGCATTGGTATGCAATGTGGTGGAAGTGATGCTTTCTCGGGTATCACCTCGAATCCATCTGCCGGATACGCAGCAGATATGCTGGTTGAAGCAGGAGCAACCGTGATGTTTTCTGAAGTTACGGAGGTACGGGATGGAGTTCATATACTTGCTGAGCGTTGTATCGATAAAGAAGTTGGGGACAAGCTGGCAAGGGAAATGAAGTGGTATGATCACTACTTAGATGAAGGAAGAGTTGACCGTAGTGCCAATCCCACCCCAGGTAATAAAAAGGGCGGATTATCCAACATAGTTGAAAAGGCTATGGGGTCTATAGCAAAATCCGGAACATCACCGATTGTTGAAGTTCTTTCGCCAGGAGAACTGCCAACTAAGAGAGGATTAATCTATGCGGCAACACCGGCGAGTGATATTGTATGCGGACCAATGCAACTAGCATCGGGAATAACACTTCAGGTATTTATGACAGGCAGAGGAACACCCTATGGCTTGGCTGCTGCACCGGTAATTAAAGTATCGTCAAGAACTAATCTTAAGAGTATCTGGGAAGATTTGATTGATGTGAATGCAGGAGTTATAGCAACTGGCGATGCCACAATAGAAGAGGTTGGTACTGAACTGTTCCAGCTGATTGTCGATGTGGCTAGCGGAAGAAAAAAATCTTGGGCGGAGCAGTACCATCTATACAATGATTTATGTATATTTAATCCAGCTCCGATTACGTGATATACACTAGAAATAGCAAAAAAAACAAATTTAAAGGAGAGAATACTATGAAAAAAATTGTTGCTATCTTATTAATAGCTATTTATACAATGTCGGTTTTCACTGGTTGTGCAACCAAAAAGAACGAAAATACCTTTGACGGAAGACAGGTTAGAATTGTAATCGGTTCTACTTCTACCTCCGGCGATACCTACATGATTTCAGATATCGCAAATCGTTATTTAGCAAAAGCTTTGAATATGAGCAGTAAGATTGATGCTGTTGGTGCAGGTCCGGCATACGAGGCGATCGCAACAGCAAAACCCAATGGCGATACAATCATGATGATGCATGATGGAGCTTATCTTGGAGTATTATTTGGGTCCTTTGAAGAGAAGTATGCTTTAGAGAATTATGAAATCGGACCTCGCTATGGTGTCAATGCAGGTGCAGCTTTTGCAGCGAAAGCAGATGCTCCTTACAATGATATGAAGGAATTAGCTGAATACTTAAAAGCTAATCCGGATTATAAGGTTCGTGTTGCAATTGAATCCGGTAGTGTTTCCCATTTGGGCTTTGTTGTATATTATGAGTGGGTTAAGGACACCTATGGTGAGGATATTGCCAAACAGATTATTGCTGTTGTCGGAGGTACAACCGCTGAAAAATGTCAGATGCTGTGGGACGGTAATGTTGACGTAATCTTCGCAGATTATTCCTCCTTATTCACCTATACAGAGGAAGGTGTAGAAGCTAAGATTAAGATGAAGTATACTGCATTACTGGATAATATTGAAGGTATTGATGTTCCTTCCTTCGCTGATTTGGGAATTACCTATAAGGGTGAGGAATTCAGATTTGCAAAAGATTTTCTTATCTACTTCCCGAAGGGAACACCTCAGGCTTTAATTGATGAAATGGACAAGGCAGTAAAGGAAGTATGCGAGAACCAAGAGTATATAGCTTCAATGAATAAATTAACGTATACTGTAAATTATTTATCTGCAGCTGAGGCTAAAGAATATATCTACAACAAGAGAGCGCTGGCTACAGATATTATCGAAAATGCACCTTCACTGGATGAATTAACGGCTCAGTAATATGCCCTAACGTTAGTCATGGCATAGAAAGGGGTGGGATGTAGGGCGTTTATATCCCACCCAAAATTAAGGAGGATTTTGATGGCGGACTTATTTAGAATAAAAGTTGTCTATTCAACATCGCATCTTTTGTTTCCCAAAATTATAATTGGCTTATTGGTAATTTTAGCTGTAATTATGCTAATTCAAAGATTCCTGGATACAAAGAAGAATAATAAGCCCTTTTTTAATAAAGACTTTAAGTTCTTTAATGAAGATTGTGATAAAGTGAAATTAGCGGGAAGTGCAATATTGTTGGTAGCATATTGTATTGCAATGAATTTCATTGGGTTTATTGCAGGTAGTATTATATTTATTTCTCTGTTCCATATTTTATATGCGGAAAAGAGAACATTAAAAAGAATATTAATATCGATTGGTATATCAACCGGAGAAACTCTTTTGGTTTGGTACATTTTTGCTAATCTGTTATATGTTACATTACCATAAAGAAAGGGTAGGTGAGTGATATGATTTTTGGTGCATTGCAATTTATAATAGCGGCAATGGGTTGCTTTATCGGTATTGTATTCGGAGCACTTCCTGGCATGACTGCTACTATGGCGGTGGCCGTATTTCTCCCATTGACCTATGCGTGGGATTTGGGAACCTCAATGTATTTCCTGCTGGGCTTATATGTAGGTGGTATCAGTGGTGGTCTCGTTCCCGCAATCTTAATTAATATCCCGGGTACGCCCTCCTCCATAACTGCCGGTTATGAGGGCCATCCGATGGCAAGACGAGGTGAAGGTGTAAAGGCACTTAGAACAGCAATAACAGCATCCTTAATCGGTGGTCTGTTCAGCTTAGTTATTTTGGCATTTTTTACTCCTATCTTATCAAAAGTAGCAATCAGCTTTGGTGCTGCAGAAAAGTTTTTGATTATGCTATTTGCATTAACCATGATTGCAGCATTGTCTAAGGGCAATATGGTTAAGGGTATATTTACCGGTGTGCTTGGTATTTTCGTATCCTTAATCGGAGTATATGGTTATAATCAGAAATTAAGATTTGTTCCTTCTTCTTTAACAGCAGATTTAAGAGATGGATTTCAGTTGCTGCCTCTATTGATTGGTTTATTCGCGTTTGCACAGATCCTTGAGGAGTCTGAAGAGGGTATGAAGGCATGTATTGTGGATGAAAGCATTCTGAATGGAAAGCAAGCGAAAAAATATAAATTCACACAGGTATTCAAGGGTCAAATCAAGAATATTATAAGATCCTGTTCCATTGGTACCTTCATCGGTATTCTTCCCGGTATTGGTGGTAGTGCAGCTTCTCTGTTATCTTATTCTCAGGCGAAAACCTGGTCCAAGCATCCGGAGCTATTCGGAACCGGTATTGAGGAAGGACAGATTGCAAGTGAAACAGCAGACAATGCAGTAACCGGCGGTGCATTAGTTCCTCTGCTTTCTCTGGGTATTCCCGGAGATGCAACCACAGCAGTACTTCTTGGTGCCTTTACATTACAGGGAATTGCAGTTGGTCCGTTATTTATTGATCGTAATCAGGGCTTATGGTACTCCATCCTCCTTGCGTTACTTATATGTAATGTTTTAACCTACTTATTAATGTTCTTCCCTGTTAAGCAGCTTGCAAAGATTATTAAGATCCCGAAGAGCTACTTATATCCTGCAATTTGTTTGCTGTGCGTAGTTGGTGCCTTCTCAACCAGAAATGGTGTTTTATTTGATGTTGTAACCTTAGTGCTCTTTGGCTTTGTTGCATACATTTTTAATAAATTCGGCTTACCTGTTACTACCTTCCTAATCGGCTTTGTACTAGGTGGTGATATAGAAACATACTTTATGGATTCCTTACAGGGCTCCAGCGGTTATTTAAGCTGCTTCTTTGCTAAACCAGCCGACTGGGTATTGTGGTTATTAATTGCTATTTCTATTGGTTATGCTCTTTGGGATGACTATCGTGAGAAGAAAACAAATGTGGAAAATGTATTAAAAAGAGATTAGTTAATGTAATAGTATAAACGTTTTATTTTAAGGACATATCATTAATATCATTGAATAGTGTAATGATATTAATAGTATGTCCTTTTTTCAGAAAATAAGGACAAGTATTGTAAACCTATGAAGGGAAGAGCAATCATGTCAGAAATCACATTATTTGTACCCAGGGAAGAGATGCTCCATCAGGCACATGATATACTGCATGTCGAAAACTATAGTATCAAGGATATGAAGGTGATCGCATCGGCGGATGCAGTCAGTGAGGCAAGGAGTGCATTGGCAAAGGGGACAAGCATCATTATTGCCAGAGGATATCAGGCATCCCTTATTCAGTACTATACCAATATTCCTGTTGTTGAGATTAAAATAACAGGTCAGGAAATGGGTTTGTTGATTACCAAGGCAAAAAAGATTATCAAGAAAAGCAGACCGGTGATCGGTGTTGTCGGCTTCAATAATATGTTTTGCGATATGACACATTTCAATCAGATTTATGATATTGAACTTCGTACCTACCTGGTATCTAACCCGGACGAGCTAGGCGTCGCAATTAATGAGGCAATTAATGATAATCTCGATATTATCATTGGTGGCGATAATGCTATTACAGCAGCTTCCAGAGCCGGAATTCCCTCTCTGTTTTTATCCTCTACAGAGGACTCTATACGAGAAGCCTTTAAGGTAGCTGAAAACATGAAATATGCTGCAGATATAGAAAAAAGAAGCATGGCTCAGATTGAAACTCTGCTGGACTATTCCTTTAGCGGGATTGTAAAGATGAATCAGAGCGGTGAAATAGTAGTCATCAATAAAATCATGGAGGAAATACTCGGAAAGGCTTCGGCCGAGGTAGAGGGAAAACCAGTCATCGATGTATTTAAGGATATTGATAAGGACAAGCTCGAAGCGACACTGAACGAAGGGAATGAAATCTATTCTACCTTCCTCCGTGTAAATGACAATGCACTTGTAATCATTGTTGCACCGATTAAAGTTGATCATCGGATCGAGGGAGCAATTTTATCGTGTCATAAAGTGAAAAAGATCAAAGAAGTAGAAGCGGATATCTTACGGGAACGGTATTTATATGGCTATATTGCGCAGGGCACGCTGGAGGATATCCCTCATAAATCTAAAAGCATGAAAAAAAACATAGCCTTGGCAAAGATATACGCTCAGTCAAACAGTCCGATTCTAATCTATGGAGAAATAGGTACGGAGAAGGAGCTCTTTGCCCAAGGAATTCATAATAATAGTCTTAGAAAGAACGGTCCGTTTATTTCAACTAACTGCATCGGTATGAGAGAAGAAATGCAGACAGAAATCCTTTTCGGAGGCACGAAGGAATCAGAAAAGGATACGCAACAGGGAGCTCTGATTGCTGCAAATCATGGCACGGTTTTAATCAGTGAAATCGATAAGCTAAGTCTTAGTACACAATACCGCCTGTATAAAATGATCCGGTATAAAACGCTGATCCGGAATGATATTGTAAGAACCATGAGTATTGATGTGAAAATTATTGCAACAACCTCAAAGAATCTCAGTGTACTGGTAACTCAGGGGCTATTCCGTGAGGATTTATATTATTTACTATGTGGTCTGACGATTGATGTGGACCCAATCCGTAACCGGCCGGAGGATCTGGAATACTTAATTGATAATTACGTAAAAATATACTGCGATTTGTATTCCCGGTATCATGTGCTGACTGCAGGAGCAAAGCAACGGATGCTTACGTATCCCTGGTATGGTAATTTAATTCAATTAGAAAGCTTCTGTGACCGTATGATTTTGGCTGCCGGACATCGATCCATCGATGAAGCGTATGTTACAGAGCTGCTTGATGAATTGTATCCCATCGTACAACAGCAGGGAAATAGTAAAGAAAAACTGGTTATTTATAAGGATCCGGAAGCGATTGCCATATCACAGGTATTAGAGAAGCATAACGGAAACAGAACGCTCGCAGCAGAAGAGCTGGGCATCAGCAAAACCACCTTATGGAGGCATATGAAGAGATTGGGAATTACAAGTAAGTATCAGGTATAATCACTGGGCTTATTTGAATTCATAATTCAAGACAGGAGTTAACAAGGCTGCTTGATCATGACCGGTTTTATCCCCCGGTCATGATCAAACTGATCCTTAGACTTGGTATGGAAGGGAGATCAGATCTGTCCTTCATTATGATACTTACAGTTCGTAATCAGATTATCCTCAGCATCAAAGAGAAGAGGTTCCGGTTCGTCCATTGCCTCAAGACCAGGGTATTTACCGGCTTTTACACTGTCATAATAAGCTTCGGATAGCATAATTTCGCTGATATGAAGGCTGTTCGGTATTCGAATGACCTTAACGTTATGCTTATCAATCCCATTACAGGTACGGATACAGAGCTTTATGGCTTCCCTATCATCATAAACCACACAGGGGATTCGAGCAGAAGCAAGTACTGTACTGGTAATGCAATTGGGATATACCATCTCGATATCCATCTCATCGAAAATCCTCTTTGTAATCGCACTGGCCAGTCCCACGCCAAGCGCATTGCCATGGGAGGCTTCACTAAGCCTCAGAAAGCATGTACGTTGAACCTTAACCCCACCGGAGGCATATGGAGTGGAGAAGGTACCAGTAATGTTAGGGTCTACTCCGGTTCCGCTGTAATTTTTACCAATCTCGTCCACGATGAGGACATCCCCTTCGCCAACCAGGATTTTCGGCATATTCTCAAAGGCTAGCTTTAGAAGCTCCGCCTCGCGGCTCAGGATATTTTCCGGTAGGATAGCTTCGATCCGCATGGTTTCGTCATAAGCATTTTCCAGGCAGGGAATCGCAAACAGAATCGGAGCCTTATCCAGCACTACCTTAGCCATGGTAGGAATATTCTTTGCTATTTTATCCATTCCGTCAGAATGTACCTGTTCGGCACCCTTTTGTTTTCCTAAGCCGACGGTCATCATTTTACAGGGACCGCTTTCGATGGGGCCACGGAAGGCATTATGCGGTTTTAACCGGCAGGAGACAATGATACCATCGGATTCGTAGGCGTATTTATCCATATAAACAGGACGTCCCAGCTCAGAGAGGCCAAGCTCTATTACCTCCATTGAGGATTTGATCGGGCAGCCCATGGTTTCCGGGGTAATACGGTAGCCTGCAAGCAGTTCAACCTGACCTTGGGCATTGGCTCCGCCGTGGCTTCCCATGGCAGGGACGATAAAGGGATATGCACCCTTTGCTTTAACAAAATCCACAATTGCTTTGGTTATGATATCTACATTACGAATTCCCCGGCTCCCTGCGGTAATCGCGATATTCATACCACTTTTAATTCGGGATGCAAACTGCGGTTGTGACAGCTCCTTTTCAACCGCAGCGGGGATATCCGCCGGTGCAATGGATTGGTTGGGAAAGGTCTGCCTTGCGTGAAACATACGAGGAATTTCTACTTCTGCCAGAAGGGCAGATACTGTACCATTTTTAGTTACCTTCATTGTTCCTATCTCCTTATGTTGCTGTTAATGTTGAGCTTATTTTACTTATAGCGTTGCCTATAGGAAGCCTGAATATTACATATGCATTCAAAATGATGCACTATGCAACCTTCAATCTCGTAAGGTCTTCGAAGCACGCATCTAAAGTGTCCGCATGTTGACACTATAATATAAATTTGTCTTATGATTTGAATTGTAAGTTATTTGTATACTACCGTCAAACTTGATAATTTTAGATAGGTCTTAGTATTTCTTATTGATCGGAGGGATGTGACATATGGATATCAGGCAGATGGAATACATCATTAAGATTTCGGAAGAATGCTGTATCAGCAGAGCAGCAAAGAAGCTTTTTATCACACAGTCCGCATTAAACCAGCAGCTGTTGAAATTGGAGAAGGAGCTTGGTGTAAAGCTGTTTCAACGGACAGAACGCAATATGATACTGACACAAGCCGGTGAAATATATATAAGTAATGCAAGAGAAATAGTAAAAATTAAAGAAGAGACCTACAGGAGAATTCATGATATGGCAGATAAGATAAAAGGAAAGTTATCGGTTGGTCTTTTGCCGGAGAGAGGTGCGGTAATATTTTCTGCGATATACCCTGACTTTTATAGTAAGTACCCGGATATCAGGATTATTCCTACGGAGCAGAATGTTAAGGATCAGCTGAAGGGTATTGATAATGGCGATTTAGATATCGGAATTGTTACGGTAAGGGATCAGCATAAGGAAGGAAACCAGTTTATACACATCTGCAATGAAGAATTCTTGCTGGTGGTCCCCGTTAATCATCCGCTTGCATACCTTGGATCCTCCTATCCGGGCCCCTATCCAAGCATTGCTTTAGACCAATTTAAAAATGATCCCTTTTTACTGGTACATAGAAGCTCAACCATGAGGGATATTGTTGATGACTTCTTTATCAGAGAGGGTCTAAATCCCAATATATTAATTGAATCCCTACGCTGCCAAACCCTGCTTACGTTAGCAGAGCAAGGCCTGGGCTGTACTATTTTGCCGTCCTGCTATATCAAAGACTCCGATCGGGTGGTATATTTTTCTCTACCAGCTCCAAATCAATGGGAGATCGCAGTTGCATATCGAAAGGGTGGCTATCTGAGTGTAGCAGAAAAGGAAATCATTCATTTAATCAGGCAATACTTTATAAATTTGGAATCAACCAAGGGGCCTTTCGTATCATATTTGAATTCCGACAGGTAACCTTCGACATCGGGATACCAAGTGATTAACTACAGGGTGTCAATATACGAGGTATGGGTATGGTAATATTCCTTTGCCAGTGCAACTAAGGTCTGTAAAGCAGGAGTGAGTACCATATCCTTTTTATAGGCAGCCACCAGATTCCAATAAGGATGGCAGTCAAGAGTGTAATATTCGATATTCTTACCAGTATCCATAAAGCCCTTTGGAATAATTGCCATGCCGTTACCTTCGTCGATAATGTTTATCGTTGTCTTGACATTATGAATTTCATTACAAACAACCGGTGTAATCTGATGCTGTCGGAATACAGCATCCTCAATTTCCCTTCGAATGGTATCCTTGGTTGAGAGGATAAACCTGACATCCTTAAGCTGGCTTAATGATATACAAGGCAGCTCACCCTTCTTCGTCTGATATGAGAGGGTAAGCTTCAAGGATTTTGGTACCGCCAATATAAATTCTTCTTTTTTAATTTGAATGTAGGACAAAGTATGAGTATCAGGTTGATTTATAGCGACAAAGGCGATCTGGAACGTATGCTTCATCAGACCTTCATAAATATAATGATATCTTCCGTCAAAAAAGTCTAATCGTATATCCGGATAGATGGACAAAAATTTAGGATAAATATTGGAAATCATATTTCCTGCAATGTTTTGAAAGAAGCCAATCGCTATATGATCAGGATACTTTTTGGTCAGAGCTGAAATACTTTGGTATAATTTTTCCTTTTGATCCAGCACTTGCCTTGCAGTGGCAAGATATAAGCTTCCGGCCTGTGTTGGAACCAATTCGTTTTTTGCTCGCTCAAATAAAGGAGTCCCAAGCTCCTTCTCCAGTCTTGACAAATATACACTTAAGGTGGGCTGTGAGATATAAAGCTTCTTTGCAGCCTTTGATATACTTTTTTCGTTACCTATTTCAACAATATATTGTAAATATTTGAGATCCATAATAGTCTCCATTCTTTATTTATAGTCTGCCCCTATAGTGCAATAGTTATAATGAATTGGAGAAAAACACGTGCTTTTAGTATAATATTTATAGAAGTAATAATCAAGATTTAAACGAAGTGCTTTAGCGAAAGGAAGATATTCTATGGTTGCAGAATATGATGTTTTGATTATTGGAGCCGGAGTAGTTGGGTGTGCGGTTGCAAGAGAAATGTCACGAAACAAACTAAAAATCGGTGTACTAGAAAAAGAGATGGATGTGGCATTAGGCAGTTCAGGAAGAAATTCCGGTGTGCTTCATGGAGGCTTCACCTATAAAACAGGATCACTAAAGGCTCAGTGCTGTATCGAAGGGAATAAGGAATTTGATAAGGTGGCTGAGGAGCTGGATGTACCGTTTAAGAGAGTTGGCAAGGTGGTTGTAGGATTTACAGAGCAGGATGCCAAGAGCCTGGAGCGATTTAAAGCAGTCGGTGAGGCGAACGGAGCGGTGGGGCTTTCCATGATTAGTAAAGAACGTCTGCAGGAGCTTGATTCCTCTGCAGGAGGAGAGTTTGCTATGTATTCTCCTAACTCGGGAATTATGGATCCGATGGCCTATACGATCGCACTTGCTGAAAATGCAAAAATGAATGGTGTAGATTTTCATTTTGACAGTAAGGTTACTGCAATTCACCGTGAGGACAAGGTTTATCAGTTGGTTACCCCCAATCGTGTATTTACAACCAGGTGGGTAGTAAACTGTGCAGGGTTATACAGCGCAGAGATTTCTTCCATGCTGGGAATTGATGGATATACAATCCGAGGCTTCAAAGGAGAATACATTCTCTTAGATAAAAAAGCCGGTAAGCATCTTAATCTACCGGTTTATCCAGCACCCAATGAAAAGGGAGGCTTTGCAACCCATGCTACTCCTACAATACATGGGAATGTTCTGATTGGTCCTGACTCCTATATCACAGAGGATTTTGATGATTATGGGGTGACAAAGAAGCAAATGGATGGCCTGGTGAAGGATGGTCAGAAGATGTTCAAGTATTGTCAGAAGGATTATTTTATCCGCAATTTCTCAGGGATTCGTGCAAAAAGAATTAATCCGGAGACCGGAGAGGTACTTGATTTTGTTTGTGAGGCAAGAGAAGAAGCACCGAATACGATTAATCTGGTCGGAATCGAATCACCCGGATTAACCAGCGCATTACCTTTGGCAAGACGAGCAGTTGCTTTTCTGAAAGAGAAGGAGCAGCCAGACCCTAATCCGGATTTTAATCCGAGAAGAAAGGGAGTTGTACGTTTTCACGAACAGGATCTGGAAACTCAGAAAAAGCTCGTAGAAGAAAACCCTGATTATGGTGAGATCATCTGCCGATGCGAGCAGATTACAAAGGCAGAAATTCTGGAGGCAATCCATAATCCTTTGGGAGTATGCACTGTAGCCAGTATAAAAAACCGTACCCGCGCTACCATGGGAAGATGTCAGGGCGGCTATTGTGAAACCAGAATAACAAAGTTGATAGAAGAGGAATTAGCAAAGCAAGAGACTGAGATTTTATTTTCAAGCAAGGGCTCTAACATGTTTACAGGGAGGGTAAGAAGCGAATGTCAGTAATTTCTAAGGATGTTGTTATTATCGGTGGAGGGCCGGCAGGACTTGCTGCCGCGATCACTCTTTATAAAAAGGGAATCACAAACATCATTATCCTTGAACGGGAGAAGATGCTCGGTGGTATATTGAAACAATGCATTCATGAAGGCTTTGGATTGACGCGGTTTAAGGAGACCTTAAGTGGTCCGGAATATGCAAATCGTTTTATTGCTGAGGTAGAGGAGCTTGCTATTCCTTATATCACCGAAGCTACTGTAATCCACCTTACCAAGGATAAGACAGTGATCGCCGCTTCTCCGAAAGGAATATTGGAATACAAAGCAAAGGCGGTTGTACTGGCCATGGGCTGCAGGGAACGCACCAGAGGAGCAATCAGTATTCCGGGCACCAGACCCGCCGGTGTTTATAATGCCGGTGTTGCTCAAGCCTACATTAACCTGGATAATAAGATGGTAGGAAAAGAGGTTGTAATTCTGGGCTCCGGAGACATCGGAATGATTATGGCGCGCAGATTGACACTTGAGGGTGCAAAGGTAAAGGCTGTATTTGAGATTCAACCCTATCCAAGCGGGCTTCCCCGTAATATTGAGCAATGCTTGAATGATTATCATATCCCCCTATACTTAAGCCATACGATTACGAATATCAAAGGAAAAGCCAGAATTGAAGGAATTACGGTAGCAAAGGTGGATGATAAATTCAATCCTATTCCGGGAACGGAACAAGAGCTTTCCTGTGATACCTTAATCCTATCTGTTGGATTAATACCTGAAAATGAGCTGTCTCTCGAGGCCGAGGTTGAGCTTGATACCAGGACAAAGGGTGCATTTGTCGATGAAAATTACCAGACAAATGTTAAAGGTATCTTTGCTGCCGGTAATGTACTTCAGGTACACGACCTGGTAGACTTTGTTTCCTTAGAAGCAGAGAAGATGGCAGAAGCAGTTATAACCTTTATTAAGGAAGATCATCTTACCCGGTGTGAGCTCCTGGTAAAAACGGATGGAACCATTGCTTATACGGTACCACAGCGGATCAGTGCGACTAAGGATTTTCAATTATATTTTCGCGTAAAAAGGCCAATGAAGGACTGTGAAATTCAGCTCAGACAGGATAATAAGATTATCAAAACAATAAAAAAGAAAAAGGCATTACCTGCAGAAATGATACAAATACCGGTATCCTGTAACCAGTTGACGACAGCTGCTGATTTGGAGGTGTTGATACAATGCTAAAAGAATATACCTGTATTATGTGTCCCAGAGGTTGTGATATAACGGCACAGATAGAACAGGAAGAAATTATTTCGATAGAAGGAGCCAGCTGTCAAAAAGGGACAGACTACATTAAGCAGGAGCTTACCGACCCAAGAAGAAACATAGCCACATCCGTAATTGTGGAGGACGGCACCCTTGCGTTAGTAAGTGTCAAACTCGATTCTCCGATCCCAAAGGATAAAATCTTCGAGGTTATGGAGGAAATTAAGAAGGTCAAGGTACAGGCTCCGGTTTCTATTGGACAGATTATACTGAGCAATGTCCTTAATCTGAATTGTAATGTAATTGCCACCAAGTCTGTAGAGCACTATGTAAAGTAGCTTTACAGATAATAGAACATTCTCTCTTAAAATACCTATGCCGCCACAACTGTGGGGTGTGGGTTTTTTTGCCTCCATTTAATCCCGCAATGATTGTTTAGGGGATGTTGCAGCTATGGGTTAACAGCTGAGAGTTTTTTTCATACCCGTATCCTTATGACAAAGGTGGCACCGCCTCCTTTGGTATCCCTTATCGAGATTTTCCCACCGTGGCGTTGTACTATTTCATTGGCAATACATAGTCCAAGTCCAAAATGCTTCTTGTCATTCCGGGATTTATCTGCCCGATAAAAGCGGTCAAATATAAGCTTTTTATCTGCATCAGAGATACCAATACCCTGATCCTCTACTTCAATATTAAGGTAGGAGCTTAATACGAATCCATGTAAGGTCACTTTTTTTCCGGGTGGCGTGTAGGATAAGGCATTGTCTAACAGTATAGCCAGTATTTGCTTTAGGCGGTCCTTATCCCCATAGATCATAGGTAACTCATCTTCTTGAAGGCTAAGAATTAGATTTAGATTGTTCTGTCTGAATAAGGGTAAGAAAGCTTCGTAAGTTTCAACCAGCAGGGTATCGATTTCTATAGGCTCTTTACTGATCTGCCAGGTCCTTGCATCCATACAAGCCAGTAGAAGCATATCGTCGATTAAGCGGGCCATCCGTTTGCATTCCGCATCAATTCCTTTATGAAATTTTTGATCTTCAGGTGTTGCTGCAGAGATAGCAGCATTATTTGCAATAATCACAGACAGAGGAGAACGTAATTCATGGGAAGCCGAAGCAATAAAGGCGGTCTGTCTACGATTGCTTTCTTCTATTGGCTTTAGCATTCTTGACACAAGGCATAGACTTACCAGAAATAAAGCAAATATTCCTGCTAAGCCTAAGAGAGCATATAGTATTCTTTGCTTAATAATTACGGAGTAGTAGTTTGGGACATATTGTAGTAATAGAAGACTTCTCCAACCGGCAGCTGTCGGGATGATTACCGCTTGTCCATAATAGATTTCGTTTATCTCACCCTTTATCGTATAAATATTACTTTTTGCTTCCTTGAAGAAGATTGGATTTTTACTAACATCAATACCCTCCTCCAAAGCAAGGGATGTAAGCTGCTTCAGTAACAGATCCCGGTCTGTAGAGGACTGTAAAACACCCTTGAAGAAGATTGGATTACCGTTATCCTCAATCTCTATTAATAGGTTATATTCTGCCTCTAGCTGGGAAAGCCAGCTGTGTTTCACCGTATTTTCTATTTGAAGCTTATTAATAATGGTGCTCCCGTGATTAGTAAAGGTCTCCAGCCGCTTTTCTTCCAGTTCTTTCTCTGTAGTTATTAAAATGATAATCATGACCGTGATGAGAATTAATCCGGTTGATATAGTATATAGCATAACCAACTTATTTCGTAAGGATTTATACATGGTAACCCCCTATGCTGCTATAATTCAATAAGCTGATAGCCTACAGAATGGATCGTCTTAATTTGTGCTCTGCAGTTAGCTGCCTTCAAACGACGGCGTCCCAGATAGATATAATTATCTAGATTACCGTCCTCGACAAAGGTGTCAAGTCCCCATACTCTTTCGATTATTTGATCTCTAGTAAGGATTTGGCCCTTATTTCTAATTAGGAATTCCAAAAGCTTTGTTTCCTTATTGGACAGGGTTACGGTTTTATATTCGGTTATTAAAGTATGCAATTCAATATTCAGAGTAGAGTTTGAAAATTGAAGGGTGCAGGGATTACTTAATTCTCTGGGGCGTCTGACTAATGCACGGATTCGTGCCAGAAGCTCTCCAATATCAAAGGGCTTTACCAGGTAATCATCAGCTCCGGAATCTAATCCGTCAATTCGATCGCTGATACCACTCATAGCTGTTACCATTAAAACCGGAGTTGTAATATTCTTTTTGCGGAGGATTTGCAAGATTGACAAGCCATCCAGTATAGGAAGCATTCGGTCCAATAGAATAATATCATATGATACCGAGGATGCATAATATATCGCTTCCTCCCCACCCATACTGATATCAACCTCAAAGCCTTCTTTATTAAGAGTTACCCTAAGAGCAGCACACAAATCCTTATCATCCTCAATAAGTAAAATCTTCATAAAGACTCTCCATTCTTACGAGCACCACTGTATGGATTTCGAAGTTCTTCCCAAGGGTGAAGATGATTTTCCTTCACACTATCTCTCATCGATTTATTAATCCATCTACCTCAATTATAACATAATAGCATGAATTTCTCTAATATATCTCCAAAAATTGCTGCTTTATTAGAGATTATTTAGATATCTCCATAGTAAAATAAAGAAATAGGGATACAAGCTCCCTCACAGAGCTGGCAGAGTATGCACAAAATAGCAGAGAGCTACCATTACTTGCACCAAGCAGCTACAGAGCGCTGGCCGCATGGTTATTCCTATGCTACTACGACACGAAGAACCAAGATAAGGTTTTGGTTTTGTAGAACTGAGATAAATATATTGAATATGGAGGGACAAAGCATGAGGAAAGTATTCGGGGGTATCTTAGTCACCTTATTGCTTGTTTTGGCATTAACGGGCTGCAGCTCTAAGGATAATAAAGATGTGGAAGCTGAGAAGGCTTTAGAAGGTAGTGCGTCAAGAGGGAGATATGTAGAAGAGGAAATGATATTTCCTGAGGGGATGGCTACTAATGAATTTGTATCGATTACAGCTGCACCCGATGGGGAGCTTGAGCTTTATGCATATAATAATGCAGCCTATAAAAAGTATTTATATACTGATAAGAAATGGAGCATGGGGAAGGCAGTTGCTTCACTGAGAGCCGGTAATTTCGATATTAATAATTTTACAATTCGTAAGATATTTTACGGAGATGACAATAAGCAATATCTCATAGGGGAAACGACATCTGAATATCACAGTGAGTTATATCGATTATCTGATTCGGGAGTGTTTGAAAAGATTGAGGTAAAAAGATTTAAGGATATCAATGAAGAATGGAATAAGATTCCCTATGTACCGAAAGTAATAAAGGTTTTGGAAAATGGTATGATAGCTGCTGTTTACCCATGGAGTGTAGTCGAAGTATATTCTCCGGATGGGCAGTCCTTGGTTGGTGAATATCCTTGTGGAAGGTCCTGCTTACTTGCGGCGGAAGGAAAAACGATATATTACATCGGACAAAATGACAAAGAAATACTGTCAATCAATATGGAAACAAAAAAGGAGGGAAGCTCTAGATCAATCGATATCAATATATATGATTCCGGAATATTAGAATCTTTCAAGGGAATAGCTTATTTTTGTAATACAAGCGGAATCCATCTGAACGTGGAGGGAGCCTCCCTATGGGAGACTTTACTTGACGGAGGCCAGAGCAGCTTAAGCATGCCGTCCGAAAGACTTAAGGATTTTGAAATAGGCACAGAGAAGGAGTACTATATCGTATTGTCGAATATGTATAATTCTGATGTCAGCGTAAAGCATATATTCTATGATGAAAACGTTAATTCTGTACCTCAGATAGAGCTTTCAATCTTCTCCATAGAAGATAATCCGTCGATTCGCCAGGCGATTAATCTGTTTCAAGAAAGTCATCCGGAGGTTAGGATGAATTATAGGCTTGCTAATACAGATAATAATGTGAAGTATACCTACGGAATTAAGAATCCGAAACAGACTATTACACTTAAGGATCAGATTAATGCTCTGAATACAGAGCTTCTGGCAGGAAGGGGACCGGACATATTAGTACTGGATGATATGCCGATAGAATCCTACATAGATAAGGGAGTTCTTGAGGACATTGGAAGTGTTTTCTCTTCCTTGAAGGCTTCCGGGGAGCTGTTACCCAATATAACAGAACCTTATGATTTAGACGGTAAGGTATATACAATGCCGCTTCGTTTTAAGCTTCCTATCTTTTATGGAGCATCAGATGCGGTAAATGCGGCAAGCTCCATCACAGAGCTGGCTGAGTATGCTCGTAATAGCAAAGAGATACCATTACTTGCACCAAGCAACTATAGAGCCTTGGCGGCATGGTTATTTATGACCTACTACAATCAGAGTTTTAGTCAAGATAAGGAAATCGATGAAGCAGCTTTGCAGGAGTTCCTTGAGACAATAAAGGTCATCTCAGATGCCATTCATGCCTCTGATGATGCGCAAATAATTCCTGTGGGCTCAAGTAATGGGACAATCATTTGGATAACCATAGGTTATTGGACAGGCGGCTCAGTCGGAGTGTATAAAGAAGAATGTCTGGCTAATATGGGAGAATTAGGTGGGATGATGGATTTTGCCCTACCCATAACAGTGCTTCAAAAAAGGCAGGGAGAATTCAGAACGATCAACAATGTATTTAAGGCATATGGTCTGATCGGTATAAACAGTGCCGGAAATCAGAAAGATTTAGCAAAGGAATTCCTGCAATTATTGTTTTCGAAGGAAATTCAAAGTCTAGATTTGGGGGATGGCTTTCCGGTGAATAAAGCCGCTATGGAGGAGTGGATTCAGAAGGATATGATTAATTATTTTTCCATACCTATCGGAGAAGCTACTATTACTGCTAACTATCCGGAGATGGAAGAAAGAAAAAAAATCTATGAATGCATAGAAGCAGTAGATAAGCCTATGGTAAATGACATGACTATGATGGATATGATACTGGATGAGGCAGAGCAGTATCTTAGGGGAGATATCACGGCAGAGCAGGCAGCAAACAATGTAGCAGCAAGCATTCATTTATATCTGTCAGAATAGTATCCTCGCACGGAATGAACTACGAAGTTCGCACAGTGGTGCTCACTCCTTGAGGAAGGATGAACAATGAAGAAAAGTATTAAAGCAAGGGCTTTTTTAGCGCCAAGCTTCCTAGGGGTGATTCTGTTTGTATTAGTACCATTTGGAGATGCAATCAGAAGATCCTTCTTTGAAGCCATGAGTGGTAGATTTGTAGGAGTGGATAATTACATAAGCGTCTTACAAAATAAAGCATTTCAATTGGCAGTGGGCAATACCGTAAAATTTACCATGGTATGTGTTCCTATATTATTGCTGCTATCCTTGATTATATCGCTAATAATAAGCAGTCTTAAGAAATACAGAAGCTTCTTTAAGACCGCCTTTCTCATCCCCATGGCCATTCCGGTGGCAAGCGTAGTATTCCTATGGAGAGTAGTCTTTCATCCGAACGGGCTTTTGAATGACCTGCTTTCAAGGCTAGGTATCGAGGGAATTGACTGGATAAGCACAAAGGCTTTTCCCATCTTAGTTATAAGCTATCTGTGGAAGAATCTTGGATATGACATGGTACTCTGGATTACCGGAATTGACCAGATATCGGTTAATTTGTATGAGGCGGCCTCTGTGGATGGAGCAGGTGCATGGAAGAAATTCTGGTATATTACCTTACCGGGGCTGTTGCCGACGGTTTTTATTGTTTCGGTACTGTCCTTACTAAATACCTTTAAGGTGTTTCGTGAGGCATATCTGATTGCCGGGACCTATCCAAGAGATGATAGTATATACATGCTTCAGCATCTCTTTAATAACTGGTTTACAAAGCTCGATATCCAAAAGATGTGTTCGGCCGCAGTAATGGTAGCGCTTGTTATTGTAGCTATTATCCTGCTGCTGCAGGGTTTAGACAGAAAAATAGGTGAAGAAGAATGAGTATATTCTTAAGCTTAAAAAGAAAAATTAATATGCTTTCACTTTTCATACTATCACTAGTTACTATCCTTCCGCTATGGTTTGTTATTACCGGCTCCTTTCTGGGTCCCGGTGAATTTGCGGAGAATTTTTCGGCTGTTCTAAATAATACTTCAGGAGAGGTATCCTGGCCATTGCTACCGAACTATCCAACCCTGCAGTCCTATGTAGAGCTTTTGCTTGATACACCGAGGTTTTTCGTTGTATTTTGGAACTCCTGTACACAAGTGTTCTCATCTCTGTTAGGACAACTTCTGATTGGAGTTCCGGCAGCCTGGAGCTTTGCGAAATTTAACTTTAAAGGAAAAAAAGCGATTTTAACCTTGTATATTATCTTAATGATTATGCCCTTTCAGGTAACGATGGTATCTACCTATTTGGTGTTGGATCGGTTTCACTTATTGGACAGCCATCTATCCATTATTATTCCGGCGACCTTCTCCACCTTTCCGGTATTTATCATGACGAAATTCTTTTTGGCTATTCCAAAATCTCTGTTTGAAGCCGCAAGCATCGATGGTGCAGGTGAATGGAGACTGTTTTGGAATATTGGAGTTCCAATGGGGAGAAGCGGGATCATATCAGCAATGGTCCTAAGTTTCTTAGAGCTTTGGAATGCAATCGAACAGCCGCTTAATTATATAAAAACTATAAGCCGATGGCCATTAACCCTGTATCTTCCTAATATTTCAAGTGCAAAGGCCGGTATCTCACTGGTTGGTTCGGTCATTATGCTATTACCGGCATTATTACTATTTCTATATGGACAGAAATATCTGGAGCAGGGAATTATGGTGTCCGGAATAAAAGAATAAAGGGCTTAAGGTGATGAATATGAAAAGAATAATAGCTATGATAATGAATGAATATGAAAAGGCCTTATCACAAAACAGAAGTAAAGAGAAATTTACCGCCTCCCAAGGAGCAGGCAAATTGCTGCTTCTTTTCTTTGCCACCATGCTTGTCTTTACCATTGTATCCAGGGCGGTATCCTCCATTACGGTAGCTAAGGTAACAGTTAGCAATCCGCAAAGGGATAGATTGGTATACTCTATGTCAGGCACGGGTGAGATTGTACCAGAGGCAGAGAAGCACCTTATGGCATTATCCGGATATCGTATCGAGGATGTATATGTAAAGGCTGGGGAAGAGGTAGATGTCGGTACGGTTTTATATGCTTATAACAGGAAAGATTTACAGGATAAATATACTTCTATAGACAATGAAATCAAGAAGATCGAGCTTTTAATAGCCGGGGAGCGCTTAAGACAGCAATCCTCCGGTAATTCTTCTCAGTCTGCCAAATTATCCTTAAAGCAAGCCATGGAGAATCTGGAGGCAGCGAATAGTAAGCTTGCGGAGGCAATGAAGGAATACGAGGACAGTAAGATTACAACAAAGGAAAAGCTCCTTGAGAATAAAAATAAGGAGTATGAAACCGCTATAAAGAACTATGCTACCTTACTCAATTCTCAGGCAAAGCAACGCATGCAGTACGAAAGGGTAGTGGAGGATGCCAAAACTGCTTTAGAACAGTCAGGTGAGATAAAATCCAAAATCAAGCAATTTATTGATAATTATAAAGACGCAGTCTTAAGTAAAGACAAGTTAGCGACATATTTGGCAGAAGAGGATATATTTGAAGCCTTTTATGGCAGTGCAGAAGCCTATGAGGAGCATAAGGATGAGATATATGCGAAAGCATTGACAGTAATGGGAGAAGGGCAAAATCTGCGGAACATACAGATTAATATCGAATATTATGAAGAGTATTTATTCAAATGCCGGGAGGAGCTGCAAAAGCTCCTAAACAGTACCGATCCTACGGTCAATTCCGAGCAAAATAAAAAGGTACTGGAGGATAAGTATAATAGCACTCTAAATACTTATCTCGCTTATCTTGAGGAGTATGAACGGCAGGTTAATATTATGGAAAATACTTATCAGGCTGAAAGTGGTGAGCTCAGAAGACTTCGAAAGAACGATAAGCGATTAAGAGACTATCTTCTCGAATTTAGCACAGCAATTGTAGCTGGAGTTGACTCTGAAGCACTGCTGAAAAAAATATATGATTTTGTCTATGGTGATAAGCAAAAGGAGATAGAGCAGGAGGTTCAAAAAAAGAAGCTGGCACTAACGAGGGCTGAGGAGGATCTTGAAGTATTAGAAAGAGAATTTGAACGGGCAAGAAATAATCTACAGGAAGAAAAAACAGAGCTTAAGAAGGTTGTCAAAAGCATTGAGGATGGAACCTATGATTATGAGGAGGCGCTGGAGGGTAGAAAGCAAGAAGTAGAAGCTGCTCAGGAAGCGGTCAGGATAGCAGAGCAAACGGTGGAAAGGAACAATTTGGGGGAAGCTGCACCCGGTGATCAGAACAACAAAGAAATCTCTGAGTTAGTGGTACAAAGCCATATGATTGATTTGGAGGTAAAAAAGCAAGAGCTGGAGGAGGTAAGGAAACTTATGGATGCCTCCGGAGAGGTGAGAGCTTCTGATAAAGGTATCGTTACCTTCGTGGGGGTGGAGGCAGGTAGAAGGACTACAGGAGATGAGATGATAAGGCTGGGCTTTGGGAATTATGAATTTAGAGCCGAGTTTGATCGAGAAGATGCAGCCAGCCTAGCAGAAGGGGTCACAGCAATCATTAGCCTGGAAGGTAAAAGGACGAAGATTGAAGTAGAAATTGAGAATATTACTATAAGTGATAACGGAAGGTCTGAAATGACGGCAAGGATGCCGGAAGATGAATATGGATTAGGTGAAAAGGCAGGGTTTAGAATAGAAACTCAGTCCGAGCAATTTGACCTGTGTATTCCGATACAGGCTCTTCGTGAGGATAATTACGGCAATTATGTTTTGATCACAAGAGAGCAGGAGGATATACTTGGAACGCAGCTAATTGCAGAGCGTATAGATATTATGATATTAGACAAGGGCAGAAGGACAGTGGCTGTAGATGGAGCAATATCATCGAAAAGCCAGGTTATAACTGACAGTAATAAAATTATCTATGCAGGAGATAGGATTCGAATAAATTATTAATCCGGGGAGCATACAATGAAACGTAAGTTTACATTTCATATGATTAACAAGAAATTAATATGGAAGCTTATCATTCTGGTGTCTGGTATTATTTGCTGGATTGCAGCCATCATTAATCAAGCATACATATCGGACTATCATGGAGCCGTCAGTATAAGATATAAAGAGCCTATCTTAACCGCACAGGAGATAGATCATATTATTCTGGATATGATCTCAAAGGAAGATCATAATATACCGGAAGTGACTTTATGGCAAAGAGCTGAGGATATTCAAATTACCAATGAACAAAGAAATACATCGGTTAAGGTTGGATTAATCACAGTAGCCGGAGATATGGCAAAGGTATATCCCAATTCTATGTTATATGGCAGTTATCTGTCCAAGGAGGATTGTTTTGGCTGTGTTATTGATCGAAAGACGGCGTATAAGCTGTTTCATTCAGAAAATGCAGTAGGACTTACCATAAGCCTGAATAATAAGGATTATGCCGTAAGTGGGATATTACAGGGGATAGGCAGCAGTATTATGATTGTTCAGGAAGAAAAGCAGGAGGTTTTGAAGAAAGAGGGGATCCAATACAGTTGTATGGAGCTTGTCTTTTCTGATACCGAAAACGCAAGGTATTTGGCTGAGAACTTCGTTCATGGCAATAGTCTTGGTACCCCTACAGCATCTATTGATGGCTATATGTATCAGAAGCTTTCATACCTTCTTATCCATTTACCCCTATGGTTTAGTGCGATACTACTCCTCTTATATCTGGCTCGCAGGGTTAATAAACTGAAAGCCTCGCGGGTGCTATTCGTGAGTGGGTGGGTTGGAATTATCCTATTAAGTGCCCTCTTAATCAGAATAACAAATGTACATTTTTATTATGCAAGCTCAATGCTTCCCACACTCTGGTCCGACTTTGATTTCTGGGGTAATCAGTGGAAGCAGCTTAAAGACTCTATAGGCAGTGTAGAGGGCAGAATACTTTATTATAACGATATCCTGCTGATAAAAAGAATGGTATTCGTAGTAAGCGGGGTATTAATAGCTGTAATTTCGCAAGCGGTGAGTATTAAGGTGGCAGGACGTGCAATATCATAGAAGGGCCTTCTATTTCTCGCTTAGAGTACCGTCCGAAAGATATAGGATTTTTCCATGGATAGAACTTAGTGAAGGCCATCCGGAGGTAATTATTAGAATGGAAATTCCATTCTCCGCAAGCATTGAGATCATTTTCTCTGTTATTCTGTTTTTTGCATCTACAACGGAAAAGGGCTTGATGCAAACTACAAGCTTAGGATTATATAGTAAAAATTTACAGTATACAATTTTCTGAAGATCATCCTGTGGCAATTCGCTGATGGATCGTTTAAACATATTAGGATTGATAATAGGACCAATTTTTAGCTTTATACTCTTACGATACCTTCTTTTCAGCCAAAACCCGCTGAACTTATTGCATATGGGGTAACTAAGGTTTTCAATTACATTAAGATTTTTAAACAACATATTCCCTACAGAGTTCTCTTCAATAAAACATATTTCATTTTTTTTGTTTAAATGATTCAGAGAGGGTATATATAATTTGTTGCAAAAAAATATATTTCCTGAGTCTTTTACAGATTCCCCCCTTAAAATGGAAATCAAATAATTTGCATAGCTTTCATCCGTATAAAGAACTCGGAGAATTTCACCCTTATGGATATCGAAGCTGATTGATTTTAATATCGCGGCACTAACATTTTGAAAAGATAGAACCACCGTGTCAGACTCTTTATTATAAATCTGTGAAAATTCAGTACTATCGAGCTTAATATCAAAAATACGGTATAGCTTTTCCTTACTGAGCGCTTTCGAATCATAGGTAATAACAGTTCGTCCGCCTTTTATGGCAGTCAATCGGTCACTAAATTTAAGTCTTATGTCTTCGTAATCTGCTATGACAAGAAATGACATACCTTTTTCTTTTAGTCGTGATATCAATTCAAAGATAGAATTCAGTTCATAACGGTTCAGTATATTTAAGATATTGGATAGAATAACAAGCTTATAATTTAAAGCAAAAGCCTTTAAAAGTTCAATGATTACACTCTCATAAATTGTCAGCATCTTCACTGGTTTGTTAATGGGGATGGATATATTAAAACGCTGAAATAAGTCACGGGCGAGCTTCTGATAATGTCTTGGGTTTAAGTGAAAAAAGTGGAATTTAGGAAAAAAGATATTCTCATATAATTTAAAGGTAGGTATCAAGTGCGATGTCTGATCAATCAATACGACATTTTTTTTAAGAAGGGTATAAATTTCATTATCTCTTATTAATGCTTCTTCAAAATAGATTTTACCATAGCTTAGAGTACCCTCTCCGCATAGTATTTTAATTAGAGCGTTCTTCACTTCGGTATTATTAAAGACAACACTATGTACCTCAGCTTTAAATACCTGCAAATTAATATTCTCTATCAGACGATGACCGTGTTGTGTCAGCGTTCCGTTATTTATTTTTAAGAGCTCATCCTTCATAATTGAAACCTTCCTGTGCTTATTTCATAATCTTCGGCAGAGTAATGTGCACATCAGTACCTAATCCGACAATACTATAGATATGAATCCCGTAATCCTCACCGAATAGCAGCTTAATTCTCCTTGATACATTACGAAGAGCAATACCACCCTTTGTTCTTAGCTCATCATGGGTTGTAGGAATAGCGGCCTCCTCTAATGATTCATTGAGTTTGTTTAATTTCTCCTCAGGAATTCCCAGGCCATTGTCTGAAATATGAATTAACAGGCTTTTATTCGTCGTCTCGATTTGAATGGTGATATAACCGCCATTCGTTTTACCCTCCAACCCGTGAAAAACGGCATTTTCTATAATTGGCTGAAGGGTAAGCTTAGGCAGTCGGTATAAGTGACCATTCATTTCACCATCGGGATAATGAATTAGCATTTTTATTTTATCGTCAAAACGATACTGTTGTATTTTAAAATAATTCTCAGCATTTTCCAGCTCATCCGCTAAAGTAACCAGGGTATTTACTTCTGTAATCGTATAACGAAAAAAGGAGGACAAAGCCTCGGTCGTCTCAGCAATACTTGTTACACCGGCATAAATGGCATCACCTCGTATGGCTTCTAAAGTATTATATAAAAAATGTGGATTGATTTGATTTTGAAGGGCAAGGTATTCAGCCTGCTTTTTGGATAGATTAATCGCATCCTGTTTGTTTAAGAGCTGATAGAATTTATTCATAACAAGGGTGGATTGTTTCGTTAAGCGGATTTTATCTTCAAATAATTCATCATAGATCTTTCCTTCCAGAAACAGACGGTTTAGCTTGTTAAACTGAACATAGGGTATAATTACCATAACATAATAAAAAAGTGCTAGCAATAGATTAATCGCTACTCCAAAAATCACATAATAATAGTAGTCATTGGCATTATTCCATAACCTGAGAATCCACAAAACATTGAATATAGTCATCATAGCCAGCAATATAAGTGCTCTGGTGAAAAGTGATATTTTTTTCATTTCATAACCTCATTCTTAGGAATATAGTTTACGGTATTCCGATGGACTTAAGCCGGTATATTTTCTGAATTTTTTATTAAAGTATTTGAGATCATTAAAGCCGGATATTTCGGCAATGTCATTCACACTTTTATTTGTATCAACCAAAAGCTCTTTCGCATTCTGAATACGCACTTCTGTGAGGTAATCTATAAAGCTATAACCAGTTTCTTTCTTAAAAACACTGGAGAAGTAGGTAGGGTTTAATCCAATCTGAGAACCAAGAATTTCAAGCGATAAAGGCTCCTTGAAATTACTCTTAATATACTGTTTTGCTTGGCGGATGGGCTTTGAATTCTCAAGAGCTTTTTCGGTCTGCCAATTCTTCAGAGCCATTACTATTCTATCTTGCAGAAGTTCAAAGATTGTATGAATACTTCGGCAGCTCATGAAACTGTCCTGCAGTTTTTCCTCAAAATCATTATAATCAAAATGAATTCCACAGTTTTTCACTCCAAAAAGAAACACAGAGATAACTTCATTATAAACATCATGAACGAAACATCCGTCTATAGGGAGGGTGTTTTTCAGTGTGTCGGAGAGGCCTTTTAAAAGTGAGATTATGGTGTCATATTTTAAAGTTTCGATGGAAAGAAGAAATTCTTTTCGAAAATTGCTGTTGATAATGGTGCTAATGGGCTGAACCTTAGGCCGTGGCGAATAAAGTAAGATAGTATCCATATTTAAAAACAATTTATTTAGCAAGGCTTCCTGAACCTGTCTCATCATATCGGGGATATGCTTTAGGGAAGGCATCACTTCACTTAACGCGATTATTGGCCCGATACCGCTAAACATATCCTTGAAACCAAGTATTGTACAACGTATTTTCAGTAAATCATTATTTAGCGTTTGGAAGAGTGAGGGCTTCCCATTAATCAAGCAATATAGAACACCATGACTGAACGTAAAAGTGACTTCATCATAGGCTGATAAAACTTCGAGGACAATATCTTGAAGCTTGGTATTTAGAAAATTTAAGGTCTGTGGATTTATATTATTGGAATGCATTATTTGAATTCCAACTATTTGTAGGGAGCCTTCTGAAAAACGACTGTAATAGGTCTTGTTAATCTGCTCCAAAGAAAAATCAAAGGCAGCTTCATTCTCCATAATATCATGAAGTAGCTTATTCTTTACCTTATATACACTCTGATTAAGCTGCACTCTCATATTTTCTGTTTGATCTATGTTTTTTTGTTCTTCCTGTAGGGCTGCAATTATCTTCTCTAAGGTGCCAACCAATTCTTTTTTCTTGATAGGTTTAAGCAAATAATCGTCAACACCATACTTAATGGCGGTTTGGGCATAAGAAAAATCACTATATCCGCTAATAATGATAAAGTGAGCTTTACTTTCGATATTTCTTGCCTGCTCAATTAATTCAAGCCCCCCAAATTCAGGCATTCTAATATCAGTAATTATAATATCCGGGTTCTGATCCTTGATTATCTGAAATGCGGATAAACCGTCGTTAACATACCCCAAAACTTCTAGACCAAGTGAATTCCAATCGATTAGATATTGAATCAGTCTGCATACTCTTATTTCATCGTCAACAATTAAAACCTTAAGCATGATTTACCTCCCTCGTAGCAACGGTGTTAGTAATATGGCAAGCAGCTTCGTCTCAAAAAAGCATTTGGTGATATGTAATCAGAGTAGATAACCGGACGGGCTGAATGATAGTATCATTGGATTAGAACTACTATGGATTCAGGGGGAGAATAGAGATAATCAAACTTCTACTAAATGGTATAGATTGATTATATTAGTAAATTCTTATTAAATCAACAGTTAATTTGTTACAAATTAATAAAATTATTTAAAAATAATGCTCTTGATTGATTAATTTCACAACATCTAAAGATTATACCCCTAAACATAAAGATATTAAGTTCTATAAAACGACATTGGATGTTAAGATAAACATACAAATTAACGAAGGAGATGCTAGGTGTAAGTAATATGGATTTGGGGGCTTTTAGAACTTATTGTTAACTTATTATTGTAATATGCAAGGAGGTTTATTGAATGAAAGTAATGGATTCGTTTCAAATCAGCACACAACCTATAAGAAGTGAACGTATCGATAATCTTTATCAGTATGTTACTTCTTTTGAATACTGTGTTTGTGCTGAGAGAGGTCATTATCTGACAGAGTTTTATAAAACAAATATGAATTTGCCACCGATTGTCCGCAGGGCTAAGGCGATTGATTATGTTCTAGAGAATATGAGTATTTATATCATGCCGGGCAGCTTATTCGCCGGAAATCATGCTTCTAAACCCAGATGGGCACCGCTCTTCCCTGAGTTTGAGGTAGAGTGGATTGAGGAAGAGCTCTTGAAGGGTAATCCTTATTTTCCGTGGGAAAGACCGGCTGATAAATACAATCTCCGCGAAGAGGACAAGCCCTTAATTAAGGATATGTGTGATTGGTGGAAAGGAAAAACACATACAGATACCTTAAGAGCAAGAGTTCCGAAGGAAGCATTATCCACTCATTACAATCTTAAGGCTGTTGATATCGGGACTTATTTCCAAGGTGGAGACGGACACTTTGCGCCGGATCATGAATACCTGATTAATAACGGAATTCAAAAGCTGATTGATGATTGTACTAAACTGAGGGATGAGCTTGACTGGAGTCAACCGGATACTATTAAGAAGAAGGATTTCTATGATGCTGCAATCATAAGCGCAAATGCAATAATTAAATATGCTGACCGATATGCTGAGTTGGCCAAGAAGCTGGCAGAAGAAGAAAAGGATGAAATCCGCAAGAAGGAGCTTCTGGAGCTTGCAGATATCTGCAAATGGATTCCTAGAAATCCTGCAAGAAATTTTTATGAGGCCTTACAGTTTATCACCTTCGTTCATATCTGTATACAGATTGAAGACAGTGGAGCAGGAGTATCCTTCGGAAGATATGACCAGTTCATGTATCCATTTTATAAGAAAGGTATAAAAGATGGTACCTTAACGGATGATCTTGCACTGGAGCTTACCGAGAACTTCTTCCTTCAGATTTATGCCTGCAATAAGGTTAGAAGCTGGGTTGATACGGACTTCTACCGTGGTGTTCCGATGTTCCAGAATCTAACCATTGGAGGACAGGATCCGATAAAGAAGTGCGATGCAACGAACGAATTAAGTTACATTGCCCTGGATGCTACCTACAATACCAGAATACCTCAGCCATCCCTAACGGTTCGCTTTCATAAGAATACGCCTTATGAATTTAAGATTAGGGTTGCAGAAGTAATACGATTAGGCACAGGCTTACCCTCTATCTTTAATGATGAAACCTATATTCCCGCACTGATGAATCGTGGCTATGAATTGAATGATGCATACAATTACTGCATCATCGGATGTGTTGAGCCGGGTACAGCAGGACTTCTGGGAGGCAGAACCGGCGGAGCATGGCTGAACTGTACAAAATCGTTAGAGATGTCATTCTATAACGGAACTGATCCAAGAACCGGAATATGCTTACATAAAAACTCCAGCAATAAAGATTTATCGTCCTTTGAAAGCTTTGAAGAGGCAAAAGAGGCTTACCTAGATCAGATTGCTTACTATATTAAGATGGAAGCCATACTTGAAAATACAATCGATCAGGTATGGGAAGAAACCTTAGAAGAGCCGATGGCTGCAATATTTGCCTGTCCCACAACAACAATTCCCAGAGGCAAGCCGATCAAGCAGGGTGGAGCTAAGTATGATTTAACCGGTCAGCAGACAATTGGTACCGCAAATGTAGCCAATAGTCTATATGCAATCAAAAAGCTTGTATTTGATGATAAAGTAATAACCGGTGCTCAGCTTAAGCATGCACTCGAGACAAATTTTAAGGATATGGACACTAAGCCTTCCGGACCTCAGATTAGAGCCCTATGCCTAAATGTTCCCAAGTATGGTAATGATGTGGATGAAGTAGATGATCTTGCAAGAGAGATGCTCGCGTTTGTTGCTAATGAGCTTGTAAGCTATAAAAATACACGTTATGGAAGAGGGCCAATTGGTGGTACGCTGCATTGCTCCACTAGCACAGTATCAAGTAATACCCCATTTGGTAAAGTATGTGGTGCTACTCCGGACGGAAGAGAAGCATATACTGCTGTTGCAGATGGACAGTCTCCGATGAGAGGGACGGACGTGAACGGACCGACAGCAGCAATTGCTTCCGTTGCAAAGCTTAACAATATCTTATTATCTTGTGGTTCTCTATATAATATGAAATTCAGTCCGGCCGATTTATGTTAACAATATCTTTTGCCATATGAAGCGGCAGAATGGAGGAAACTATGTCAGAAATGGTAATTAACAAGAATGATGGGTTACAGAGATTTGTGAGTCTGATCGATCGCTATTTTGCAGCAGGTGGTTCTCAGCTACAGTTTAATGTAGTAAGTAAGAAAACGCTGCTCGAAGCACAGCAGAACCCAGAGAAATATGCCAATCTTTTGGTTAGAGTGGCCGGTTATAGTGCATATTTCACTCAATTGTCAAAGGACGTTCAAAAGGATATCATTGAGCGTACTGAAGAAAAGCTATAAAAGAGGAACAAATATTATTTTAAATGGAGGGTAAGTTATGAAAAGAAAGGCCATTGGTTTATTGGTATGCATGTCATTAATCGGATCATTGTTAATGGGATGCCAGTTAGGTAGCAATACTACCGGAGATACAAGCTCTGCTTCAAAATCAACCAGTACTGCTAAAGCCGGGGAGGTTTTTTCAGCAACACCGGAGCAATTGTCATTACTCCCCGAAGAAATGATTGGGACAAAGGATCAGTTTAAAGGTCTAAAAATAGGATTTTCCCAAAGAAATATTGCCGGCTCTGAATGGTGGGAGCAGCTGGTAAGATTAGCAGAAGAAGAAGCAGAATACTTGGGCATTGAATTAACAGTATATGATGGTGGCAACGATTTAACAAGGCAATTGGCTGATATTGAGACACTTGTTAACCTAAAGCCGGATTCCATTATTATTAATCCTTTCCACTCTACCGGTGTTTTACCGGCAGTAGAAAAGGTTCATGAAGCAGGTATTCCGTTAACCGTAGTAAACTGCGCTTTGGATGCAGAGGGCTCACCTTTTACCTTTGTATCCTGTGATGTTGAAAATAGTGGTTATCAATCAGGCTATCAGTTAGCGAAATCTTATGATGAGAAGTACGGATGGCAGGATCAAGTGAAAGCTTTAGTTCTATCTGCAGCGGCGCAGGAAGAAGAGTCTGATTTAAGAAGATGGGGACAGATTGCAGGCTATAATGATTACATGCTTGAGAAATACGGAGCATCTAATCTTGACATCGTAGCATACCGATATTATAACTGGCAGCCTGAACCTGCAATGAATGAAACCTTAGATGCATTACAGGCAAATCCAGATCTTGATATTATCTTTTGCGCTTGCGACGGTGGCGCCCAGGGTGTTGTTGCGGCTCTTGACTCTGTCGGCAAAACAGGAGATATCTTAATGTCATCAATTGATGCCAGAAAATCAGTACTTGAATGGATCAAGGACGGCGACAAGGGTGTTGTCGGTACTGTAGCAAATGACCCGAGAATGATGGGTAAATGGGCTGTATATCTTGCAGCACTCCAGGCTGAGGGAGTAACAACTCCATCCACCTTCTATGTACCCAATACCTTATATACAGCGGATAATGTTAATAATGTATATGATCCGAATTCGACCTATTAATTACTGATCAGCAGATATGTAAGTATTATCCATAATTTTATCGGCCTTGACAACTGATCCACCCCCTTGGATTGTTGTCAAGGCGATAAAATAATATAACAAGCATGAGCATTATAGGACATATGAAGGAGTTGGGAATATGGAGTATTCCAAGGCGATCGAGTTAAAAGACATAACAAAAAAGTTCTCAGGTGTAAAGGCCTTGGATGATGTCACATTACATGTAGAATGTGGTGATATTCATGCCTTGGTTGGTGAAAACGGAGCAGGGAAATCCACCCTGATGAACATTTTGTGTGGAAGCTATTCACATCACACATTTGAGGGAAATGTGGTTATTAATAATCAGGCTGTAAAACTGAATAATCCAAAGGAAGCAAATCAACAGGGTGTTGTTATGGTACATCAGGAGCTTGCTCTAATACCGGAATTGAGTGTAGCGGAAAATATGTTTTTGGGGAATTTGCCTTTTAAGAGAGGCGTTATTGATTGGAAAGCAGTATTCACAAAAGCCAATGAAGCATTGAAGCAATTAGCGCTGGACATCAATGTGAATATAAAGGTAAAGCATTTAAGTGTTGGACAGCAGCAGCTGGTTGAAATATCAAAGGTAATTTTAAAGGGTGGTAAGGTTATCATATTGGATGAACCTACAGCACCCCTGACGGGAAGAGAAATTGATTTTCTCTTTAAAGTACTTCGAAAATTGAAGGAGCAGGGAATCACGATCATCTATATTACACATAGACTGGAAGAAGTTTTTTTATTAGCCGATAAGGTTTCCGTGATGCGTGATGGTAAAATGATAATAACGAAGAATACAGCAGAGGTTACTGAGCATGACCTTGTTTCTTATATGATAGGAAGAGAGATGGAGGATTTCTATCCTAAGGAAAAGACAGTTGCAGGGGACACCATATTGTCGATAGAAAATTTCAGTGTTCCTCACCCGAACTATTCCGGTAAAAACATAGTAAGCAATGTGAATATGAACTTTAGGGCAGGCGAAATTGTTGGAATTTCCGGACTGTTAGGAGCAGGTCGAACGGAGCTGATGACGGCATTAATCGGTGCATATTCCCAAAAGAGCACAGGTACGATCAGATATAAAGACCAAGTAGTAAAATTTAATAGTCCAATACATGCAATCTCTCAGGGAATCGGATTTGTATCGGAGGATCGCAAAGGAAATGGATTAATCCTGAAGCAATCAATTTATTTTAATATTAGTCTTGCCTCTCTTAACCGGATCATGAAAAATCACCTTCTGAGCAGAAAAAAGGAAGAGGAATTATCAGAGGACATGATTAAGAAGCTAAGAATAAAGACTAGCAATCCTAACAATCCCGTCAAAAGCTTGAGCGGTGGTAATCAGCAGAAGGTCGTTCTTGCAAAATGGATTGCAACGAACCCGAAGGTGTTAATCCTTGATGAACCGACCAGGGGTGTCGATGTTGGGGCCAAGTATGAGATTTACTCCATTATGAAAAAGCTAGCCCAGCAAAATGTAGCAATTATCATGATATCCTCGGATCTTCAAGAGGTAATCGGTATGAGTGACCGCGTTTATGTTATGTACGAAGGAAAGCTCACGGGTGAATTGTCAAAGGAGGAGCTGACAGAAAATTCAATCATGAAATATGCGGCGGGTGCAGCGGTCTAGATTATTTGACGGATCCATTTATATAAAGAGGAGGATTAATATGTCTGATATAAATACTACAGCAGTAGTGGAAGCGAATACGAAGAAGAACTACAGTGATAAAGTGATAAAATTTATGAAAAACAACTTTGTTGTTATTGCATTTATTGCATTGATCATTTTTGGAGGATGTGCTTCACCGGCATTTCTTACAGTAGGAAATATTAAGACTGTTCTATTACAAAATTCTATTTACGCAATCTGTGCGTTAGGAATGTTATTTATCGTCATTACAGGTGGTATTGATTTGTCCGTGGGTTCTTATGTGGTAGTTGCGGTATGCTTTACTGCAGGCTTTATACAAGAGGGCAGAGGAATTCTCGCAATCGTGATTGTAGCGGCGATGAGTATTGTGTTTGGTATCATTTCAGGCACACTAATCGCATATGCAAAGGTTGCGCCCTTTATCGCAACACTGGCAATGACCACAATATTAAGAGGTATCGCTTATATTTATCAGGTTGGACAAAACAGAAGAATTGACGGTACCTTTTGGCCTAAGTTCATACAAGGCAGCTTTCTCGGGATCCCAATTCCGGTACTAATTCTTGGGGTGATCTATTTGATCGTAGTTTTCTTGTTAAAGAAAACAAAGTACGGACGCGGAATCTATGCAATCGGAGGTAATTCAGAAACGGCTCGTCTGGCTGGAATTAACGTGAAGAAATATCTTATTATTACTTATTCTTTGGGAGGTTTGCTCTTTGGTATGGCGGGCATGATCCTGGCAGGACGTCTTAGTATGGGAACTGCAACAGTAGGTGAGGGTTATGAACTGGATGCGATTGCTGCAGTAGTAGTAGGTGGAGCAACACTTTCAGGTGGTGTCGGCAGTCCCACAAAAACACTAATCGGCGCTTTTTTAATCGGTGTGTTGATGAATATTATGAATTTAATGGGTATTGCTTCATACCCGCAGATGATTATTAAGGGTATTATCATTGTTGCAGCAGTTTTAATGCATCGTGAAAATTAATATATTATAGTTTCCTTCAGCAGGAACGTTGACTTAAAGGAGAGGGCTTAGATGCTTAATTATACTCAAAAAAGTGCGATGGATAAGGAGCTACTTCAACAATCCGGAATGATTGCGAACATTGAACGTTATGCAATTAATGACGGCTTTGGATTACGTACGACAGTATTTCTGAAAGGATGCCCTTTACGATGTATTTGGTGCAGTAATCCGGAAACACAGAATTATTATCCTGAAATGGTATTCTTTAAGGATCAATGTATCGGTTGCGGTGAATGCGTTAGCTTATGCGAGTACGGCGCATTAAAGAATGGTCTAATTGCAGACCGATCCATCTGCGAGCAATGTCATACAAGGGAAAAGCCCTTCATCTGCACCACGAAATGTTATCCGCAATGTAGAAAAGTAGACGGAAACGAGATGTCTGTGAAGGAAGTATTAGATGTAGTAAAGAGAGATATGCAGTTTTATCGTCTAAGTGGTGGTGGTGTCACCCTCTCAGGGGGAGAACCGCTTGCACAGCCTGACTTCACTTATGCTCTCCTGCGCTTACTACAAGAGAACTATATTAACACAGCAATTGAGACTTGCGGGCAAGCATCGCAAAAAGACTATATAAGAATAGCACCTTATTTGAACTTCGTTTTTATGGATCTGAAATCAGCTAATCCGGATAAGCATCTGGAATGGACAGGGGCAACGAACTCAATCATTCTGAATAACATTATTGTAATGGATCAGCTTTCTAAGGATTATGGCTTTGATTTCATTATTCGAATTCCTGTAATACCGGGGTTTAATGATACTGCTGAGGATATCTCTGATATGGGTAAATTTGTCTCAACAAATTGTAAGAATATCAAGGGAATGGAACTTCTCCCTTATCACAAGCTTGGTAGAGGGAAGTACATAAGTCTAGGAAGGGAATATAAACTAGAAAAGCTAACTGTTCCAACGAAAGAGACAATGGATCAGCTGAATAAAGTATTATTCGATCAAGGAATTAATCTATATCAGTTCTAGAGTAAATGGTGGACAGGGTACCGACCCCTAAAAGTTAGATCTAATAATCTAACTTTTAGGAGGTCGATTTTTTATAGTAAGGAAACAGTTACTGATATTTTTGTAATAATTGCAGCAGTTCCACATCTATATTGTAAGACTTATATGGTACAGCTATATATTGTTCATAGTTTCCCCCGTTGATCATTAGGTCATAATCGTTGCTATACCATCCGAAGTTATAATCGTTCAAGGTTGAAATTAAATCCTTATAGTATGCAAGGGCAGAGGAATGGACACAACCGATATTAAAGGTGGCATTCTCGAATCGAACGATCATATTAGGAGAATACTTTTTCATAGCCTTCGCCCATTTCTGAATGGTCTGAAGATTGGACTGTGCAACAATATCTGACGAACGATATGTTATGTCGCTGTTAATTGTGATGATACGACCACTATCATAGCTGTTCGGAGAGAGCATAACCGTTGAAGTCGATTTTAGCTGAGGTACAGCCCGCTCCATACCACTTAGCGATGCGTCATATGCGGACATGAACCACCAGCGCTTGACTGCGTATTCCTTTGGCAGGATTACATTGATACCGCTCCACTCAAAACTATATCCGCTGTAACTCAACTGTAGGTGATCAAATTTCTTTGGCAGGGTTACCGTAATCAGTTTATCACTTTTGGCGAAGGGATAATAACCCGACA
>JAEZJV010000071.1 GCA_023415635.1 Bacillota bacterium | reverse complement strand
ACGAGCCTACTGGCACACAACCTAGGTGTGTTGGGCTCATCCCCGCGGGCGGGGAGACGACACTTCTTGACCTGCAGGTCTGGTAAGCGTCAGCGACAAACTAGTTCACTTTCGACGTCTCCGCCGTCGTGCGGCACCGCTCCACCCGCGCTGAACAGACTCGCTCTCCCCGACTGGCTCCTGCGGCCGAAGCATCAGGGTTACGCCTTCGCAGTCGACCGGGTTCCAGTGATGGCCGTGGCTACGAACAGAGAACCCTTGCTCGGTGGGAGCGGCGTAGATCAGCAGTGCCCGGCCGGACCCGATGAGCTCGACAGTCCGATCCCACAGCTCGTCGCGTACGCGTGCGCTGACACGGCCGACGAAGACGCCGGCGGACGCCTCGAGCAGCCACCGGGTGAGGTGCCCTCGAAGCCCGTCGGGACAAGCGGTGAGGATGAGCGTGATCACCAGCCGGGGTCTCCCCAGTCAATGCCGCTTGCGACCGTTCGCGTTCCTCCGTCCCAGAGCTGGACCACGTCCGAGGCTCCGTCCGACTCGTCGAGTTCGTCGGGTGTCAAGAGCCGGCGGATGTCACGTGCGCAGCGTTCCAGCAGTCGCCCGTCGCGGAACCGGTCACGCATGGCTCTCCGAGTCTCAGCTCCGATGTCCGCGTAGCCCATCGATGCGACCTCGAACGCACACGGGATAGCGTGCTCGGCTTTGTACAGGTCCGCGATGTCGAACACGAAGGAGCGCACATGCCCGGTGTGGACGAACCCGAGCCCTGGCGAACAGCCGAGCGCGACGATCACCGCGTGGGTGATCCCGTAGAGCGCCGTCGTCGCCGCTGAGAGCGCCTGATTGACGGGGTCGCCTGACGTGAAGTCCTCGGGATCGTACCGGCGCCGTGTCCATTCGATCCCGTGCAGGTCGGCCTGCTCCCGGTATGCACGACGCACCCGCGCACCCTCACGCCCGCGGAGCTGCTGCATCGTGAGGCTCGACGTGTCCTCATCCGGGAACCGCATCGCGTACATCTCGCGCGCGACCTTGAGCCGCGACGAGCGATTCGTCACGAGCTCTGCTTGGGCGAGCAGCAGCCGCGACGAGCGCGCCAACGATCGACCGTGCGCGTAGTACCGGACGCCGCGCTCGCCCACCCACACGGCGGTTGACCCCGACTCCGCCAGGAGCATCATCGCCTGGTGGCTGACGCTCACGCCCGGCCCGAGCAGCAGCGCGCCGAGCGAGGCAGCCGGGATGTGGATGGTGCCGCGGTCGTCGGTCGCAGTGATCGCGTTCGACTCGCGGTGCACGACGCAGCGTTCGAGGTAGAGGAATGACGTGCGGTCCTGCGCGCGCGTCAGCTCACCCAGGTCGGGCGGTCTGGTACCGGGGATCTTCGCCGGCATGTCACTCGGGTCGGGCCAGCGTCATGAGGCCACAGCCGTATGCCTTGGCGGGTCCGATTCCGCCGACGAGGGCGCGTCGCAGCGCTTCGGGGTCGGTCACGTCCATGAGCCCGTCGAACTGCGCGACACCGAGCGTGACCGGCTTTTCGGTGCCGCGTCTGTCGAACTGCTGGATGTTGCGGCGGGTGACCACAAGCTGCGGACTGCAGTTGCCGTTCATCGTCCCGAGGATCTGGAAGCCGTAGGTCTCAGCCCGCTCAGCGAGCCAGCTCTCTTGCTGTGCGACGGTCACGTGTGCGACGCGCTTGGCCCGCCTGTCGTCGGCCGTTCGGCGGTACCTGGTGGGGTTCGCCGTGAGTCGGAACGCCCAGCGCTGGCCGGCTTCGAGACGTGCGAGGAACGGTCCGTAGTCCTTGGAGCCCCCGCGGTCTGCAGACGGCCATCCTGCTTGCTCGGCGAGGTGTACGAGGTCGGGGCGGTCGGGGCTGACGACGTAGAGGAACAGGCGGCCATTCGCTTCGTGGTCGAGCCGCCAGAGCACGCGCGGGTCACCGTCGAGCGCTCCGGTCGGCGGGTCGAGGAACGACGCGAGCACTGCCGCGTGCAGGCGCTGCGGGCTACCCAGCAGCCGCCAGGCGTCACGGCGCTGCCGGTTGAGCTGGATCCTGGAGAGGTACATGGTCAGTCCACCGCCGAGAACGCGTCGTGGGAGAGGACGCCGACCGGTGGCGGGGTCTGCACGCCGGGTACCGCAACGCGTCCGAGCTCGACCGTCCGCCAGCCGTACTGCCGATACTCGGGGTCGAACGAGATCGGCTCGTCGCGCTGGACCGTCTCTCCTTCGATCGTGAGCTCAGGCGCGGCGCCCTTGTCGACGCGGAACTCCAGCATGGGCGGCTCCTGCCCGTATCGACGCTTCCACCAGTCGGCGGCCATCCAGGTCTCGTCGCGGATCGTCTCCCCCAAGGTCGCTCCGACGAGCCGTGGGAGCAGTGGTTCGGCGGGCGGGCAGGACCGACGCCCGAGGTACAGCGGGAACACGGGCCGTCGCAGCGCTGCGGCGATGGACTCGAGGAGCGTGGGCTCGCCGCTCACGACCGCGAGGTAACGCGCGTCGGCGCGGTAGAACCGGTACGACAGCGGCATCGACTCCTTCCCATCGAGGCTGCGCGCCGTCTGGAAGTCACGGAGCAGCTGCCCGGGCTGGTCGATCCGTACACCGAGCCGGAGCCCGACATAGTCCTCGAGCGGATCGGTCCGTCGTCTGCCCTGCGCCGCTGCGAGCAGTCCGACGATCCCGGACCGCGTCGGAGCGTCGTCGGTGCCGCGGGTGGCGAACCGGCTCGAGCTCCCCCATGCCTGCAAGGGCGCGGCGAGCGTCAGCACAAGACTTGTCACGAGTCCGCTCCGAGCCGCTCCGCGACGACCTCCGAGACCGACTCGTAGAGTGTGGGCAGCGTGACCCAGGCCGCTCCCGTGTCCTCTCCCGTCGGCCAGGACGCCTCAAGCCCGGCGCGCGCGCCGCCGACTCCGACGAGCCACGCGTGGACTGGACGCTGACCGAGGACGTCGGCGACCTCGCTGGCGCGCTCTCCCAGCCGGCGTGCCGCCACGGTCAGACGCGTCGTCGAACCCTCGGCAGTCACGGCGTCCTCGAACGCCCCGACGAGATTGACCGGCTGGGTGTCGCGGACCGTGACCACGACAGCGTCGGGGAGCGTGCGGTTCGCGAAGGTGTTCTGCTTGCCGGTAGGCATCGACTCGACGAAGGCGCGCACGAACGCCTGTGTGGCACGCCGCGCGGCCTCAACGTCCCCGAGGTTCGCTCGCAGCAGGTCGACGTCGACCGTCGCGTACCGGTACAGCGTCGAGGAGTTGAACTCGACCGTGCCGATCATCCCGGCGCCGGCGTCCTCGTCCTCGGACTCGTTCTTCACGTCGTCGACGGCGGTGAAGTAGTCGAACTCGTTGTCGACCGCGTGTACCGAGATCGCGTGGGCAACCTGAGCCGCGGCATCGACGTTGAAGTCGGTGACGTCCGCGACCATGCGCCCGAACAGCGCGACGTCGACGGAGTGCTCGGTGTCGAGGAGCCCCTTGCCCTTGATCGCCTTAACCGCCGCCTCGACGTCGGCCGCACGGCCCGCTTCGACCGCCTTGGCCGCGAGCAGCTCGACCTGCTTGCGGGACAAGAACACGAGGTAGGTCGTCTCCTGGCGCGGGGCCTCCTGCCCGACCCTGACCTTCCCCGCGGGCTTCAGGACGAGCCCCGCAGCCTTGACGACGCGCTCGGCCAGGTCGGTCGCCGCGGCCTCGAGGTCCGGCGCAACCGCCGTGACCTGCTCGGCGACCAGCTCGACGACGCGCTTGGTGCGCACTCCGAGCTCAGACCGGTCGAGGACATCGTTGAACGCGAGCCGCGTGGCTCGCTTCCACGCCTGCGACGAGACGCGGGCGCGCCGCTTGCCACCGAAGACCGCGGTCTTGGGGCTGCCGGTGTCGTCACGGTTGACGTTGCTCGGCGGGACGGTCTGCAGGGCGTGGATCTCGACGATCGTGCGGGACATCACTGCTCCTCGGGGCTGGCGCTGACGGTGGACGGCGTGACGCGGTAGAAGGCGCGGCCCCAACGCAGCCGGACGTCGTCCCGGCGCTCGGGGATCTGGATTCTGACGAGGTCGTCGGCGAAGATCCCGTAGTCGAACCCTTGGCGCTCGACGCGCAGGAGCTGAACGAGGCCGCGGGCGTGGTGCAGCAGCTCGTCCCACTGCTCGGCGGTTCCGAGCGCGCGGAATCGACGGACGACGCCTGGAACCTCGGCGCCAGACCGGTGGGCGGCTGCGCCCAGTGCGGTGCCGAACCGCCGACCGGGCACGTGCATGGGCTGTGGCACCGACTGCTGGTGGACCGCGTACAGCCCGAGGGCCGCCGCGATCGCCTGCTCCTCGCGCGTTGCCTTGCCTGCGGTCATCGGGGCGGTCGGGTTGACCACAAGCTCCATGACCTCCGGTACAGCCCCGAGGGGTTGCCCCACGCTGCGGCGGAGCTGAGCGAGTGCCGCCCGCGACCACGGCGTCTGCACCGGCGCCAGGTACTGCCGCTGGATCCTCGACACCGTGCGCCCGACGAAGTCTCGAGTCGACTGGATCTCTCTCTCGGGTACGGACGTCGTCTCGCTGTTCATGCGGCTGCCTCCTTGGGCGCGACGCTCAGTGGAAGTGCGGTCGTGAGAGCGGCGCTGAAACGCCCCTCGAGCTCGGGTGTGGACAGGTGACGGCCATTGACCTCCCGGCCGACCCACGCTTGTGGACCTGCCGTACCCACCAGGTCGGCCGCGATCGTGCGCAGGATGAGCGCGGCGCGCGCGTGCCAGGCGCGGATCACCTCGTCTGCCTCGGCCGCCGTATCGATGCGCGCGAGCCAGTCCCGGAAGGGTGCATCGAGCGCCGCGTAGGCACGACGCTGCGTCTCGTCGCGCGCACCGTCGACGATCGCGGTCTCACGCGCTCCTGCTGCTCTTACGAGGTCAGCGGCCAGGTATCCGGCGGCGGTGACCGCCCGCTCGGTCTCTGCGACCGCCTCGACGACACGCGAGACGAGGTCGGGCCGCGTCTGGCCGAGCAGCGCGACGGGGATGACGATCCGGTCCTCGAGGACGTCCGCCACCGACGAGCTCTGCGGCCCGTAGACCATGCCGACAGTTCGCAGCTCCACGGAGTGCCTGGACGCCAGGACCTCACCAGCCCACTCCACGACGGCCGCGGCCAGGAACCGTTCGCTCCCGTCACCGCGTCCGCGAGGTGCGCTGACGGGTAGGAGCGCCGCCAACCCTCGCCAGACCGTTCGCTCGGGACGGTGCTCCCGCGGCATGAACACGACACCGCCGAGTTTCTTGGCCTGCGCGTCGCTGCGACGCCACGCCGTCAAGGGCTCGCGGCGGTGCAAGTTCTGCGGCGTGAGCTTGTCGCCGTTGGCGACGAGCACGCCGATGACGTCGTCGCCGTCGCGTTGCAGCAGCACGCGGCGGCTCTGCCAGGTGAACAGGTCGAGGGGGCCATAGGGCCGTTCGACCACGTCCTCGGCCTCGTCGGGTCCTGGCGGTGTGGCCTCCCAGGCAGGCCGGTCCCGCGGGTCCCGCTGCAGGCCGCGATGCTCGTACGGGATGGTGTTGAGCAACAGCGTGCGCCACAGGTTTCCGCCGTCCACGTACAGACCCCCGAGGTGGCCGGCAAAGCCGGTGCCGATCGGGTACCCCTTGCCGCCCTTGACCCGCGGGTCCCCCACTGCACCGGACTTGATCCCAGAGATGTCGAACGCCTGCAGGTGGACGAGCCAACGCGCAGCCTCCGCGGCCGAGATGCGCTTCAGTCCGCGTCCCGCTCGGGTCGTGAAGTACTGATGACCAGCCGGAACGTCGGCGATCAGTTTCTCCAGCCCGGAGAATTCTCCCTTCGCCGTGCGCAGCCCGGCGGTCTGGAAGAACGGCGTCTGCGGGTGGAAGAGCTCGAAGCGCTCGGCGTACTCGTCCAGGTATGCGTCGACCGGCTCAGTCTCAGGCGCCTCCCGTTCCCACAACCGATGCCACTGCGATACCTCGTCAGGCCCGCTGTACGCCCTGGCGACGACGGCCAGGGCCAGCCGCAGCACCGCGAACCCTTGCGTGGGCAGATCCCCCACGATCTCCCGCACCTGGTCAGCGCGCCGGAAGAGCTCTCTGAGCCCGCATGTCTGCGACTCTCCGCCCGTGGTGAGCACCTGAATCCACGGCTGCTCGATCAGTGAGTACACGACGGGCACCTCCGTTCCTCGGTGGACGTACGTGGCACGGGCGGACTGCGGCGCCCACGCCGGGGCTCCTTCACGGCGCCCTCTTCGTCGCCGTGAGCCCACGCCGCCGGTCGTAGTGCAGGTCGAACTGCGCGACTGACGCGCGGTGGTTCTCGTCCAGGACGAGCGCGAGTTGTTGCTTCAGTAGCGGTGTCTGGTCCCAGCCCTCGAAGTGCTGCCGCTCGAGGTCAGCGATGACGCGCTCACCCACCGACCACTCACGCACCATCGACGGCGGGAGTCGCACAGTGCACCCGGCGAGGATGCGTGCGACGTCGTCGTCGGGCGGGACGTGGCGCAGCGGCAGGTCGACCCCGGCGGCCACCCAGGGCGGGACCCGATCGACTCCGTCTGCCCCTCGCACCACGACGACGACCTCGATCGACTCACCGCTGTCCCGGACGCATGCCCGTCCCTGCGGAGAGTCCTCATCGACGTTGCCGGCCCCGCCCCGCGATGCGCCATACAGGTCACGGCCGTGCGGCGGGTCGAGCAAGAAAGCCTCGGCACGCTTCCTCCTGAGCGCGCGCTCTCTGCGCTCAGCACGCACAGCGGCAGCCCACTCGTCCTCCCAACCCGCCGGCGATTCCCGCCCGGGCCTGTATGCCTCTTGCACGAGCAGTGCGATGTCGGCAGGCAGCTGGAGGAGGCGACCGTCGAGATGGGGCGTGAGGACGTCCAGCGCCGCCAGCAGTGGGTACGCGCCGTAGACGGCGACGCTCCCTGCGTCGGGCGCCGGAACGTCGCGAGACCACTCGACGCCCGTGACGTAGCACCGAGGCGCTGCCACGGCTGGAGGTCGGGTTGACCGAGCGTGGCGGTGCAGGCGCCCGATGCGTTGCAGCACCAGGTCGACGGGCGCGAGATCCGTGACCATCAGGTCCGCGTCGATGTCGAGAGACTGCTCGAGAACCTGGGTACCGACGACGATCCTGCGGTCCGGCCGGTCACCAGCCGGGCCGAGCTCGGACAGCAGCGTGACGTCGTTCGCCCGACGATCGGCGTCGAGGAACCGCGAGTGCGCGACGAAGACGACATCTCGGCCGAACTCAGCCTCGAGCGCATCAGCCGTCGCCTGGGCCCGCGCAACCGTGTTCCGGACAACCGCGGCACATCCGCCGTCACGGAGCTTGTCGCGCAGCAGCTGGACAAGCGCGCCGATGCCGTCATCGAGCCGCTCCACCCTCACGCTCGCCGTCGACGCCGACGGGCCGACGGAGGTGACGCACGGACCGCCCTCGCCTGTCACCACGATCGTCGGGTACCCCTCGCCCTCGATCGTCGGCATGTCGACGCCGTCGTCGTCCAGAGCGACGAACTTGCGGCGGCCGCGCTCATACGCCTCAACGAGCTCGCCGCGTCGTGCCGCAGGCAGCGTCGCGGACAGAAGCACGACGGGGGCACCGGACGCTCCGAGCCACTCGAGCGCCCGGTCGAGGTAGACCGCCATGTACGAGTCGGCCGCGTGTACCTCGTCGATCACCACGACCTTCCCGGTCAGCGAGAGCTGGCGGACGACGAAGTGGCGGGCGAGCAGCGCCGCGAAGAGCACCTGGTCGATCGTCGCGACGACGAACTGCGCGAGCGCGGCACGCTTACGGCCACGTCCCCACACCTCGGCGACGGGCATGAGGTATCGAGCAGCCTGCTCGTGCTCAGCGGGCTCGTCGTCCAGGACGGTCCTCGCTCGGATTGAGGGCAGCGCGGCGAGCTCCTCGTTGAGCGCCGCCTTGCCGTGGACCAGGGCGAGAGTGTGCCGCTGCGCGTCGTCGGCCAGCACACGGCGCAAGTAGCGCTGAGCACGCGTCAACATGGCCGAGCTCGTCGCCTGGGTCGGCAGCGCGACGAAGATGCCGGACGCACCACTGCGCGCGGCCAACGTCTCCGCCGCGAGGAGCGCCGCCTCGGTCTTGCCCGAGCCCATGGGCGCCTCGACCAGCAGGAGCCCCGGCACCGGCATCGTCCGAGCGGCCTCAACGACCGCGCGCTGCACCGGCCTCGGCGGGGCCCCGACGTCCGGGAAGCGAGCTGCGAAGAGGTCGTCCACGCTCGACAGCACGGCGGGAGCTCGCCACCTTGCCGGGAGGCCGGCGAGTCGCCAGCCACGCTGCGCGCGCTCACTAGGGGTCGCTTGCGGACGGTCGAGCAAGGGAACATGCTCGACCGGCACCAACGGAAAGCAGAAGTCGTCCGACGCGATCCAGTCCGCCACGATCACCAGGCCGGTCAGTGCCGACTGCGCGGCAACGGAGAGCGACCGCCGCGCAATGTCGTCCCAGTCGACCTCCGATCTCTCAGCCGCCCGGTTGATCAGCGCATCCTGCACCTCAGCCCAAAGGCCAGCTCCAAGCAGGTGCACGGGTGGCCCCTGCACCACCGTCCACGACGGGTAGGCGCCGTGATGCCCCGCGATCACGACGCTCAGTGCCCGCCGCACCCGCTGACCAGCCGGAGTCCGAGCGGTCAGCCAGCGCTCCAGCGCGGCCGCACCGGCGGCTTCATGGCGCAGAGCAGACCGATCGTTGACGACTGTCGGACCTGCTCGCAGCCCTACACGTCGCATACGGTCGCTCAGCACGTCGACCTGCACTGCAAACGCTGGGCTCGCCTTGCCGACGTCGTGCACACCAGCGAGAAAGCGCAGGAGCCGACGAGCCTGGTCCTGCCCCCCGACCTCTCGCGAGATCAGTCCGCGAGTTGAGCCGGCGACCCATTCATCCCACAGGAGCCCGGCGACGTCGGCGGCGTCTGTCAGGTGTCGGTCGAGACTGCACCATTCGTCAGGCGGCTGGCCGAGCGGCCATGACTTGGCCCAGACGTGACGCAGCGCGTGGTCGACGGCGGACTGTGCCTCGTCGACCACGTTGTCCCCTGACGTCCGCTGCGTTCCGCCGGCCCGTCGACAGTAGGGCTGGCGACACAGCGGCTTGCCGTGGTCTGCGTAAGTTCACCCGCTCACGATGGCGCGTACGACGAACGGTTGCGACCCTCGCGCTCAGCGGTGCACGGCTCCGCGTCCGTTCTCTGGGCACCTCTTCACGCCTCGTCATCTCGGGCGTGAAGAGGTGCGGCGGCTACGCTGCGGCGGTGAGTATCGAGGCCGGCGCGCGTGCCGAGGAGGGCGCCGGTACGGCCGCGGGCTCGCGCGACGCCCGGCGCCTTCGACGCCGCCGCCTGGTTGTCGGCGGCGCGCTCGTCGTGCTGCTCCTCGTCCCCCTCGTGTGGGTCCAGGGCGTCGGACAGGCGAGAGTGCGCACCCTCGCGTCCGTCGACGACGCACCCGTCGCCATCGTGTTCGGCGCGGGCTTGCGCCCCGACGGCTCGCCCTCGACGTACCTGCGCCGGCGCCTG
>JAEZJV010000081.1 GCA_023415635.1 Bacillota bacterium | reverse complement strand
ACTTATACATCTACCCCTTTTTAGTAAGTTTGGTCGCAGAACGGAGGGAGGTAGGCTTGTTATAAGTGCATTTTAATATAAAAAAATATCGGGGTGAAGTATCACCCCAACATTTATTATAGAACCTGATTTTTAAGGAAGGCTTGTTATATACAGGCCTTCTTTTTCTATTATTTCTATTTTGTTTTACTTTAATCAGAAAAAAAGCTTGATTATTTCTCTGTGAAATATTATCATTAAGGATGTCTGAAAATTAGAAGATTTATTATGGAGGAGTATCTACATGAGAAAAATTAGAGCAAAGAAAAAGCAGGAAGAAAATGTTGCAGTGCATTTTTTTGATTCAAAAAAGAAAATGCTTGTTGCAGGCATTATCGTAGCAGTCCTCTTAATCATTTCCGGCATCATTATATATATGGAAAACAACGACAATAAGATAATCGTGAAGAACGGCACCGATTTGAAACTTGAGTCTTTAGTTGCATATTACAGAGGCCCGGAAGATCCAATCAATGAAGGAATCACTGTTACTAATCTGGAAGCCGGACAATCTATTTATTTTCCTACTGAGGAAATTAACCTTTTTGACCAGGAAGCCAATCTTGAAATCCGATTCAATTTTGAAAACCATGAGCCCATGCTTGTTGATGCAGGAATCTTCAATGATATTTTTCACGGTAAGGTATCCATTGATTTTGTTCCTACAAGTGAAGGTAAGGTTGAAATACGTGTGAAAGCAAAATCCGGTATCATTAATTCTCCCCGAATTAGCTGTGATGAGGTTTATACCATAAACCTTAAAGAGAATTATATTGAGGACTAGGATATCTGAATACGAAGGACATAGGTGTTAATGCGTAAAAAATACGTGTAGATAATAGGAGGACACTATGATTAAGCTTTATGATAAGGGAGTTTATCTGCTAAATGGTAATGAAATTATTGAGGAACATGCAGGTATAGAGGCTGCCGTTTCCGTAAAAGCAGGCGTCACTGTAGATAAAGAAACCGCGAAGCAGGGAACAATAGCTTACAATATTCTAACCGGGCATAATACCTCAGACAATGATAAAAAACTTAAAATCAAATTTGACAAATTAACCTCTCATGATATTACCTTTGTGGGAATCATCCAGACTGCCAGAGCAAGCGGTCTTGACAAATTTCCAGTACCCTATGTATTGACAAATTGTCATAACAGCTTATGTGCAGTAGGCGGTACAATCAATGAAGATGATCACATGTTTGGCCTATCCTGCGCCAAGAAATACGGAGGGATCTATGTACCTCCGCACCAGGCAGTAATTCATCAATTCGCACGTGAAGTTCTTGCAGAGTGTGGTAAGATGGTGCTGGGCTCTGACAGCCATACCCGTTATGGTGCACTTGGAACTATGGCAGTAGGAGAAGGTGGTCCCGAGCTGGTAAAACAGCTACTGAATAAAACCTATGATATCAATATGCCGGAGATTATCGGTGTCTATCTCACCGGTACTTTAAGAAAGGGAGTAGGTCCCCAGGACGTTGCTCTCGCTATTATCGGAGCTGTATTTTCAAATGGTTATGTCAATAATAAGGTCATGGAATTTGTTGGTGACGGTATCAACAACTTAAGTGTTGATTATCGTATCGGTATCGATGTAATGACCACTGAAACCACTTGTCTGTCCTCGATCTGGAGAACGGATTCTGCAGTTAAGGAATTCTATGAGATACACAGGAGACCAGAGGCATATCAGGAGCTTACACCAGACAGGGTGGCATATTATGATGGCATGATCTATATTGATTTATCTGAAATCAAGCCTATGATTGCAATGCCCTTCCATCCAAGCAATGTATATACGATTGATGAGCTGAATGCGAATCTCTATGATATTCTTGATGAGGTTGAGAAGAAGGCTTTGGTCAGCTTAGACAATAATAAAGTCAGATACTCTTTAAAAGATAAGATCAAAAACGGAAAGCTATACGTGGATCAGGGTACAATCGCAGGCTGTGCCGGCGGTGGATACGAAAACATCTGTGATGCAACCGATATCCTGGAGGGTCAATATATCGGTGCAGATGAATTTTCCTTAAGTGTATATCCTGCAAGCCAGCCGGTATTTTTAGAGCTTGTCAAAAACGGTTGTGTTGCAAAGCTTATGGCGACTGGTGCCACTATCCGTACTGCATTCTGCGGTCCCTGCTTTGGTGCAGGGGATGTTCCTGCTAACAACGGTTTCTCCATCCGTCATACTACCAGAAACTTCCCCAACAGGGAGGGCTCTAAGATTACTAACGGTCAGATTGCGTCCGTTGCTTTGATGGATGCCCGTTCCATTGCTGCGACAGCTGCAAATAAGGGTTACCTGACCTCAGCTGAAGATATTGATGTAAATTTCACGAAACCAAAATATTATTATGACAGTACCATCTATGATAACCGAGTTTATAACGGTGTTGGCAAGGCAGATACCAGTGTAGATATTAAGTTTGGTCCGGGAATAGTGGATTGGCCGGCAATGTCTACCTTGAGCGAGAATATGATTCTGAAGGTAGTCTCCGTAATTCACGATCCCGTCACAACAACAGATGAATTAATTCCTTCCGGAGAGACCTCCTCCTATCGTTCTAATCCCTTGGGTTTGGCTGAATTTACTCTTTCCCGCAAGGATCCGGCTTATGTAGGTCGTGCCAAGGCGGTTCAGAGAGCAGAAAAGGCCAGAATTGCAGGAGAAGACATCATTGCAGCCAATACTGAAATAGAAGACGTTTATGATAAGATTGAAGCAATATTTCCAATTGTCCGAAAGGATACCCAGATCGGAAGCACAATCTATGCTGTGAAACCAGGGGATGGTTCAGCCAGAGAGCAGGCTGCCAGTTGCCAGAAGGTATTGGGTGGCTTTGCGAATATCGCTGTGGAATATGCAACGAAGCGTTATCGTTCTAATCTGATTAACTGGGGTATGCTGCCCTTTATCTATAGGGAAGAGCTTCCTTTTAGCAACGGTGATTATATCTTTGTAAAGGATATCAAGAAAGCAATTCAGGAGAAGATCAGTGAGGTTAAAGCCTATGTGGTGAATCAGGGTATGAAGGAATTCACACTGACGCTTGGTGAGCTGACAGATGATGAAAGAGAGATTATCTTAAAGGGCTGCCTGATCAATTATTACAGAGGATAATTATGAATGGAATTATAAGTGCCTCGGAAAAACCTTCCGAGGTGCTTTTTCATGTCATCCTTCCATTATACTACTGTGAGCAGGGCTAAAAGTATATTAGAATTATCTTGTGATATCGAAAGGATTATATTATGATTATAAAATAAGTGGACGAACATATTAGAAGCTTAAGTGCAATTCATTAATCGGAATAATTAGGGATACTCAATGTATCCTTTAAATTAATTGAACAGGAGAGATTAAAATATGACTGTAATAATCGATGGTAAGAAGATTTCTGCAGAAATGAAGGAGGAACTGAAGGAAAAGGTTGACAGGTTGAAGGAGGAAGGCCTTACAATTACGCTGGCAGTCATCCAGGTAGGAAATGATCCGGCTTCTACGACCTATGTTGGCAATAAAAAGAAGGCTTGTGACTATATCGGCATCCGTTCCCTTAGCTATGAGCTTCCTGAAGAGACCTCTCAGGAAGAATTGCTCGACCTAGTACAAAAGCTGAATTCAGATAAAAATGTCAACGGTATTTTGGTGCAGCTTCCCGTTCCGAAGCATATTGATGAAAACTTCATCATTAAGTCCATCTCTCCGGAGAAGGATGTGGACGGCTTCCATCCGCAGAGCGTCGGTGCACTCAGTATAGGTCAGAAGGGGTTTGTTTCCTGTACACCCGCAGGTGTGCTTGAAATGCTGAAACGATATCAGATAGAGACAGCGGGGAAGGAATGCGTTATTATCGGCAGAAGCAATATCGTAGGTAAACCGATGTCAATGCTTATGTTGAGAGAAAATGCAACCGTAACCGTCTGTCATTCAAGAACCAAGAATATCAAGGAGGTGGCGAAACGAGCAGATATCCTGATTGTAGCCATCGGTAAAGCGCGCTATGTAACAAAGGATTATGTAAAGGAAGGAGCGGTAGTCATTGATGTGGGCATGAATCGGGATGAGAATAACAAGCTCTGTGGTGATGTAGATTATCAGGATGTATTTGATCATGTTTCAGCTATTACTCCCGTTCCCGGTGGTGTAGGATTGATGACTGTTGTCATGCTGATGAATAATTGCGTGGAAGCAGCCTTGATGCAAAACGAAGGATAAACTCGGAGAATTTCTTAAAACTTGATATTTTCTTTTCGTATGAAAGCTGTTACAATGGTTGTTGCGGAAAAATAGTGGAAATAGCTGCGATAACATATTGAGATATAGGAGAAATAAATGAATATATATTTTGTATCACTCGGCTGTGACAAAAATCTTGTTGACAGCGAAAACATGTTGGGAATCCTCCATGAGAGCGGATATCAGCTGATAAATGATGAGCAAGAGGCTGATCTTATTATCGTAAATACCTGCTGCTTTATCCATGATGCAAAGGAAGAAAGCATCACCACCATCCTGGAGATGGCTGAATACAAGAAAATCGGACGATTGAAGGCGTTAATCGTAACCGGCTGTCTGGCAGAGCGCTATAAGGAAGAAATCTTGAACGAGATTCCTGAGGTTGACGCACTCCTTGGTACTGCAAGCTTTGATGAGATTTTGGAGGTCATTGAGAAGATCATGCAGGGTGGCAGACCTACATGCTTTGAAGGGCTGGACAGGCTTCCTAAGCTTCGCAGTAACCGTGTTCTGACTTCCGGAACCTTCTCCACCTACTTAAAGATTGCCGAGGGCTGTGATAAGCACTGTACGTACTGTATTATCCCTCAGGTACGTGGTAATTATAGAAGCGTACCGATGGAGGAGCTTTTGACAGAAGCCGTTTACCTTGCTTCACAGGGTGTAAAGGAATTGATTCTGGTAGCACAAGAAACCACTCTGTATGGTATGGATTTATATGGCGATAAGACTTTACCAAAGCTTTTGACTGAGCTTTGTAAGGTGGATGGAATTGAGTGGATACGAATTTTATACTGCTATCCGGAGGAAATCACACAGGAACTGATTGAGGTAATGAAGCAGGAGCCGAAAATCTGCCGTTATCTCGATCTTCCGATTCAGCATGCCTCAGATCGAATTCTTAAGCTGATGGGAAGAAGGACGAATAAAGAGGACCTCATATGCATCATCGAAAAGCTTAGAACAAGTCTTCCCGATATTGCACTTCGAACTACACTGATTACAGGCTTCCCCACAGAGACCGAGGAGGAGCATCAAGAGCTTTGTGATTTTGTCAGACAAATGCGTTTTGAACGGCTTGGTGTCTTTACTTATTCCAAAGAAGATAATACTCCTGCCGCCAGGTTAAAGCCTCAGATACTTGCAAAAGTCAAAAAACAACGTCGTAAAGAGCTAATGAGGCTTCAGCAGGACATCATATTTGAACATACCAATGGATTGATTGGGAGACATTTTAAAGTATTGATCGAAGGTAAAATTGCCGATGAGAACCAGGTCTATATCGGTAGAACCACAATGGATGCTCCGCAGGTGGACGGTTTTCTTTTCTTAAGCAGCGAGAGAGAGTTAATTTCCGGTGATATTGTTGAGGCAGTAGTAACCGGAGCCAAGGGCTATGATCTGGTCGGCAATATTGTAGAAGGGGGTAAGGAAGAATGAATTTGCCTAATAAAATAACCATCTTCAGAGTCTGTATGATACCGGTTTTTCTGATATTTATGCTTGGAGAAGGGATACCTTACAGCAATATTCTTGCCGCAATCGTTTTTGTCATCGCGGCTTTATCGGACTTACTTGACGGTTATATTGCCAGAAAACATCATCTTGTAACGAATTTCGGTAAATTCATGGACCCTTTGGCAGATAAGCTTCTGGTCAGCAGCGCGTTAATCTGCTTTGCTGCACTTGGAACTGTACCTGTCTGGGTGGTAATTATAATAATCGCCAGAGAATTCATCATCAGCGGTTTCCGTCTGATTGCTTCGGATAACGGAGTTGTCATAGCTGCTAGCTGGTGGGGAAAGCTTAAGACCAATGTACAAATGGTTATGAGTGTAATGCTGATCGTTAACCTGAATTATAAATGGATGAATCTACTCGAGCAGATCGCTATCTATCTTGCCGTAGCATTGACTGTCATCTCATTGATCGATTATATGATAAAGAATAAGTCCGTGCTGAAGGAGCAACACTAACCGGTGGAAAGAAAGGAAGTGCCATATGACAGTTGAGTTAATCAGCGTAGGAACGGAGCTACTGCTTGGTAATATCGTGAACACCAATGCCAATTATTTGTCACAGAAATGTGCTGAGCTTGGGTTCTCCTTATATTATCAGATTACTGTAGGTGATAATGAAGGCAGGCTTTGTGAGGCTTTAAAGACTGCACTTAACCGAAGTGACATCATTTTGCTGACAGGCGGACTTGGCCCCACACAGGATGATATGACGAAGGAAGCAGTTGCCAAGGTATTCGGCAGGGAGTTAATCATGGACGAAGCCTCGAGAGAGCATATTGCAGGCTATTTCAAGTCGAGAAGCACAGGTGGTATACCCGCAACCATAACAGATAATAACTGGAAGCAGGCCAAAAAAATTGATGGCTGCATCGTGATCGAGAATCAGAACGGTACCGCACCCGGTTATATTGTAGAAGAGAATAAAAAAGCAGTAGTCTTGATGCCCGGGCCTCCGAATGAAATGATCCCGATGTTTGAAGCTTCTATTTTACCTTATCTTAGAAGCAAGCAGGATATGCTGTTTGTCTCTAAGATGGTGAAAATTTGCGGTATCGGAGAAAGCAAGGCTGAAACAGAAATTTTGGATCTTATTAATACCCAGACCAATCCGACAATTGCACCCTATGCCAAAAACAGTGAGGTACATTTTCGTGTAACTGCTTCAGCCAAGAACCCAGATGAAGCAGAACAGCTGTTAGCACCCATAGTCGAAGAGCTGTATCGTCGTTTCGGCGACTTTATATATACAACCAAAGAGGAAGAAACCTTGGAAGAGGTCACCGTCAGGCTCTTAAAGGCGCAGAATCTGACTCTGGCAACAGCAGAATCCTGTACCGGGGGCTTACTGTCGGGTCGCCTGGTCAATGTATCAGGAGTGTCAGAGGTCTTAAAGGAGGGCTTTATCACTTATTCCAACGAAGCCAAAATAAGAGCTTTAGGTGTCAGCCCAGTGACCTTAAGGAATTATGGTGCTGTCAGTCCACAAACGGCCAAAGAGATGGTTTGCGGCGCTGCAAAGGCTGCAGGTGTTACTGCGGCGATCGCTACTACAGGAATAGCAGGCCCAGAGGGAGGTACACCGGATAAGCCGGTAGGCTTGGTCTATATTGCCTGTCTGGTAAAGGATAACGTTACCGTAAAAGAGCTAAGGTTGAGAGGAGATCGTATAAAAATCAGGGAACAAAGCGTCATTTGTGCACTTGATCTCTTACGACGTACTTTATTGGAAAATAAATTGTAATTTATGTAATTAAATATGTAATCGTAACTTTTTTATAAAATTGTTTCATAATACCATAGAAATGACACAGTTTTATCCTATTTTTAAGGCAGTGAATATTGAAATAGTTTAGAATGTGAAAGGCAAGGATGATTATGGAACGCTTTAATAAAAAAATAATATTGTTCATCATAATTTGTTTAAGCACGTTACTCTTTGCAGGTTGTGGTATATTCAGCTTTGATTTTTTTGATTCCTCCGAGGAGGATAGTTCCGTTATCACTTTAGCACCTGCAGAGGATCAGACTGAGGTCACTATATCTCCACAAGATAGTACGTCCGGTGATTCTAATGCGACAATTCCTTCCGGTAGCAGTCCGACACCAGCCGTTCTGCCGGCCGCAACTGTTGATCTTTTATTGTACACCGTGAATATGGATTCTGGTGTTACAGAGCCATTTACAGCGACAATAAAAAAGGATACGGATATCACACCGGAATTGATTGTTGAGAAGGTAGTGGAAGCCATGGCAGACCGTTCCCTTGAGGTAAGTATTGAAAATGTCAAAACGGATAAGGATGCGATCATCGTAAGTTTTTATCGTGATAAAGCTCCCTTGAGCGAAGGCGGTATCATCTATGAAGGTCCTATCCTGGATGCTATAGCTATGAGCCTGATCGATAATTTGAAGGACTATAATAAAATCATTTATAGGGCTGAAGGAAAAGCTTACATCAGCGACCATTTTGAACTCGGAATCAACGAGCCTTATATGACAAATTAACTATAATCAGCCACTGTTAGGTAATTGCGATATGAGCTTTCATATTCGACAATTACCTAATATTATGCATAGGAAACAAAAGTACCTTTTGACACTAAAAGTATATTATGTTATCTTAATTAAGAATAATATATGCAAAAGATTCGGTTGATTTATACGGTCGGGAATACTTACACAAGTAAGCTCGGATAATATGCTTATCCAAGGTCTCATTGTCAGTTACAAATGATTGCAGGAAGCATGACCTTTCGTATTTATGATGATATGAGAGCAAATGTAATAGATATCACAATCTCAGGAAGGAAGAAAAGAATGGGAAAGGTTTATGTGGTCGGAGGCGGAGCTGCCGGAATGCTTGCGGCAATTACAGCCGCTCGGAATGGGCATAAGGTCGTTCTTCTGGAGAAAAATGAAAAGCTGGGCAAAAAGCTTTTTATAACCGGAAAGGGAAGATGTAATCTGACCAACGCTTGTGATAAGGTAACCTTCTTTGATCAGGTGGTTACCAATCCGAAATTTTTGTTCAAGGCATATCATACCTTCAGTAATTATGATACAATGGATTTTTTTGAACAGCTTGGTCTGTCTCTTAAAACAGAGCGCGGTAACCGGGTATTTCCTGAATCCGATAAAGCTTCTGATGTCATAGCCGTATTAAAACGGGAGTTGGAACGTCAATCGGTAGGAGTCCGATATAAGAGTGAGGTTTCTAAAATCCTTACGAAGGACGGTGCCTTTCATAAACTGCTACTAAAGGGTTCTACTGAAGAGCTGGTTGGAGATGCCGTCATCATAGCAACGGGTGGATTGTCCTATCCTTCCACAGGTTCTGACGGAGATGGTTATAAATTTGCCAGGGAGCTTGGACATACCGTAACTGAGCTTTCCCCCTCTCTTGTTCCGCTTTTTACGGAAGAGACCTTTGTGAAGGAACTGATGGGCCTCTCCTTAAAGAATGTAGAAATAGAGATAACCAATGGACAGAAGCTGCTTTACAGAGATTTCGGAGAGCTGCTTTTCACACATTTTGGTGTCAGCGGTCCGGTTATTCTAAGTGCCAGCAGTTATGTGATCCCTTATCTGAAAAATAAGCAGTCGTTGCTTTTGACAATAGACCTAAAACCGGCCCTAACAGAGGAGCAGCTGGACAATCGGATATTGCGGGATTTTGAGGAATTTAAAAATAAACAATTTAAGAATTCCCTTGACCACCTATTGCCAAACAAACTAATTGATGTTATTATTCGTCTAAGCCTAATCAATTCGGAAAAGAAAGTAAATTCCATTACGAAGGAGGAAAGGCTGCAGCTGGTTCATGTTTTAAAGCATTTTCCACTTCATATTACGAAGCCTGCAGATTACAATCAGGCTGTTGTTACCAGAGGTGGAGTTCTGGTAAAAGAAGTCAATCCCTCGACAATGGAATCAAAGCTTGTTAAAAATGTGTACTTTGCTGGAGAAATCCTAGATTTGGATGCCCTGACCGGAGGCTTTAACCTCCAAATAGCATGGTCTACGGCATATCTTGCAGGACTTTCCATTAATTAAAGAAACCCGGAGGTAATTGCTGTGAGGAATTTCAATATTGCAATTGACGGACCGGCCGGAGCCGGTAAAAGCACCATAGCAAAAAAAATTGCGAAACAGCTCGGTTATATCTACGTTGATACCGGAGCCATGTATCGTGCTATGGCTTTATTTTTTCTAAGAAATCATATTGATGCATCGGACAGTACCCAGATTGAAGCGGTATGTAAGGATGTGGATATTACAATCGAGTATAAGGATGGAGAACAGTTCGTCATTCTGAATGGTGAAAATGTCAACGGTCTGATTCGAACGGAGGAAGTGGGCAATATGGCCAGCGCAACCTCGGTAAATAAGGCAGTCCGATTAAAGCTGGTTGAGCTTCAGCAGACCCTTGCCGGAAAAGAAAATGTCGTAATGGATGGAAGAGACATCGGAACCTTTGTGCTGCCGAATGCCGATTTAAAGATCTATCTTACTGCAAGCACAAAAGAGCGTGCGAGAAGAAGATGGGTTGAGCTGATAGACAAAGGGTTGTCAGCAGATTTGGATGAAATCGAGAAAGATATCATAGAAAGAGATGAAAGAGATATGAACAGAGAATTTGCACCCCTTCGTCAGGCCGAAGACGCTGTATATCTCGATTCCTCAGAGCTTCAAATAGATGAGGTTGTTTCAATAATTCTTGAATTATACCATGCCCGGGTTCAATAATTATAAAAACTAAACCTAAACCCGAAATTATTGCTTAGTAAGCAGCGAAAAGAGGGGGTATAGCCAATGAAGGTTACGGTAGCAAATTCCGCCGGCTTCTGTTTCGGCGTAAAAAGAGCAGTTGATCTTGTTTACAATGAATTAGAAAATGGAAACCGTGTGTATACCTACGGACCTATCATCCATAATGAGGAAGTTGTGGCTGATTTATCAAAGAAGGGTGTCGTCCTGGTTGATAATACGGAAGAATTAAAAACACTGCCAAAGGGAACAATAATCATACGTTCTCACGGCGTTTCTGAAGTCATACAGGAAGAACTTTCCTCGTATGGACATAAGATCATCGATGCAACATGTCCTTATGTCAAAAAAATACATAAGGCTGTCAGGGAGAAAAGTACTGACGGGTATCATATCATCATCATGGGAACTCGTTCTCATCCGGAGGTTGAGAGTATCATGGGTTGGTGTAAAAATGTTATTTGTCAGGAGACACCGGAAGACTTTACAGTCATTGAGAATGAAGCAGAAGCAGAAGGCTTTCGACTCCCTAAGGATAGGAAGCTTTGCATCGTTGCACAGACGACATTTAATTACAAGAAATTTCAAGATTTAGTTGAAATTATATTTAAAAAGGGTTATGATATATTTGTTTTAAATACGATTTGCAATGCCACAGAGGAGCGTCAAAAAGAAAGCTATGAACTGGCAAAGCAATCCGATGCTATGATTGTGATAGGAGGCAAGAATAGCTCGAATACAAGAAAGTTATTTGAAATATGCAAAAAAGAATGTGAAAATACTTACTATATACAGAAACTAGATGACCTGGATTTAAGCGTGCTTAAATCTTATCTGAACGTAGGTATTACAGCAGGGGCATCAACCCCAAACAATATTATCAAGGAGGTTCATACCGCTATGTCAGAGAAAAGTTTCGAACAATTATTGGAAGAAGAGAAAGTAGTGAAAATAAACAACGGTGATGTTGTAGAAGGAATTGTCTTGGGTGTGAAAGAAGATGAAATCATCTTAAATATAGGCTACAAGTCGGAAGGTATCATTACAAGAAACGAATATACCAATACACCTAATCTTGATTTAAGAACTGTTGTTAATGTAGGCGACGTGATGCAGGCTAAGATTCTTAAGGTGAATGATGGCGAAGGACAGGTTGCATTAACCTATAAAAGGCTTGCTGCAGAAAAGGGTAACAAGAGATTAGAGGAAGCCTTCGAGAACCATGAGGTTCTTACTGCTAAGGTTGCTGCTGTATTGAACGGCGGCTTAAGCGTTATTATCGACGAAGCAAGGGTATTCATTCCTGCAAGCCTGATTTCAGACAGCTATGAGAAGGATCTTGCTAAATATGCCGGTGAGAAGATTGATTTCGTAATCACTGAGTTCAATCCGAAGAAGAGAAGAATTATCGGTGACCGCAAGCAGCTGATTGTTGCTAAAAAGGAAGGTCTGAAGAAGGAGTTATTTGATAAGATCAAGGTTGGCGATACAATAGAAGGTACCGTTAAAAACATTACTGATTTTGGTGCATTCATCGATCTCGGCGGAGCTGACGGTCTGCTTCACATTTCTGAGATGAGCTGGGGCAGAGTTGAGAACCCGAAGAAGGTATTCAAGGTAGGTGATACCGTAAAGGCCTTCGTTAAGGATATCCAAGGTGAGAAGATTGCCTTAAGCTTAAAGTTCGAGGGTGCTAATCCTTGGATTAACGCTGAGGTTAAGTATGCGGTAGGCAATGTTGTATCAGGTACTGTAGCTCGTATGACTGATTTTGGTGCTTTTATAGAGCTGGAGCCTGGAATTGATGCTCTTTTACATGTTTCACAGATTTCCAGGGAGCATGTAGAAAAGCCTGCAGATGCTTTGAAGATCGGACAGGAAATTACTGCGAAGGTAGTGGAATTCAACAAAGAGGATAAGAAGATCAGCTTAAGCATAAAGGCTCTGGAAGCTCCCGAACCGGTGGAGGAAGCAGCTCCCGTTGAAGCAACAGAAGAATAGTCATATACTTATGATAAAGGAGATTTGTCTTGCTGGATAGTTATGAAACCTTTAAGCAATCCATATATCAAATGACAAAGATTGATCTGAACGCTTATAAGGAGCGTCAGATGAAGAGGCGTATTGAGGCCCTGATTAGCAAGCATGGGATTAATAGCTTTAATGATTATGTAAATAAGCTGAATACGGATAAAGCGGCCTTCGATGAATTTATTAATTATATCACCATTAATGTATCAGAATTTTTCCGTAATCCAGAGCAATGGACTTTGCTCGAAAGGGAGGTATTTCCTTACCTGCTTGAGCATTTCGGTAAGGATTTAAGGATCTGGAGTGCGGCATGTTCCACCGGTGATGAGCCTTATTCTTTGGCTATGCTGTTATCAAGATTCTTGCCCTTAAACAAGATTAAGATTATTGCTACTGATATCGATAAACAGGTTATGGCGAAAGCCCAGGTCGGATTATATCATGTGAAAAGCCTCAAAGGAGTACCGGCGGATCTATTAAATAAATATTTTACATCGGTAAATGATAAGACCTATCAGATATCAGATCAGATTAAAGCCTGTGTGGAATTTAAACAGCATGACCTGTTGCGAGACCCATATCCGAACAATTGTGATCTGATTGTCTGCAGAAACGTTCTGATCTATTTTACAGACGAAGCAAAAAATCAGATCTATACCAACTTCCATAAGGCATTAAAGAAGGACGGGCTTTTATTTGTAGGAAGTACAGAGCAGATCATTCAGGCACAGCAGATTGGCTATCATAATTGCAAATCCTTCTTTTATAAAAAGGCTTAATTGAGTTAACGAGGCCTCCGTATAGTACGGAGGTCTTTTCATGCTTATTAAAGCTTCGTTTTTTCGAAAAATGTGGTTGATTTTTAGTATAATATCGAGTATATTGTTTTATAGATTAGCTTACAAATACAAAGTAATACTACGTATAGTAAGATGATAACAGGAAGAACACACCATTTAGTCATTTGAGCTGTGTTCTAGCCACTATAAAAGCGGCGGAATGGAGACTACAATGCAAAATATGATTACGGTTGCTGTTGATGCAATGGGTGGTGACAATGCTCCCGGCGAAATCATAAAAGGAGCAGTGCTCGCAGTTAAGAACAAATCGGATATCAAAGTTATATTAACCGGTGATCAGGAGATTCTTCAAAAAGAGCTCGATAAGTATGAATATGACAAGGATCGTATTCTCATCGTGCATGCTCCGGAGGTCATCACAAATTGTGAGGCACCTGTCTTAGCAATTCGTCGAAAGAAGGAATCCTCCATTGTAGTTGCTTTAAACCTGGTTAAAAATAAAGAAGCAGACGCCTTTGTTTCAGCTGGAAGTACCGGTGCTGTTCTGGCAGGCGGACAGCTGATAATAGGTAGAATAGCTGGTGTAGAGCGTCCACCTCTGGCTCCTTTGCTTCCAACGATGAATGGTGTCTCTTTATTAATTGACTGTGGAGCCAATGTAGATGCCCGAGCTTCGCATCTGGTGCAATTTGCGAAAATGGGTTCCATTTATATGGAGAATGTCCTGGAAATTAAGAACCCCAGGGTAGCGATAGTAAATATCGGTGCCGAAGAAGAAAAAGGAAATCTTTTGGTTAAGGAAACCTTCCCTTTATTAAAAAACTGCAATGATATTAATTTTATCGGAAGTATAGAAGCGAGAGAAATACCGAACGGAGCAGCGGACGTTATTGTCTGTGAAGCTTTTGTAGGAAATGTAATTCTTAAACTCTATGAAGGACTAGGAACTGCATTAGTGAAAAAAATCAAGACAGGGCTCATGAGTACGACCAAAAGTAAAATCGGGGCTCTTTTATGCAAACCTGCATTAAAAGAAACCTTAAAGGATTTCGATGCCACCAAATACGGTGGTGCACCGCTTCTGGGTCTGAAAGGTCTTGTTGTGAAAACTCATGGTAATGCAAAGTGTACAGAAGTGCATAATTCTATCCTTCAGTGCGTAACCTTTACCGAGCAGAATATTAATGATAAAATCAAGAACAATCTAAGTAACAATGAATAATTCAGAAAAGAAGGGTGAATGACTATGGAATTTGAAAAATTACAAAAAATTATCAGCGAAGTACTGAATGTAGACGAAGATGAGATTACGATGGAAACCACTTTTGTAGATGACCTTGGAGCTGATTCACTGGATGTTTTCCAGATTATCATGGGTATTGAAGAAGAATTTGATATTGAAATAGCAAATGAAGATGCAGAGAATATAGTAACTGTAGCCGATGCGATTGAGCAGATTAAAAATGCTTTGAATTAATTACTATTCAGACCGATAGATAGTATGAAAAAGCCCTATGAATAAGGCAAGCCTTATCTATGGGCTTTTCATAATAGAAAGGAAATAATACTCTATACTAAGGGGGTTTTAGATTGGCAATCAAGTTGCGCAAAAAAACGGATGCGGCAATTCTTGCATTGGAGAATAAGATCAAATATCATTTTGAAGATGTCGCTATCCTTTTTCATGCTTTATCTCACAGCTCCTATGCTAACGAAATGCGGATGAGTAAGGAGAAAAGCAATGAACGGCTGGAATTCTTAGGAGATGCCGTCCTTGAACTGGTAACCAGCGAGTACGTATATAAGGAATATCTCAATTTATCTGAGGGTGATCTGACAAAGCTGCGTGCCAGTATCGTATGTGAGCAGACACTATCTGCCTGTGCCAGGGATTTACAGCTTGGACAGTATCTGTTTTTAGGCAAGGGTGAGGATATCTCTGGAGGAAGAGAACGGGATTCCATTCTATCCGATGCTTTGGAGGCTATCATCGGAGCCATCTATCTTGACGGTGGTTTTACTAGTGCAAAAGAGTTTATTCAGAATTTTATTCTTGCAGATGTGAAGAATAAAAACCTCTTTTTCGATAGCAAGACTATCTTACAAGAAATCATCCAAAATGAGGATAATAAGCAAAAGCTTCGGTATAAGCTGATTTCGGAAGAAGGTCCGGATCATAACAAAACATTTACGATTGCAGTTTGCATCGGCAATGACGAAATCGGCAAGGGGACAGGCCGTACCAAGAAAGCCGCTGAACAGGAAGCAGCTTACCAGGCCATTCAACTGCTTAAGGATAACTAGTCAGAAGTATAGAGTGTTGCGAAGACATTAAAAGATAGGAGACTATGAATGTATTTAAAAAGTATTGAGGTTCACGGTTTTAAATCCTTTGCCAATAAAATGACTCTGGAATTTCATGACGGTATCACGGGTATTGTCGGACCGAACGGCAGCGGAAAGAGTAATGTTGCTGATGCGGTACGCTGGGTACTTGGCGAGCAAAGTGCCAAGCAGCTGCGCGGTGCTAAGATGGAGGATGTCATTTTCTCAGGTACGCAGACCAGAAAGCCCCTGGGTTATGCCTTTGTAGCAATTACTCTTGATAATTCAGATCATAGGCTTCCGATAGAATATGAAGAGATTACCGTGGCACGAAGAGTTTATCGTTCCGGAGAAAGTGAGTATCTGATTAACGGTACTCCCTGTCGTTTAAAGGATGTCAATGAATTATTTATGGATACCGGTATCGGAAAGGAAGGCTACTCCATCATCGGTCAAGGTCAGATTGATAAAATATTAAGTGGAAAGCCTGAGGATAGGCGTGAATTATTCGATGAAGCGGCCGGTATTGTTAAATTCAAACGCAGAAAGTATACAGCCGAAAAGAATCTGGAAGAAGAACGCTTGAATTTATCCCGCATCACTGATATCATCAAGGAAATCGAAAAGCAGCTGTCACCTCTGGAAAAACAGTCCGGTATTGCTAAGATTTATCTTAAATTAAAGGAGCAATTAAAAAGCCTTGAGGTTAACCAATTCCTTAAGGAATTCGATAAATTGCGCTCTTCAAAGGAACAGCTGGAGGAAAAACTGACGATTGCTACGGCGGATTTTGAACAATCCAAGCAAGAATATGAAAATACCAAGGAAGAATATCTCCACCTGGAAAAGCAGCTGGAGGAGTGCGATCTTGTCATTGAAGAACATAAAAATACATATAATGAGTTAAAACTAGCCAGAGAAAAGGCAGAAGGTGAAATCAAGGTTCTTAAGGAGCAGATCAGCTCTCTGATGCAGAATGATGTCTATATTGAGGGTCGCATATCCGGTAACGCCAAGGATATTGAGCTTAAGAAAACGGAAGAAAATGGCTATCTTGAAGAAAAGTCAGGAATCGACGAAAAGATTGCCAATATGGATGATATACTGCAGGCAGCCTTAGACGAATTGAACCATATCAAAGAAAATATTACCCATTATATGAAGGAGATCGAAGAATGTAACAACGGGATATTTGAATATTTAAACATTAATTCCGGTATAAAGAGCAATATGCAGCGTTATGAGACAATGCTGGAGCAAAATACCCTTCGTAAAGCTGATTTGAATCAGAAGATATTGAAGAACAGAAGTGAAGAATGTCTTTATAATGAATCCATCAAGGCTTGTGAGGATACTCTGCAAAGGGTGAATGAGGTTATTATAGAAAAGACACAGGAAAGCAATCAGCTGGAACAGCGTATCAATGAAATCCAGTCTGAAATTGATTCCATCAATACAAAACAGAATGACCTTCAGGCCAAATACCTTGGAGAGAAATCCCGTCTGGAATCCCTGATGAACCTGACAGAACGCTATGAAGGCTATGGTATCAGTATTAAAAAGGTTATGGAGAGAAAACCCCAGATGCCCGGTATCCTTGGCGTTGTAGCTGATATTATCAAGGTTGAGAGGACTTATGAGACAGCAATTGAGACAGCACTCGGAGGTTCCATCCAGAATATTGTAACTGCTGATGAACAAACAGCTAAAAGTCTGATTACATATCTGAAGCAGAATAAATTCGGACGTGCAACCTTCCTTCCGCTTACCAATATCTCCTCCGGCAATGGGATGACGAATGACAGGGTTATAAAAGAGCCAGGAGTTCAAGGCATTGCAAGCAACCTTGTGGAGGCAGATAAGAAATATGACGCATTAATCGACTATCTACTTGGAAGAATCATAGTTGTAGATGAGATTGACCATGCAACCGCATTAGCCAAAAAATATAATTATACTCTTCGTATCGTCACTCTGGAGGGAGAGCTTCTGACTCCGGGCGGCTCCATTTCCGGCGGTGCTTACAAAAATGCCAGCAATCTTCTGGGACGTCGCCGTGAAATCGAAGAGATGGAGCAGCAGGTTGCTGCTCTGGAGAAGCAGACTGGGGAGCTGTTAAGAAGGCGAGAGGAAGCCAGGGATTTAAGAACAAAGCTTCGTCAGCATATAGAGGCTTTAAAGACTGACCTTCAGGAGAAATTTTTAGAGCAGAATACTGCAAAGCTGGGCTTGGAGCGTGAAATAGCCAAAAAAGCTGAAGCAGAGGCAGTCTATCAAGAATATACCAGAGAACTGCAGGAGATTGAGCTACAGGCGAAAGAATTGAAGGATAATCTTACGAAGCTGTCCGAAAACCTGAATCAGAATACAATGCTGAATACAGAAAAAGAAGCACTGATCGAACAGCTGAACAGACAGCTGGAGGAAGCACGCCAAAAGGAACAGACCGCCAACGAGAAGGCGTCTACTTATAAATTGGAATTATCTTCTCTGGAGCAGAACAACCAATACATCCTTGAGAATCTGAAGCGTGTTAAGCGGGATATCGAAAAGCTTTTTGAAGAAGAGGCTTCTCTGAAAGCTGATATCACAAAGACCTTCCAGGTGATTGAAGAGAAACAGGGTATTATCAGTAGAACCCAGGAAATGGTAGCTTCATTAGAAGCACAAATCAAAGAACTGGAGGATATTATCCGTCAGAAATCCACGGAACGTGAGCATATCACCAGTATTCACAAGAATTTTTTTACGAAACGCGAAGAATTATCTGCCCGTATGACAGAGCTGGATAAGGAATGCTTCCGCCTAAGCAGTCAAAAAGAGAAGATAATCGAGCAGACCGACCTTCTAACGGGCTATATGTGGGAGGAATATGAGCTGACTTATACTACTGCAGCTCAGTACCCGATTGAGGAAGAAATCAGCCTGAGCCAGGCAAAAAAACAAATATCAGAAATCAAAGCGAATATCAAGGAACTGGGAGATGTCAATGTAAATGCCATCGAGGACTATCGAAATCTTTCTGAACGATATGAATTCTTAAACACCCAACGAGAGGATCTGATCAAAGCAGAGGGAGCCCTCCTACAGATCATTAATGAACTGGATACGGAGATGCGGATTCAATTTGAAGAAAAATTTAAGGCCATCAATGAGGAGTTCAACCTGGTGTTCAAAGAACTCTTCGGTGGCGGTCAGGCAGACCTGGAGCTCACAGAAAACGATGATATCCTTGAGGCAGGCATCAGAATCAATGCACAGCCTCCTGGTAAAAAGCTGCAAAACATGATGCAGCTATCCGGTGGTGAGAAGGCGCTGACTGCAATTTCTTTGTTGTTTGCCATTCAGAATCTGAAGCCTTCGCCCTTCTGTCTGTTAGATGAGATTGAAGCCGCTTTAGATGATTCCAATGTCGGTAGATTTGCAAAATATCTGCATAAGCTGACCAGGGATACCCAGTTCATCATTATAACACATAGAAGAGGAACCATGGCTGCAGCAGATATCCTATACGGTATCACAATGCAGGAAAAAGGAGTTTCAACTCTTGTTTCTGTCAGTTTGATTGAAGAACAGCTGGATAAATAAATAGGATTGCAATAAAGCTATATAGGCTTATACAACGTTATCACAAAGGCTTACTAAATAATTAAAAAATTACTTGCCCCGATCAAAAGGAAATGCTATGATTAGCTTTAATGATTTAGCATGGCAAAGCCTTCTGTGTTGATGATATAGACTGTGGCAGGAAGAAGCGGCTTTATCACTGTTTCGATCTGCAGTTACAACAGAATGGAGATTATTATGGGAGAAAATAAACAGGGATTTTTCAGTAAGTTAGTACAGGGTCTATCTAAGACAAGAAACAGTATTACACAAGGAATTGATAATATATTCAGTGGTTTTTCAAGTATTGACGATGATTTTTATGAGGAGCTAGAGGAGATTTTAATCATGGCTGATCTGGGAATCAATACTACGACCGCGATTCTCGAGGATCTCAGAGGAAAGGTGAAAGAGAATAAAATCAAGGAGCCTTCCCAGTGCCGCGATCTTTTGATTAGCAGTATGAAGGAGCAGATGAGATTAGGAGACACCGCCTATGATTTTGAAAACCGTAAATCGGTCATATTATTGATCGGTGTCAACGGTGTAGGCAAGACTACCTCTGTAGGAAAGCTGGCAGGCCAATTGAAGGATTCCGGAAAAAAGGTCATGGTTGCTGCTGCTGATACTTTTCGTGCTGCTGCAATTGAACAGTTGACCGAATGGGCACACAGAGCCAGTGTGGATATCATAGCCCAAAAGGAAGGTTCGGATCCTGCCGCAGTAATTTATGATGCAGTAACGGCCGCAAAGGCTAGAAATGTAGATGTTCTCTTGTGTGATACTGCCGGACGTCTTCATAATAAAAAGAATTTGATGGAAGAATTGAAGAAGATTAATCGTGTCATTGAACGAGAATATCCAGAGGCATATCGCGAGACTCTGGTCGTACTAGACGGTACCACCGGTCAAAATGCGTTAGCACAGGCCAAGGAGTTTAATGAAGTAGCCGAAATCACCGGTATTGTGTTGACAAAGCTTGATGGAACAGCAAAGGGTGGGATTGCAATCGCAATCCAATCAGAGCTTGGAATACCTGTAAAATACATCGGCATCGGTGAGAAGATTGATGATCTGCAGAAGTTCGATGCTGACGCATTTGTAACAGCATTATTTTCAAAAACAGAATAAAGAAATATGAGTGAAGGATTTTACAGATAGTCTGCTGTCTTAAATATGACTGAATAATATGCTATTGCATAGTATTTGGCAGTATATTAATAACAGCAGAATATCGGTAAAATCCTCTGCATATATCAATATGCTCGTGCGTTCCAGCACGAAGATGGAGGGTAATACAATGATGACACTGGATAAGTTTGAAGAAGCTACAGACGCGGTCAAGAAAGTGATTCTGCGTACAGAATTGGTATACAGTGATTATTTTTCTGATACGACAGGCAACAAGGTATATCTTAAACCCGAAAATATGCAATTCACCGGTGCATATAAAGTGCGTGGTGCATATTATAAGATCAGTACGCTTTCGAAGGAAGAAAGAAAACGCGGACTGATTACTGCCTCTGCAGGAAATCACGCGCAGGGAGTTGCCTATGCAGCGAAGCTCTACAACGCGAAGGCTGTGATTGTCATGCCTTCCACCACACCCTTGATTAAGGTTAACAGGACAAAGAGCTATGGTGCAGAGGTAATTCTATATGGCAATGTATACGACGAGGCTTGTCAGTATGCAATTGAGCTTGCTAATGAGAAGGGTTATACCTTTATTCATCCCTTCAATGATGAGGTGGTTGCAACTGGTCAGGGAACAATCGCTATGGAGATATTTAAGGATCTTCCAACTGTCGATATCATCCTTGCACCAATTGGAGGCGGTGGTCTGCTCGCAGGGGTTGCAACTCTCGCAAAGATGCTAAATCCAAATGTTAAGGTAATCGGAGTAGAGCCTGCCGGAGCCGCCTGTATGAAGGAATCCTTAATGGCCGGGCATGTTGTTACTCTTCCCCATGTGGACACCATCGCGGACGGTACTGCCGTAAAGACTCCGGGAGATATGGTATTTCCATACATACAGGAATATGTGGATGATATCATAACAGTAGAGGATCAGGAGCTGATCGTTAATTTCCTTGATATTGTCGAGAATCATAAGATGGTTGTAGAAAACTCCGGCCTGCTTACCGTAGCTGCTTTAAAGCACTTAAACTGCAAGGACAAGAAGGTTGTAGCAATCTTAAGCGGTGGCAATATGGATATTATTACGGTATCTTCCATCGTCCAGCACGGCCTGATTCAGAGAGGGCGAGTATTTACTGTGTCCGTTCTGCTACCTGACAGACCCGGCGAATTAGTGAACGTGGCTTCGATTATTGCTCAGGCTAAGGGAAATGTAATCCGTCTGGATCACAACCAATTTGTCAGTATTAACCGTAATGCTGCGGTAGAGCTTACAATTACCATGGAGACCTTCGGGCACGAACATAAGCAGGAAATTGTCCAGGCTCTGATCGAACATGGATATAATCCGAAGCTCTGTCAGCCCTGTAAGGTTTACTAGACTTTTTGTGATTTTATATAAAATCAGGCGGAATTTTCGTGATAATTCAGATGGGAGCAAGGATTTACAAATAGACTTCTCACTGTTATAATAGGAATATCTTTTCTATTCTGCAGTATTGAAGATATTTTGTTCACATTCTTGTATATCTGTCCTGTTTCCGGTCAAGCCTCCTGTGAAAACACAATCAGAAAAATAGTAGACACATAGATATTTCTAAGGTATTATAATCCGGTTATTGAAGGTACAGTTCATATGTCAGTATTACGATATCCTGTCAAGCAGTACTGATTTAAGTGTTGACATTGTATCGGAAATAAGATAAGATAAATACAAGAACATTAGTTCGTATTTTGGGGGTTGAAAGCCCTTCATAAAAAGGGAGATTGGATATGGCAAAGGATGATAAGATCAGAGCATTAGAATCTGCATTAGCACAGATTGAAAAGCAATATGGCAAAGGCTCAATCATGAAGCTTGGTGATACGAATGCCAGTATGAATATTGAGACAGTACCGACAGGTTCCATTAGTTTGGATATCGCCTTAGGTCTTGGTGGTGTTCCCAAGGGAAGAATTATAGAGATTTACGGTCCTGAATCCAGTGGTAAGACAACAGTTGCTCTGCATATGGTAGCCGAGGTTCAGAAGCGAGGCGGTATTGCAGGCTTTATCGATGCGGAACATGCACTTGATCCTGTATATGCGAAGAATATCGGTGTAGATATTGATAATTTATATATTTCCCAACCGGATAACGGAGAACAGGCTCTGGAAATTACAGAAACCATGGTACGTTCCGGAGCTGTGGATATCATCATAGTCGATTCAGTGGCGGCTCTGGTTCCGAAGGCAGAAATCGATGGGGAGATGGGTGATTCACATGTTGGTCTTCAGGCAAGGCTTATGTCACAAGCACTTAGAAAGCTGACTGCCGTAATCAGCAAATCCAACTGTATCGTTGTATTCATTAACCAGCTGCGAGAAAAGGTCGGTATTATGTTCGGCAATCCTGAGACTACTACCGGTGGACGTGCCTTGAAATTTTATTCCTCAATCCGTATGGATGTCAGAAGGATAGAATCTATCAAGCAGGGTGGCGATGTCGTAGGTAACAGAACCAGAATTAAGGTTGTTAAGAATAAAATTGCTCCTCCTTTTAAAGAAGCTGAGTTCGATATTATGTTCGGTAAGGGAATTTCCAAGGAAGGCGATATACTGGATCTTGCGGCAGAAGCCAATATCGTAATAAAGAGCGGTGCATGGTTTGCATATAACGATGCAAAGATCGGGCAGGGACGCGAGAATGCAAAACAGTACCTCCTCGATAATCCAGGCATCTGTGAAGAGATTGAATCGAAGGTACGTGATAAATATATGCTTCACGCCACTAAGAATTATAATGAGCCTTTGGAATAGAATGCAACTTAACCGATATGTTGTGTATCGGATTGATTAAGACAACGCTGTCCTTGATGGAATAGTGAAATGATACCGCTCTGTTGAGGTATCTGTAGCCTATACCCATCCCGGGCAGCTTTTTATTTTGAAAGGAGATCGCATGCTAATTACTCGTCTGGAAGAAACCGTAGGTACTAAAATCAGAGTATATATCGATTATGAATTTGCTTTTCTTCTAACACATAAGGATATCGCTACTTATAAATTAAAAGAGGGTGCGGCTATCACTTCTTCAGAATATGATAGAATCCTTGAGGAGACCATATATCAAAGAGCTCTGGAAAAAGCATTATCCATTCTAAAGTTATCCGACCGTTCGGAGGCAGAATTAAGGAATAAGCTTTCCTTAGCTGAATACCCGATAGCTCTTATTAATCGGATAATCGAATATGTTAAGGAGTATGGGTATCTGGATGATAAGCGCTTAGCCTCCTTCTACACGAATGCAAGAAGGAATAAAAAAAGTAAGCTAATGATTAGGACCGAACTGCAGCAGAAGGGAGTTTCCAGGGATATTATTGAGGAAGTCTTTCTTGAAGCGTATGGGTTGGAAGAGGAGGATGGTGAGCTTATTGCTATAAGAAGAGCAATTGCTAAGAAAACCGCTGATCCGAAAGCACTTCCTTACGAAGATAAGCAAAAGCTGATTGCTTCCTTATATCGTAAGGGATTTGATCTTGGAAAAATAAATCAGTGTTTATAGTTTTTTAATTTTTTTTCACGGTGTAAGTTAGCATTTTTGCGAATTTATTCTTGCGTTTTTAAGGTAAGTATAATACAATTATACTCGGCAGAGAATGGATTTATTATTAACAATAGAAAAAATGGAGGGCTGAAAATGAGCAGTACAGCACAACTGTCAGCAAGAGAAAGAATTGCTTCTTTGCTTGACGACAATAGTTTTGTTGAAGTCGGCGCTTTCGTTACAAAAAGAAGTACAGACTTTAATTTACAGCAGAAGGAAACTCCTGCTGACGGCGTTATCACCGGATATGGATTGATTGATGGAAATCTTGTTTATGTATATAGTCAGGATGCTTCCGCAATGGGTGGTTCCATCGGAGAAATGCACGCAAAAAAAATAGTTCATATTTACGATTTGGCACTTAAAGTTGGTGCTCCTGTGATAGGTCTCATCGATTCTGCAGGTATGAGATTACAGGAAGCTACCGATGCCTTGCATGGCTTTGGTGAGATTTATCTGAAGCAGACACTTGCTTCCGGAATTATTCCTCAAATAACCGCTATCTTTGGTAACTCAGGCGGTGGCTTAGCTGTGATGGCTTCTTTAAGTGATTTTTCATTTATGGAGGGGAAAACAGCTAAATTATTCGTGAATTCTCCAAATGCATTAGCAGGTAATTATAAAGAAAAAAATGATACTGCATCTGCTGCCTTCCAGTCCAAGGCAGGCTCCGTTGATTATATCGGTTCATCCGAGACTGAGGTTCTTGGCAAAATCCGTGAGTTAATCACTATTTTGCCTTCCAATAATGAGGATGATGCTTCCTACGACGAGTGCAACGATGATTTAAACCGTCTCCTGCCGGGAATCGCGTCAGATACGGAAAAGGCACTTAAGGATATCTCCGATGATAATTATTTCTTTGAAGTAAAAGCAGAGTATGCTAAGGATATGGTAACCGGTTTTCTCCGCCTGAACGGTTGTACCGTTGGTGCTGTTGCAAACCGCAGTGAGTTTACCGATGCTTCAGGAAAGACAGTAAAATTAGATGGTAGCCTGACAACTGCAGGCTGTGAAAAAGCCGCAAGTTTTGTTAACTTCTGTGATGCCTTCAACATTCCAATTCTTACCTTAACCAATGTCAATGGCTATAAGGCTACGGTAGAGGAAGAGAAGACAATTGCCAAAGCCAGTGCAGGCTTAACCTATGCTTTTGCCAATGCAACGGTTCCCAAGGTTAATGTTATCGTAGGCAAAGCTTTCGGTTCAGCTTATATTACCATGAATTCCAAGCATATTGGTGCAGATATGGTATATGCCCTGCCAAGTGCACAGATTGGTATGATGGATGCGAAGGTGGCTGCACAGATTATGTTTGACGGTGAGTCTGCTGATGCCATTAAGGAAAAGACTGCAGAATATGAGCAGCTTCAGTCCAGTGCAGAGGCAGCTGCAAAGCGCGGATATGTTGACAGTATTATTGAGCCTCAGGCAGTTCGCCAGCATGTAATTTATTCCTTTGAAATGCTCTTTACCAAGAGAGAGAACCGCCCTGCGAAAAAGCATGGTACCAAATAGAATGAGGTGATAATTTGAGCGGGTATATCTATTTAGATACATTGATTGGTGCAGTGGTTGTATTAGCAGTCGTAGTTTTAGTTATGTTGATAACTTACTTCGTAAAAATTAAGCCTAATCTGACCAGAGCTGACAGCCAGCTGTCAGTAGGTGGCCCTGTAGACAATGCGATCGCACGTATCGTAAAGAATGAAGAAGAAGAGCTCGTTTCCGATTGTGAATTGGTAGCGGTAATCACCGCTGCACTCTATGCCTCCCTTGGGGATGCTGTTCCGGAAGGCGGTTTGGTGGTACGCTCCATACGCAGAACCAATTCAGGTAAATGGAAGAATGCATAAAATATTACATTGCAAAGTAGATAGCATGGCATCCTATGATGTCAATGAACAAGGAGGATTTTCACTATGAAATATTATACAATAACCGTGAACGGTAATACTTATGATGTATCAGTTGAAGAAGGCCAGAGAGCCGTACAATCCGCTCCTGTTGCAGCACCTGCTCCAAAAGCAGCTCCCGCCGCTGCACCTGTTGCGAAGACTGAAGCTGCAGCTCCTGCTGCTGCACCCGCTGCTGCACCTTCCGGAACATCGGGCAGTGTAAAGGTAAGCGCACCTATGCCCGGTAAGATCGTATCTGTAAAGGCATCCATCGGTCAGACCTTGAAGAAGGGTGATGTCATACTGATTCTTGAAGCTATGAAGATGGAGAATGAAATTGTATCTCCTCAGGATGGGACATTAGCAAGCATTGATGTTACGGCTGGACAAACTGTAGAAGCCGGTGGCTTATTAGCTACTTTAAACTAAGAGAGGATGCTGTAGATTTTACATTTCACAGGAGGTAGAGTAATGGCAGAACAAGTAAAAAGACCGGTAAAGATTACCGAAACTATATTACGTGATGCCCATCAATCCCTGATCGCAACTAGAATGGCAACGGAAGAAATGCTTCCCATTCTTGAGACCATGGATAAAGTAGGTTATCATGCAGTGGAATGTTGGGGTGGCGCAACCTTTGATGCATCCCTTCGTTTCCTGAAGGAAGATCCCTGGGAAAGACTCAGAAATATTAGAAAAGGCTTTAAAAATACAAAACTGCAGATGCTGTTCCGTGGACAGAACATCCTGGGATACCGTCATTATGCAGATGATGTGGTAGAATATTTTGTACAGAAATCCATCGCTAACGGTATTGACATTATCCGTATCTTCGATGCCTTGAACGATATCCGTAATTTGGAGTGTGCAGTAAAGGCGACCAACAAGGAAAATGGACACGCACAGATTGCTATTTCCTATACCTTAGGCGATGCATATACCACCGAATATTATGTAGCTATGGCGAAGAAGATTGAAGAGCTTGGTGCTTCTTCTATCTGTATTAAGGATATGGCGGGCTTATTGGTACCTTATGAGGCAACTGTTCTTGTAAGTGCATTAAAGAATGCAGTTAAGATCCCGATTGACCTTCATACTCACTACACCAGCGGTGTAGCAGGTATGACCTACTTAAAAGCAGTGGAAGCAGGCTGTGATATCATTGATACTGCAATGTCACCTTTTGCTATGGGTACCAGCCAGCCGGCAACCGAGGTTATGGTTGAGACCTTTAAAGGTACTCCATATGATACAGGCTTTGATCAGAATGTATTAGCAGAAATCGCTGATTATTTCCGTCCGCTTCGTGATAAATGTCTGGATAGCGGATTACTCAATCCAAAGGTAATGGGTGTTGATATTAAGACCTTATTGTATCAGGTACCCGGCGGTATGTTATCCAACCTTGTTTCTCAGTTAAAGGAAAGCAATCAGGAAGATAAGTATTACGATGTGCTTAAGGAGGTTCCTCGTGTACGTAAGGATTTTGGTGAGCCTCCGCTTGTTACTCCTTCCAGCCAGATCGTGGGTACGCAGGCAGTTCTGAATGTTCTTGCAGGAGAGCGTTATAAGATGGTTACTAAGGAGACTAAGGCCCTGCTATCCGGTGAGTATGGTCAGACTGTAAAGCCTTTTGATAAGGAAGTTCAAAAGAAGGTTATCGGTGACAAAGAGCCGATTACCTGCCGTCCTGCAGATTTACTTAAGCCTGAGCTTCATAAGATTGCCGCAGAGATCGAAGAGTGGAAGGAGCAGGATGAGGACGTATTATCTTATGCTTTATTCCCGCAGGTGGCTTTAGATTTCTTCAAATATCGTCAGGCTCAAAAGACCGGAATAGATGTTGCTGCTGCTGATAAAGCAAATAAGGCATATCCTGTTTAATACGATTGAATAAATGATTTTTCATTATAAACACTGTGCAGTGATTATTGCACAGTGTTTTTTTTATTCCTTAAATTCCAGTTTTTTCGTTACCACTCAGCTCTTAGTGTTAAGATGAAAGGGCCTTTAAACTTATTGACAAAAAAATTGGTGTTTGTTATATTATAAACATAATATACTTAATATGTCATTTTATTACATATATAAACTGTATCAGATATAATTAGAATAGGTGTGAAATTTGATTACATTAAGCTGTTTTCTTATTAGAATATTGGTAAATCCCTACTTTCTAGCTTTTTTATTACTAGTAATACTTAGTATCCTTATTTTTATGATTATACAGAAGAGATATTTAAAACAGTCTGATACCGCTAATGATAGAGAAGAATTGCTTCATTTTATAGACTCTACTTTGGAGGATATCATTTTAGTATATGATACTATAGCGAATAAAATAGAATACACCTCCTCGAATTTTGAGAAAACCCTTGGAATTAGCAGAAGTAAATTAGCAGATAATCTATATGTATTGTTTGATTATGTGGATGTTGATCATAAAAAGGACCTGATAAAAAGAATATCTCGCCATACGCTTAAAGCTTATCTGGAGATTGAGTTTGTCTATCATCATCCTATTTCACAGAATACACTTTCGCTGGTTGCAAAAATCTATCCCATTTATAAAGATAGCCTGGTTAAGCGATATATCATTTGTATTAAGGATATTACCAAGCAAATTCAAACCGAAACTGCAATACGTGATGAATTATCTGAAATAAAGAATACGAATATCCCTAAAAACGATTTGCTGTCACTTATGAGTCATGAATTAAAGACTCCGATTAACGCCATCCTGGGAATGACGAAGCTCGCCTCCAAATCACTCGATCATCCCGATAAAACAAAGGATTGTTTGGATAAAATTGATTATTCCTCACGTAATTTATTGATTATAATAGAAAATTACTTGGAAAACGCAAAGCTTGACAATGAAAAAATTGTATTATATCATGAGCCCTTTTCACTAAGCCAGACTCTGATGGAGTTATCTTCACTCATTCATGTCCAAGCAGAAATGAAGCAACAGTTTTATAATTTTAAATACAATAAGCTGCAGCATGACTATTTGCTCGGTGATTGCCATCGTTTAGCCCAAATTCTTAATAATTGTCTATACAATGCCTTGAAATTCACTCCGTCGGGAGGAACCATTTCATTGGAGGTCATAGAACTTAAGGCTTATGAAGAGAAAGGGGTATTCCGATTCATTATTTCAGATAACGGAAAAGGCATGCATGAGGAATTTCTTGACCAGATTTTTAATGCCTTTGTTCAAGAGGATGAGACCATCGGTGTAAAATACGGTGGAAGCGGTCTTGGTATGTATATTGTAAAAAATCTGATTACACTTATGGAGGGTGATATCCATGTAGAAAGCCAGGTCAATCATGGGACCAAGATTACAATTGATATTGGTTTTAGATTGCTGCCTGCTCCTGTAAAATGTTCAGAAACTGACAAGCATTCTGATATGGAGGATACTCAAAGCAATGTTCTACCTCCTGTCAGGAGGGCACACATCCTTGTGGTAGAAGACAATGAGCTTAATCTTGAGATCACCTGTGAATATCTAAAGCTGCTGCAACTAAACTATAATTTCGCATCAAGCAGTGAAGAAGCCATAAGACTATTCAATGCTTCTCCTGAGGGTTATTACGATATCATTTTAATGGATCTACAACTGCCTGATGCAGATGGGTATGAAACTACAAGAATGATCCGTGGCCTTACTCGCTCCGATGCCGCCAAGGTACAGATTATTGCATTAACCGCGGACGATGCTGTGAAGGAGCTTTCCTTTCAAGAAAATGAAATGAACGGCTATATTATGAAACCTGTTGATTTAGATAAATTATCTGAAATTATCAATAAACTAAGAACAGAAGAAAGCATTCACTGTTAGTATCAGGCATGATAGAATAGGAGAATAGAAGTAAAATGAAGTCATTATCTCTGAATATGAAGAAGGCTGGTATTGATGCTGACAGTGTGATCAGCAGACTTGGTGGAGATGTCGAGCTTTATATGACTATCTGCCTTAAATTCATCAATGATCCCACTTTTTCAAATATCCTGCTGGCAGTCGCAGAAAATAATCTGTCAGAAGCAGGTATACATATTCATACCTTAAAAGGAGTTTCTGCTAATCTCGGATTTATAAGATTGAAGGCCTTATGCGACACTCTGCTTGAAGAATTAAAGAATAAAAGTTATTTTGATTTTAATATTGATTTATGTAGGTTAAAAAAAGATTATCATTCCTTGATTTCTTATCTAAAAACTGTCCACACAAGTAACTGTAAGTAAACTGTTACAACTATATTAATGATTGACAAAATGTTTATTTATATAGAAAAGCCTTGACAAAGCCTGAGATATCCTATATACTACCACCTGTAAAGAAAATTCCTTTACAGGTGGTGTTTTTATGAATTCCAATGAAACACAGCTAGAGAAGTTGGATGAAATCGTACAGCAATCTATTTTATATGACTTTTATGGTGATTTATTAAGTGATCATAAAAGGCAAATATTCGAAGATTATGTCTTGAATGATCTTTCCTTAAGCGAGATTGCTGCAGAAAAGGGGATCAGCAGGCAGGGCGTATATGATATTGTTAAACGTTGTACCCAGGAATTGAAGGAATATGAAGCGAAGCTGGCACTTGTTAAAAGATTTCAAGCCATGAAGGATAAATTAGCTGAAATTAAGGAGATTGCAGTAAAAGCTTCTATTAACAAGGATAAGACACAGATTGACCGGATTGCGTCATTGGCAGACGATATATTGAAGGAGCTGTAATTCATATGGCATTTGAAAATCTTTCGGATAAATTACAGAATATATTCAAAAACCTGAAGGGAAAGGGTCGCCTTTCCGAGAATGATGTTAAAAATGCATTAAAAGAAGTCAAGATGGCATTATTGGAAGCTGATGTTAACTTCAAGGTAGTGAAAAATTTCATTAATTCCATCCAGGAAAGAGCGGTAGGACAGGATGTTATGAACAGTCTGACTCCCGGACAGATGGTTATTAAGATTGTAAATGAAGAAATGGTCAGACTGCTCGGTGAGCAGACTGTAGAAATTCAACTGAAGCCTGCAAGTGAGATTACCGTGCTCATGATGTGCGGACTTCAGGGTGCAGGAAAGACAACAACTGTTGCAAAGCTTGCCGGTAAGCTTAAATCCAAAGGCAGAAAGCCTTTGCTTGTGGCCTGTGATATTTATCGTCCGGCTGCAATCGAACAGCTGCAGATCAACGGGGATAAACAGGGAGTCAGCGTATTCTCCATGGGAGATAAGCATAAGCCCTTAAATATTGCAAAGGCTGCTCTGGAGCATGCTGCGAAGAATGGCTATAATGTGGTAATGCTGGATACTGCCGGACGGCTTCATATCGATGAGGCTATGATGGAAGAGCTTCAGGAAATCAAGGCCAGCATCTCCGTGCATCAAACCATCCTGGTGGTAGATGCTATGACTGGTCAGGATGCAGTCAATGTATCTGAGATGTTCAATGAGAAGCTTACCATTGACGGTGTGATTCTTACTAAATTAGATGGTGATACCAGAGGCGGTGCTGCACTTTCCATCCGTGCGGTGACAGGAAGGCCCATCCTCTATGTCGGTATGGGAGAAAAGCTTTCCGATCTGGAGCAATTTTATCCGGAACGCATGGCATCCCGTATCTTAGGAATGGGAGACATTCTCACCTTAATTGATAAGGCCCAGGCGGATTTTGATGAAACCAAGGCTAAGGAACTCGAAAAGAAGCTGAAAAAAGCAGAATTTGATTTCAACGATTTCCTTGAACAGATGCAACAGGTAAAAAAGATGGGTGGCATCGGTGATTTACTCAGTATGATACCCGGTATGAATAAACAGATGAAGGGTGTAGAAATAGACGAGAAGCAGCTGGCTTCAACAGAAGCTATCATCTATTCCATGACAAAGACGGAGCGTGCTAATCCGGATATTCTCAATCCTTCCCGTAAAAAGAGAATCGCGGCAGGAGCCGGAGTTGACATCAGCGAGGTAAACTCTCTGGTAAAGCAGTTTGAGAATTCCAAGAAGATGATGAAGCAATTCTCCGGCATGATAGGTGGTAAGGGCGGAAAACATGGCCGCTTTAAGATGCCCTTCGGATTTTAAGCTTTACACTTTTAGGTTTATTTAGGAATTAAATAATACAATAAATAAAATAAGAGAAGCTCAGGAACTTCGTTCATAGCAATTACATACTGTATTGCTCGCAGCCTTGCGATATTTTGTGTTCTTATCAGGAGCTTAAAGCCTTTGGTTTTGCTCCTGATAAGAACACAAAATATAGCTTCGCTTATTTGTGAATATTAAAGGAGGTGAATTACATGGCAGTAAAGATCAGATTAAAGAGAATGGGACAGAAAAAGGCTCCTTTCTATAGAATTATCGTTTCTGATTCCAGATCACCCAGAGACGGAAGATTTATCGCAGAGATCGGTACCTATGATCCTACACAGAATCCGAGTGCTTTCAACGTAGATGCAGAAGCTGCAAAGAAGTGGTTGGCAAACGGTGCACAGCCTACTGATACAGTCGGCAAGATTTTTAAGATTGCTGGTATTCTTTAATATCATCGGAAAATACGAGCTATTCGTATGGAGGTAGAGAAAATGAAGGAATTAGTCGAAGTAATCGCTAAGTCACTCGTGGATCATCCCGATGAGGTTGTCGTTACGGAAAAAGAAACCGATAAAGCAATTGTTGTGGAATTAAAAGTCGCTTCTGATGATATGGGTAAGGTGATCGGCAAACAAGGCCGTATTGCCAAATCCATACGAACCGTAGTAAAAGCAGCCGCAACAAAGGATGACAAAAAGGTAGTAGTTGAGATTCTGCAATAGCAGTAAATTCAATTGCAGTTTTTCCTGTACTGAAAGACGGAAGCTGTCTGTTATGTCATATGAAATATCATTTTCATAAGGGGCATAGTGGAACAGCTTCTTTTTATCAA
>JAEZJV010000035.1 GCA_023415635.1 Bacillota bacterium | reverse complement strand
AGCAGTATATATAGCTTCACAACTTTAGGGTATGATGCTCAAATTACTACTAACTACCCTCCTAGCTTAAACATTGGAGAAAATAATGATGTTATATCAGGTAACAAGATAGCTAACTGTTCTTCGTTCTATCCGAATGCTAAAGTATCTATTCAAAATAAAGGAATAGCTTGGACTTCAAATGATGAAATATACTTGGTAGTGAATACTTCGGCCGTTCCAGGAATCCTATTTGGTAGTTTAGATGCTTCGGGTAAACCTCAATATCAAGGCACACAAGCCATGTTTAAGGTAAACGACAGTAACATTAATGAAATCATTCTTATAGCCAAGGCAGATAATGATGTGACAGCATCTTCTAATAAAATATGGACACAATTGTATGATAAGAAAGCTAATAAATATTTCGGAAACAAGGTAGAAACTTCAATATCTATAAATACATTGGGACAGGACAGTTTCCTTTATATGAGAGATGACATAAGTGCAAATACCTCTTTTTCAAGTTACTATAATCGTTTTTTGGACACAAACGGCACTTCACATATTGCTCATAGATGTTTTATATTGCCTGAAAGGGGAAGAAACTTTGCCCCAAAATCATCTAATGTGAGCTATGAGACTACAACAGAGGGTAATTTGTATAAAGTAAAAGTTAAGTTTAAGTGGGACACAGACATTGGCACTAAATATAGTATATTTAAAAATAATCTGCCAGCCTTTTTAGTAAATAATAAATACATTAAATTTATAAGTACAGTGCATATGCCAATTGACTGGAGATGGGTGTCATATGATACAAATCTGCCCAAAGGCTATAATACACATAACATAGATTTTAACATAGATGGTGCAACATCTGGAAGTGTCTATACGAGCGATCATTTGGAATGCGAGGTGTGGACGGAAAATCCTGAAAAACTTGTATCAGGTAAGGAATATTATGTGACATACACTTTCTCTGCAAAAGCAGGTAAAACTCCTAAAAAGGGTAATTTTATGCAGGCCTTTAGCATAGTGCTGATTCTAGCCCGATGGATGCAGATACGGAGGCATATTACGAGCATGGGATTTTACTAGATACTGTTTATTACAGTGATACATTTTATCACAACTCTGAGAAAATACGTAATAGTATTGAGAAGGATAATGGTGAAAAAAGAAAAAGAGGTATAAAGGTTGCTTGCCCTGTAATAGTACATGTTTATGACTCACAAGGGAGACATTTGGGACCTTCAGAGGATGGAAGTCTTGAACTAGGAATACCTGGAGCACTATATGAAGTTGTTGATGGAGAGACATATATTTTACTTGATGATAATGATACCTATGAGATTCGAATCGAAGGATATGACAATGGAATGATGAATATCAAGGATGAGATTATACGCACATCCGAAGATGCATATATTGTGGAATCAAGCACAGTGTTTAAGAATATCCCAGTTCAAGAGAATTTGCAGGCATCATATACTATTCAGCCTGGACAAAGTTCCACGAGCATAAACATAGATAGTAATGGAGATGGAAGAGAAGATTTGGTAAAAAATGCAGATGTCATAGTAGATAGCTCTGGGGAGAATGATAGGACTGCTCCAACTACAAACTATGATGTTAGTGGAACCTTGGGTGAAAACAATTGGTATACTAGCGATGTTGTGCTAACATTGTCGGCATCAGATAATGGAGGGGCAGCAGTAGCAGAAACCAGTTATATAATAGATGATGGCAATCAAAATACTTACTATACTCCTATTTCTATTTCCCAAGAGGGTTCTCATACCCTAAAAATAGGATCAGTAGATACACAGCGGAATGTAGAAACGCAGAAAATTCTGAACATTAATATTGATAAAATTGCACCAGATATTACAATATCTGCTCCTCAGAATCCAACATTTGGAGATGAATACATCTTAAATTTTGAGGCATTTGATGAGGTTTCAGGGGTAGCGTCATGCTCGGCGACTATCAATGGAGTAGACGCATTTAATAATGAGACAATAGTGCTTTTAAAAAAAGATACTGTTATTAGCGTTGTTAGTACAGATAATGCTGGAAATACCTCTGAAAAAGCTATTACTATTCATGTGGATGATGATGTGCCCCCTGTGTCTACAGTATCTTTAAAGGGTACTATAGGTGAAAACTTGTGGTACATATCTGATGTAATTGTAACTTTAGATTCAACTGATATAGGCTTTGAAGGAGTAGATAAAACATATTATAAGATTAATGGAGCAGAGCCTAAAGAATACACTGAACCAATTAGTATAACTAAAGAGGGCTCAAATCTGCTTGAAATATATTCAGTTGATAAAGTTGGAAATATGGAAGAGATTAAGACCGCATTTATTAGAATAGACAAGTCCTTGCCGATTATCACTGAAAAAAGGCCAGAAGGAACGACATATGTTAAAAGCATAGACGGATCTTATTATTTTATAGATGGTATTTCTGGGGTAGATAGAATGGAATATTCATTAAGCAAATCATCTACCACCCCAACAAGTTATAATGAAACTCTTGATACAAGCGAGGCAGATGCTCAAGGAGGAAAATGGTATCTTTTTATACGTGCCTATGATATAGCAGGAAATCAAGCTCAGGAGGTTTTTGAATATAATATTGATAATTCAGCTCCAACTATCGGGGTTAACATTAAAATAATGGATTGGACAAATAAGGATATCTGTATTACACCTATAGTTGCTGATGATGAAGCTGGATTAACAAACATCAAGTATTGCTGGACAATCAATCCAGAATATCTAGGAAATTGGTGTGACTATACAGATGGGACAGTATCACAATTAAGTGATGGAATCTGGTATCTAGTAATAAGGGCAGAGGATAAGGTTGGAAATACTATAACGAAATCCTTTGGGCCGTATAAGCTAGATAAAACTGCTTCTAATGTTGTAATGGACAATACAAGCAATAAATGGACAAATCAACCGGTCTCTGTTACCCCCAATATTTCGGATGAGTTATCTGGGGTAAGGAATATCTTCTATGCTTGGAATACAGAAGCAACAGTGCCATCTGAGTGGACAGAAATAGCAGATAGTACTAGCTTGACACAGCAAAAAACAGGGGCGTGGTATTTGTTTGTGAAAGTAGTAGATATAGCCGGAAATGAAAGTATAGAAAGATTTGGAACATACAATATAGATAAAATTTTGCCAATAGTTTCAATTGATAATAATGATAGTGATTGGACAAATATGGATGTTAAAGTTAATCCTAATTTTGTAGATGATGGTGGCTCAGGAATTAAGAATTCATATTTTTCTTGGAGTGAGGACGATAAAAATCCTGGAGTATGGCAAACGTATTTAGGTTCAGTCATTTTAAAATCTGACAATGGAATTTGGTATTTGCACCTGAAGACAGAGGACTTTGCAGGAAATGAGAACCAAGCCGTATATGGACCATTTAAAATAGATAAAACTGCACCTTTCACAAATGCAGAGCCTTCTAATACAGAATGGAAAAATGAAGGATCATCCGTCAAAATATCATTTAAAGATGAAGGAAACTCAGGGCTAAAGTATACTCAATATGCTATAAGCAGCATAGATTTTCCTGAGCAATGGACAAACATAACTGGTGAAGCTGTGTCAATTGATGAGAACGGGGAGTGGTACCTTTTTTTAAAGGCTTGTGATATAGCTGGCAACATAACTGTAAATAAGTATGGGCCTTTTAAAATAGACAAGGAAGTACCAGATGTTAATGTAGATAATAATTCATCCGAATGGACAAATAAAACCATAAAGGTAATCACTAACATACAAGATATACATTCTGGAATTGAGTTTAAGCAGTTTAGTATAACAAATTCAAGTGAACAGAGTGGTAATTGGATTGATTTAGGGGAAGATTTTATCAGTATTGAGAAGGATGGTATATGGTATATACATATTAAGGCCATCGATGCTGCCGGCAATCAATCAGTATAGGTATATGGACCGTACGAAATAGATAATTTGAGTCCTTCAATATCAGTTGAACAGTCAAATAGGGATTGGAGCGATGAAGATATAGCGGTTACTCCTAAATTTGATGATAACGGAGACTCACAGCTTAAATATACATCATATAAATGGTCAAATGGAAAAGAAACCCCAGCT
>JAEZJV010000015.1 GCA_023415635.1 Bacillota bacterium | reverse complement strand
ACCTGGTATGAGATTACTCATAAAATCTCCTTCTACTGCCGTCAGAAGGTATGAAAATCATATCACTAACGTATGAAGGAGTAAACTCTACTTGTGCGAAGGTAAACTCCACAGGACAAAAGAGGAGTGGAATTAAACTTTTCATTTTTCACATGAATAACTTTGCAAAATTCTGCTTGCATTATAATTCATATTCTGATAGAATAAATGTGTTTGTAGGGCCAAATGGGTAATTATGACCAATGGACTATATTATACCTAAGGAGGTGCTTTCGATGGCTAAATGTGCAATATGTGATAAAGGAGCTCACTTTGGAATCGCTGTGAGTCATTCTCATAGAAGATCTAATAAGATGTGGAAATCAAATGTGAAATCTGTTAAGGTAAACGTTAACGGTGCAGCAAGAAAAATGTATGTATGTACTTCCTGTCTTAGATCCGGTAAAGTAGAACGCGCATAAAGAAAACGATGGGTGTCAGGGGTCTTGACACCCATTTTTTTTACTAGCTGACCGGCTGTAAGACAGCGGTATCTTTAATAGCACTGGTTATTTGTATCGCTGATTATTGTATCATTCAGCAGCAGAATAAGTTATAACCCAAAAGTAAGCATAGAATGATGATACATAATGCCAAAATCCCATTTGTAATGAAAAGCATGATTGTCATACCGATGGCAATCCAGAACAGGATAAAGCCGATCATTCTTTTCATAGAATAACCTCCTTGTGATATTTATATGAATGCACATCAATTCATAATTCATAGTAATATATATTATGCAGATGAAGATAAGGTTAGTTCAGGCTTTGGTGAAAACTACAAATCGGGGGGGTATACCCACAAAATCAGGGTATACTAAAATATATAAAACTGAATGATAAGCTTTGCTTTTCAAAATTTGAAATAGCAGTTATAATAGAATTGTATAAATTGGTAATATGTAATAGATAGGAGGGTTAATATGAAAGGACATATGAGTACACAAAACGGTGAGATATTAATAGATAATGATGTATTAGCGAAATATGCCGGTGCCTCGGCTGTAGAATGCTTTGGTGTAGTCGGTATGGCCTCTGTAAATATGAAAGATGGCATCGTGAAGCTCTTAAAGAGGGATAGCTTAAGCCACGGTGTAAATGTAACACTGGAAGAAAACAAAATTACGATTGACCTGCATATTATCGTATCCTATGGCGTTAGCATTTCTGCGGTTGCTGATAACCTAATCAGCAATGTGAAATATAATGTTGAAGAATTCTCAGGACTTGAGGTAAAGAAGATTAATGTTTTTGTAGAGGGTGTAAGAGTAATCGACTGAGATTAAATCAAGTCTGAGGTAACAGCGTTTAAGGAGGAAGAACCAGTGGTTATTAAAACGATAGATGCGACAACTCTGAAAAAGATGTTTCTTGCCGGAGCCGCAAGTATTGAAGCAAAGAAAGAAATAATCAATGAATTAAATGTATTTCCGGTACCCGATGGTGATACAGGTACTAACATGACATTAACTATCATGTCAGCTGTTAAGGAAGTCAATGCGCTCCAGGATCCATCTATTGAGGAGTTAGCTAAAGCAATATCGGGTGGTTCGCTTCGTGGTGCAAGAGGTAATTCCGGCGTGATTTTATCCCAGTTGTTCCGTGGCTTTACCAAGGAGATCAAGGATTGTAAAGAAATCAATGTGACTGTCATGACCAATGCGTTTCAGAAGGCAGTGGAGACAGCCTATCGTGCTGTAATGAAGCCGAAGGAGGGAACAATATTAACTGTTGCCCGAGGGGCGGCAGAAAAAGCATTGCACTTGGTATCTGAAACTGATGATTTGGTAGTGTTTGGCCGTGAGGTGATTGCACATATGGAAACAGTACTTGAGAATACACCGGAGCTATTACCGGTACTAAAGGAAGCAGGTGTTGTTGATTCCGGCGGTCAGGGGCTATTGGAGATCGTTAAGGGAGCATATGATTCGATGCTGGGTAAGGAGATATCCTTTGCCAATATAGCAGTCAACGAAGTTTCCGGTGGAATAACAAGAGAAAGAATATCAACAGATGATATAAAATTTGGATATTGTACAGAGTTCATCATCATGCTTGAGAAGGAATATAGCATGCATACCGAGAATGAATTTAAGGGATACCTTGAATCGATCGGTGATTCTATCGTCGTCGTATCAGATGATGATATCGTAAAAGTGCATGTACATACGAATGATCCGGGATTGGCAATCCAGAGGGCATTATCGTATGGCTCACTGACACGTATGAAGATTGACAATATGCGCGAAGAGCATAATGAAAGACTTAATCTGAATTCTGATGCAGCTTCCCATAAAAAGGAAGAAGCAGCCAAAGCTCCGTCAGAGAAACCTCCGGTTCAGAATAAGCCCAGAAAAAAAGCAGGCTTTATTGCAGTCTCTATGGGTGAAGGACTGGATGAAATTTTTACGGGGTTAGGCGTTGATTATATAATAAAAGGCGGACAGACCATGAATCCCAGTACGGAGGATATGTTGAATGCCATCAGCGAGGTTAATGCTGATAATATATTTATCCTGCCTAATAACGGGAATGTTATTCTTGCTGCAGAGCAAGCAAAGCATTTAACCGAGGATAAGAATATCTATGTCATACCGTCAAAGACTGTTCCTCAGGGTATTACTGCGGTGATTAATTTCGTTTATGATAAATCACCGGAGGAGAATGCTGAGAGAATGACAGAAGAGATGAAACGGGTAAAATCCGGTCAGATCACTTATGCTGTCAGAGATACCAGCCTTGACGGCATGGAGATAAAACAGGGAAATATCATGGGTATCGGAGATAAGACAATATTGGCTGTAGGAGAAGAGATTAAGGCCACTACCTTTGAACTGGTACAGAAGCTGACAGATGAAGTTTCAGAATTAATCAGCCTATATTATGGTGAAGAAATCACAGAAGGTGAAGCAAATGAGTTGGCGGAGGAGATTATGGAAGCTTACCCCAACCTTGATGTCGAGGTGCACTATGGGGGCCAGCCCATCTACTATTATGTTCTGTCGGTAGAATAATATAATAATAAGAGTAATTGGTTATAGTGGTTCGCAAGAATAGTCGGACCACTATTTTCATACATAACCGGATTTGACGTATCGTAAATTACTGAGTAAACGAATACAGTATCCGACGGTTGAAGAAAGAAGGATGGAAGGGTATGGAGAAGGATAGAATGCCTCAACCAGGGCAGATTTACAATCATTTTAAGAACAAGCTGTATCAGATCATTACCTTAGGATTTGACGCTGAGACCGGAGAAGCCATGGTGGTTTATCAGGCATTATATGGTGAATTCAAGACTTATGTTAGAAAATTGGAAAGCTTTCTGGATGAGGTTGACCATATAAAATATCCCGAGGTGACGCAGAAATACCGATTTGAAGAAAGAAAGCCAAAAGAAGAAAGCACAAGCGATGCTGACAGGGATAAGAAGGAGATGCCACAGGTAACCTTCAGTAAGAAAGAACCCGGGATTATAGAGAACACTGTTTCCGAAGCACAGGTAGAGTTAAATGGTGTCAATTCATTATTGCTCCAATTCCTGGATGCAGATTCCTTCTATAGAAAGCTTGAGGTAATCACCTCGAACAGGAAACACATGAATGACCGAATGATTAATGATATGGCGGTTTCATTGGATTGTACCGTAGAGGATGGTCCCTTGGAGGAAAGAATTCAGGAGCTGATTTTCTGCCTTCAGGCATTGTGTCGGTTTGAAGATAAGAGATTAAGATAAGGGAAACTGAAGGAGAAGGAAGGTGCGGTGCGCACCATCCTTCTCCTTCAGTCTAAGTTAGGATGTCTATTCCAGATTAAGCTTCTTGTTGAAAATGTAATTTGTCACTACATAAAAGACAGCAGATAAAGCAGTCGTTAGTAAAAGCATTCCAGGGAGGATTACATTTGTAATTGCTATAGGCCTGGTGAAATAATTCGTGTTGACATATCCGGCTACAATCATAACTACTACGGATATAACCTGTATCACTACTGTATAGACAATATAAGCAACAAAAGAACCAAGAACCTTATGCCTGTTGAATAATTGACCAACAGCGATACAACAATAGAAGTTCAGGATTTTGTTCACAGTAATGACAAGAGCCGAGATAATGAGCTCGATCCAGAGTAAGGTTGTATTCACCGAACCAAGTTCAGCGCTTAATGCTCTCATAAGATCCTTGAAGGCTAGCCGTAAGCTAGAAAGATTCTCCGGTGATGCTACAACGATTCCGATGGAAAGTAGGATAGTTATTACACTAAGTATCGTCCAAAAGGTTGCTATGATTAATTTAGAATTTATTAACTGAGAGGGCTTAACAGGAAGCGTAAACATTAGATACCCTTCATCAGTGACTAAATTCTTGTAAAAACGTAGGATAATGATTATAGAGGATACCGCTGCAATTACGACTAGCGACAATACATATAGTCCAAGTACGGTTGCCGGTATGATCCCAAATACTCCATAAAAATCCAGACTTACCACGATGCGGGCAGCGATGGTAAATACGATAAGTACCATATAAATCGGTATCAGTAGTCTTGCTACTGCATTCATTTCATGCTTTAATAATTTTCCTAACATCTGAATACCTCCCTAAACAATGAATCTACAGATTTTCCTTCCTTGGAGCGTATATCCTCCACGGAAGAGTGAAGCATGATACATCCGTTTTTGATAAATACCACTTCATCCAGTACTTTTTCGATATCAGAAATCAAATGGGTAGAAATTAGTACGGTTGCATTCTCATTGTAATTAGAGATGATCGTATTAAGGATATAATCTCTGGCAGCAGGGTCAACTCCGCCGATTGGTTCATCCAGGCAATAAAGATCTGCGTTGCGGCTCATAACCAGGATCAACTGGACCTTTTCCTTGGTACCCTTGGACAAGGTCTTCAGACGCCTGGTAGGATTTAACTGCAATCTTTCCAGCATTTCATAAGCCCTTTTCTCATCAAAGTCATGATAAAAATCCTTAAAGAATTCAATTGCCTGGGAAATTCGCATCCATTCAGGAAGATAAGTTCTCTCCGGGAGATAGGACACAATTTTTTTGGTTTCGGGTCCGGGCTGGTTACCGTTCACCAGCAGGCTGCCGTTTGTAGGTACCAGCAGTCCGTTCATTAATTTAATCAAAGTGGTTTTACCACTTCCGTTCGGACCGAGAAGACCGATGATACGTCCCCTTTCCAGTCTTAAGTTAACATTAGTGAGAGCGTCTACACCGGTGAACTTCTTCGATAACGAGTTACACTCTAAAATTGGATTCATTAAATATACCTCCATTAATACCGCAAAGCGGTATCCCTATTTTTTTGCTTAATATAAAATAAACTTCTCCCATACATCCATCTACTAAAACTCTGTTTTTACAATCTCCATGACCAGGGCCAGGGTTTCTTGCGGTGTAAATCCATGCTGTTTCATCCGTTCCAGAAAGTCCATAATCAGATCTCTTGCAGATTTGCCCTTAAGGTTCTTTATCATCTCTTCATCAGAGGTAATAAAGCGTCCGCTGGTGCGGTTGGTATAGATAAGTCCGGATCTTTCCAGTTCGGATAACGCCTTTTGCATTGTATTCGGGTTCACAGTAGCTTCCGAAGCGAGGTCTCTGACTGAGGGAAGTTTATCACCGGGTTTGTAATAACCAGAAATGATATTGGCCTGTATCTGTTCAATCAGCTGAACATAGACAGGTCTTTCAGAATCGATTTCCCATTGCATTCTTATTTCTCCTTTCTTTATACCTATAACAATATGCATGCATTACTGTATTAAGCTGTTAGTACAATAATACAGTAATACAATGATCATGTCAATAGTCTTTTTTAAATTAATTTTATATTATTTTCCTTTTCCATTGAAGTGATATGGTTTATAATGAAAACGATGGTTTTCTAACTTTTGGAGGTGAAGCCTTGCAGTCAGAAGATAGAATAATGGTTATTAAGGGGATTGGGGAAAAAACAGAAAAGCTTTTTGAGAAGCTGGGCATTGAGACCGTCCAGGATCTGTTGGAGCATTATCCTAGAAGCTACGAGGAATTTGAGAAGCCGGTTTTGATCAGCACGATTTATGAAGGAGCAGTTCTGGCAATCGAAGCTTCGATTACAGCAACACCGAAGGTAAAAAGAGTGAGGAAGCTGCAAATCGTAAATGTCCAGGTGAAGGATGTAAGCGGTGCAATGTTTCTTACCTGGTTTAATATGCCCTTTTTGCAGAAAACACTTCGTTCCGGATATCATTACATCTTCCGTGGTAAGGTGAGCCGTAAGAACGGAGTTTTGGTAATGGAGCAGCCAAGCATTTATCAAAGAGAAAACTATTATAAGCTGCTTCGTGTACTACAGCCGGTTTATCCACTAACTCAGGGCATCACTAATTCCACGATATCAAAAGCAATCAAACAGGCACTGTCTGAGTTGACCCATGCCAAGGATTATATTCCAACGGTGATTGCGAAAGAATATAAATTAATGGACCGTACTAAGGCTATGATGGAGGTACACTTTCCGAAGGACCGGGACAGTATGCAAAGAGCCAGACAACGGCTGGTCTTTGATGAATTTTTTCTTTATGCTCTGGCGATGCGGAAGCTGAAGGAGCGGAAGGTACTTTTGCGCTCTGATTACAGGATGACCGAGAAACAGGAATGTGACAGGTTGATTGAGAGCTTTCCCTATTCACTAACGAAGGCACAGTTGCGTGTCTGGGCAGAGGTGAAGAAGGATCTTCAGGGAGAGTACGTGATGAACCGGTTGATTCAGGGTGATGTAGGTTCCGGTAAAACGGTGCTTGCGATACTGGCACTGGTCATGGCGGTGAAGAACGGATACCAAGCCTGTTTTATGGTGCCCACAGAGGTTTTGGCAAAGCAGCATTATAAATCACTTGAGGGTATTTCAGCCGATTTTGGTTTTAAGTTATGCCTGCTGGTAGGCTCTATGACAGCGAAAGAGAAGAGAGAAACCTATGAACGTATCAGAAGCCATAAAGCGGATATAATAATAGGTACACATGCACTCATTCAGGAGAAGGTGGAGTATGACAGCCTAGGCTTGGTAATTACAGATGAACAGCATAGATTCGGTGTAAAGCAGAGGGAAGCACTCATGAATAAAGGGGGTAACCCCCATGTGCTTGTCATGAGTGCGACACCTATCCCGAGAACACTTGCAATCATTTTATATGGTGACCTGGATATCTCTATTGTGGATGAGCTTCCTGCAAAAAGGCTACCTATTAAGAATTGTGTGGTGGACACCAATTACCGTCCGAAGGCATACCGTTTTATTGAAAAACAGGTATCGGAAGGCAGACAGGCCTATGTTATCTGTCCGATGGTGGAAGAGAGTGAAGAGGTGGAAGCTGAGAATGTCATTGATTATACCGAACGCTTGAAGGAAGCACTTTCCTCAGATATTAATGTGGAATTCCTCCATGGAAAGATGAAGCCTAAGGACAAAAATGATGTCATGGAGCGTTTTTTTGAGGGAAATATACAGATACTGGTTTCTACGACGGTTGTTGAGGTTGGTGTAAATGTTCCCAATGCTACGGTGATGATGGTCGAGAATGCGGAACGGTTTGGTCTTGCCCAGCTGCATCAGCTCCGTGGACGAGTCGGACGAGGTGAGCATCAATCCTACTGTATCTTCGTATGTGGCAGCAACAGTAGAGAGGCATGGGAACGGCTTGAGATACTGAACAAATCCAACGATGGCTTCTTTATTGCAGGAGAGGATCTAAAGCTTAGAGGACCCGGAGATATCTTTGGCATCAGACAGAGCGGTGAGATGGATTTCAAATTGGGTGACATCTATAATGATGCAGCTGTACTGAAATCTGCTGCCGAAGCGGTAAAGCAGCTGAAACCGGAGGAGGTGGAAGGGATCTTTAAAAGCAACCCTTACCTTGAGGAAAAAATTCTGCAAAGAGACTCTAATACTCTGTAGCCAGCACCGGATGGTGCAGCTTTAAATAATCTTTAAATAATCTTAAGAACTTATGAGTTTGAAATACTTTCCATCAGATGGAAATTAAGCTATACTATAGTTGCTTTATTAAATTTGAATGAGGTAAATCATGGATGCAGCAGTAATTATAAATCAGAATAGAACAGAAAATGCCAAACTGTCCTTAGTTATTCCCGTGTATCAGGAAGGTGGACATATCAAGAGCTCGGTCGGTGTGATTGAACAAATTCTGGTCAGTAATCAAATTCCCTATGAATTTATACTTGTAGATGACGGTTCCAGGGATAATACCTGGCAACAGTTAAAGGAATTGTCACAAAACAACGAGAACCTCACAGCGCTGCGTCTTTCCCGAAATTTCGGAAAAGAGGCTGCACTTTGCGCGGGACTGGACTATGCGTCCGGTGATATGATATTGGTTATGGACTGTGATCTTCAGCATCCGCCAACCTTGATACCTGAGATGGTAAAAGCTTGGCGAGAAGAAGGCTATGATGTCATAGAAGGAATAAAAAGCTCCAGAGGAAAAGAAAGCTCCTTCTATCGCATCTGTGCAAAATTTTTCTATTATATTATATATAAAACTGCAGATATTGATCTTGGACAGGCCTCGGATTTTAAACTGATGGACAGGAAGGTGGTTGAGGCATGGAAGGAATTGCCCGAACGGGCCACCTTCTTCCGTGGTATGTCGGCCTGGCTGGGGTTTGAACGTAAGCAGATCAGCTTTGACGTAGCTGAACGTGTTAACGGGAAATCCAAATGGTCGCTGCTTCGCCTGATCAGACTGGCAGTGAATGCAATTACCTCGTATACCTCTATACCCCTGCATTTTATCACGTTGCTTGGTATCTGTCTTTTTATCGGTGCTATTATTCTGGGACTTCAGACCTTATTTATGTATTTTTCAGGTAAGGCCTTAAGCGGCTTTACAACGGTCATTCTGCTGCAGCTGATTATTGGCAGTTCAATCATGATCAGTCTGGGTATGATCGGTATTTATCTGGCTAAGATTTATAAGGAAGTGAAATCCAGACCGAGGTATCTGATCTCACAGTACATCAAAGGTGGTGAGAAGAAATGCTAGGTATTCTCTACCTCCTGTTAAGTGTTAGCTTCGGCTGGGCTATCTGCTGCTTTGCATTTCCCGGTCTCTCTGCCATCACAAGGACTGATTACCTAAAGAGAAAAATTGATGTCAGTCCGTTTATACTGCTATTCCCGGTTTGGTATGCAATAGGAACTCTGGCACTTACCTGGTCTGTCTATATCCTGGGCTATCTTAATAGGAATGCCAAGGAGCCTTTGTTTTATGCAAATCTGATTGTTCTGCCTTTGGCTTTTCTGACAACGGTATTGGCAATTTTAATGACAAAATTTAAAAAGGGGAAGGCTTCCTTGTTATGCAGGAATAGAAGAGTGTTAATTACTGAGGTTCTCTTTCTTGCAGGAGTTTTACTGCTGGCATGTGTTCTGATGTGGACAACCTTCTATGTTAAGGGAAAAGAGTTATTTATCGGCATCTCTGTATTCAGTGATTTTTCACCTCATGTGGGTATGATTCGCTCTTTTTCTCATGGGAATAACTTTCCGACAGCTTATCCACATTATGCCGGAGAAGATATCAGGTATCATTTCATGTTCCAGTTTTTAGCCGGAAATCTGGAATATCTCGGTCTTAGGATTGATTATGCCTTCAATATACCTAGTATATTAAGCTTTGTCAGTGCATTCATGCTATTGTATCTGATGGCGGTAAAAATCAGCGGACGAATCGGAGTCGGACTGCTATCCTGTCTTTTATTTGCCTTTAGGAGCTCTAAGAGCCTGTTTCTATGGATTTCGCAGCTTCCTGAGGGCACTGGTATCTTGAAGGCTCTTCGAGATAATACCGACTTTCTCAGTAGTACACCAAACGAAGACTGGGGTTTATGGAATTTGAATGTATATTGTAATCAGCGCCATCTGGCCTTCGGTCTGACTGTTATGTTCTTTCTTCTGATTTTGTTTCTGCCTCACCTTTATGAGATGTTTGAGACAATCAAGCAGTCTCACCTTAATTATGCAAAGGATAGCAATAAGAAAAAACACGGCAGAAGCTTATTCACCCGGGTAATAAGTACATTCAGGATAATCTACTTTACAAAAGGAGGATGGGAGGTCAAGGAGCTCAGGACTTCGATCGCTGCAGGAATCCTGCTCGGAAGCCTTGGTTTTTTTCATGGCGCCGCAGTCATAGGTGTTCTGATGATATTTTTCATAATGGCGATTGTAGCTGCGAGAAGGCTGGAATATCTCATAACAGCAATAATAACCATAGTACTCTCTTCGCTGCAGACACATTTTTTTATACACGGTTCCGTGATATCACCTAAGTTTTTATTTGGTTTTATTGCTGAGAATAAGACTCTCCTTGGTGCTGTCTCCTATCTGGACCGCCTGTTGGGTATCCTACCATGGGTGCTTTTAATAGCCTTCTGTATCGGGCGAGGTGCATATCGATACCTTATGGCAGCTTTTTGTACCCCGTTAATATTTGCATTTACCGTATCTCTTACGGTGGATGTGACGGTAAATCATAAATATATTATGATGAGCTGTATTCTGCTGGGTATCTTCGCTGCTGATCTTATTGCTAGGATATTTGATAGGAAGGAGTTCTGGTTCGGAGCTTTGGGAGTATTTCTGATTTTGCTTCTGACAGCAACGGGACTCTATGATTTTTATACAGTAGTTAAGAGGAATACTCAGCTTGGAGAGGTGGTACTGAAGCTGGAGGATCCGCTGACGAGCTGGATTGATGAGAATAGTACCTCTCAGGATATTTTCCTGACGGATACATACACCATTAACCAGGCTGTGCTAGGTGGTGCGATGCTCTATGAGGGTTGGCCATATTATCCCTGGTCTGCAGGTTATGATACGGATTACCGTACTAAGCAGGTGAAGCTGATGTACGAGGCGGATACCGCTGAGGAATTGGATCAACTGGTGAAGGCAAACCGTATACGCTTTATCATCGTAGACCAGAATAATCGGTTCAGCGAGGAATATAAGCTGAACGAAGCAACTATTCAGGCAACATACGAATGTGTATATGCAGAGGGGAAAGAGGAAGGGAAGACCTCCATTTACGACACGACGAAACTATTAGAACCACTGCAATGATGATAATAGGTACAGATAAAAGTTATCAATATAATAGTTATATTGGAGGAGAATTTCATGAATTATAAGTATGTGGTAGTAGGAGCAGGGCTGGCAGGACTAACCATAGCCGAGAGGATAGCCAATGTATTAGACGAAAAGGTGCTTGTTATCGAAAAACGTGGTCATATCGGCGGAAATGTTTATGATTCCTATAATGAAGACGGAATCCTGATACACAATTACGGCCCTCATATCTTTCACACCAATGATAAAGGAGTTTATGATTATCTGTCACAATTTACGAAATGGAAGGATTTCTGGCATAGAGTGCTTACCTATGTGGATGGCAATCTGGTGCCTATGCCGATAACAGTAGAGACGATCAATAGATTGTATAATCTTAATCTGGACTGCTCTCAGGTGGAGGAATTTCTGAATAATCATGCTGTAGATATTAAGGAGATCAAGACCAGTAAGGATGTGGCGTTAAGTAAGGTTGGACAGGATATTTACGAGAAGATCTTTGAAAACTATACAAAGAAGCAGTGGGGAATCGATCCTGCTGAGCTGGATACCTCTGTGATAGCCAGAATTCCAATCCGGTTGAATCGGGATACAAGATACTTTGCAGACAGATATCAGGGGATGCCGGCCCATGGCTATACTAAGCTGTGTGAAAAGATGGCTGCGAATAAGAATATCAAGCTTCTACTGAATACGGATTATCGAGAAATACAAAAGGATATATCTTATGATACGCTGATTTATACCGGAGCAACGGATGAATACTATCATTTTAAGCACGGAAGGCTTGCTTATCGGAGTGTAAATTTCGTATTTGAGACCTTGGATACCGATAAATTCCAGGAAGCACCTGTAGTTAATTATCCGAATGATTATGACTATACCAGAATCACCGAATATAAGCAGCTGACAGGGCAAAAGCATGCAAAGACGACCATAGGGAAGGAATTTCCCTGTGCGGAGGGAGAGCCCTATTATCCGTTCCCTACCAAGGAATATAAGAAACAGTATGCTTTGTACGAGGAGGAGATGAAGAAGGAGAATAACGTCATCTTTATCGGACGTCTTGCAGAGTATCGGTACTATAATATGGACGGTGTTGTCCGCAGGGCATTGGATGCCTTTGAGAGCAGAATTAGAAGATAATACTTAGATTTCATAGGATCATTGGGACAGTATTCATTAATATACCCTTATGATACCAAATATACAGAGTTATATTTACTACAGGCGGAGGTATTGAGTTGGACAAACTATACATTGTTATTCCTGCTTATAATGAGGAAGCTAATATTGAACGGGTAATCAACGATTGGTATCCAATCGTAGAAAAGATAGGAAATGGCAGCAGACTGGTAATTATCGATGATGGAAGCAGGGATTCCACCTATCGGCTCATGAAAGAGCAGGCTGAAAATTTGCCCGTCTTCGAACCGATTACCAAACCCAACAGCGGACACGGAGCAACGGTTCTTTACGGCTATCGTTATGCGGTAGAGGCAGGTGCAGACTATGTTTTTCAGACAGATTCTGACGGGCAGACGTTACCGGAGGAATTCTGGACCTTCTGGGAGCAGAGGGCTTCCTATGATATGGTGATAGGTAACCGAAAAGGAAGACAGGACGGTCTTTCCCGTGTCTTTGTTACAAAAATCCTGAAGTTCGTTCTTTGGCTGTGCTTTCATGTAGGGATTACAGACGCCAATACGCCCTTTCGTCTGATGAAGGCTTCAATTCTTAAGGAGCAGCTGAAGCTGGTACCGGAGAATTTTAATTTATCCAATGTGATGATATCCGTCATTTATGCTAAGAAGCATCTGAAGGTAAATTATATTCCTGTAACCTTCCGACCTAGACAGGGCGGAGAAAATTCTATCAATATGAAACGTATCATCCGAATAGGCAGACAGGCATTAAAGGATTTCAGAAGGATTAATAAAAGTCTGCGCATGAAAATCTAACAGGAAAAATGTGAAAGGTAAGGCATTTAGAATGAAGAAGCTTATCTATTTTGTGATATCGGTTTTGTTGTTTATAGCCGGAAAATTTTTATTACAGAGTGATTATATTTCATTTCTGCAGTGGTGGGCAGTGATAGCAGGCTTGGGTCTGTCTTTTCTTCCGTTTACCTATGTACTGTTTCACAATTTTCATGACAAAGGTTATCTTTTCAGTAAGGTATTCGGAATTGCAATCGCCAGCTATCTCATGTGGTTGTCTTCTTCCATCAGGCTCATGAAGTTTACCCGGCTGTCATGCATCCTATGTGTAGTTGTCGGACTGCTTTTTAATGCAGTGCTTTTTTTCTGGCTGCAGAAAAAGATCCGGAAATCGGATATGCTCAAGGAGAGAATGCAGGGAAGCTTCGGGCTGCCGGGTTCACTATGGAGGAATAGTACCCTGGATGCCATATGGCTTGAGGAGATATTATTCTTTGCTGCATTTTTATTATTTACTTATATTCGCTGCTTCAAACCGGAAGCATACGGAACGGAGAAGTTCATGGACTATGGCTTCATGACCAGTATGATGCGGAGTGAATTTATGCCTCCCCAGGATTTCTGGTTTTCCGGAACGAAGCTGAATTATTACTATGTAGGACAGTATATAGCGGTTTATCTGACAAAGCTGTCCTTTGTTAAGGTTACCGATGCCTATAATCTGATGCTGATGATGGTAGGGGCTTTTGCTTTGGTGCTTCCTTACTCTCTTGGCTATAATGTGACTTTGCAGTTTTTAAAAAGCAGAGAAAAGAATAACAAAATCATCCCCGTACTCAGTGGAATTCTGTCAGGAACCGGAGTATGTATTGCAGGAAATATGCATTATCCGGTATTTCGATGGCTGGAACCGGCAGCACGCAAATTCTTCGGAATAGAAGCCAATGACAAGAAATACTGGTTCCCGGATGCTACTAGGTATATTGGTTACTTTCCCGAAACGAATGACAAGACTATTCATGAATTTCCGGCATACTCCTTCGTTCTGGGAGATCTTCATGCACATGTCATCAATATCATGCTGGTACTAACCGTCCTCGGAATTCTTTTTGCCTGGCTGATTGGCAGAGAGAGGAGGAAGGAGGACAATATCCCTGTCTGGAAGGAGATTTTCCATCCGGCAATTATAACGATTTCCTTCATGATTGGATTATTCCACATGACAAATTTCTGGGATTTTCCGATTTATTACGTGGTATCAGGGGCAATTATTCTATTTTCCAATCTGAGTGTATATAATTTTAAAGGCAAAGCACTTTGGCTTACAGCATTACAGGGAGCTGCGGTAATCGCTATATCTGAGGTGGTATGTATTCCCTTTACCTTTCATTTCGATCAGATTGCGACTAATATACGCCTTGTAGATTTAAGGACACCTCTCAATCAGCTGTTTATCCTTTGGGGATTACCGATTTATACGGTTATCTGCTTTGTCCTTGCACTGATAACGAATTACAGGACGGCAGCGGCAGCTTCGGAGGAAGAGAAGGATAAACCGGCAGTCATCAATTTCTTATATACAATGCCGGCTTCGGACCTATTTATAATGGTATTGGGATTATGCTCGATCGGTCTGGTGCTGCTTCCGGAGCTGATTTATGTCCAGGATATTTATTCCGGAGAATACAAAAGAGCGAATACGATGTTTAAGTTGACTTATCAGGCATTTATCATGTTCGGACTGTGCTTCGGATACATCCTTTTGCGATTACTGTGCTACGGAAGGACAAAGACTCAGAGAAAACATGCATTTGCAGGGTTGCTGCTTTTTCTGTTCTCCCTGACCTATGTCCAGAATGCAGTTCAGTCCTGGTATGGCAATATTTTTAACATTGCCGACAAAAGCGGATTAGATGCGACTGCTTTCATGGAAACTACCATGCCGGAGGATGCATTGGCAACTGACTGGCTCAATGAGCATATCATCGGAATGCCTGTGGTGTTGGAGGCCAATGGTGATAGCTATACAGATTATGAGAGAGTTTCAGTAATAACAGGCCTACCTACGGTACTTGGATGGCATACCCACGAATGGTTATGGAAATCCAGCTCTGAGATTGTTGATGCCAGGGCAGCAGATATTGAGACAATCTATACTTCATTAAGAAAAGTGGGAGAGGAAGAAACCTATACCTCCCTGAATAAGGAGGAACTGCTACAGCTATTAAAGAAATATGATGTTTCCTATATCTATGTCGGAAAACTGGAGCAGGAAAAGTACAGCGATATCAATCATGAAATGCTGAAGAGTCTGGGGGATGTAGTATTTGACATTCTGCCTGGAAACGGTAGGGCTTATGAAACCTATATCGTCAAGGTAGGTGTGGAGTAAGGCATCTTCACAATGGATGAACGAAGGATTATGTTTTTGGCAGAATAATTGTGAGGCTTAAGGAGTATTGGGAATTATGATTAGAAACAAAAAACAAAGCTTACTCCGATTCATAGGAATTGTTCTTGTTTTAGGCATTGTATTGCTGGTGTCTGGAGCAACAAGTGCATCGGCAGCGGAGCAAAAAAAGCAACCCTATCTGATTAAGGTAAACAGATATTACAACACCGTTACAGTTTATGAACAGGATGAAAAAGGGAAATACAGCAAACCCGTTAAAGCTATGACTTGCTCCGTAGGCTCGCAGGCAAGGACTTTACTGGGAGATTTCCAGCTGAAGGAAAAGTATCGCTGGAAGCTTTTAATGGGGGAGGTTTACGGGCAATATGCCACCAGAATTGTTGGAGGTATCTTGTTTCACTCAGTATATTATTATGAGAACGCTAATCCTGCATCTTTGGCAACAGGCGAATATAATAAGCTTGGACAGGCAGCATCTCATGGCTGCATACGTCTTACTGTGGCGGATGCAAAATGGATTTATGATAATTGTGCTTCGGGTACGCAGGTGATTATCTATGAAGATAAGAAGACACCCGGTCCACTAGGCAAACCCGATACTGTGAAAGCTAAAAAGGGAATTGGCTGGGATCCTACGGATCCTGATTTAAGGAATCCTTATCTGGCTGATAGCCCACAGATATATGGAGTGAAGGATATGGTTATAGCTTGGGGTGGTAAGATTGATATAACCAAAGGCATCAAAGCCAAATCCGCTACAGGTCAGGACATTACCTCTAAGCTTGAAATCGAGGGTTCGGTGGACACTCTGGTGCCTGGAGAATATAAGGTTTCCTATTACATAGAAGATGAAATTGGAAGGTTTATGATGAAGGTAGCCACTTATACGGTTGATGAATGTCCTGAACCCCCGGTTTTCTCAGGTATTAGTGATAAAATTGTGGGGATTGAGGTGAACATCAATAAAAAGTTTGCTTTAGCAGGTGTCAATGCATACTGCCAAGGGACTAAACTGAAAAAGAGCCTGATTCAAGTTAAGGTGGAAGAGGTCTCTGAAGAGGAATATCTTCTTTACTACAGCCTGAAGCTAGGGAAACAGAAAATCGAACAACAGGCTCAAATCCATGTGGACAGAAATCTACCCATCATTATGGGAGTAGCTGATCGACAACTTGCAGCCGATCAGGTTCCGGATGCCCCTATGGCTCTGGAAGGGGTATCTGTTTCGGATAATTACACTTCTATGACCCTGGAGGATCTCATGGTAACAATCAGTACAACACCGGAAGGTAATTATCTTATCACCTATACTGCTTCTGATGAGGCCGGTAATACTGCCAGTGCCCAGGCAATCTATTATAAAGCGCTTCAATAAACTGATATTTTTATGGAAGGACCGCAGTTCATCTGATGAATGGACTGCGGTTTAATCATTTAATATTGTAAATCTTTGAATTGAAGGTTTTCAAAGAAGCTTGTACATGTTACAATTATAATAGAGTTAATACACACTCTGATAGGAGCGATTATAAATGGACCTTTCAGGGAGTTTATTATATTTTAGCCCAAGCATAAGAAAGGAGATGGTAACATGAATAAGTATACTGAAATAACACCGGAATTGATGGAGCTTGCCGAATTATGTAGAAAAAATACAATAATTAATCCTGAATTGTACACTAAATATGATGTCAAGCGTGGTTTAAGAGATATTAGTGGAAAAGGGGTACTGACCGGGTTAACAGAAATCTGTGAAATTATTTCTTATACCATGGTTGATAATGACTATATTCCTTGCGAAGGAAAGCTGTATTACCGTGGAGTCGACGTGGAGGAAATCATCCAAGGCTTTATTAATGAGAAACGCTTTGGCTTTGAAGAAGTAACCTATCTTTTGTTGTTTGGTAATCTGCCGACAGAGGAGAAGCTCGAAGCTTTTAAACGACTGCTGGAAAAATACAGAGAGCTTCCACCAAGCTTTGTTCGTGATATAATTATGAAGGCACCCAGCAAGGATATGATGAATACATTGGCAAGAAGTGTACTTACCTTATATTCTTACGATGAAAAAGCGGAGGATATCTCCATAGAGAATGTCTTGCGGCAGAGTCTGCAGCTGATTGCTGTATTTCCGCTGTTATCCGTATACGGGTATCAGGCCTTCGGTCATTACCATTTTGGAAAGAGTCTCGTCATCCATCCTCCGAAGGAAGGACTTTCTACAGCGGAGAATATTCTATATATGCTCAGACCTGATATGAAATACACGGAACTGGAAGCAAAGATACTGGATATAGCCCTGGTGCTTCATGCAGAGCACGGTGGTGGTAATAATTCAACCTTTACCACTCATGTCGTAACCTCCTCCGGTACCGACACCTATTCGTCGGTTGCAGCTTCCCTTGGTTCTTTGAAGGGTCCTAAGCATGGAGGTGCCAACATCAAGGTAATGCAGATGTTTGATAATATGAAGGAAAACATTAAGGATTGGACGGACGAAGAAGAAATCAGTGCTTATCTTCTTGCTCTGCTGGAGAAAAGAGCTTTTGATAAATCCGGTTTAATTTATGGAATGGGTCATGCTGTATATTCCATATCCGACCCGAGAGCCAATGTACTGAAGCAATATGTACGAAGTCTATCTGAGGAAAAGGGATTACTGAAGGAGTTCGGCCTCTATGAGATGGTGGAACGCCTGGCGCCTGAAGTTATATCCCGGGAAAGAAAGATGTATAAGGGAGTCAGCGCAAATGTGGACTTCTACAGCGGTTTCGTATATAATATGCTAGGACTTCCTATGGAGCTTTACACGCCAATCTTTGCCATAGCAAGAATTGCAGGCTGGAGCGCACACCGCCTGGAGGAGCTGACTAATGCAGGAAAGATAATTCGTCCTGCATATAAGAGTGTAGCGAAGCATCGGGAATATCAGGCTCTTGAAGATAGATCAGATGTTTGATAATATTATGTTAAATTTAAATTTAATTTTATTCGGATATATTTCCTGAATTTCCAGCAAAGATAAACACTGTGACCGAGTATTTTTATATAAAACTCATATACTATGACTGTAACTCTTAATGATTGTTTTTATATTGGAGGTAACTATATGTCAAATAGAAACAGAGCAGAAGTACCGGAAGCACAGGAAGCTTTAGACCGTTTCAAATATGAAGTTGCAAATGAGCTCGGTGTTCCGTTGAAAAAGGGCTACAACGGCGACTTAACATCTAAACAAAATGGTTCTGTTGGCGGTTATATGGTTAAGAAGATGATTCAGGAATCTGAGAAAAGAATGGCTGGTCAACAGTAATTTAGATAAGAAACATTTTTACGGCTGTCTGCATGGACAGCCGTCTTTTATTTATATTTAGTATAGGTAATAAGTATCATTTCATGAGTCTGTTTCATGAGAAATAAATATTGAATTTTTTTACATGATAAGATACACTTATTTATGTATAAACCATTCACTTAGGGCATTTATATCATTACTCCTTTGACTGACTATCCACAAACAGGTTGACAAATACTCATATTATTATAAAATAATATTTATAGTCATTATTAGTCATAAGTGGGGAAGAAAGTATGAGAGTAATAGCGGGGAAAGCAAGAAGACTTCAGCTGAAAACACCGGAGGGTTTTGACACCAGGCCAACTACGGATAAGACCAAGGAGACCCTGTTCAACATTCTGAATCCATATCTGCCCGATGCTGATTTTCTGGATTTGTTCTCGGGTAGCGGTGCTATCGGGATTGAAGCTTTATCCAGAGGTGCTAAGTATGCTGCCTTTGTAGAGGACAATAAAGCTGCACTGGATTGCATCAAGGCAAATCTGTATTTTACCAGGCTTTCTGATGCAGCCGAGGTGCTTCCTTATACAGTAAATGAAGCCATTCGCATCTTGGAGATGAAGGGGAAGGTCTTTGATGTGATTTTTATGGATCCGCCCTACGATAATTTTCTGGAGAAGGATGTGCTGCTTACACTGCAAAACTCCAATATTATCTACTGCGATACTATTATCATAGTGGAGGCTTCTTTAAAGACGAATTTTGACTACCTTGAGGATACAAAGTTCCGTATCTTTAAGAAAAAGCAATATAAGACGAATCAACATGTATTTATTGATTTAAAATAGATATTGATGTGGCAATCAAGCAGGGAGTGAATTTACATGAAAATTGGTATTTATCCTGGTAGCTTTGATCCGATAACCCTTGGCCATCTTGACATCATAGTCCGTGCTTCCGGTTTGGTAGATAAGTTAATAATCGGGGTACTAGATAATAAGGCTAAGAAACCACTGTTTACCTCCGAGGAGAGGGTTAAACTAATAGAACAGGTAATCCGGGAAGACAAGAAGCTGGCTTCTGTTGAGATTATTTCTTTTGACGGATTATTGATAGACTTTGCAAGACAGCAAAAGGCAAATATAATTGTAAGAGGACTACGCGCAATTACGGATTTCGAGTACGAATTGCAAATTGCGCAAACTAATCATAAATTAGACTCAAAGGTCGACACGGTGTTTTTCACCACCAGTGTTGAATATTCGTATCTTAGTTCCAGTGCGGTAAAGGAAATAGCTACCTTTGGTGGGGACATCCGACAGTTTGTTCCGGAATGCATTGTACAATCAGTTTACGATAAAATCAAATTAATAAGGAGTGTTTGATATGGGAGCAAGCAGAATAGAACAATTAATCGAGGATATCTATGAATTTGTTGAAAGCTGTAGGATGCAGCCGCTATCAAGCACTAAGGTAATTGTTCCGAAGGACGAATTATATGATTTGCTGGATGAGCTGAGGCTTCGCACGCCGGATGAAATCAAGCGTTATCAGAAAATTATTGCGAATAGAGATGCAATCATAGCCGATGCCGAGGAGAAGGCAGAGAATATTCAACGTCAGTCGCGAGAAAAGGCAAAGGAATTATTAAATGAGCATGAAATTATGCAGCAAGCATATTATCAGGCTAATGAGATGATTATGCAGGCCTCTGGAGAGGCTGATAAGATCCGTAGGGAGGCCGTTGAGGAAGCCGAGCAGATCAGAACAGGTGCTTTGGTTTATTCCAATGAAGTACTTACAGAGGTGGAAAGGGTGCTTGCCAATGCATATGATACTGCAATCTCAAGGTATGATTCCTTTATCGGTACTCTGAAGAATAACCTAGAGATTGTTATCAATAACAAGCGCGAATTGAACAATCAACTTTATCCGCAGAATAATAATTCAGGGGTAACTCAGAATTCAGAATACGATGATGGTGGGTATGATTTTGATGAGAATACCTTCCTTCCCGATCAGGAGTAGATAGTAATACATTGTTTACAGCTTAGTGAATCAGATATGCTGCATATACGTAAGCAATCAAGCCTGTGATGGAAGCATTTATTAATTTGACAATAATATAAGTTTTTATGGATAGTCCTGAGCTTCCCAGAACACTTTTGGTTTGGGCGATACCCGAACAACCGCCAAAAGAGGTTAATATGGAGATCAGGACTATTTTTATCGAATCCTGCAGGCTGCTTTGACTGATCTGGCTGACGCCAGTGGTTATCTCCATTATCCCTACAAGCAGACCTTTTCCGATACCAATGTCCGGAAATATTGTATTTAGTAGCTGTGCCAGAATAGAGAAGAGGATGATATATCCACCGATTTTTGTAATAACCTCGAAGCCGTTTAAGATGGAGGAATCAAGGAGCGGAAAAGAAAAACGAGGGCGCTCCTTCCGGGATGGTGAGAGTACCTTCTCATACCTTCTCTTGGTTTTTGACATAGTATGCTGGGCAGACGGTTCCTGTTTTGATATTATAGAAATCAGGGCACGATAGAGAACGGCACTCAGGATAGCACTTATATATAGGATGGCGAATAATGCATATTTGATCCGGGGAAGCTTTAGCTGCGTGACCGAGATATAACCGAGTATGAACATAGGGCTGGCATTATTGCACATTCCAAGTAGAAACTGGCCCTCCTTGCGGGTGATTTTATTTTCGGATATTAGGTCAGCGGTAGCCTTGGCGCCCATCGGTATCCCGGAAAGGAAACCGAGGGCAATCGGGTAGCAACCGTCAGCACTAACCCGGAAGAGCCGTCCGAGGATGGGATAAAGGAGACGGCTGATCTGATCCGTGATGTTCAGGCGGACTATTAGATTCGACATGATAATAAAGGGCAGCAGATTGGGTAGAACATGCTCAAACCACAGTAACAGGCCGGTGCTGGCACCCTGAAAGGATGAATTCGGAAATACCAGCATGGTGACCATAAATAATAGAATGGAGCTGCGGAGGATCTTATTTTTGATTCTATCATCTATTTTTTTCATCTGGAAGCTCCATTCCACAAACCACTTGAAACTTGGGCGTAAGCTAAAAATTCTTTTCCACTACTCCTTGAAGACAAGTGATACATTTATTATAATTTATTGGTAGGCTATTCAATTTATTCAAAGAATTTCCGTACAGCAAAGAGCAAAAGGAGATGGAAGGATGTCAACGAACAAGAATTTACCCAAGAGAAACGAAGTAGAGGTACTATATACCTGGGCGATAGAGGATTTATATGTATCTGACAATTTATGGCAAAAAGAATATGATAAATTGAAGGAGATGCTTCCAAAGGCTGAGGAGTTTAAGGGGAGGCTCGGAAAATCCGCGGAGCTACTATTAAGTTTCCTACAGCTATCCGATGAAATCGGAAGAATGATGGAACGTGTATATGTCTATGCAAATCAGAAATATCACGAGGACACAGCAAATGCAGTTTATCAGGACCTATCGAATAAAGCAGCCGCACTATCTGTTCAGGTCAGCAGCGCGTTAGCCTTTGCTACTCCTGAGATACTCACCATACCAGAAGAGACCATAGCTCAGTTTAAGCATGAAGAAGAAGGACTATTGGTTTATGATTTCTATCTCTCAGATATTCTGAGATTGAAACCACATATCCTATCAGGTGAATTAGAGGGGCTGTTGGCGGGGGCCGGTGAGATTGCGGAAGCGTCCGGCAATATCTTTTCCATGTTTAATAATGCGGATATAAAATTCCCCGAAATTAAGGATGAGGAGAATCAGACAATCAGAATTACCCACGGAAGATATGGTCAGCTTTTGGAAAGCACGGACCGCAGGGTCAGAAGGGAAGCCTTCGAAGGGGTATATGCTACCTATAACAGCTTCAGAAACACTCTGGCAGCCTCCTTCAGTTCTAATGTAAAGCAAGAGGTTTTTTTTGCAAATGCCAGAAACTATAGCTCTACTATGGAGAAATCCCTGAATACCGGGAATATTCCGGTGGAGGTATACACGAATTTAATCGAAGCAGTTCATGAAAATATGAATCTGATGCATCGTTATGTATCTCTTCGAAAGAAGCTGCTTGGGCTTAAGGAGCTGCATATGTACGATTTATATGCCCCCTTGGTTGGTGACATAAAGATGGAGATACCCTTCGAAGAAGCAAAGAAGATTGTGGCCAAGGGACTGATGCCATTAGGAGAAGAATATCAAAAAATCCTATTCGAAGGCTTCAACCATCGCTGGATCGACGTTTATGAAAACGAAAATAAACGTAGTGGTGCTTATTCTTGGGGAGCCTATGGTACTCATCCTTTTGTTCTTTTAAATTATAGTGATACATTGAATAATGTATTTACCCTGGCTCACGAGATGGGGCATGCAATTCACAGCTATTATTCCGACCGGACACAGCCTTATGTTTATGCAGGGTATAAGATATTTGTTGCTGAGGTTGCTTCCACCTGTAATGAAGCATTATTGATTGATTATATGCTGAAGAATACAGAAGAAAAGAAACAGAAGGCTTATCTGATTAATCATTTTCTCGAGAAGTTTAAGGGCACTCTTTATCGACAGGCGATGTTTGCCGAATTTGAGATGATTACCCATCGTTTAGTCGGGGAGGGAGAAAGCCTTACAGCAGATACTCTCTGCAAAATCTATCACGATCTGAATGTGGCTTACTTTGGAGAGGATATAGTGATTGATTCGGAGATTGATATGGAATGGGCAAGAATTCCTCATTTCTATAATGCTTTTTATGTATATCAATATGCTACCGGCTATTCGGCAGCCATTGCTTTATCCAGAAGAATTCTGAATGAAGGTTCAGAGGCAGTGAAGGATTATATTCGGTTCCTAAGCAGCGGAAGTTCCGACTATCCGATCGAGCTACTAAAGGCAGCCGGTGTGGATATGAGCACCAAGGAGCCTGTCAAGCAGGCGCTGAAGCTATTTGAAGAATTGCTGGATCAGATGGAAGATCTGATGCTGTAAGGTAAACTTCGGGGTGAGATAACAACTTTCAACTTCAGAGAGAGATAATATTAGATTGTTGCAAATATGAAGGTGTGATACAATAATTATGTAAAATGAATTGGTTGTTGAGAAAAAAGGTCTGGCTGGATACTCAGCCGGACCTTCTATCCCAATAACATAATAATTGGGAGGATTTATCATGGGGAGTACATATTATGAATTTACGGAAGTAAGGCCGAAGGTTTATCGGATTCATAGTCCTGAGAATGTATTTATGGATCTGTTTATCGGAGAGGAGAAAGCTCTGCTTTTCGATACCGGCTTTGGGTATGATGATTTATATTTGGCAATCAGAGAAAAGACGGAGCTGCCATTAGTAATCGTAAACAGTCACAGTCATCCTGATCATTCCTGCGGTAATTTTCGTTTTTCGGAGGACATCCATATTCATAAGCTGGACATGGATAACTGCAGAAGGTTTAACAGTGCCATTGCAAGAGCAAAAGCTGTGGAAGGTGCTAAACTGATGGAAGACTACTCTACCCATGAGCTGCGCAATATTCTGCCGAAGGATTTTGATGAAAAATATTATATCGGGCAGGGTACCGGTAACCTCATACCTGTCAAGGAGGGCGATGTGTTCGCACTTGGCGGCATTACACTGGAAATCTATGAATTTCCGGGGCATACCATGGGGAGCATCGGTCTTTATTATAAAGAAGAGAAGCTACTATATTTCAGTGATTCGATCAATAGTTTTCTGTGGCTGTTCATGCCGGAAGGAGGTAATCTGAATACCTATCTGGCTTCCGTATATAAGGCACGAAGGATTGATTTTGAAGGCTTTTTCTGTGGGCATAGTCCTTTATTGGGGACTCGCAAAACATTGGAGGAGTTTATAGAATGTGCCGAGAATTTAGATTATGATAATGGAATAACCTACGATATACCAATTGCAAAAAAATCTGCGGCCAGGGTATGTCCCCGGAAGGGATATGGACCCTTTGATTTTGATAAGCCGGGTTACTGTGCAATTGTCATTAGTCCGGATAAGCTGTAGTCCGTATCGCTTCTATAAAATAAGGATTCCGTGCTTATATTCGCTTTCCAGAACCGTTCCGTATTTATCATATACAGCTTGATTATAGAGGTGTGAAGCAAAAATATCCTTAGAAAGAAGCTTTAGGCCTGTCTCATCCAGCTGTTGCTCTGCCCTGGATACCTTAGTAATGACTGGAATTCTTCCGTTGCTTTCAATCAGCTTTAACAGCCGGGAGGATTCCTTTCTGATTCCCAGAACTCTGGCATAGGGTACATACCCACAGCCTTGCAGCTCCCTGACCTCTTCGGTCTTAATATTTAACAGGAGATGAAGCAGAGCACGGTTAATTCGGGTCAAGGTCATATTCCTTGTCTTGATTTCCTGTGTAAATGAAGCGATACTACCGGGATAATTTCGGTAATTCTTCAGACGCTTTGCCAGATCAGGGGAAATATCCTGGTACTCTGACAATGAGAGACAGTCCGCCTCCAATAGCTTGTATCTGATGATGACAGAGAAATCTTCCTCTGTAATGGGGTAGATTCTATGATAATTATCAGATAAGTATTTTGCCACATCAGAAGGCACGCTTAAGGAAGCCATACTAAGTGCGTCTGAAGGATTTTCGCTTTTACCCAAAATGGTATTACGAAGGGCGGTTGCCGAGCTTATGACAGGATTGTCCGTGTCCGTAGCTTCTGGCCCTGAGACAGAAGCTAATACCGTATCATGGTAATGTGCGGATATCCGCTTAATGGTTACGGGCTCCATGGAGGAAGATAGCTTCCTTATGGCCTTCAGGTATTCTATGCCGAGAATGTTATTTGGTTCGCCCAGAATATCAGTCAAGAGGGCAGCATCGGCAGAGCCCTTTTGTTTCAGGGTATGCTCCAGGGCCTTCACTCTGGCAGCAGGATAGGAAAGACCTTCTCTTAACTGCTCCTGTAACCGGTCTTCGAAGGAGGCTGGTGCCGAGAGAAGCAGGTCAGCTGCTTTGATAAGCAATGAAATATCACCTGCTTCACTACCGAAACAAAGCTGATCAACAATACCCAGTCGGTCAAGCAGGGCAACTGCACCATGGGCAAAATACTCCGCGCTTCCTGTAGCATAGCACACAGGAAGCTCTAGCACTAAATCTACCCCATTTCGCAAGGCCATAGCTGTACGGCTGTATTTATCAATTATGGCAGGAGTTCCGCGTTGGACGAAGTTCCCACTCATAGCCGCAATCACGTAATCAGCTCCGGTAATCCGCCTTGCTTCTTCAATATGATACCTATGTCCATTGTGGAAAGGATTGTATTCCGTAATCAATCCGACAGCCTTCATTGTCGCGTTGCTCCTATCTTCTTCTGATCTTTTCTTACGATGATAGCATGATTTCATTATAGCGTCAATTCTTACCAGGTTTTAGAGATTATTTTCAACAAAATCTACTTGTATCATGTGAAAAATTGATCTATAATAAAATTTATGGGTTTTCTCAATAATATATTATTATTATGTTAAATACAAAAGCATTATGAAAGGAGATACATCATGGGTTTTATTGATGGAATCAAAGAAAGAGCAAAGCAAAACATTAAGACAATTGTATTGCCGGAGACAGATGACAGAAGAACATTAGAAGCGGCAGCAAGAATTTTAGCAGAGGGTGTTGCGGATATCGTTCTGGTTGGTAATAAGGACGAGATTGCTAAAGTTGCACAGGGTCTGGACATTTCTAAAGCTACGATTATTGATCCCAATAATACAGATAAGCTTCAGAAATATATCGATATATTAGTTGAAGTAAGAAAGAGCAAGGGTATGACTCCCGAACAGGCAAAGGAGTTATTAACTAAGGATTATCTTTATTTCGGTGTAACTATGGTTAAAGCAGGGGATGCAGACGGCATGGTATCCGGAGCGGTTCACTCCACAGCTGATACCCTTCGTCCTTCCTTACAGATATTGAAGACAGCTCCGAATACGAAGCTTGTATCCGCATTTTTCGTAATCGTTGTGCCCAATTGTGAGTACGGTGCAAACGGTACCTTTATTTTTGCAGATTCCGGTCTGGTACAGAATCCGAATTCAGAAGAGCTTGCAGCTATTGCCGGTAGCAGTGCCAAGAGCTTTGAGCAGTTAGTTGGTAAAGAAGCGATTGTTGCCATGCTGTCCCATTCCACCAAAGGCAGTGCATCCCATCCGGATGTGGATAAGGTTGTGGAAGCCACCAGAATTGCAAAAGAATTATATCCGAATGTTAAGATCGACGGTGAGTTCCAGCTGGATGCTGCTATCGTTCCAAGCGTAGGTGCTTCCAAGGCTCCGAACAGTGATATTGCAGGTAAAGCCAATGTATTGGTATTCCCTGATCTGGATGCAGGTAACATTGGTTATAAGCTGGCACAGAGACTGGCTAAGGCAGAAGCCTACGGACCTATTACTCAGGGTATTGCGAAGCCTGTGAATGACTTATCCAGAGGCTGTTCCGCAGATGATATCGTAGGTGTTATCGCTATTACCGCAGTTCAGGCGCAGTAAAAAGCAATAGCGCCGCACAGATAAGACAGCAGCACAATTGAAATAAATTGCTTCGCTGCTCAATAACAAAACATGAAAGAGGTTATGGATATTATGAAAGTATTAGTTATTAATTGTGGAAGCTCATCATTAAAATACCAGCTAATTGATTCCGATAGCGAACAGGTTCTTGCCGTTGGTCTATGTGAACGTATCGGACAGGATGTCAGCTATCTGAAGCATACGCCGGGTAACGGTGAGAAGATAGTCATAGAGACTAGGATGTCCAGTCATGAGGTGGCGGTTCAGATGGTTCTGGATGCCCTCACGGATGCAAAGCATGGTGTAATCAATTCTCTGGATGAGATTGGTGCAGTAGGACACAGAGTGGTACACGGTGGTGAGATGTTTGCTTCCTCAACAATCATTAATGAGGAGGTAATTAAAGCGATCGAAGAATGCAATGATCTTGCTCCTCTTCACAATCCTGCCAATTTAATCGGTATTCGCGCTTGCCAGAGTCTGATGAAGGGTGTTCCGATGGTGGCAGTATTTGATACGGCATTCCATCAGACCATGCCTCCAAAGGCTTATCTTTATGGTCTCCCTCACGAATACTATGATAATTACAAGATTCGTAAGTATGGCTTCCACGGAACCAGCCACAGCTATGTATCCAAACGTGCGGCTCAGTTTGCCGGTTTAGATATTAATAATTCCAAAATCATCGTTTGCCATCTGGGCAATGGTGCCAGTATCAGTGCTGTTTTAAACGGTAAATCCATTGATACCAGCATGGGCTTCACTCCGCTGGCAGGTCTCGTTATGGGAACCAGAAGCGGTGATATCGATCCTTCCATTATTGAATACATTGCGAAAAAGGAAGGTAAATCCCTTGATCAGATCATGAATCTTCTAAATAAAGAATCAGGCGTTCAGGGAATGTCCAATGTCTCCAGTGATTTCCGTGATATTACTGCGGCTATCGCAAGCGGCAACAAGAAAGCGCTTGTTGCCTTCGAAGTATTCTGCTATCGTGTAGCAAAATACATCGGTGGATATGTGGCTGCTATGAACGGTGTAGATTTGATTGCCTTTACTGCAGGTATCGGCGAGAATGATGGTAAGGTAAGAGATTGGGTATGCGAGTACTTAGGCTACCTTGGTGTAAAAATAGATGCAGAGAGAAATAAGCTCAGAGCCCAGGAGACCATGATTACCACAGACGATTCCAGGACCAAGGTTTGCGTCATTCCTACCAACGAGGAATTGACAATTGCCAGAGAGACTGTGGAGCTACTGTAGCAGCATATTGATGAAAAATCCTTTCAATAGGAATGCACTAAATTTTCGTTGACAAATAATAACTCAGTAGGTATAATACAAGAAGTGCCGACCGAATGGTAACGTTCGGTTATGCAGAGAATATTCGGAGTGATTTCAAATGCTTATATCTTTGTCAGAGATAATGAACACGAAGGATAAGGTCGTGAAGATCCAGGCCCCAATTGAGCTGGAAAGCTTTGATTATCAGGGCGAAGCCTATGAAATTGCTCATAGGGAACCGGTTAACTTAACTATCACAAATCTTGGCAACAGGACCGTGATGATTGAGGGCAGATCGAATATTTCCCTGACCCTGTTCTGCAGCAGATGTCTGAAGGAGGTACCCTATCCGATGGACATCGAATTCCGGAAGGAGATTGATTTCAATCAGACCGAGGAAGAGCGGGCAGAAGGATTAGATGAAACAAATTATATAATTGGATACAATCTGGATGTAGACACATTGATTTATGATGAAATCTTAATTGATTTCCCCATGAGGTTACTATGCAGCAAGGATTGCAAAGGACTTTGCAAAAATTGCGGTGTTAATCTGAATGAGAAAACCTGTGACTGCGATACTACGGTATTAGATCCCAGAATGTCAAAAATCCGAGATATTTTTAACAATTTTAAGGAGGTGTGACAAGATGTCTATTTGTCCTAAAGGTAAACATTCTAAAGCAAGAAGAGATAGCCGTAGAGCTAATTGGAAGATGACAGCTCCCAATCTGGTAAAGTGCAGTAAGTGTGGCGAGCTTATGGTTCCTCATAGAGTATGTAAATCTTGTGGTTCTTACAACAAGAAGGAAATCATTCCTGTACAGGAATAGTCAAATATGCCAGGGAAAACAGGGAGAGTGTAAAGAATTTTGTGTAAACCCCTTAGATAAGTGAAAATATCAGGGTTTACCTTGATTTCTTGACTTAATTGTAACATTACACACGTTAAGGAAGCTGTCAACGGGAAGTTGGCAGCTTCCGTTTTTATGGACTAAATAAAGGTCTGCCGGTGTTATGGGGGTGCGGATATATTGTAGAAGCAGTAAGAGATAATACCTCATCCTGTGGTTTGATATCAATAAAGCCGATGAATTAACATCGACTCTATATTTTATACAAGAAGGAAATCGTTAATAAAAGTAAATATAAGGCCTTCCGAGATTTCTCGGAGGGCCTTTTCGGTACTTGTATTATTTAGAAATGATATAATTCAGGATATGATGTACATACTGCTCCAGCTTTTCCTCCTGAAGCAGAAAGTCCGTATGGATTTCCAGAAAGGTAAGCTTGTCCTGATACCCTTGCTTAAAGCTGGGATTAAAGATCAGCTCATACTGGGGAGCAAAGATACCATGCTTTTTGGTATAACAATTGGAGAGCTTAGCCCTAGTCCTATATTCCTTATCCACGAAGTGGGCAAGACTTTTATGTACCACACTGTCCTCGGCAGGAAGGTAATAATAATCCTTGTAGTTATCATAAAAATACTTTAATTCACCCTCGTAGATGTGTACTGAGAGGGTGGCCTTATTTCCAACGGCAGAAAAATGTGCCAGATCGTTGCCAAAGGAAATTCTTACCGGAAGCTGTTCTGTTAATTCAAAATGTATTGTAAAAATCCCCTCATTCACACCTGCCTGAAGGATTCGGATCGGTTTTTCAAATAAGTCTGTATAATTTAGAATGGGACAGATGCATAATAATCCTCGGATATCATCTTCATTGTGCAGCAGAAGAGTATGCTGCAAAAGCTCGGCTTCGGAGGGAGTCTCAAAGATACCTCCGGGATTACGGGATTTGCGAAGCTTTTCGAAATGCTGTTTTCCCAGGTAGCTTTGGTAAACCTGGATTAAATCGCCGCCGTTAAAGGAGTCGATACGGTGAATATCAAGAAAAAGCTCCAAAGTCTTCTGCTTATAGTTTGGGAGCTTTAAAACCTTCTTATAGGGAGTAATTCGCTTATAAATATCAATACTTGCCAACTTCTTCAAGCTGTTCTCGATACCAAGAAGCTCGCACTTGCGTGAAATGTACGGGAGATCAAAGCCTGAGCCGTTATAGTGTATTAAAACCTGATACTCCTTAATAAATTCTAAAAAGGATGTGATAACCAAGGCTTCTTCGCTGAGGTCTTCGCAAAACCATTGAATCAGATGAAAGCTTTCCTCTTGGTAATAGGCACAGCCAATCAGGTAAAGATAGGTGGACTCTGCAGCGAAGCCTGTGGTTTCGATATCAAAGAATACTATCTTATTTATATCATAATCCTTATCAAAAGGGTACCCGGGCATCTGCTCCAGGGAAAACTGTCTGGTGATCATGCATTTCCTCCTTCCAACGTAACCCCATTCTATCACAAATCTAATCGGAATAGAAGCGGATAGGTTAAATTTCTATGGGATATTATGAAGCATTTTTAAATAGATACTGTACTTTAAAATTTATTGTGATAGAATATTTGGCATAGGCTCAAGTATTCAGTCAGGGGAGAAAAAAACATGTGGGATATGAGATTATTCGGACAGAATTTATATTACATATTTTATGTATTTATTCTCTATGGTTTCATAGGATGGATCTATGAAAGCGCTCTGGTATCATTTAAGAAGAAAACCTTTGTGAACAGAGGGTTTCTGACAGGACCGATTATACCTATTTATGGATGCGGAGCTCTCCTGTTTTATCTGATATTCCTGGATTATAAGGGGCAGCTGTTGTTGGTCTACTTCGGAAGTGTCCTTATAGCGACACTGTTGGAATACCTGACCTCCTGGGCTATGGAGCAATTATTCCATACAAGATGGTGGGATTATAGTCATTATAAATTTAATCTTAACGGCAGAGTATGTCTTGCAGTATCCTTATGCTGGGGAGTTATGGCATTGTTGATGCTATATGTAATTCACCCGGGTGTTGATTATGTGATACGACAGGTACCTGTAGGAGCCGGAGAGGTGATCGGATATATTCTGATACCGGTGATGGTTCTGGATATAACAGCATCGGCAATTACCTCTGTTAAATTTGACAGACTGCTTGCCAGACTACAAAATCTCCGTCAGGATATGACGGAATATATTGAAGGCACCCGGATTTTCGAAACTGGTGGAGAATTAATAGAGCGCATTTCAGAGCTGCATCTATTGGGTGTATTCTCAGAGGTTAAGAACAGGCTGGAGGGCTGGGTACAGAATCCAGTCCTGAGTATTCAGAGCAGACTGAATATCAAGGAGAAGAAGCCTGAAATTGAAGCTAAGATGATAGAGTTCTTTGGACGCTATCAGAATATCAGAACCATAAGATCTCAAGTACGTCTGTTAAGAGCATTCCCCACTATGAAGGTGGGCAAACGGGAGACAGCTCTTGGTGATTTGAAGGAAAAGCTAATGAAAAAAGGAGTCCGTGAATTGGGCAAGGATTTTAAAGAGGAAGTAACCGGTAAAATTAAAAATTATCTGAGCGGAGTTCTGCGTGCTGTACTCGTCGGGCTTTTGGTGATTGCTCAGTTTGCGCTGATAATCTATTTATCCTTGAGCCTTCAGGGCTATACGATATATTTTTATACGGGAATTCAGTTTTTAAGTATAATCATTGTTATCCTGCTGATTAATGATAACCGCAATGCTTCCTACAAGATTAGCTGGATCTGTATTATCGCGGCTCTGCCGATTACCGGTCATATCATGTTTGTGCTTTGGGGTAACCGAAGGAGCAGGAAGATAGATAAGGTGATACTGCGCAAGCTCCAAAGAGGTGCTCAGTATCTGGAATATAATCCGGTTAATATCAAGCTTTTTACTGAGAAGTATCCGACAAAGAGCAGAATCTCAAGATATCTGGAGGCCAATACCTTCCCGCTGTTCAGGAATAACAGAGTGGATTATTACCCTATGGCTGAGGATACCTTTAGGGCAATTTTCCAGGATATTGAGGCAGCACAAAATTTCGTCCTGCTGAACTTCTTTATTGTCGGAGAAGGAACCTTATGGGATCGGATGCATGAGCTATTGCTGCGAAAGCGTAAGGAAGGGGTACGAATTCTGTTTCTGTATGATGATTTCGGAGCAATACTCAGGACACCGACGAACTTCAGCAGAACATTAGAGTCAGAGGGAATTGAAGTCAGGGTATTCAATCCTGTGCATAGATATACCGATAAACTATATATGAACTACCGTTCTCATCAGAAGATCATCGTCATCGATGGTAATATAGGATACACAGGAGGTATGAATCTTGCGGATGAGTATGTAAATCTGGTACATCGTTTCGGTACATGGAAGGACAATGCGGTTAGAGTTGAGGGAGATGCAGTCTGGGGGCTTACGGTTACTTTTCTTCAGATGTGGGAGGTCTCCTCAACGGGAGAACCCATCGATTATAATCTTTATAGACCGACCAGGCAATTCCCCGAGAATGACGTATATTGTCAGGTATTCTCCGATGGACCTGCCAATAATCCAAGAAATCCTGCAGAGAATGTCTATAAACAGATGATCTATTATGCGAAGAAAATATTGTACATTACTACACCTTACCTTATAATTGAAGATGATATGAGGGAAGCACTGGTCATGGCAGCATCCAGTGGTATTGATGTCAGGATCATCACACCCTTTGTACCTGATAAGAGAAATGTAAAGATACTGACCAACTATAATTATGGTAAGCTTCTGGAAGGCGGGGTCAGAATATTTGAATATACACCCGGCTTCATCCATGCTAAGACCATCATCAATGAGGATTGCGGTATTGTAGGAACCGTAAATATGGATTATCGCAGCTTTCACCTGCATTATGAATGCGGTGTCTGGATCTGTGACAAGCCGACCATCAATGTAATCAAAGAAGATCTGCTGGAAACAATCCAATCCTGTCATGAAGTAACCCTGGAGGAATGGAAGAACCGTCCTGTCTGGATGAAAATACAGCAGATGATCTTAAATTTATTCTCAACATTGATGTAAGAGGTTCATATAAGAGGAGGACTCCATGTATAACAATGTATGTAAACACTGCCATAAGATTTTCAGTTCCAGATTTAAGGCTTATTCCTGCGATAATTGTAAGCAAATAGACAATGACCATTTTGACGATATTGAAGCATATCTGAAGGAGTACCCCAACAGTAATGCTATTCAGATTTCCGAGGCACTGGGCATTACTGCATATGAGGTATTGAACTACTTAAAAGAAGGACGGCTGAATATTTCGAAAGGGCATTTTGAGAAGCTTATGGATTGAACCTCGTAAGGATTAAGGAAAACTGTGATAAGGGGGAAGCTTAACAGTGAGGCTGTTGAGTTATGACATATGATTGGATATCTAAAAGGTGAATTAGCTGAGATAAAGGAAGGCTATGTTGTGATTGAAGTCGGAAATATCGGCTATGAAGTGGCACTGCCCTCCAAGACAATTATGGAGCTGCCGTGTAAAGGCAGTGCGGTCAAGCTTTATACGTATCTTCACGTCAGAGAAGATGCCATCAGTCTCTTTGGTTTTCTGACGAAAGATGATCTCGAGGTATTTAAGCTACTGATTACGGTGAATGGTATCGGTCCCAAGGGGGCTCTCGGAATACTATCCACCATTACGGCAGATGATATCCGTTTTGCTGTACTTGCGGAGGATGCGAAGACAATAGCTAAGGCACCTGGTATTGGGAATAAAACAGCAAGCAAGCTGATTCTGGAATTAAAAGATAAGTTCAAGCTGGAGACAGCCTTTGAACAGAAGCTGATGAATCTGACCGAGAGCCGGACCGATTCAGGTATCTACAGCTTGAAGGAGGAAGCGCTCCAGGCACTCACAGTGCTGGGATATTCCGCCTCCGATGCTTTGAAGATTGTCAATCAGGTGGAAATTACGGAGGATATGACCTCGGAACAGCTTCTGAAGCTATGTCTGAAAAAGATGTAAAATATTAAGGAGTTACTATGGCGAAAAGGATGATTACAACTGAGTTTACAGAGGAAGACAGAAGATTGGAGGGTTCCCTGCGGCCGCAGCTCTTAAAGGACTATATCGGGCAGGTAAAGGTCAAGGAGAATCTAAAAATCTATATTGAGGCTGCGAAACAGAGAAATGAAGTTCTTGACCATGTTCTGTTTTTTGGACCTCCTGGACTGGGAAAGACTACTTTGGCAGGAATTATCGCCAATGAGATGGGAGTTAATATCAAGATTACTTCCGGCCCTGCAATCGAGAAGCCCGGTGAGATGGCTGCTATTCTGAATAATCTTCAGGAAGGAGATGTGCTTTTTGTGGATGAGATTCACCGGTTGAACCGCCAGGTTGAGGAGCTGCTGTACCCGGCTATGGAGGACTATGCAATTGATATCATCATCGGTAAGGGCTCTACTGCAAAATCCATCCGTATCGATCTTCCGAAATTTACGCTGGTTGGGGCAACAACACGTGCAGGTATGCTGACTCCGCCACTCAGAGACCGATTTGGTGTTGTCAGCAGACTGGATTTTTATACGATCGAGGAATTAAAGCGGATTATCATGCACTCTGCCGATATTCTGCAGGTAAGGATCGAGGAGGAAGGAGCAATCGAGCTGGCACGCCGTTCCAGAGGAACACCACGTCTTGCAAACCGCCTACTAAAAAGAGTACGTGACTTTGCACAGGTGAAATATGATGGAAGAATTACCAAGGAGGTTGCAGGCTTTGCACTTGACCTGCTGGAGGTGGACAAGCTTGGACTGGATCATATCGACAGGGAGATACTGGTAACCATGATAGAGAAGTTCGGTGGAGGTCCCGTTGGAATTGAAGCGGTGGCTACTACCATAGGTGAGGATGTCGGTACGATCGAAGAGGTATATGAACCGTATCTTGTGCAAAATGGACTCATTCTGCGTACTCCGAGAGGCCGGGTTGCATCGGAGCTGGCTTACCAGCATATCGGACTCCACTGTTAATCTGTACTTGTAAACAAATATTATATAGGATATAATGATTCTGACGGAATAATCGGTGTTTTGGAAGAATTATGGTACAATTGGGAGGCGAAGAGATGAATAAGTATCACGATATTGAGGTTATAATCAATAATAAGCGATATACTTTAAGTGGTTACGAAAGTGAGGAATATCTTCAGAAGATCGCTTCCTATATCAACAATAAGCATGCGGAGTTTCGTAATAAGGATGCATATAAATTTCTAGATTCCGATCTCAAAAATATCCTGATGCAGATTAATATTGCAGATGATTATTATAAAACAAAGCTAAAGACTAAGGAAATCGAAACCGAGAACGAGATTAAAAGCAATGAGATATTTGATCTTAAGCATGAGGTGATTTCTTCCCAGACCAAATTGGAAGCAGCCCAAAAGGAAGTCGAGGAACTGAAAAAGGAGTTGTATGATGCTCAGAAAAAAATCATTCGATTAGAAGCAGAGCTCACAGAAAACGAGAAAAAAAGATAACACAAAAGATATCAGGCTGTCTAAATCACCAAAATGTGTGGGAGCATAATCCCGAAACGCTTTGGAGGAGAAGGGCAGCCCTTTTCAATACATTCAAAGATGAAAGCCATTCAGGCTTCACCAGCCTAAGTATGAAACAGAAAGGAGTAACTGTCGGATTTAACCAGACAGCTGATATAGATGAAGAGAAAAATAGAAATACTGGCCCCTGCCGGATCCTATGATGGTATGAGAGCCGCTATGAATGCAGGCTGTGATGCAGTATATATCGGTGGCAGCAGCTTTGGAGCAAGGGCATATGCTGATAATCTGACAGAAGAGCTGCTGCTTCAAGCAATCGAGGAGGCACATATCAGGGATAAGAGACTCTATCTGACGGTAAACACATTGCTCAAAGAGAAGGAAATTACTTCTCAATTGTTTGGATTTCTAGAGAGGTATTATGAAAGAGGATTGGATGCTGTCATTGTCCAGGATATGGGAGTGCTGAATTTTATTCATAGAAATTTTCCGGAGCTTCCAATCCATGCCAGTACACAGATGACCCTGACAATGGCGCAGGGAGCTAATCTGCTTAATAAATATGGAGTGACCCGATTAGTAACCCCCAGAGAGCTGAGCCTTCAGGAAATTAAGACAATCCGAGAAAATACGTCGCTAGAGATAGAGACCTTTGTTCATGGAGCATTATGCTACTGTTATTCGGGACAATGTCTGATGAGCAGTATGATTGGTGGAAGAAGCGGTAACCGTGGCAGATGTGCTCAGCCCTGCCGTATGCCGTATCAATTCTTCGCTGAAAGAGAAAAGCTGTCAACGCAGCAGGAGAAATATCTTCTCAGTCCTAAGGATATGAATACAATTGCGATCCTCCCGGAGCTTGTTGAGGCGGGGATCAATTCCTTTAAAATAGAGGGTAGGATGAAACGACCGGAATATGCGGCAGAAGTGTCTTTCATCTATCGGAAATACACGGATATTTATCTGGAACAGGGTAAAGAGTATTATACCGATTATCTGATGACGGATACCTGTCAAAAGGATATGCAAAAGCTTCAGGATATCTATAATCGGGGAGGTTTCTCAGAGGGTTACGCCAGGACCTATCATGGAAAAAGCATGATGTCTTTATATAGGCCGAATCACAGTGGTATATCGGTCGGCGAGGTAACTGCAATTCGTAACGGTGAAGTGACGATTGCCATAAAAGAAGAGTTGAACGCTCAAGATGTTCTGGAAATCAGGTTTCGAGCGGAAGAAGGATATGAGTTTACGGTAAAGGATAACCATGCTCCCGGAGAGTTCCTCACAACCTACATCGGTAAAAGACAGGAGGACAAAAGAGATAAACGTGAAGCGGGTAATCAAAACAGTACGGACAGCATCCGGATTGGCAACGAAGTATTCCGTACAAAAAATAACCGGCTTTTGGAACAATTGGAGTCGGATTATCTGAAAAAGGATAAAAAACTTGGAATAATAGGAACCCTGTATGCAAGAATCGGAGAACCGTTAACCCTTACCGTCACTTGGCAGAATAATTCCTTTACGGCGAGAAAGGAAGAGGTTCAGATGGCGCAGAGACAGCCAATGGCGAAAGAGAAGCTGTCCGCACCGATTGAAAAGACAGGGGATACCTTGTATTATTTTGAGCGTCTTATCATAGAAAAGGATGAGAATGTCTTCGTTCCGGTAGCCTGGCTGAATGAAATTCGGAGAGAGGCACTGGAGGGCTTAAGGCAAGCGGTATTACAAAATCACGTAAGAAAGGCGGCTACCTATCAGGAGTTAATAAACGATAAAACAGTGGTGGGAAATCAGCCGTACAGAACACGATTGAGTATTCTGGTACAGACCAAGGAGCAATTCGAAGAAGCGCTGTGTTATTCTGAGATTGCGTCCGTTTATGCAGAGTATGACAGATTTGATACAACAGAGCTTACAGAGATGGCGCATAAGGCATATGAGCAGGGAAAGGAGTGTTATATAAGCCTCCCCCAAATTTGTCGTTCCAATATATATGAGAAGCTAAGCCAGGAGTTAAATGAAATTGCAGCTTCACCGGCAATTACAGGCTTTATTCTGAAAAACCTTGAAGAAATTGCTTTGCTTAGTTCGTTAGGATTATATGAAAGCAGGAAGAAACTCATTCTTAACTATAATATGTACATCTGCAACACAGAAGCAAAAAGTCTATATCGTGAGCTTGGTATCAGTAATTATACTGCTCCGATAGAATTGAATTACCAGGAGCTTCGGTCCCTTGGGATCGAAGATAGTGACCTTATTGTTTATGGCTATCAGCCGGTGATGATCTCGGCTCAGTGCCTCTATGAAAGCACGAAGGGCTGCCGCAGACAGGAACAGGAGAATTACGGCAGACTGATCGATCGTCTGGGCAAAAGCTTTTTCATTCAGGCTAATTGCAGGAGCTGCTATAATATTATCTATAACAGTCAGCCATTATCGTTACTAAAGCAGGCGGAAGAAATAAGAAGACTTCAGCCCAGGAGTTTACGCCTGGATTTTACTAAGGAAAATAGGGAAGAGATGAAAAAGATACTGACTGCCTTTATAGAGGTCTTCTATTACGGAAGAAAATCTTCGTTTGAGCTTATAGATTATACGACAGGCCATTTTAAACGCGGAATGCTCTAAGGAAAAGCATCTTAAAGCTCTGAAAACTAAATGTAGAATTATATCTGAAAAATAAGGGATTATATTGTTCTACAGGGAGGTGGTTCTTTGAATCTGATCGTTGAACTAATTAAATACATGATGCTTTTGTTAATCGGAATCTATACGTATTACAGCTTTCACGTATTCCGATTGAAGACGAAGAAGCAACAGGAAAGAACCTATGTCGCTCTGACCGCTTTAATATTCCTGATGCATTTTTTTGGTTTTTTCTCGTTGTTTTTTCAAAGATCTGAGTTGAAGCTGATCTATCTATATCTTGGAGAGCTGCTACTGCTTATTCTGGTACTAACCTTATATCAGTATATTTATCCCAAGTTGTCTAGGCCTTTGCTGCTCAACATGCAGATGCTGCTGGTTATCGGTTTTATTATACAGGTCAGGTTGTCTTATGATAAGGCGGTCAGGCAGGCTATTATATACGCCGTCTCTTTCCTGCTCTGTCTTGCCGTACCATATATCATACAAAGCTATGATGCCCTAAAGCGTTACGGCTGGATTTATGTCGGTGCAGGTATTGCAGCTCTGATGATTGTGCTATTGCTTGGAGTTACCAGCAACGGAGCAACCAACTGGTTGATGATAGCAGGGATTTCGATACAGCCTTCGGAATTTGTCAAGCTGCTGTACGTATTCGGAATAGCAGCTCTGCTCCGGGAAGGAACGAGCTTTCGACAAGTCTGCGTAATTACTGCAATCGCAGGAGCCACGGTGATTATTCTGGTGCTTCAGAGAGATTTGGGAGGAGCTCTGCTTTTTTTTGTTACTTATATCTTTATGCTGTACGCAGCGACTGCCAAACCTCTTTACTTATTATCCGGATTGCTGGGTGGAAGTCTGGCGGCCGTAGTGGCATACCGTTTGTTCAGCCATGTCCAGGTCAGAGTGCTTGCCTGGAAGAATCCCTTTGATTATATTGATCGGGAAGGGTATCAGATAACTCAATCCTTATTTGCTATCGGTACAGGGGGATGGTTTGGTATGGGGCTGAACCGTGGATTGCCCACGGATATTCCCGTCGTAGACAGTGACTTTATCTTTTCAGCCATTTCTGAAGAACTGGGAGGATTGTTTGCCATCTGTATCATATTGATATTTATCAGCTGCTTTATCATGTTCTTCAATATCGCACTGGAACAGGAGGAGGTATTCCTTCGTCTGCTGCCCATCGGTTTTGCGGTAATGTTTGGCTTCCAGGTCTTTCTGTCCATTGGCGGAGTGATAAAGTTCATTCCTTCTACCGGAGTCACACTTCCGCTGGTTAGCAGAGGGGGCAGCTCAGCCCTGTCTGTGGTGATTATGTTCATGATTCTTCAGGGGGTGCATCTGGCGGGTAAGAATAAGCCCAGGGAGAAAGGGTTCGGGGAACTCAGTGCAGCTGGGCCGGAGCCGGAACAGCAGAGGTCCTGGCAAAGTTCGGAGGGCGATCAATGAAGCAGAACGGAGCAATGGAATTTAGAAAGACGACGTTTCATATTATATATATTTTTCTTGGCTTATTTGTTCTGATGGCCGGTTATTTTACGTATTATATCCTATTTCAAAGTGATGAGATCATCAATAACAGCTATAATAAACGGCAGGAGGTACTGTCACAGCGAATCATTCGGGGTAACATTCTCTCCTCTACGGGAGATATCCTGGCAACAACCTTGATTGATGAGAAGGGAAATGAGGTACGAAATTATCCCTATGGAAAGATTTTTGCCCATGTTGTCGGCCGATTTGATAATGGGAGGACTGGAATTGAAGAAGCAGAAAACATCCGGCTACTGACTACGAATATTAACTCTTTGGAAGTGATGTATTCCGATTTGATCGGTGAGAAGAGTCCAGGTGATAATGTAGTTACGACACTGGATGCTGATCTACAGCAGGTGGCCTATGATGCTCTGGGGAATAACCGGGGTGCTGCCGTGGTAATGGAGGCTGCGACAGGTAAGATATTGGCGATGATTTCAAAGCCTTCCTTTGACCCGAATACGGTGCATCAGGAATGGGAGGAGCTGATTGCGGATGAGGATTCAAAGGCCCCGTTATTAAACAGAGCAACTCAGGGACTTTATCCCCCGGGTTCAACCTTTAAGGTGCTGACAGCTCTGGAATATATGAGGGAAGACCCCCTCTTCTCCAAATATGAGTATCATTGTACCGGCAGTATGGAATTTGACAAGATGACGATTCGTTGCCATAATCAAAAGCACCATGGCGATGTAGATCTTACGGAATCCTTAGCCAAATCCTGTAATACGTCCTTTGCCAACATCGGTAAGGATCTCGATATAACGGCCTTTCGCAGCCTGTGTGAGGATTTTCTTTTCAATAGCAGACTGCCTGTGAATATGGCCAGCAGTGTAAGCAGCTTTACTCTGGAGAAGGGCAAATCCGGTGTCAGAGAGGAGATGCAGACTGCGATCGGACAAGGAAATACGTTGATAACACCACTTCACAATGCGATGATTGCCGCTACCATTGCCAACGGCGGAGTCATGATGAAGCCCTATGTAGTGGACAGGATAGAAAATGCTCAGGGAGGAAAAGTGAAGCAGTATTCTTCCCAGAAGCTTGGAAGACTTATGACCTTCGAGGAAGTAAAGTACATCTCTGAGATGATGCGCCAGGCAGTAACGGACGGTACGGCAACGAAGCTTAAGAACCTGAAACAGAAGGCTGCAGGGAAGACCGGTTCTGCAGATAATTCCCACGGCAAAGCCCATTCCTGGTTTATCGGCTTCGCACCCTATGAGAAACCGGAGATCGTAGTTAGTGTCATTGTTGAGAATGTCGGAACAGGCAGTGAATATGCCGTACCCATTGCACAAAAGATATTTCAGGAATATTTTAAACAGTAAATTATACCATTTTTCTTAAATCTTCATCTCTACCAAACCATGATTCAATGCTATTTTCAATAATAATGGGTTGAAAACCTGTGCACATTGATGTATACTTCTATCTAGATAAGATGGTACACCAAAAAGCAGGAGGCATTGCGATGGTAGAAGCAACGAGCTGTGGTGGTGTAGTTATATTCAGAGGAAAGATTTTATTACTGTAT
>JAEZJV010000072.1 GCA_023415635.1 Bacillota bacterium | reverse complement strand
CAGTACGTCTCTCTGGCGCTGACCGAGCGGCTCGCCGCCCTGGGCATGCGGGCCTCGATCGGCTCCGTGGCGGACGCCTATGACAACGCGCTGGCCGAGTCGACGATCGGGCTGTTCAAGAACGAGCTCATCCGGCGACGCGGCCCCTGGCGCACTCTCGACGACGTCGAGATCGCGACGCTGGAGTGGGTCGACTGGTTCAACAACCGGCGCCTGCACACCGAGCTCGGCGACATCCCGCCCGCCGAGCACGAAGCCAACCACTACCGTCAGAACCCCGCGTCGACAACGCTGGAAACCAGAGAACCGAGCCTCCACTGAACCCGGGGCGGTTCAAAAGGCCGGTAACGGCCTGGGCTTCGCGGATCGTGATGTACGTGGGGTCGGTCGTGGGGGCGTTCTGCGGGTGGGACATGCTGCGTTCTCCTATCGCGAGTTGTTATCCCCACGATAGGTGGTCGCCTTGACGCAACCAGGAGCATCGAGACGCATCGCTGTATATGCCAACGCCTACCATTTCTGTGTAGCCGGAAACACCCCGCGCAGGTTGCGGCGGCCGTGGCACTCGTGCTGGTGTGGCCGACCCGCACCCGCAAGCCCACCCGCACGCGCGCCCGGCACGCTGCCGGTTCGGACGCTGCGAACCGCGCCACGGGGGCGCAGGGCGGGGCGCTGGCGGGCCCGCGGAGGCCGCTAGATAAGGTGTGCCCGGGTGACGGAAGGCCCCCGAGGTCGTTTCCGCGAAAGGCTGCGAACCTACTCGCACTGCGCCCCGCGCCCCTCGACCTCCATCCGTGTCGTGTTCTGCGCGACGCGTGTGGACCCGTCCTCCGTGTACTCGATGCGCAACGCCTCGAAACCGGCGTCGGCCGCTGACGTGACCTTCACGACCTGGATGACCTGCCAAGTCTCACCCGGCGCAATGACCGCACCTTCGGCGTCAACGCGCCGCTCCCACGCAGGTACGGAGTACGCGTCGTCCTCCGGGTCGGGTGGGACCGGCGCCCCGACCGAGTATCCGTCGTCGCTGCCGTCGTCCAGGACCGCGAACGCGTCCCCGACCTCCACGCCAGTGGCGTCCACCAGCTCGACGGACGTGATCGTGATGTCGGACGACCCTTCGTTCGTCGCGTACGTCGCCCCGAGCGCACGGTCCTCACCGACGTGTGGGGTGATGCACAACGTGAACTCCGACCCGCCACCGACCGCCAGAGACCCTTCCGTCGGGCCATGGGCGCTGCACCCGACGCTGGTGGCAGCCACGAGGACCACCACCAGCGTCACGGCGCTACGTCGGGTCGTCGTCACGGCTTCGCGACCAGGCGGCCCGGAGACTTCTGCTCAGGCTTGTCCGTCGTCCCGCACAGCAGGAAGCCCGTGCCGGACGTGCGCTTGATGTCCAAGCGGGTCTCGTTGCTCCATCCGGTCTGCGCGGACAGGTCGATGCCGATCTTGTCGCCGATCGCCACACCGCTGGACCACAACTGCGCCTTGGACTTGTCGATCGTCAGCGAGGCGCCGCTGTACCGGGTGCAGTGCTTTGCGGTCGGAATGGACGTCGACTTCGCCGTGTACGACCCGTGTGGCACACCGATCGGGGACACCGAGTACCAGATCACTGCGTACCCGTTAATGTCAACAACGCAGTTGAAGAACTTTCCGTAGTCCTGGTACTTCTTGTAGAAGGTCCCGTGCGCCCCCTTCTTGGCGTCGTAGGTCGTCGCGGACGACGACTTCACCTTATGTGTGCCGTTCGCCTTGAACGACCCGGCCGAGCCCTTCGCGCTGAAACCAACGCCGAGCGAGGACTCCGAGCCCTTCTTGTACTGGAACGTGGTCGTGACCTTCGAGGTCGTCGAGAACGAGGTCCCGGCGGTCATCGGACGGTCGTCGTAGCGTGCGACGAGGCTCGACCCGCAGCTGGCGGTGGGGCGCACCGACGTTGCGGTATCGGTGGCGGCTTCGTCGATCGTCGCGGGGCGCTCAGCGGCGATGTCCACGTCCACGTCGGTCAGGACCTTGTTTGACGGCGTGCTCACCTTCTTCACGGACAGCGTGGCTGTCGTCGCGGCGGTCGCGTTCGCGATGTCCTCGCTGGTCGGGACGACCACGTCGAAGTTCACGGTCTCCTCCGTGGCGCCCACGACGTCCTTCACGGCGTCCGGGTCGGCGACGAGCTCGTAATTGCCGTCGGCATCCGTGAGGGTCTTCGCGATTGTGACGACACCGACCTTGTCACCGACTTCCAGGTCGGCGAGCTCGGCCGGGTCGGGCCACGCGGTCGCGATCACGGGCACGCCGGCTTCGGCGTCGTCGACGTGTCCGGTCACGAGCGTGGGACCGTCGAGCTCGTCGGACGGCTCGATCTCCGGCAGGTACGCCTCGAGCAGGTCGAGCTGCCCGGGCGTGGCGCCGTCGGTCGGTTCGGTATCGGGTGTCTGGGCCGCTGCGACGAGCAGGAAAGCGGTGCAAGCCACCGCAGACAGACGTGTCAAAGGCAGACGCATGTTGTACCCCCTGGGTTGTCGATCCTGTGATGCGCGGGGAGTTAATCACAGACCTGTCGTCATGCGCCCCGGTTTGTCCACAGGTGTCCGGGTGAAGGCCGCGCGGGCGGATGAGACGCGAGTCCCGCGGAGCAGCATCGTCGGCACCGAAGGGATGGACACCCCGGCAGGCATGCACCGTCCCGGTCAGGACGACCACCTACCGTGCGCCCTGACCACCACAACCCGGGAGGACCACCATGCCCAGCACGCGTCAGCAGCGCCTCGCCGCCCTCGCCACCGCACGCATCGCCGCCACCGCACGAGCCGCCCTCACCGCCCTACAGCTGAGCCCCCTGACGCTTTCTGGCATATCTCCTACCGGGCAAAGAAGGCCCGGGCGTCTAGACGACGCGCGCCAGGCGACGGCAAGCACCCGCCCGTACGCGGGGCCCCTGACGCTGCTCGAGCTGCCTCGGTCAGATGCCGGCCGGTGAGTGCCTCCGGACGCCCGTAGAGCCCGCCCAGGGCGGGCGGGGGGGCGCTCGAACACTTTTCTGGCATATCTCCTACCGGGCATAGAAGGCCAGAGCGTCTAGACGCCGCGCGCAGGCGGCAGCCAGCACCCGCCCGCGCGCTGGCGCCCACCGACGCTCGACGGCTGCCTCGGTCCGACGCCTGCCGTTGAGCGCCTCCGGACGCTAGCCGAAGCCCGCGCAGGGCCTGAGAACGCTTTTCTGGCATATCTCCTACCGGGCATAGAAGGCCAGAGCGTCTAGCCGGCGCGTCAGGCCTCACGGCCCGGGCGCATCGCGCAGCGCACGGCGTACCAGCGCGCGAGGCCACGCCGCGCCACGGCAACGCGGGGCGGTGTCCGGATTCCCGTCTAGACGCACACCTACACTGGTCGTGCGGCGTCAAGTCCGGGCGTCGCAGCAAAGAACGAGGCCGCCCGCCCCACCGAACCCCGGCCAGGGTTCGTGCGGTAGAGCGGACGGCCTCCCGAGAGCGTTGGAGGCGCTCCCTATGTCCGAGTCCAGTGTAGCAGTATCGGCAGTCGCGACGTCTAGACATGAGCACGTGGTGCTGCCGTCGGAGCGGGTCACGCCCGGCACGGACGCGGAGTACTGGCTCGGTCGTCTGAGCCGTGCGAACCGGAAGTTGGCGTGGTCGAAGGCGCTCGGGCGGGTCGATGAGGCCAACTTCATCGCGGCGGAGTGGCGCATCGTCTGCGCACTGCTTCGTGCGGGCGCCACCGACATGGACATCGTGGGGTTCCTTCTCCGGTACGCGGTCGGAGCGCGGATGCGCAAGCTCGCGACCGACCACCGCAAGTGGGTTGGGGGGATGCGGCGCCGGTGGAGCAACCCGGCCCGCCAGGACCGCATGGAGGGCACACTTGCCGCGACGGTTGCGGCGCTCGACACGCACTGGTTGACGATGAAGGCGGACCGGTGGACGGCGTACGTAGGGTTCCTGGGGGTGAGCGTCAAGGCCGCCAAGGCGTGCACTCTTGTCGATGTCACGTGTTCGCAGCGGGAGGTCGAAGCCGCGACAGGTACGCCGGGTCAGACGGTGTGGCGGAGTCTCGGTGAGTTGCCGTTTGTCACCGTGAACGGCCCCAGCGGCCTGGTGACGGGGACGGAGTTCACCATCTCCGCCCCCGTGGGCGATGACGCACGGGTTCCGTATCGTCCGGCGCGCCTCGACGTGCTTCGCCTGGCGCAGCACCCTGCGGTCCTGGGGAAGGTCGTGTCTGGCCGGATGTTGTTGACGTACGCGACGGTCGCGGCGGGTGCAACAACCGTTGAGCAGGTCGCGACCGCGTGGTGCATCTCGGTGCGGACGGCGCGGGGGTGGGTCGCTACGACAGCGAAGACCGGCGCGCTGGTCGTCACTGCCGATGGGGTCGTCACGCTCGGCACCTCGCTCGACGACATCGCGATGGCTGCGGGCGTCGTGGAGGCGCGCGCTGCGATGCGTGACCGGCACCAGCGGGCGCGGGAGCGGCAGCGAGCGCACGTCGCCGCGCGTGCTGCCCGCCGGCTGCCGAACGACCGGTACGACGCACCCGACATCAACGACGAGGTCGAGGAGGAGGTGCACGAGGGCACGCCGCTGACGCGGTTCGTGGAGGCCGTGGACGCCCCGAACGTCCCCCAGGGCCTGGTTATCCGGGTCGCGCGTGACCTGTACGAGGACCTCCTCCGCCGGTGCGGCGGGGACCTCGACCGGGCGGTAGAGGCCGCGTGGGTTGCTGGTGCTGCGGTCACCGCGTGGGCGTGGGCACGCGACGCCGTTGAGCCTGAATGGGCGGCGCGCAAGCCCGGCCCGGTGCTGACGGTCGCCCGCCACGCGCTGGTGGAGCATCTTCTCGGACGCCCGGACGACCTGGTGCTGGCGGCGGCCGGACGCCGGGGTGGCAAGCTTCGTCGCCCGCTGAGCTTGGAGCAGCGCATCGCGCGGTCGCGCCGGGACAAGGCCGCGCGGCTCAAGCGGAGCATCGAGCGGGCCAACGCGCAGCCGAAGACCGCGCAGCGGCTGCCGCTCGCTGTCACGCCGCGCATCTACCAGGACGTGCCTGCCCCGGTCGCCCGCTTGGCAATCGCCCTGCAGCGCGACACGACGAACGCGGTGCGGGCCGTGCACAGCTCTGGTGTGGTGGACGCACTGACGCTCGTGGCGGCATGGCGGCGCGCGCTGATGGACGCTGCGAATGCCGCTGTCGCTGCCGGTGTGGTGGACGTTGAGGACCAGGACGCGTTCGCGGTGGACGCGACGCTCGTGGGGCTGCGGACCGCGCTGGCCGAGGGCGGCTACGACGTGCTGGTGCCGAACATCGCCCGGGAGACCGGCTTGGTCGGGGCGACCAGCGACAATGGTGGTGCGCGGGTCATCAGGCTCGAGCAGCGCACGGACAGGCAGAGGAGGGCGGCATGACGACGGTCGACCGCCTCGTGCTGCTGTGGCAGGGACAGCGTGCCGAGCCCGCTGACCTGCTCGCGGTGCAGCGCATGCGCCGGGACGTGCGTGCGCGGCTGAGTGCTGGTGAGTCGCCTGCGCAGGTCGCCGGGGACTTGGTGGTCGCTGCGTGGCGGGCCGATGACGCACCGGTCGCGCCAACCCAGACGTCGCACGGTGCCGGTGCCGTTGTGCTGCCGTTCCGGACCCGGACGGCCGCGTAGGGGCCTATCCGCGCCCTGGCGGGAGCCGGTATTGGATGTAGGCGCCCGGCGGGGACTCGACGTACGCCTCGAGCGCCCGCTCGATCACAGCGGTGAGCGGGACATCCTCCATCTCAGCTTTGGCTCGTGCGCGCATGAGCAGGCGCTGCGGGAGTCGCCACGCGGCCTGGACGCGCACGTCGGGGCCGGGGAGTTCGTCGGGGATGCCGCCGACGCTCTTGCGGTTGTTGGCTGCCAGAAGCCGTGCGAGCCGGCGGGCAACGCCGAGTGCTTCGGCGTCTGTGATCGGGGCGCCGTAGAGCCTGAGCGGAAGCGGCCCGTCTTCACCGGGCAGGAGTCCGTCGTCCTGGGCCTCGTGGGTCATGGCCTCAGGATGCCAGCCGGACGGCCCGGCGCGACGGACCGCCGTCAACGCGTCGCCCTGCCCCGTGACGTTTCGTTGCGGGGCGTTTCTGTGCGTCGGGGGTGGGGACGCGTGAATGGGTGGGGTTTGCGCGGGTGGGTTTACGTCAATACGCAGAGGGGCCATTGCGTATATACGTTGAGCGGCTTTCCTAACGCTTAGGAAAACTGTCAATGCCAACGGGTATACCTGTAGATGTACGAATCGCCCGATTCGCACTCAGGTGAAAACCCGAAAGGCACACGCCATGCCCGCACCCGCATTCACCAGCACTGACCGCACCGGCAACCCCAACGACATGCTCACCACCGAGGAAACTGCCAACCTGCTCGGCTGGACCGTCGGATACCTGCGTGTCGCGCGCAGTGCCGGCACCATCAACCTCGAGCCCGCGATCCGAAACGGCAAGCGCGTGTATTTCGCCCGGGGCGACGTAATCGCTGCGGCTGACGCACTCACGGACGCCCGACAACGCACCGAGTGCGAGATCCCGGGATGCGGCCGAGCAGGACGCGTGAGCCGGGACGGCCTTTGCACGGGGCACGTCACGCTCGTGCGCGTCAGGGGGTCGCGGGACGGCCTTTCTGGGCCGCCACCACGATTGCGCGGCCTGTCGATGGCGCAGCGCTTCGAGCTTCTGACGCGCACGAACGAGGCCGGCTGCGAGCTCTGGTGCGGGCCCACGACGAATGGCTACGGGAGGGTGCAGGACGGCGGGCTCTGGCGGCGCGCGCACATCGTCGCGTTCGAACAGACGATGGGTCGACCCGTCGCACCGGGCTACGAGCTCGACCACGCGTGCGAGAACCGCTCGTGCGTTCGTATCGGCCCGGGGCACGTCGTGGAGGCCACACACGCCGAGAACATCGCCAGGCGCAGCGCCTCGTACTGGGCCCGCAAGGCCGCCGAGCAGGAGAAGCTCGCGCCGGTGACGCCGCTGTTCCCCGCCCCGGACGCGACCCCGGCGGAGTACCAGCAGGCCGCCTAACTCAGCACCCTCCCACGAGCCCGGAAACGCCCCGCTGCGGCCCGAAACGCCTCGTCCGGCACTCGCGGCCGGGTCAGGGTGGTGAGGGCCCCCACGGGCCGCACACGGCCCCAGGGAGGGCGTAAAGAGGCCCCCGCACCTAGGGATGGTGCGGGGGCCTCCGGCGCTGCTGAAAGGGCTGGTCGGGACAGAGCCGCGCCGCCTTGCACACCTCGATACCTTCAAGCCATGGACGGCAGCGCTTGGGTCGCGGTATCGGGTATCGCCGCCGGGCTCGCAGGCACGATCTTCACGCAGGTGTACCAGCGCCGCGGGGAACGCGAACGAGCCGCGACGGCCCGCGAAGAGCGTCGAGAAGAGCAGAGGCAGGAGCGTTGGCTTGAGACCCGCCGGGAGGTCTATCTGCGCTTCCTAGCCGGATCCGACGACTGCATTGAGCATTCGCGCGCTCGCTATCACTACCTGCGGTACGGCTTTGACGCCGACGCGCCGAACCCTCCGCCGGACCAGGCCGACCCAGACCGCGACCGTGCTCTCGCTGTTGCTCCGGGGCTAGAAGAGTGCACTGACGCTCTCGCCCATCTGCGGCTGTTCGCCCCGGCGGACGTCGTGCGAGCAGCGAGCGAGTTCGTCGCGCTGACACGTGAGATCGAGCATTTCGAGGGCATGGAGGCGGCGTTGCTGCCGCATGACCGGGACCGCCTCAAGGCTTGGCGGGCGAACCCCGAGCCGAACCTGTCAGAAGATGCGCGACGGCGGGCCTCGGAGAAGCTGCTCGCCGCAATGCGACGCGACCTGGGCGCCGACGAGTCCGACGTCGCCCCAGTGGGTGTGTCGGCGACGATCTACGGGTGCTGAGAGGGCGGGACGGCTTCCTGCCGCCCGGAGCGCCCAACGCATTTGACCGCGTCGGAGGCGCCCCATCCTCTGCAGTCAGGCCGCCTGAACCATCCTGATGGGCTCCCAAAGCGGCTCGACCTCGGGATCGACCACGGTACCGAGACGCCACGCATCGAGCGTCACCGGCATCGTGAACTGGTCGAGGCCTGCCGGGACGGTCCGAGGCACGTTGCGCCCGGCAGCCCACGACGCGGCATCGCTGAGGACGCGGCCGGGAGCCCACCCCTGCATCCGGACCCGACCGTCGGTGGTCACGCAGATGCCGCGTGCGGGGCTCGGACCCCACGTGAGCCCGAGGCTCCGGACGGACGCGCTGAGGCGATCCCAGGTCCGCCGGCTCCTGACGTGCCAGACCTGCGGGAGGTCCGCAGCGAGGTACGCGGCGATGACCGAGGTGTAGGCCCCCTGGTCCTTGCAGGCCCGCTCCAGCTCGATCGCGAACCGCACGGGCTCGCCGGTCTGCGGGTCACGACCCACGGCCACGAGGTCTGGCGGGTGAACCCCCGGCTGCCCTGCGACAGTGACTGTCCACATGCTTGCGAGCTGACGCGACACGCCCCTGCCCATGCCGAGGTTGGACGGGCGCTCGAGGCTGACGACCTCGCGCTCGCCACCGACGTCGAAGCCTGCGCGCCGGTACCACGCGCCGAGTCCGGCGACCCCGGCCGCGTGGTCCGCCAGGGCGCGGGACACCCCGCCGGCGTCGAGGCTCACATGTGCATCAGTGCCGGGGACACGCCATGTGCCAGCGAGCCCCGCACCGCGTCGGGTCACGGTCCACACGGTGCCGGTGCTCTCGCGCACGGTGCCATCTGGTGCGGTGAGCTCGAGCTGCCGCTGCACGCGCTGCACCATGCGGTGCGCCGTGAGCCTGCGAAGCGCCTTTCGGATGCCGTCGGGGGATGCGCCGGTCCACGCGACGATTGCGTCGGGGCGGGCGCCGGGGAATCGGACAAGGAATCGGCAGATCTCCTCGTCGAGCCGGGTTAGTGGTGCCGTGGTGCCGTGGTGCCGTGGTGCCATTTCGGGTCTCCTTGCGTGCTTAGCGCGTTATGTCCATTCCCTTCTAGATTAGGTGTTGGTAGGGACTGCTGTGCCTGGCGGTGTGCCCTCCTGGTGGGTACACCCTGGGGGTATGCAGAAACGTGCGTTGGCCTGCATAAACACTCACGCCCGTCCCGCCGCGATGACGAGGCCACCCCCAGAGAGAGAATGGTGAGTTTTCAGAGCGGGGCTAGCAGCCGCGCGCCGGGCCGGGCCCACCACCCACTCCCGCGCACCGTGTCGTCCAGCAGCGTCCCGCTCCGACCCGACCGGACCGTTCCGGCACGCCCCGCCCGTTCCGCCTCGCCTCGTTGCGGTGCGTGCGGTGCGCCGTGTGGCTGGGTCGCGTGGTGCGGCTCACTGTGGGTGGTGGGTCACCCGCTGCGGTGCGGGCGTGGTGCATGGTGCGCGGGTCGCCCCGGTCCACCCGGCCGGTGTGCGGGTCGCGGTCACGTTCGAACCGGGCCGGTCCGAGGCGGTGCGGGGCGGGGCGTAACGGGGCGCGTCGGTCAGGTGGTGGGTCGGGTCGGGTGTGCGGGTCACGCCGGCTGCGGGCCACACACGCCGCCCACGCCCCAACGCCTACGGCGCGGGCTGCGACGCGGGTGACCCTGGCCTGAGACGGTGCGCGGTCGCTACGGTCACCGTGTGGTGCGAGACGACCCGCCAAGAATCGTGTTCCTGCGTGCGCCCGACGACGTGCGCCCCAGCCTCGAAGACCTGCCCGGCACGCACTGGTTCGTGGACGATCTCGAACCCGTGCACGGCTCCGATTGGAATCTGCTCGTCGTGTGGGGCGCGGAGTACAGCCACAAGCCTGGCTGGCACGTCCTGGGGTTCGGGATCGACCGCGCGGCATCGTGCACCCGCAGGTATGAGAGCCATGCGCGTCATGCGTACGTCGCCCCCGACATCGAAGGGGTCGCGGACCCGGCGCTCGTGCAGCGTTCGATCGTCGACGTGATCGCACCGCCACCGCGAAAGGTATGGCGCGCACCAATCCATCGCGTGTACATCGACGCACCGAACAATCAGAAGCCTGCCGAGATCGAGCCCATTCCCCTCGTGTGCTTGGGTGAAGAGGAACTGCCGTACGCGCTCGTCACACAGAGCTGGCAGGGCAGCACGACGTGGGCTCTTCCCGAGGAGACCATCGAGCATCGGGCATGGGTGTTGTGCGTGCTCCGCGTCCTTCACGGCATCGACCCTGAGGCGTTCCCAGCCGAGCCTGACTGGCAGAGCGGAACGACGTGGAGCCCACCGGCGTTGCTCGCGGCTCAACGTGCGCTCGACCACCAGGTCGCCACCCGAGACCGGGTCATCGCGGAAGCGAACGCCAGCGTGGAGGCAGCGGAACGCGCCGTGGACGAGCAACGTAGCGTCGCCGCGGACGGTCCGTGGCGACTCCTGACTTCCCAGGGCGATGAGCTCGTTAGCGCGGTCAAGGGGGCGCTCGAGTCCTTCGGCTTCACCGTCGCTGAACGAGACGACGAGCATCACAAGCGGCATGGGCGACGTCTGGAAGACCTACTCGTGACCGATCCGACCGATCCCGGTTGGGAGAGCCTCGTTGAGGTCAAGGGCTACGGGCGTGGCAAGGGGGCAAGCGTCAACGACGTCGCGCAGGTACTCACTGCTCCCAGCATGTACTTCGCGTCGGAGCACCAGCGCCCACCGGCTTCGGTATGGCACGTTGTGAACGCGCAAGCGGGGACCGACCCGTCCGCGCGGAGCGTTGCGATCCCCAACGAGAAGGACCTGCGGAAGCTCACGGAAGCGCACGGGGCGCTGATCGACACGCGGGACTTGTTCCGCGCTTGGTGCGCAGCCACCGAAGGGCACGACCCTGCAAGCGTTCGCGCGTCGTTGCGGGCGGCAGTCACGCGATGGACGTGGCCGGTGGAGGAGGCACATGAGTGAGCAAGACGCCAGGGCTGACGCCCTCGCCGAATTACACCGTGCGCACCCCTGGAGCCCGCCGAAGGCGCCTCGTTCGAGCGTATTTCACTACACGTCGCCCGTCGGGCTGCTTGGCATTCTGACGAACGGCGAGCTGTGGGCGTCGGAAGCGGCTGGCCTTAACGACCTGGACGAGATTTCAAAGGGGTGGAAGCTCGCCCAAGGGTGGCTCAGTAAGCTTCCCGAGGATGATCAGTTCAAGAGGGCGGCGCAGACCGCCCTGGAAGTCTCTGATCTGTTCCGTGACTTCACCGCGCCGGAGTCGGCGTTCGTGCTGTGTGCGTCAGAGGTGGGTGACGACGCGAACCAGTGGAGGTTGTACGGAGCCGGTGGCGCTGGTTACGCGGTCGAGTTGGATTCGACAGTGCCCCTCGCTGTGCGTACGGACCTGAAACGTCGGCGGGACGAGGCGATCGAGCCAGACGAGGCGCACAAGCGCATATTTCGCCGGGACATCTTCCGGGACCATTGCTCAGTTTCGCCGTGGACGAGAGTCGTGTACCGAGAAGGACTCGCTGAACGCTACTTGGAGGATGCGCGAGCGTGGGCGCTTAGCCGCCTTGCGATTGCCCAACGCGCACGCCAGTTCGACAGTTCGGACGATCCAAGTCCATCTCAGGAGGCGGACGCCCGGGCGTACGGGGACATCGAGAGCGCGATCGCAAGCGTTGCGCACACGTTGAAGTCCCGTGGGTTCGAAGGTGAGAACGAGGCGCGTGTGGTCGTGACGTTCACCGCTGGCGACTGGCACGCTTCATACCGATCGGCACCTGTCGGGGTCACTCGGTACGTTCGACTCTGCACTGCGCCGCCTGACGAGCGCCAGATCTTGCTCAAAGGGGAATGGGACAAGAAGGCGCTGCTCCCAATCAAGTCTGTGCGTCTGGGGCCGGCGCTCGATGGCCGGCACGGGCGTGAGGCGGTGAGATCGCTCCTGCGCCGGTGCGGGTACGAGGATGTGCCGGTGAAAGCCTCGAAGGTCAGGCTCCGGTAGGTCGGGCTATACCGGTCGCCAGTGCGTGTAGATGTTGCGTACGAGCGTCGTCCACCGGATGGGGCCGTTGGTCCAGCCCTTGCCCGGCCGGCCTGTCCGCTTGTTGACGACGAGAGCTGCGAGGCTGGGCTCGCCTAGGTCGTGGCATGCCTCTGAGACGACGTCGAGGATCGGACCCATGGTGGCGAGCAGCGATGTCTTGGGGACGCCGATGGCGCGGCCGAGTTCCTCGTAGGTCATGAGTGTTCGTCGCATCGCCGCGACGATGAGCGCGGAGCGTGCTTTCTCTGCCTCGAGGGACCAGTCCTGCGCCATGTGAGCACGGTAGTGCCGAGCGGCCCGCGGTGGCCGGCTCCGTCGCACCCGCGCTCTACGCGGCCCGTTGCCGCTGCTCCTGTCGTGCGGCTCGTGCGGCTCGTGCCGTCTCGTGGCGCGCGTAGGTGTGCTCGGTCAGGGCGACCAGGGCGCGGGCGTCACATCCGCACGGGCGCGGGTCACAGCCGGCTGCCCACAGGTAGGCGGCTGCCTCGCGGACGGTGAGCGGTCGGGAGGTGCGGGGGCGGTCGAGCGCGGCGGTCGCGGCAACGCGCACGAGGTCACCGGCGGTTGGCGGTGGCATCGGAGCCATGCCTCGACGCGTGCGCGGTGGCGGGGTCACGGGGTGCCCGCGTCGGTGGGTGGTGTGGCGGGACGGCGGGTGCGGGGCTGACGGTCGCGTGCGCCCTGAGGGCGGCCTGCGCCGGGACGGTCGGCCTGCTCGATGCCAACGAGGTCCTCGGTGGCCCACAGATAGCGACCTGCCACGAGCTGCGGGCGCGGCAGCCACGACGCGGTGGCGGGGTTGCGTGCGTGGCGGCGGACGGTGGTGGCGGTGAGCCCGAGGCGGGCGCCGAGTTCGTCGGCGGTGGTCCAGGGGTGCTGCTGCGGGTCTGTGGTGTCCATGCCCTCAGTTTACGTTCGCGGGCGGACCAATTTTCTGTCGGAGCCAGGGTCTATAATCAGTATGTACGCAAACGCATTATCCCGATGACCTCGACCCCCAGGGGACGACCCGGACCAGACCAGGAGCAGCGACATGAGCGCACAGACCGCAGAGACCGAGACCGCCGCCCCCGAGCAGGAGTACGGCACGTGGCGCCGTGCCCGCGACGGCGAGTGGGTCGTCATGGCCCCCCACGCGTACTTCGTGAAGGCCGAGAAGCTGTGGAACAGCACCGTCGACGTGCGGTCGAAGGGCGGCAAGCGCCGCGTGGTCCGCATCGGCCGGTACGGGTCGCCGTTCGACGTCAACGGCGTGCCGATGGCGTACGGACACACGACGGACTACGGGACCTGCGACGACTGCGGACGCAAGGGGCGCCTCGAGTACATCGCCTCCGACTACAGCTCGGGCCTGTCGGGCTTCGCGTGCTACGAGTGCGCGCCGATGGCGTGCTTCGGGTGATCGCGATGACCCACACCGAGCGTTTCGCAGCGCGCCGCACACGCAGCGGCCGGGTCGTTGCGGTCGGCCACCCGGCGGACCTCGAGGCAGCGCTCGGGCAGACGGTCGAGCTCGTGGCACCCGACGGGCAGCAGGCCGCCACAGCGAGGCTCGTCGGCATCGGGCGCACATGGACCGACGACAGGACCCGCACCCCGCTTGCGTACGGGTACATCGACGTCGCGAGCCTCACAGCCACTGCCGACGCGGCGTGACATCGCCTCCGCCGCGTCGGTAGTCCACCAACCACAGACCAGCACCAGGAGCACACGATGAGCAGCACCACCCAGACCCCCAAGACCAAGGCCGGCGCACGCCCGACGGTCCACCGCGCACGCATCCCCGCCGACGCGATGACGGTTCTCGTTGTCCAGGTCATCGCGCTGCTCGGCGTGTGGACGTGCGCGATTGTCGTGTCGTTCACAGGCCTGGTCGAGGCTGCTGGATGGGCGAACGTCGGAGGCTCGCAGCGCATCGCCGTGCCGCTCTTCATCGACGGCATCCTGGTCGGCGCCTCGCTGGCGTACCTGGTTGCACGGGAGCGCCGCGACAAGGCCTCCGCTGTGATCGCCGTGCTCGCGATGGCGGCGTTCTGCGCGCTCTCCATCCTGGGTAACGCGGTGCACGCGCTGGGTGCTGACGCGACGGGCGCTGAGCGAATCACTGGCGTTGCCCTGGCGGTCGCGGCCCCCGTGGCGATCCTGGTCACGACCGAACTTATGGCGCGGACCGTGATCGCGAGCCCGGACGAGCATGTGCCCGCGCCGTCGCGTCGCGCTCGTCGCCAGCAGGCCCAGGTCGTCGCCACGACCGTTCAGGCCCCTGCCCCGACGCCCACGACCCCCGCAACCGCGCCCGCCCCGGTTCGTGCGGGTCGCCCGGTGGCCGCTGGGGTGCGTGGTGGGCGGGACGGTCTGCGGGCCCGGGCTCTCGCGATGGCTGCGGAGGGCATGAGCGACCGGGCGATCGCCTCGGCGCTTAGCGAGGAGACCGGCGAGGCCGTCGCGCACTCGACCATCGGCCGGTGGCGGCGCGCCGCACAGGACCAGCAGGACCAGGGCGAGCAGCGGGAGGAGGTGGTGCAGGACATCGCGGCTCTCGTGGCCGTGTAGAGGCCAACAACTAGAATCGTACATATGTTCGGGCGGTCCACCATGCCGGCCGGACAGCGGAGGTCATAACCGCATATGCAGGGCCTCCGGTGGCATCCACCACCTCTGCCACCGGAGGCACCCCCACCCGCACCAGGCGGGACCGGGAGACCCAGCACTACTCGGCTCATCAGGGCCGGGCAGGACGCACCGGCAACCGGTGCAGAAAGAGGTGGTCAGGAATGCTCGGCACTCGATTCGCTCGCCGCGTGCGGGCCGCACAGGACGCCCGACGCAGGGATGGCGGGGACAGCGGGTTCACGCTCGCCGAGCTGCTCGTCGGCATGACGATCACGGTCATTCTGATCGGGGCCGTGCTCGCGATCTTCGCGATGGCATCCAAGGCGTCCCGGGATATGCCGGACCGGTCGGCGCAGTGGAATCTCATGGTCGACGCCAGCCAACAGCTCGTGCGCGATGTGGGTCAGGCGCGTCGCATCGAGGTCGCGGACGCCAACCGGCTCGTGGTGCTCGGGTACTACGGGCAGAGTGACACGACCGATCCGGACACGGTGGAGTGCGTGCGCCGGGACTACCGCATCGAGGACGGTACGTTCTCGGTCCGGACCTCCTGGCTCGGCAGCGCAGACTGCAAGCCCAAGGGTGCCGAGGAAGAGCGCGTCGAGACGATCTACGAGAGCTCGACCGCGGACGCGACCTTCCGCTACCTCAACGAAAGCGGGCGCGAGAAGGCGATCCCGGTCGACGACGTCAGCGGCATCCGCGTCGTCGAGTGGCACCTCGCATCCCAGATCGCCGGCCTCACCGCCGAGCAGGTGCTCGACAGCGCACAGGCATTCAGCGGGCGCCCCGAGGCTGTCGGCACCGGCACCCCCGGCGACGACAACCAGGCCCTCGCTCCACTCCTCAGCATCACGACACCGGTCGTGGGCCGTGACCGGCCCGTCCTCGCATGGACGGACGGATCGCCGACCCTCACGACGAGTTGGACCGTTTGGCGTGCATCGTGGCCGACCGGCACCTCGAGCGCCGGGAAGCTCGCTCAGGTCGACGTCATCCCGAACCCGGCGACGTTGACATGGACGGACGACACGCTGCCCGACGGCCACACAGCGCAGTACGTCGTTCAGGCGAACTTGCGCGACGGCCGACAGGGCCCGATGAGCAACGGCGCGATCACCGGTCTGCGGCCCGCTCGTGCAACCGGGCTCACCGCGACCGGTGCCGGCCAGGCGATCACGCTCACGTGGAACGTTCCGGCGGGCGCAACCTCGTTCGACATCTACCGCAACGGCGTGGCCGTCGCCGTCGGTGTGACCGGCAAGACGTACACGACCACCGTCGGCTACGGGCAGAACGACGCTTGGACCGTCGGCAGCCAGAACACGTGGGGGCAGGCTTGGATGACCGGTCTCCGGGGCCAGGACATCGCGGTCGGAGCGGCGATGACGACGGACTACCGCGACCGCGGCATGCGTCCCCTCCCGACACAGATCGCCGCCTGGACGGCGCCGCCGACTCCCAGCGTCACGGCCACACCGCAGAGCGACGCGACCAACGACCTCGCCGTGACGTTCGCGGCCTGGTCGAAGCCGGCTGGCAGCCCCGCGACGACGCTCAACCGTGGCTGGGAGAGCCAGTCGTACGAGACCGGGGGGAGCTGGGCCGCGACGTTCGCGGGCGAGCGCGGCGGAACGACCCGCACGTACACCGACACCGGCCGCACCCTCGGTGACACCACCCGCTACCGCGTCCGCGCGTGCAACTCCGCCGGGTGCTCGCCCTGGTCGGCGACCGCGACATCGCTCCAGCGTCCGCCCGCCCCGCTTGCGTGCACCGCTGTGGTCGACGCTGACACCCCGACGCGCACGGTGAACGTCACCGTCAACCCGCGCAGCATGGTCTCGACGGCCACTGGGTATGGCGTCGCTGGTGGGACCCCGGTCGACGGCTCGTCGGTCTCGTGGTCGGGTGCCGCGACGTCGAAGGTGAAGACGGCTGACAGGTTGCAGCACGGTACGCAGCACACGTTCACGAGCAAGGTCCTGAACGCGACCGGCTGGTCGGACACGACGCCGTGCTCGGTCAAGACACCGCTCGTGAACCTGAGCCTGACCGCCCGCGCCGAATGGGTCGGCTCGACCGCGCAGGTCACCAGGACGATCTCCGCCCAGGTGAAGTCCTCGAACGCGTCGGTCATCACCCCGACCTTGGCTCGCAACGATGGCAGCACGCCGTTGGCGGGCGAGGACCAGGGCGCCGGGATGAAGTGCTCGGCATCGTCGACGACGCACTGCACGGCAGCCGACTCCTGGTACTGGGACCCGCTCCAGGACGACCGGGTGTACCGCATCCGTGCGCGCGCTACGGACGGCTTGAACGACACGGTCGACACGCTGACGGTCAGCACGAAGCTCCTCGATGCGCCGGTGGTCACCGTCGGGACCGTCACCACGCGCTCCATCGCGGTCTCGTTCACGGCCACCGAGGGACTCACGACCGAAGCTGCGTTCAAGCTCAACGGCAACCTCGTCTCCGAGCCGGGCCACCGCTGGTACACCTACGACCCGCTCGCCGATGGGACTGCATACAACGTCACGGCAGTGAATGGCGACGGATTCAACACCGCTCTGACACCGACGACCGTCACCACCAAGACGTTGTCCACGCCCGGTGCGGCGACGTGCGTGGCGACGCTCACGGACAGCGTGGCCCCGGGCGCGCTCACGATCTCCGGCGGTGACCAGGTGAAGCTCGGCTCGAGCGGCTCGGCCTACGACGGCCCACGCAGCTACACAGGGCTGGACGCCGGGACCTACACCGGCTACGCCAGGAACCTCTCGAGCGACGGATACAACGTGGCCGTCAGCGCCTGGGACCCGTGCCCCGCGCGGAGCATCACGGCGCCGTTCACCCCGACAAACTGGGACAAGAACGCTCCGGAATGCCCGGGGCTCGCCATCTACATCACCCCGACGTCCTCACACAACTGGCAGATCCGCCGCGCCACGCAGACGCGCTGCGACCTGCGGTGGACTGTCACCGACACGGGCGCCGACCAGGTCTCGACGTTCCCCGGCGATGTCGCCGCCACGGGGAGCTACACCATCGGCTCCGGCGCGAACGCGTACACGCACACAGGGGGTGCCTCGCTCCCGATGGCCCCGCTTTACTGGAACTGACGAGGACACGAAGAAGCCCGGACCTGCAAGAGGGTCCGGGCTTCTTCCTTCGTGAGCGTCAGTTGACGACAAGGATGTACTCGCTGCGGTCGAGGGTGCGTCCGTCGACCGTGAACGTGTCGGCGAGCGCGGCGTCGCGGGTGGGGAAGTACTTGCCCGCCTGGTAGCCGTTGTTGCTGACCTCGCGGAAGCTGCCGTACTTCGAGAGGCCGAAGATCTTCCAGAGCCAGCCGCCGTCGAGGCCCTGGCCGACCGTGACGACGTACTTGTCAGCGGACTGCGCGTAGTCCTTCCACCCGTCGTTGCGCTGGAACCCGGCCTCGGCGGCGGGAGCCTTGCCGGGCGTGTCCGTACCGATGCGAACGGGCGCGGACGCGGTGCCCTGGTACAGGACGCCGTCGATCACCTGCGAGTAGGCGTCGGCCTCGGGCGCGGGAGCCTCGGTGACCTCCGCGCTCGGCTCGGCGGGAGCGGACGCAGCAGCACCGGCCTGCGTGGTCGCAACGGCCACGGGGGTCGCCGCAGCGGTCGGGTCGTTCGGGGCGGGCGTGTCGGTGCTGCACGCGGTGAGCGTGAGGGTCAGGGAGAGCGCGGCCGTCAGGGCCAGGGCGGGGAGAGTGCGGTTCGCGTTCATGGGGGGTGGCGTCCTTTCGGGCCAGCGAGGGGTCTAGGGGGTCTGGGGGGGAGGGAGAGGGTCGGGGTTGGGGGTCAGCGGGAGAGGTACATGTCCGCCACGATCACCGCGGTCATCGTGAACGCGCCGGCTGCGAAGCCCAGCAGCAGGACGTGCAGGCGGCGGAGACGGCTGGCGAAGTTGCTGCCCGGGAGCGGGCGGTGGAGGAAGCTCATGGCGTTAGTTCCGTTCTGTGTGTGCGTTGTTCGTGCTGATAGAACAAGTGTACTACATGCCTCCCACACAACAGCCTGTTGTGGGCATGGGCATGTAGACTGGTCGTAGACCACAGTCCCTCCGCACCAGATCGGAGACCCCGATGAGCACCCCAACCCCCGAGACCCTCCCCGGCGAGCACGACGAGCGCCTCGCTGCGCTGGCGGAGCCTCCGGTCACCGGCACCCCCGGCGCGTATTGGCCTCAGCCGGTGCTGGACGAGGACACCGAGGCCGCCCGCCAGATCGCGGTGGACGCCGCGCTGGCCCAGCTCGAGGGCCTCCTCACCCGAGCCACCCGTACGGACAAGCGCCGTTCGACCGCCACGGACCTCCGCGCTCGTGCGCTGCTGCTCGGGGCCGTGGAGCGCGCCCTGGCGGACCCGCAGGCCGGTTACCTGCGCCGGCTGCGGCGTGAACGGTCCGCGATCCTGCGTGAGCGCGTCGCCCGGGGTGCGACGGTCTCCGACCTGGCCCTGGAGCTCGGGGTCTCCCCGCAGCGCGTGCGGACGCTGCTCGCGAACAACCGCTCGTACGTGAGCGAGGAGCGCCGGGCCGCGCTCGACGACCTCGCCGCCCAGGCCGAGCAGCAGCGTGCCGCCCGTGCCGCCGCACGCCAAGCTGACCGGGACGCCGCCCTGGCCGCGCGGGTCGCGGAGGGCCGGGCTCTCGCTGCGCGGCTCGCTGCTGGGGAGAGCCGGGACCGGCTCATCGCGGACACCGGGTACACGCGCCAGCGGCTCGCGTCGTTGCTCACCGTCGCACGCAAGGCCGACGTCGACGCCGCAGACAACTGACGGGCTGACCTAACAGGTGCGGTCAGTCTCGCGCGGGCTCCGTCAGATAGCCGAGGACGCCGGTCACCGCGAGGAGGGCGGCTGCGCTTATAGCCGGAATCGAGGTCGGTCCGTGTAGCAGAACTGCCCAACCGTGCGGCTCTCCGCCGTTGCTGGTGCCCAGGAGCCAGGTCACCATCACGGTCGCAGCAGGCAACACCCACGCACCGTTCGGCCCCAGCACTCGGATACACGTCGCCGTCAGCCCGACGAACAGAGCAACGTTGCGGACCAAGACCACGGCGTCAAGATCCTGACGCCAGACGACCGCGCCGACAGTCAGGGCTACAAATCCAGCCAAGTCCGCGCCGCGTCGGACCGTATAGCCAGGCGCGACCCGATGCTGCGACGTGCTCGTTCGCGCGGACACCAGCGGGAGGAAGATGGCCACAACGGCGGGGATCAGCGGCCACACAAAGGTGTAGATGCCGAGCCGTCCGGGGACCTCCTGCTGGCCTTGCGGCACGACCAGCAACGCGGCGACGACGACGAACGCATTCGCGAGCGTGAACGCCATGCCCCGGACGCGCCATGCCAGCACGACATCTTGAACCGCAGTCAGCATCCGCTCAGCACGCCAATGAGGCCCTGTACCTCCGGGCCGTACACGGCCACGTCCGACGACCGCAGACCGGCCGGGATCTCGTCGGGCGCGGCGAGGTCATCTCGTTCGGGAACATCGGGCGCCAGCCACCATGTGATGGCGCTGAACGCTGCGACGACGTCGTCGTTCAATGGGCAGCTCGGGCTCATCAGCGCGTTGGCAACGTACTGGGCTGCGGACAACGGCCCGCGGTCCAGCATCTCGGGGTTGACCACGTGCGCGCCCGCCGCAGACGGTCGCTGGTCGAAGTTCCCGAGGTCGAACTCAACGCCGGCTGCGTGGAGCTTCGCAACCGGTGCAGCAAGCGCGGCCGAGATAGCTCCGGCCCGTTCGCTGTATCCGGGTCCAAGACAGACCCGCGGGCCGCCGTCCGCCTGGGCGCAGCGCACCTGGTCATTCGGGTCCTGGAGGAGCCGTTCAGGTGCGACCGCCGCGCCGAGAGTGATCGCACCAACAGTGACGACAGTCAAGGTGGCCAGGCTCGCTCGGGCCCGCGCGGTTCGATAGGGGTCCTTCCCGGCGGTCACGGTGAATAGTGCCGTCAGGAGGGCGAACACGACTAGTTGGAGGAGCACTCGGCCAGGATTCGGGCGGAGCCCCACGAGGCTTCCGGTCGCTCCGCCCGTGTCGGACAGGAAGGACACGCCGGTTGTGTACACGGCGACCGAGCCGGCAAAGCAGATCAGAGCGAGCACGGGCGGCGCGATGTATGAGCGCAGTCGCCACCCGACGAAGCCGCCGAGACTGGTGAAGGCGATGAGCATCGCAGCGGAGGACAGCAACGGGAGGAAGTCGCTCGGCGCCGGCGTTCCAGGCGACCCTGCGACCAGAACCGCGACCTGTACGCCGACGAATCCGAGCGTGAATGTTCCTAGGATCCAAGCGCACACGGACCAGGTCGATCGCCATACGACCGCTGTCTGTCGTCCTGCGGCTGCTGCGCCATCAGCGGAAGCCAGAGCCCACGACACTGACTTCCACGCCCCGAACCCCGCAGCTGCAGGAGCGAGCATGATCGTCGCGAACATGTACTGCCAGACGCTGAGCGTCCATTCGTGCATCCAGCGAAAGTCCCGCAAACCGACGTGCGCGGCGAGAAGGCCGATGGTCGCGATCGCCGCCCAGTGTTCCGTCCGCAGCGTTCGACGGGCCGGAGCAGCGTGTCGGATCTCCTGTCCGCGTTCCATCATCACGGTCACGCGGCAGCCTCGCCCGCCATGAGATCTCGCAGACGCTGCTCGATGAGTGATCGGTCGTTCGTCGCATGCAGGTCGGCTATCGAGCCCTCGAACACGAGGCGTCCCTTCGCCAGGACGACAAGCCGGTCAGCCATGTCCACAAGGTCATCGATATCGTGCGTTGTCACGACGACCGTCGCCTCCTGGCCTGCTCGATGGATCGCTTCGCGAAGGGCGTGCCGTTGCGTCAGATCCAGCCCAACGGAGGGCTCGTCCAGAAGTAACACGGCGGGCCGATGGATCGACGACAGGGCGATGTAGACCCGCTGCCGCGTCCCGCCTGACAATGTCCGCAATTCTGCGTCGCGTTCATTGACCAGCGAGTACCGGTGCAGCGCATCTTCGACTGCCTGCGAACGCAGGTCGCGAGGAACCCGGTGCAGCCAGGCGCCGTAGTTCAGCGCTTCTCGGGCGGTGTACGAGCCGGGGAAGTCCGTTCGTTGACTCAGGTATCCCAGGTCAGTTCGAGCCCCGCGTCGTCCGTCAGGGCTGCTCAGGGACCGTCCGGCGATCTGGACGGTCCCTGAGGTGGGCCGCACAAGCCCCGCCATGCAGCGCAGGAGCGTCGACTTTCCCGACCCGTTCGCGCCCACAACTGCGGTGACCCCGGCGCCGAACCGAACAGACGCGTCACGGACAGCGGTCGTACGGCCCAGTTGAACTGTCAAGCCCTCGACGCATGTACGAGCAGACGACACGCGAGTTCCTTAGTACGTCGTCGTCAGGACAGCGTGGGTCGTGCACTGGTCGGGGACAGGCCAACCCATCTGCGCGCAGGAGAAGGCCCCGATGCGCATCTGATCGGTGAGATACGTGCTGTGGCCCTCAGCGGGGTAGCCCATTGAGAATGTGTCGGTCACCGTCGTGTTGCTCACGTCCGGTCCACTCTTCTGGCCCCAGAAGGTCCAGTTGTACACTTTGCCATCGGCGCTCAACTTCTTGATGTAGAAGATTGTGCTGCCGTGAACGTCGTTCCCGTCCGCCCGCCGATCCTTGGTCGTCACCTTGCTCTTCGCGGTGCCGGCGGAGTTCCAGAAGCTCCCGCTACTCTCGACGCGCACGTAACCATCCCACGCCTTGGTCCGGGGACCCCAGGTCTGCGTCGCAGCATGTGCGGCACCTCCGGAGGCGAACGCGATACCTGCGACCGCCACGATTGCTACTGCTCGCGTAATCCTCTGCACACTGTGCTCCTCACCTGAACCGAGCTCAAAGCAACAGAGCACGCCCGGACGACGATCGTCGCCTGGCCCGTATGCCCCCTGCGTCCTTTACGGGGCATAACGTCCCAGCCTGGAACGGGACTGTCAAGGAGGCCGCAACGGAGCCCATGCGCAGTGCGCTGCTCTGGGGGACCGCCTGTCGCCGCGGCGGCGTCGTGTGGCTGCATGTGCCGACCCGGCACCTGAACAGGGACGCGAGTCGACAGCCTCGCGGGCACGCACACGACCTCCGTACACGTGTTCGCATAGACTTGCAGTGCACAGGTTGCTTGGTGAGCCCCTGTGTTCCCGTGTGGGTGTTGGCGATGGGCCGGAGCTCCTTTGGCGTAGGGGGCTCCGGCCCTGCCGTATCCCGGGCTCAGCGCGGCTCGGGTATGCCGATGCGCGGGTCCCCGGCGCAGGTGGGCGGGACCGCCGAGCTCGCCCACAACGTCGTGTCGGTGCACTTTTCCGCGCACCGCGCAGTGCATGCCCTGCATACCCACACCGTGTGCCGCCTCGCCTCGGTGCACCCGCACGCGGTCCATGCGCAGACCGGCCCGTCACGTCCCGCCCCGGTCCAGGTCGTGCCGCACGCGGGGCACCGAGCGGGTGGGAGACGTTGCCAGCCGTGGCAGGTCTCGGTCCAGGCCGGGGTGCCGTCCGGGTGGCGGAGAGCCGTCGCAGGGCGGCGGGGACGAGCTGGCGGGGGCATGGGGTCAACGGTACGACGCGCTCGAACAGATGTACGGTGACGCACGTCACATGTCGAGAACGCCCGGTGTGCGAGCCCGTGGGCGGAATGCCTGTATATCCCGTCCGGACGATGGGAGTCATGACCTCCGCACGCCCTCGCCGCACGGCTGCCCCCCGTGCGCTTCGCGTGGTCCCGGACGCCGACGCCGCGACCGGGACGACCGCCAACGCCGACCCGCTGCTGACCAGGGAGCAGCTCGCCGCCTACCTCAACGTGAGCGAGCGCCACGCGAGGACGCTGATAGAAGAACGCCGGGTCCCCGTCGTTGCCATCGGACGGGCCCTCCGCGTACGCCGCTCCGATGCGGACGCGCTCATCGCTGCGCTCGTGCAGCCGGCGGTCCGCCCGGTACGCATCGACGGCTACCGGCGCGAGGTCTGGGTCGGACGCGCAGCCTAAGGCTCAGCGTCAGGCTCGCCGGCTCGCTCGCCGGCCAGGAGCGCATCAAGACGCTCAGCCGCCCTCTGCGTGGGGTCCCCATACTGGTGGACGTACCTCAGTGCGGCAGACGTCGTGCTGTGGCCTGCACGCGCTTGAAGCTCCCGGACAGACGCCCCGGCTTCAGCCAGCAAGCTCTGCCCCGTGTGCCGGAGGTCATGCCAAGCGAGGTCATCACGGCCCGCCTGGTGACGCGCCTTCTCGAACACCTTGCCGATGCGGTCGGGCAGGACGACGCCACCGGTCGACGTGGTGAAGATTAGCGCCCCACGGGCCTTCCCGGTGTACTTCGCAAGGTGCTCTTCGAGGTGCTTCGCGGCGAGCTCGGGCACAGAGACGCGTCGGCGGGACGCCTCAGACTTCACCGTGCCGAACGCTACGGACCCATCCTCGATGGACAGCGCGCGTTCAATCCAGAGCGTGCGGGACTGCGCGTCCCAGTCACGACGCTGCAGCGCGAACTGTTCGCCGGACCGCAGGCTCGTCAGTGCGGCAACCCACACGGCGGCGCGGTAACGCTCGGGCATCGCGTCAGCGATGGTGGCGACCTCCGCGATGGTCGCGGGACGACGGTCGGGGGCGCGGTATGACCCGCCTCCCTGGATGCGAGCGGGGTTCGCGGCGATGAGGCCGTCCTCGGCCGCTTGGTGCAGCGCCGCGTGCAGCAGCCTGTACGCCTGCGCCGGCTCGGCCTCACCAGCGGTCGGGGGAACGTCGACGCGCAGCAGTCGCTCGCCACCAGCGCGCTCCCATCGCTCTCGGACCGTCGCGGGGATACGACCCGTGACGCTGACGTCGAGCCCTTCCTCGGTGGCCCACTCCCGGATGGCACGCGCGACGCGCGCCGGTTGCAGCGCGGAAGCGGTGGCGCGTTCCACGGCCCGGCGGCGCGACTCCGAGCGGACCGCGGTGTGCCAATCACGGACGTCCTGCGGTGTGATGGACCGCATCGCTCTTGACCCGAGGTCGATCACGCGGAGCGGCTGGCCCGGGACGAGCAGCGGTAGCTCGGACGCGAGCCACTCCCTGTGGATGCGCTCTTGGAGCGCCTTGGTGCGCGGCTTGTAGCCCCTGGTGGCGATGAACTCCGCGACGTACGGGGCGAGGCGGTGCTCATGGGTTGGGTCGACCCACGTGCCGCCGAGGACACGCGCGCGTTCACGCGTGATCGCGTCGAGTGCGTCGCGCTTGCGGTCATACGTGCCGAGGGAGCGGTGGCGCCCGGTGGCGTCCGGGACCGGTACGCGTGCTGTCCAGCGCCCGGACCGCTCCTGCCGGACCGACCCCCACGGGAGCCGTCCTGACCGCCCTGCCACGAAGTCCTCCCATGAGTCCTATGGTGCAATATGGTGCAACGCCGTTGTAGCGAGGCTACCTCGGGAGGAGTGTCGGGCCTGGGATATGGCCTCTGACCTGCGTGTTTATCCGGGAGCGGGTGACGGGAATCGAACCCGCGCTGTCAGCTTGGGAAACAGATGGCTGCGGGTTCTTGAGCCACCCGAATGCAGCGTTATTGCAGGTCACGGCGGTTCAATGTGACAACTCACGCCAGCAGCGGACAGTCCGTGACGGCTCGCTATGGTGCAATATGGTGCAACCGGAGGGGCTGTACGGCCACTACTCGCGCGGCGCGGTCGCCGGGTCAGCGGCCCCGTCCGCCCACCGCGTCAGCAGCTCGCAGGTGAGCGCGTCGGCGGGCTCGAAGACGATGCCGTGCCCCAGGCCCCACAGGGCGGCGTACTCCCGGTAGGCGTCGACCGCGTCCCACGCGCCGGGCTCGACGGGGGTCAGGAGGTCGCAGCCGCCGTCGCCGTGCTGGATGACACGAACGACCGGGACCCCGCTGTGGGTGAGGACAGCGTCGACCCACACCCCGCGGGTTGCGACTCCGCACCGGACCGCGGTCAGTGCGTACGGACAGTCATCAGGCAGCGGCAGCGGGGTGTCGTCGTCGTGGGTCAAAGGGCGCCTCCAGGGGTGTTGGGGTTGGGTGGGGTAGAGCGGTGCGCGGGACGGCGTGCGGTCAGCGGGATGCCGCCATCTGCCGCTCACGCTCGAGCGCCCGGTACGGGCTCGACCTGCCCACGCCGAGCGTCCGGGCGACGCTGACGACGGACTGACCGGAGTCGATGAGCGCCCTGGCCGCTGCGAGACGCTCCTGGTCGACCACCACAGGACGACCACCAACCCGGCCCCTGGCACGAGCCGCAGCGAGGCCGGACTTCGTGCGCTCCACCAGCACCTCGCGCTCCAGTGCCGCCAGTGCGCTGAACAGGCCGATGAGGAGGGTGCCCGTTGCGGCGCTGGTGTCGATGCCCTGCGTGAGCGACCGCAGATGGATGCCCTGTGTGGCCAGGTCGTCGACCATCACGACCAGGCCGCGCATCGTGCGCCCCAGACGGCTGAGCTCCGTGACCACGATGACATCCCCGGCGCGCGCGTATCCGAGCATCGCGTCCAGCTCAGGGCGAGACGCGACTGTGCCGCTGATGCCGTGGTCCGTCCAGACGCGCTCGCACCCGGCGCGCAGGAGCTCATCGACCTGGCGGCGTGGGTCCTGCTCGCGCGTACTGACGCGGGCGTAGCCGAGAAGTGCCATCGGTGTGCCTCCTGTCCCGCCAGCACTTGCTGGCGTTCGGTGCACCGGTGTAGCCGGCTAGCGGGCAACGGTGTCCCGAAAACGCTCGAGTTCCCTCTTTCGGGTCAGCTCGTTTCGGTCACGAGTTATGGCACAGGCGGCCCCGCATGCCAGCGGGACGACCGCAGGCGCGCGGCGGGTGTCTCGCTATCGGTCCATTTCGGGATGGCGTTTCGGAGACGCCCGGGCGGTCGCTCTGCCAGGGTGGTGTCGTGGACTGGATGGACTTCATCGCGTCGCTCGTCGGGTCGCTCGCCTGGCCTGCCGTGGTGGTGGGCGCGCTGCTCGTCTTCCGAGGCCCGCTCGCGGAACTGCTTGGGCGCGTAGCTGAGGCGACGGGGTTCGGTGGGAGTGTCACGTTCCGTGAGCGCCTCGAGAACGTCGAAGACCGACTGGTCGTGGCCGCCGGCGAAACGGTGGAAAATCGACCCGTTACGACCGAGGGCGACGAGAGGGAGAGCCCACTCGCCCGCATCGCCAACGCCTGGGCGCAACTCCGGCCGGGGCTCGCCGAACTTGTGGTGCGAGCAGGCGGCGACTCGAGCGTCCTGTCGGATGCGACGCCCGTTGGCCTCGCTACCGTCCTCGCGCAGGCCGACGTCGTCATCCCCGCATACGTAGAGGCCGTCTCCGAACTGGCGAGCCTGTACGACGACGTGCAGGAGGGGCACTTCCGAGCGACGAAGGACAACGCGCGGACCTTTGAGCGCTCCGTGAGCACGCTCCTCGGTATCGCTGCGGACTTTGTCGCCGTGCGAGAGGAGAGAGAACGCCGGGCAGGCGTCGCCCGCTCGTCGTGACGCTCAATGTCGACCGCCCCGGACGGTCCGCGGGTTGTCGGTCTGAAGCGCCGTAGCCGTACACGCGCCCTGGACCGTCCGGACCAGCGCCTACCCTTCCGCCACGGAAATCGCCCAAAGCGGGCGGCACTTTCTAGTGGTGGGAGACACGACATGTGTGATTGGCGACCAGGTCCGCGTTGCGCATCTGATGCAGCACGCGACCTTGCGCGAGCACGAGCCGCATTCGAGGCGGCGTTCCCGATGGCGGGCTTGCCGGATGCTCTGGTGGGCGCGGGGCGTATGGCGCGCCTGGATGCGGATTACGCGGTGGCGAGGGCGACCGCGCGCGCGTTGACGCGTGAGCTGCGGGCCGCCGAGGCTCGTGGCGGTGACGACCCGTCCGTGGCGGACTTGCGCGCCCGCCTGGACCGTGAGCTCGCACAGGCGCTGGCGGTGCGCGAGCTCCTGACGGGCGTCTACGAGGACCGGCTCGCGACGCGGCGTGCGCACCTCGACGCGCATGCTCCCAGCGTGCTGGCTGACCAGCCGGCCACCGAGGCCGCCGCCCCCGCGCCCGTCGTGGAGGCCGCGGTCGAGCCGGAGCCCGAGCAGGTCGCCGAGTCCGTGCAGGACGGTTGGGACCCCAAGACGGGGCGCAACGTTCTCACGGGCACGCACTTCGATTCCGACGGGTTCGACCGTGCCGGATTCCACCGCCGCACGCAGCGCGACCGCCTGGGGTACCACCGCCTCACCGGGACCCAGCTCAGCCCCAGCGGCCATCTGCCCGACGGGCGGCACTACACCGAGGCTGGCATTGAGGTCGCACGCCCCGGCCTGCACACTGCGACGGACATCGCGCACGACCCCGAGCTCGCAGCGCGCTTCGTGGCCGCTGGGAGCGATGGCCCGCAGCGCAAGACGCGGACCAAGCGCGCGCCCCAGCCCGCCCCGGACGCGCCGGAGCCCGAGCCCGCCAACGACACGCCGACGTTCCCACCGCTGCGGACCAAGAAGGCCGCCCATGAAGCGTTCCGTGAGCGGGGTTCGCGCTGGACGATTGCGACGGACGCGAGCCCGGAACCCACGCCAATTACGGTCGTCGACTCCTCCACGACCAGCGTGTGGGTGCGTCCGGATGACGCCGACCCGGGCGACCGCCCGATTTGGCTTCCTGTGAAGGGCACCTCGGGCTGGGAGGTTCACGAGGACGGCCTCGGGTTCACTGACACGTATGGCTCCGCGCGCGTTCGGAGGCTGGCCGCCTAACCCGACCTGCGCCAGCCCTTTCCGAACGCCCCGTCCCGGTTCGCACGCACCGGGGCGGGGCGTTTCGCATGCCCGGGAAATCCTGTATATGCCAACACCTACCATTGATTCGAACGGACGTTCGAAGACATTCACGGACATAGAACGACATTTTGGAGGTGGTGAGCATGAGCGACGTCATCCGCATGATGACCCCCGGGCAGGCAGCCGCGCATTACGGCGTATCGACGCGCACGCTCGCACGCTGGCGCACCGCAGGGACCGGACCCGCATGGGTCCAGCACGGCCGCTCGATCCGGTACCCCGTGGAGGTCACCCCCGCAGTGCTGACGGTCCTCACGACGCACGGGCCGATCGGCGAGCCCGGCCGCGTGGTCCCGGACGTCACCGATCTGCGGTGGCGCACCGTCGAGGCCGTCCAGGTCCTCGAGCCCGCCGACCCGCAGGGTTCCCCGGCCTGGCTGACCACCCTCCGCCCCGCGACCGCTGATGAGGCCGCCCGCTGGGAGCGCGCCCTGAGCCGCCTGTGGGACGCGATGTGGGCCGAGGACCCCGCACTCGACGCCACACACAACGCACCCCAGGACGGTGCCGCGTGATCGCCCGGGCCGTGAACCGGGGCGTACGAGCCGCCACGTGGACCACCATGGCCGTGCTGCTCGCGGTGGGGCTCCTGACCGCGATCGCGCTCGTGGCGCCCGGGACCGCACGGGCCGGGATGGCGAGCGGGCTCAATCCCATCGACAACTTCTGCAAGAACAACCAGTCGCTGTACCTGCCGTCGGGTGCTGACAACGGGACCTCCAACGAGAGCAACCGGATTTCGCGCTTCACGGCCAGCGGAGACGCGGCGGAGGGTACCGGGTTCACCGTCGCGACTGGCGTGGGCGGTGCGCGTTGGCGGGACCCGGGCGACGGGCTGATTTTCGAGACGTTCGGTCTCAGCATGTGCGATGACGCGAGCGCGAAGGCCACCGCTCACCTTGGTGATGCGGCGTGGCAGATGGTCGCGGTCTGGCCCGCGCGCCTGGTCGGGATGATCCTCGATTGGGCGTTGTCCGGGGCTCTGAGCTCGATGCTGCTGGGCCTGATCGCCGCCCCGCTCGACGCGCTCTACCGGCACACATTCCTGTCTTGGGCGCCCCTCCTGATCGGGCTCGGCCTCATCACCATCATGTTCAACGTTGCCCGGCGGCGCGGCCGGGGCATGAGCGATTTCGCGTGGATGGTCGGCGTCGTTGTGGTGACCGCCGCGCTCGCGTCCCCGGCGGGCATCCAGCTCGCCCGGACCGCCACGGAGGCGGTCGGGTCGGCCGCCACGTGTGCTGCGACCGACCCGATGGGTGGATGCAAGGACGGCGAGGGCTCCGTGTCCACGACCGTGATTGACGGCCTCCTCGCCCAAACTTGGGGTGCCAGCGTCCTAGGCGACCTTGCCGACGAGCCCATCCCCTCGACGATCACCCTCAACGAGCAGCTCAAGGATTCGACGCCGGACATCCGCGATGGCTACGCGGTGACCATCCCGGTCGATGCGATCCCGGCCGGGCCCGATGGCGTCGTGAGCTACGCCGAGGCGCTGCGCTGGACGAATGCCTACACGGTCGCGGAGTCGACGCGCATGGCGAGCAAGGACGGTGCGAGCGCGCGTTGCACGTTCCGGGACCGCTTGCCGTCGATCGGCGACGTGACCGGCAAGACGCACGGGGACCTAAGCATGGACGCGCTCTGCTCGTACAAGGGCATGGTCCGGGCCGCGATCTACTCGGACCTCGCGACCTCCCACCCGGGTGCGTACGCGAGCGCCACCGGCAAGAGCAGCCCAGCGATCGCCGCTGTGGCCGGTGCCGCGTTCGGGCTGACCATTCTGATGGTCGCGGTCGGCCTCATCGCCATCGTGGGCCTGCTGAGCGAGCTCGAACTCGTGTTCCTCGTGCTGAGCGCCCCGATCGTTGGGCTCGGAGCACTCCGCTCCCCGACCGTTGGGCGCCGCTGGGGCACCGAGGTCGTCGCGAGCATGGTGCGCCGGTTCGCAGTCGGTGTCACGGTCGGGATCGTCCTGTGGGCTGTGGCAGCACTCACCACCGCGATGACAGCGGCCCTCAGCGGCAAGGGGACCACGACCGGGCTCGCGGGCGCCGGTATCGCAACCGTGGCGCCCAAGTTCGTGCCGGTCGCGGTCACTATCGCGGCTGTAATCGCAGGCGTTGCGGCGTTCATGCTCCTGCGGAAGCTGCAGGCCATCATGCTCGCGGGCGTCGGGGTGCAGGGCACGACCGTGGACGACCAGGTCGCACAGCGTGGGCGCCAGCTCGGTGCGATGGCCGTGGGGGCTGCTGCTGGGACGATCGCCGCGCCCGCTGACGTCATCGGCGGGATGGTGGCCGGTGGCCGCCGTGGAGCGCGGGCCGGGGGCAGCCCCGTGAAGGCCGCGGTCGGCGGCTGGTCCGCCGGCGTGCGCAAGAACAAGGCCGCGCTTGCCGCTGCTACGCATGGGGACGACAAGCCCACGCGTGACGCAACGGACCGGAACCGCCCGGACGGTGACGCCCCGATCGCACCACCGCGCACGCCACCGCGCCCGGTGCCGCCTCCGCTGCCCCCGACCCACGACGACCAGCCGACCGTGACGGCTGCGCGGCCGGGTCCGCGTGCGGGTGACGACCAGGACGCTGACCGGGGCTGGGACGCGCTGCGTACGGTCGCTCCCGCTCGGGCGTACCGCGACGCCGAGAAGGCCGCCGCAGAGGCTGACCTTGACCGGCTGCAGCGGGCGTTGAACGACGCGCGGGACGCGTACGACGAGTACCAGCGGCACGGATCGCGGCGAATCCAGGAGCTCACAGCCTGGTTCGTGCGTGAGCGCGGCATGGACAACGCCCAGGCGGAGCGAGAGGCCATGGCGAAGTTCGCGCAGGAGGTCGACGACCACACCAAGCGCGTGAACGGCGCACGGTTGGCGGTTCGCCGTGCCGAGGACGCGATCACCGCTGCGAAGGACACGCCGACGCAGTGGGACCGTGCCGCTGACGCGTGGGCTCGCTCGGGCGCCCCGTTGACTCAGGCCGCTGCCGCACTCGGGCTGGCGACCGAGGCCGAGTTGCAGGCGTACACGTCGTACGTGCGCATGGTCCGCCCGGACACCGTGACGCCCGACGACCGGCCCGGCCCGACCGCGAACCCCGGCCCGACGGACGTGCCCGGTCCGGCTGGTGGCACCGGCACCGGTGACCACGGCTGGTGGGGCGACGCGTCCGGGATGGCTGCCTGATGCCCGCGCCAGCTGTTGCGATCGCAGCCCGGGTCGGGGTGCAGTTCTTGCGCACCCCGACCGGGCGGGCGGTCCTGGGCGCGTGCGTGGTGGGTGCTCTGGCGCTGCCGGTGGGCGTGGCTCTGATGGGGGCCGCGGTGGTCAGCAGCCTGACCCAGACGGTCGCTGGTGGCGCCGCCGTGGCCGAGAGCACGTGCGTGGCCGCGTCGACGCCCGTGGCGGGCGGGACGGGCGCGACGGCGCTCGACGAGCAGCAGCGGGAGAACGCTCAGGTGATCCTCGCGGTGGTCAAGGGCACGAACCCGCTCGGGGACGAGGTTGCGCGAAAGCGGGCCGGAGTCATCGCCATCGCGACGGCGCTGCAGGAGAGCAGCCTCAGGAATCTCAGCGGGGGTGACCGCGATTCCGCGGGGCTGTTCCAGCAGCGCCCGAGCATGGGGTGGGGCACGCCAGAGCAGATCCAGGACCCGGTGTACGCGACGCGGAGCTTCTTGCTCGGGAGAGGGACGAACCCAGGCCTCATCTCGGTCACCGACTGGCAGACGGGCGAGCTCGCGAGCGTCGCGCAAGCGGTGCAGCGCTCGGCCGACGGTTCGCTCTACGCCACGAGGGAGGCAGCGGCGCAGGCCTTGGTCGATGAGCTGTGGGACGCCACCGCCGCGATGTCGTTCGACGACGACCTCGACGAGCCGGTCGTCCCGCCTGTCACGGTCCCGGTGAGCACCGGCACGACCTGCACGGACGACCCCGCCCCGGTCACCGGGGGCGGGTCGGGTGGCGCTGGGGCGTGGGGCGGGCACGAAAACGGCCGCATCCCCGCGGAGGAGCTCTGCGGCATCCCGTGGGCGCCGGGGCAGATGCTGCGGTGCGATGCGACCGAGGCGCTCATCGCCCTCGACGCTGGCTACTTCGCGGCGTTCGGCGTGCACATCGACATCACGGACAGCTACCGGTCGTACGGGGCCAGGTAGCCGCACGGGAGAGATGGTGCGCGCGCGGTGCCTGCCACATGGCTGCCACCCCGGGCACGAGCAACCACGGCTGGGGCCTCGCGTTGGACCTCGGTGGCGGCATCAACTCGTGGGGCACCACGGAGCGCGCATGGATGGTCGCGAACGCTCCCGCGGCCGGGTGGATCAGCCCCGACTGGGCACAGCCCGGGCGCGGCAAGGAGGAGCCGTGGCACTGGGAGTTCACCGGCGCGGCGACGGACGAGGAGACGGGCGCATGAGCGAGCAGACGAGCACGCCCGCGACCAGGGACGACCTGCGGTGGGACCGCTGGCGCCGTGGCATCCGAATCAGCGCGGTGGTGGTCCTGGTCGGAGCCGTGGCCTGGGGTCTGATGGGCCGCACGGACACCCCGCAGGACCCTGCCGCTGCCCCCACGCAGGGGGTGGTGGTGCCTGCTGCTCCTGCGCCGAGCGTGGACCCGACGGCCACGAGCGGGCCCACGGCTGACCCGACGGACCCCGACCACGACCACGAGCCCGACACCGACCTGCCGACCGGGACCCCGACGGCCACGCCTGACCCCGAGGCCGTGGCCGCCTCGGAGGCCGCATCGGACGCCGCGCAGGCCGCACTGGTCGCGTGGTGGGACGCGACGGACGCCGAGACCGACGTGATGCGGACCAAGCGGCTCGAGCGGTGGTTCGCGGTCGATGCGGACCTCCCGGCGGCTCCTGACCTCGGGTATGCCGGGTACGAGCACTGGGCCACGGCGGCGGGGATCGACTACCTGGTGCCGATGGCCGAGAGCACGAGCGAGCGCATCTCCTACATCGCCCCCGTGAGCTGGACCGCCACGGGCTGGACCGACGGCGGCGCGATGGAGACGAGGCAGGGCAGCGCGAGCTTCACGGTCGTCGTGGAGCAGCAGCCCGGCGGCCAGTGGCGCGCCATCGAGCTCACGGAGCAGCAGTGACACCCCAGACCCCCGGCCACGGAGGCCGGGTAGCAGATAGAGAGGCACGCACCATGCAGCACCCGATGCACGAGACGACCGACACCCCGACGACTGACACCCCGCGCCTGGCCCCGTGGTGGGTCCGCGCGCTCCTGACCGCGATTGACGCCGCACACCCGCGCACCGCGCTCCGCATGCTCGACGTCGGATACGACCCATACCGTGTAGGCCGTGTCCGCTGACCACCCGCTCGCGCTCGTCCCGCAGCCGCCCACGGAACCCGACCCCGGGACCGGGGGCGGCGCGGCACGAGACGAACACACCGGGCAGGACGTCCCGCCCGTGAGGCCGGGGTGGGAATGGATGCCTGGGGAGACCGAGTACGCGCGGTGGTGCCGGGAGGACGGCGGCGTGTCGGCGCTCACCCGGGCACGGCTCGCATGGGGAGCCGCCGACATTTACCCGCAGGCCGCTCGGTAAAGCCCGGCCCGGGCATGAGAAGACCCCCGCACCATGCGATCGGTGCGGGGGTCTTCTCGTCTCGGGTGCCGCTGGGCTGGTCACACCTGGCCGCCCGCTGCGAGCCACTGCTGCGCGTAGCCGTAGCAGGCGGGCTCGGCACCGCCCTGGACGAGCCGGGCGAGGTCGCGGATCGTGGAGACGCCGCCCGCGAGGCTGTCGTAGTAGATCGCGCGGTCGTAGGAGCTCGCGCCGCTGCCCGACGGGCGGTTCCACTGGCTCCGCGGGTTGGTCGCGACGAGGCAGAACTCCCCGGCGGGGGTGGGTCGGGTCCATGCGCCCGTGGGTGTGACCACGCTGGTCAGCCCGATGCTCGTGCCGCGAGACGCGTTGATGGGGTCAGCGCCCGGGACGTGGGCCCATGTGCCGCCGTGGGGCGAGGCGAGCGCGATGGTGGTGGGCGCGGTGGCGGTGGTCCCGGTGGCACTCCGCAGCGAGTCCCACGACGCGTCCGCAGCGCCCCAGTACGCCTCGACGGCGAGCCCGGCCGCGGTCAGATCGGCCTTCACCGACGCGTCGTACGCCTTGGCCTTCTGGTTGAGGAACACGGGCACGGCGATGGCCGCGAGGATGCCGATGATGACCACGACGACCAGCAGCTCGATGAGCGTGAAAGCACGGTCGGTCGGTCGGTGCGGGTCGTGACGCTCGACACGGGCACGAAGGGCGGGCCTGGGGGCGATCAGATCCACCAGGTCGGATAGGCGTAGTCGGATGCGCGGTCGCGCGTTTCCCAGGCCGGTTTCGTAGACCGGCAGGACACCACGCGCGATGGCGCGGTCAATCGTGCTGCGGGAAATGAACCGCCCCGGCTTTCGTGGAGGCTCTCAATCCCCGGAGGATGAGAGTCATGGCTGCACCGAGGAAGTACCCGGACGAGCTGCGTGAGCGCGCGATCCGGCTCGCGATCGAGGCGAAGAGGGATC
>JAEZJV010000054.1 GCA_023415635.1 Bacillota bacterium | reverse complement strand
GCAGGGGTGATGTTCTGTCCCGGGTGACCTACTGTAGGGCTGCCCCTTATAAGTGATGTTGACGTCTGGGTCTTACGCAACAGGAATTTGTGAACCGTGTCAGGTCAGGAATGAAGCAGCACTAAGCAAAAGCTCCTGTGTGCCGTGAGGCTGCCTGGGCCGAGTTAACTGTAAGGGTAACGCTTATGGTAGGCATTCAAAGCAGAACGCACGGAGAAAATTATAGATATGAGGATTAATAAGTCCCAAAGTAATAGGGCGCAATGCAAAACTGATTGAAGGGTTTTGCATTGCGCTTTTATTTTATTAAAATCTCAGCTAAGGAACCCCCATTTTCGGAATAAGTATTTCGTACTACTAACCCAACATTTATCTTTTTGATTTGACAAATCTGTTATATAATAAATAATAATTGACATAATTACATAAGAATTGGCAGGTGCATTCATGGAATGGAAAATAAGTCCTAACGCTGTAAATCAATTCTCTAAGGGAAGTAAGATCTATACCGAAGGAGAAACAGTATACAGTATCGGAATGATTGTCAAAGGACGTGTACTGATACACAACGAGGGCGCAAGAATTGTAGCCGGTTCGGGATCATTTCTAGGAATTAATGATTTATATTACGGTAAATATCTAAGCACATATACAGCTGCCGATGACCTGCTCCTGTATGTATTTCCGATCAGCAGTTCAGAGGAGCTGGATACCATCCTATCTGCTAATAAGGACTATCATGGGTTCATGGTTGCATCACTATATAAGATGATATATGACCTAAATCAGATTTATGATGGATTAAAGAAGCTATGCTTCTCCATGCATGGATTTTTGAAGGAATATTACGGGAAATATACCGGGATTGCTTCCAGACGCGGTTATAAGCCTAGACCGGCAGAGCGGATTCGTTCGTTTGAACTTCTTGACAATGAGCTTGAGCTTATTGTGGACCGAATTAATTACTATATCGAATGCAGGAATTTGCCGATTGATGTGGTGAAGCAATTCTATTCCTACGGGAATGAGATCACCTTATATCAGGTTGAGGATGAGGTTGCTGTTATCAACCAGCAGATTGAGGCCTTACGGGAGCTGCTGTCGGATTTTTTGACAATGGTCGAATGCCTGATGGATGACACTGATAACTGTTTATTCCGTATGATTGCGGAAATGGCTATTTCCCTCGACACCTCCACCGGAGTAAGCAACGAAATCATGGATATGATGGATGACATTATTGAGCAGATAAATCAAGCAGAAACCTTTGCGGACCGTATGCTTGGGAAAAAGCTCATAATTAATCGTAAGAAAATGGAAGAGATCTACCATCTCCTTCTTTCCGGCGATAGGAAGGAAGATGTAAGCTCGGAAACAATGCTTAAGTATTCCGGGGAGGAGACTCAGCAGGCATTGGAGGAGATGAAGGATTCCTTTGCTAAGATCTTGGCTTATGCCGGAATCGAAGGAGAGAATGCACAGCTTATGAAGACCGCGATGCAGGATTTCGTGCATTTGAAGGATAGGTCCTCCATCGAGGATTCGGTAAGACTTTTAAGAAGAAGACTGTCGGATTATCATTATGCTATTTATCTGCCGGTGTTTCTGCGTGCTTATAAAGAGAAGAAGGTACCAAGAATTATTGATATGTTCTTAAAATACGGCTTTGCTGAGGAACGACTTCTGACGAATGATCAGATGCTTTCTGTCTATTTCCTGAAGGAAGAGGAAGAAAAGAAGGGAAGCTGCATTACATATGATATAAAGACCTGGCTGACGCTGATATATGAAGGGAAAAAGGAGCCCTCCAAGAACGAATTTGACATGGAATATTATGAGATGCTCTCTGATATGCGAAAGCATAACAAGCTGACTGAGCAAGAGGTCCAGGAGTGGAAGACGAATAATTTAAAAAAGCTTGAATATGAAATTCAGAATATGTTCCGCTATAATAACAGAACCACGAATGGGCAGATTTCAAGCTTTGTTCCGGTACTCCACAAGGAGCAGTGGTCGAGCAGTATTGAAAGACTTTATATTACCAATGCCAAGGTAGAGGAAGCAATCAATCATATTCTCAGAATAGATTATTCTGTATTCGACAGAGAGGTTATCTACAGCAACAAGGAGAAGAATATTGTTAAGGAGTATGTTGTCAAACGGGTTTATCCGGATATTATTCTTTTCCCTAATGTCGGTATGAATGGAGTAATGTGGCAGGAAATTTCCGGTAAGAAGAGAGACACCCCTGGACGTTTCTTTCTGCCGATTTTTACTGATGTTAACCTAGGACTCTTGCTGACCAGATTACTCGGTCGCTACCGTTGGGAGCTATGCCGTACCATGGAGGGTATTGCCTGGAATGACATTCAGAATAAATCTCTTACCTCAGAGTACTGTGATTACCTTCAGTTTTACCGAAAGAACAAGGAACTTTCAGAAGAAAAGAAGGAGAAGATCAAGCTCCAGATTCAAAAAGGAAAAAACAGCAGCCGGGAGATTTTTGTTATTGATTACGAGATGTGGATCAACTATGAATCAATGGGTGCATTGAAGCTGAATAAGCCAGTCAGGGAAATAATGGCTACCTACTGTCCTTTTGCGAAGGAACTGAGAGAGCAGATGAAGCTACAGCCACTCTTTGAGGAAGCAATGATGAGATTTAACAGAGAAAGATTAAAGAAGCTTCGTGAGCTTGAAGGAAGGCATCGTTTATTGACCAGGGATAACATAGAAATACCTCAGGAGCTTTTAGATACGCTCAGCTATTACCGGGATATGTAAAGTTACTAATAGTAGAAAGCTTCACATAATTTCATAATTGTATACACAAATATTATATAAATACGTTGTTTGTTTATTATTCATAAATTTATTATATATTATCAGAAAACGTATTGACAAATCCATAGCCTGGCTTTATAATAGGATTACATAAAAATCAATATAAAGTTACACCAGTCTATCAGGGGGTGATACCATTGTACAGGATGGATAGAAAGCTTAGGGAAAGCTGATAACAGAGCGAATGACAGCTTTCTTACGAAGGAAGCAGATTAAAATATATGGTACACAAAAAGTTGCCTTAAGGAAATTGCTTAAGGCAACTTTTATATTGCAAAATAGAAGAAATTGTATGTAAATTTTGTTTCTTCCAGTGCTTTATACTTGTCTAATCTTGGGACAAATGGTAGTATAAATGTAAGTTGTACAAAGGAGGTTGTAACATGGGAAGCTACGATAACATTGTAAAGATAGAAGAGATGAGAAGGCGCATGGAAGAAGGTAATATAAAGGCAGCTTTACAAATTCTCGATACAATGGATACCAGAAAAATTAAGATCGTGTCAGACCTTAGCCTGATTGCGGAGGTTTATGCACAAAACGAAAGATATGAGGAAGCAGAAAAGCTGCTTCTTAAAATATACGAAAAAGCGAAATCAAGAAAGTCCCTGTTCCAGCTGATAGAGGTTTCTATTGAGAATAACAATGTGGAGGAGGCGCAGCATTATCTTAACGAATATCAGAAGATAGCGCCAAAGGACTTTTATAAATACATATTCCAGTATAAGATTGATAAGCTGAAGAGTGCCCCCTACGAGGTGCTGATTGATACACTGCAGACCTTAAAGCAGACGGAATATCTGGAGAAATGGGCTTATGAATTAGCTAAAACTTATTACAAAGCAGGTATGGAAGAGGAATGTATTAAAGAATGCTCCGACATCATTCTGTGGTTCGGTGAAGGGGTCTACGTAGAAAAAGCAAAAATACTTCGTTCCTATTTCTCGGGAGAAACGGATAAGGAGAAGATTATAGAGGAATTAAGACGCCGTACCATGGAGGACTCGATGAGGACCTCTGCGGTAACAGAAGGCCTATCGGCGGAAGAAGAGAAGGACATGCCGAACAGGGAAGACAGCGAAGCTGACAGACAGGAAGCAGAGGACTATCATCAAGCGGATTTTTCCATCCAGGAGGAGACAACAGATTTTGAAGACAGCTTAAAGCAGGATATCTTAGAGATTATGACAGAAGACGGGTGCGAGGAAGAGGTGACCGGAGAAGAAAAGCTGGACTACGAAGAAGAGGATAGCACCGTTCGGATCGAAACGGAGGATGCTGCGAAAAAGGACGAATATATCTTGTCTGAAAGTGATATGGAGACGATACCAGAAGCTGCAATAGCAACAGAGAACTGTATGGAGGACAATCAGGCCGCTCCTCAATGGTCGGAGCGGGAAATCGCTGAGCAGGAGGTAGAGCATGCGCTTTACAATCTGCTGGAAGAAGAGGAGATGGATGAGGACGATAAAAAGCTTTCGTTGATTGCCAAACAATACGATTTTCTTCCGGAGGAGGTATTCGGTAATTTCCTTCACGTAAAAACTGTGAAGAAACAGCTGGTGAAGAGTCTTGAGGTAATTCTAGACGAGCATACGAAGACAGTACAGATGATTATCACAGGTACTACCGGTTCGGGCAAGACGGTACTTGCTAAGGATATTACTTTATTCTTATATAAGACAGCAAAATTGAAATCCTCGAAAATTGCAAAAATTAAAGCAGAAAAACTGATTGGTATGGATCTTATGTCCAGGAAGGATACACTCAGGGATTGCTGCCTGATTGTTGAAAATGCAAGCGAGCTGAATCGTCAGACGATAGACAGCATACTGGAATTATGCAATAGTTTAAAAGGGGATATTGCAGTTATATTTGAAGAGAATAAAAAGAATATAAATAAATTGTTCAGAGAGTGTCCAAGGCTGATGGATTTATTCAAGAACAGAATCCATTTGCCCCAATATTCACAGGACGACTTGATAGGCTTTGCGTATGCTTGTTTAAAACAGCAGGATTATCGCTTGACCCCTAAGGCAGATATGATTTTACAACAAAAGATGAAACAGATTATGAAGCAATCAGAACCGCATAGGTATCTTGAACAGATTTCTGTTCTGATGCAGAGAGTAATGAATGCAGCAGATATAAGAACAGGTAAGAAGCTGGCAATGTTAGCTTCTCAGGGCAGACTTCAAGACGTAGACGTGCTTACAGTGCTTCCGGAAGACTTTTCGATTACACCTTAAATTGAATGGTAATTTCGTTGGGTAGCTTCTGCCCGCGTTTAGACTTCACATTGGTGGTAACATGCAGCAGATAGGATTCATTCTTCACATAGGGAGCAAGTGGTTCGATCTCAATACAATTATCCACGGAATCATACCGTATATTGGTGGGAAGCGGAGTCTGATTCATAGAGGTCACATACAGATTACGATTATTAACCGTAGCAGGGTTGAGCGGTGCTGTGAACTTGATTCTCCAAACAAAGCTGCCTGTCTTGAATTTCAGATTTTGCTTGACGCGAGTATTTACGCCACCCTTCACTGATTCAATTGTTATATAATGATTGGCCATAAATAATATTCTCCATTAATTTACATAGTAAATTAGTATTATATTGATGGATCCCTTTCTATCAAATACATTATAGCATAAACTAACTAAACTGCAACCTTGAAGCCAAAGAATCAGGGGATTATATGCAAATTTTTGTTTTTTTAAGTGAAAAAAGTATTATTTTATACATATTTCCACAGACATTTTGTGACTTAGCGCATATTTCAGGTTTTATGGCTAAAAATAATAGTAAAATGCTTCCTAATCAGGTCAATGCATTTATACTATCGGATTATTTCACCATGTACTAAAGTATTATTGAATTGGTATTTTGTAAAAAATAATTTACAAAACAATACTTTGTGGTATAATCTAATTGGCAAAGAAAAATTTAACAAAATCTTAACTTATTTTATATGCATTTTGAACAAACTTAAGTTCGATTAAATTGAGGTGTACGATGGAACAGTATATTATAAAGGGCGGAAAGCCGCTTGTTGGAGAGGTAACAATCAGTGGGTATAAAAACGCAGCATTGGGTATCATTGCAGGAGCGATTATGACCGATGAGACTGTTAAAATAGAAAATGTGCCGGATATTAGAGATATAGATGTTCTGTTACATGCGATAGAGGATATTGGGGCCAAGGTAGAACGTATTAACTCTAATACAATTAAGATTAACGGAAGCAAAATTAATACAGTAAATGTGGATTTTGACTATGTAAGAAAAATACGGGCATCTTATTATCTAATAGGAGCGTTATTAGGAAAGTATAAAGGCGGCAAGGTTGCTCTTCCCGGAGGCTGCAATATCGGAAGCAGACCCATTGACCAGCATATTAAGGGTTTTGAAGCTCTCGGTGCCGAGGTGAAGATAGAGCATGGCTTAATCTGTGCAGACGCAGAAGAATTGAAGGGTGCACATATCTACTTCGATTGTTCCAGTGTCGGAGCTACGATTAATGTAATGCTGGCATCCTGCCTCGCAGAGGGTATGACTATTCTTGAAAATTCCTCCAAGGAGCCTCATGTTGTTGATGTTGCAAACTTTTTGAATAGCATGGGAGCGAATATTAAGGGTGCAGGGACGGATGTAATCCGTATTAAGGGTGTGCCAAAGCTTCATGGAAGCGAATATTCCATTATACCCGATCAAATCGAAGCAGGGACCTTCATGTTTGCAGCAGCGGCAACGAAGGGTGATATACTGATTAAGAATGTTATTCCGAAGCATCTGGAAGCATTTACGGCGAAGCTGATAGAAATCGGAGCAACGGTTGAAGAGTTTGATGATATGGTTCGTGTTAGGGCAGATAAACGCCTCGGTAATTCTCATGTCAAAACCTTGGTTTATCCGGGGTTTCTGACAGATATGCAGCCACAGATGACGACTCTGTTAGCAACTTCGAAAGGGACCAGTATAGTAACAGAAAGTATTTTTGAGAATCGTTTCAAATATGTTGATGAGCTGACAAGAATGGGAGCCAGTATAAAGGTTGAAGGTAATACGGCTATCATTGAGGGTGTGGAAAGATTGACTGGGGCTAGTGTCTGTGCACCGGATCTTCGCGGTGGTGTTGCTCTCGTTATGGCAGGCTTGATGGCAGACGGTTATACTATTGTTGAAAATATAGAGTTTATAGAACGCGGCTATGAGAAATTTGAAAGTAAGATGCAGCAGCTGGGTGCTGCCATGGTAAAAGTAGATTCCACAGATATGAAGGCAATTAAGAAATTTAAGCTGAAGGTTAGCTGATTAATAATAAGACGTAAGGCGGATTAGCTTTATAGTAATTTTTTAGTAAGGAAAAGGGTTGGGATATGTTTTACATTTCCCCAACCCTTATTATAATTTTATACAAAGGCCTTGATAAGTATATCCTTATTTTTCGATAAGTCTATAAATTGATTCCGGACCTTTACCACCGGTCTGGATAAATTCATCTTATTAATCAATACTATTTCTCCAATCATTTCATTGCTCAGCTTTACGGTATTATTGATATAGGTCTCGGCGATGCCTTCCATAAAAGTCATGATATACTTTGGATCATACTTGGTATAACCCTCTGCTTCAAAGATGGATATAACCTCAAAGGGGCATAAGGATCCTCGATATACCCGGCAGCAGGTCATGGCATCATAAACATCGGCAATTGCTACCAGCTTTGCGAAGGAATCAATCTGATCACTATGGAAGCCGTAAGGGTATCCGGAGCCGTCACATCGCTCATGGTGCATCAATGCCGCATACTTAATCCGGGTATCAATATTTTGATTTTTGATTAGATTGTAGCCTCGTATGGTATGGGTTTTAATAGTATCGTACTCTTCCATAGTCAGCTTTGACGGCTTTAGAATTATCTGCGAGGGGATGGCTAGCTTCCCGATATCATGCAGTAATCCACATAAGGTTATGATTTCAAGCTCCCTAGGAGTAAAATGAAGCCATCTGCCAATAATATTGCAGATTAGCGAAACATTAAGACAATGAACATAGGTACTGTCATCATACTCTCTAATGCAGTGGAGCATATGAAGCAGGTCTGTGTTGGTATTACATTGGCTAAGTATCCTTTCTGTATCAGACAAAAGCTTATCCTCATCAAGCTCCTTCTGACTTTGTAAAACTCCGTCCAGGGAATCCTTCAAAGTCCTGGCTGTGATTTGATAAGCCTTATGGAAACGATGAAAGGATTCACTCTTTTTGATTTTCTCGATATAGGTTTCCTTCTGCACATTGAAATCAATCGAAAGAGAAGCCGGAGTAGAGAAGACGGTCAGCTCCAGTATGGAATGAAACTCCAGACGGGCAATGCTCTTATCAGTCAACGGCGTATCTCTTGCTATAATCAGGTTCCCATCCTTAGTAAAAATATCTGCAGCGATAACCATCCCGGGAACTGCTTGTGATAATAATATTTTTGTCTTATCCATGCTATGAATTATCTGTTGATACAGATATTCTCCTTCCTGTTGTGAATAAATTGATTTCAAATACGCAATTATATAACAATATACCCTAGATTAAGTATAGATATTTTAGTGAAAGAAGTCAAATATATTCCTGTTTTGTAAAAAAATACTTGACGAGGATGAGGTTTCGTTATATTCTAGTGATACGAAACCAGTAAATTTAATATAATATATATTTCTCTTATTCAGAGTGACGGAGAGTAAAGGCTCTATGAAGTCACGGCAACCCCTGAAATGGAAGGTGCCAACCTGAGCGAGTAATCGAACAATAAGAGGATTTGATTAATCCAGGTATCAAGTCCGTATATTGCGGGCTTATTTTTTTATCTAATTTTGATTACCGCCCGGCGGTAGAAAGGAGGCTATTATGCAAAAAAGATTATTTACATCAGAATCAGTAACGGAGGGTCATCCGGATAAGATCTGCGATCAGATATCCGATGCTGTATTGGATGCTTTATTGGAACAGGATCCTATGAGCCGTGTTGCGTGCGAAACAGCGATAACTACAGGTTTAGTATTGGTTATGGGTGAGATTACAACCGAAGGTTATGTTGATATACAGAAAATTGTCAGAGATACCATCCGTGAAATCGGTTATGACCGCTCCGAGTATGGCTTTGATGCGAATACCTGTGGAGTGATAGTGGCACTGGACGAGCAATCCAAGGATATTGCCATGGGTGTCGATACAGCGTTGGAGGTGAAGGAGCATACCACGGAGGATGAGGAGCTTTCTAAAATCGGAGCAGGTGATCAGGGTATGATGTTTGGCTATGCTACCAATGAGACAGAGGAATATATGCCCTATCCGATATCCCTTGCACACAAATTGACAAAACAGCTGACGAAGATCAGAAAAGAGGGTACGCTTAATTATCTTCGTCCAGACGGTAAATCACAGGTCACCGTAGAATATGACAGTATGGGTAATCCGCTTCATCTGAATGCGGTGGTATTATCCACACAGCATGATGAAATGGTAAGCATTGATCAGCTTCGAAAGGACATAAAGAAATACGTACTTGATCCTGTCCTTCCTCAGGAGCTCGTAGACAATAAAACAAAGTTCTTCATTAACCCTACCGGACGGTTTGTCATCGGTGGACCAAACGGCGACAGCGGTCTGACCGGCAGAAAAATTATCGTTGATACCTATGGCGGTTATGCAAGACACGGCGGCGGTGCCTTTTCCGGAAAGGACTGCACTAAGGTAGATCGTTCTGCATCCTATGCTGCGCGTTACGTTGCAAAGAACATCGTGGCTGCCGGCCTGGCAGACCGCATTGAGATACAGGTATCCTATGCCATCGGAGTGGCAGAGCCTACCTCCATCATGCTGGATACCTTTGGAACCGGTAAATTGTCTGATGAAGAACTGGTAACAATCATCCGTAAGCATTTTGACCTGCGTCCTGCGGGAATTATCAAGATGCTGGATTTAAGAAAACCGATTTATAAGCAGACTGCTGCATACGGCCACTTTGGAAGGCTTGACCTGGATCTGCCCTGGGAGCGAACTGACAAAGCTGAGGCCTTAAAGCAATATTTGGCTTAAACCGGGTTCTTATAGAAAATAGAATAATCAGATTTGGGTTGCTGTGGAATATCAATATTTGCAGCAGCCCTTTTTTTAGGATATATTTTCATAATAATAAATTCCTTCTCTTCATTGGTATAAGAATAAGGAGTGAGATCTTTAATAATACTCAAAATATTGATATCTGGGGCTTAATTGTGGTACATTTATTAGTATAATATGATATACTTAAGCTATTCGATTTATAAAAGATTGGGTGGGAATATTTGAAACTTAAGAATAGGCTTCTTACAGCATTTTTTATATTGATTGCACTTCCGATTCTGCTTCTTATGGCAGCAGCGTGTACGATTGTCAGCTTTCAGATGAATAATTTTCAGGAGGCTTATGACGTAGAGGCGGATTTGGCAAAGGCTTTATTGAATCCGGTGCAGCTCCTGAATCGATTATCACGGGCAACCTACAACGAGATTAAGCTTGCAGCACTGCGGAATCCCAGGAAATTGGAGGATATGGATTATATTGACCGTTTAAATGAGGAGCTCAATAATAAGTACTCTTTTATTGTTATGCGGAAAGGGTATGAATTTATCTATATTGGTAATAAAGAACAGTTTAACAATGTAAAAAGCAGTCTTCAGCGCTATGAATCAAGTAATACCACAGTGGACGGAGGACTTTACGTCGGAGGTAAGATTCCATTTCTGATCAAAGCGCAGGATTTTATGTTCTCGGATGGGATGGAAGGGACAGTCTTTGTAATTACGGATATGGATACTCTCTTCCCTCAGATAAAAGCAGTACTGGCTCAAAGTGTTGTGGCATTTATTCTAATTCTTATTTTCACCTCAGTTATTCTGATGTTCTGGATCTATCGAAGTATTCTTAGACCGTTGAACATCTTAAGAGCCGGAATGAACCGTATCAAGGACGGCGATTTGAATTACTCGCTGGAGGTAGTAACCTGTGACGAGATAGGACAGATTTGTGAGGATTTTGAGGATATGCGAGCCCGTCTGAAGGAAGGGATTGACAGCCGCTTAAGATATGAAGAGGATATCAAGGACCTCATCAGTAGTATCTCACACGACTTAAAGACCCCTTTAACTGCCATACAAGGCTATGCCGAAGGTCTGAAGGATGGTGTGGCAGATACACCCGACAGGCAGGCGAAGTATCTGCAGACAATCCTAAGTAAAGCAAAGGATATGTCAAAACTGGTAGACGAGCTTTCCTTTTATGCTAAAATTGACAGTAATACCATTCCTTATACTTTTAAGGATATTAATATTCGGGAATATTTTGATGATTGTGTGGAGGAAATCAGTCTGGATTTAGAGATGAAAAAGATAGAGGTCCAATATCATAATGATATTAATTCGGATATTAAGGTTATCGCTGATGCTGAGCAGCTAAAACGTGTTATCAATAATATAGTGGGCAATTCGGTGAAATACATGGATAAGCGTCAGGGCATCCTTCAAGTACGGCTGCTAGATGTCGGCTCTCATGTGCAGGTAGAGATTGAGGACAATGGAAGCGGTATTCCCAAGGCCGATATCCCGTTTATTTTTGACCGTTTCTTCCGGGCGGATGCCTCCAGGAATTCCAGAAAGGGTGGAAGCGGCTTAGGGCTTGCAATTTCAAAAAAAATTATAGAAGATCATGCCGGTACAATATGGGCAGAGAGTGGTTTTGGAGTAGGAACCACTATTTGCTTTACACTTAAAAAGAGTGATAATTAATAAGAACGATCTGATGCCGTAAACCGGTATCATAAATTATATTATTATATCCCTGGTGAAAGGAGCTATTAAATGAGCAGAATATTGATAGTTGAGGATGAGGTCTCTATAGCGGAATTAGAAAAGGATTATCTCGAATTAAGCGGTTTTGTGGTAGTCGTCGAGACGGATGGGATAGCAGGAGTCAGAAGAGCCTTGACAGAGGAATACGATCTGATCATATTGGATTTGATGCTCCCCGGAATGGACGGTTTTGAGATCTGCAGAAGGATAAGAGAATCAAAGAATACTCCCATTATCATGGTGTCTGCGAAGAAGGACGATATCGATAAAATCCGAGGGCTGGGGTTGGGGGCAGATGATTATATGACTAAGCCCTTCAGTCCAAGTGAACTTGTCGCACGAGTAAAGGCTCATTTATCCAGATATGAAAGACTGATCGGAACCGGGATAAAGGAAAATGAGATAATCGAAATCCGTGGTTTAAAGATAGATAAGACCGCCAGAAGAGTTTTTTTGAACGGCGAAGAGAAAATTTTCACTACGAAGGAATTTGATCTGTTATCCTTCCTGGCACAGAATCCGAACAGAGTATTTACAAAGGATGAGCTTTTTCGTGATATCTGGGATATGGAATCTGTGGGAGATATTGCTACGGTTACAGTTCATATTAAAAAAATTCGCGAAAAGATAGAATATAATACATCAAAGCCTCAATATATCGAGACGATATGGGGAGTAGGGTATCGCTTCAAGGTATGATAGGATTCTACTGCATATTCAGACTGGCATCTTGTTGACAAATAATTAACGGAGTGCTAACATAAAAATAGCCAATTCAGAAGGAATCTGATGGAAAGGCATAGGCAGATATGGAGAGCATTCGTCCTGAAGGCAGGGGATTTCTGGCCGGAAGGCATGCACATAATATTGAATTCTTCCACCCCCTATGCTTATATACATAGGGGGTTTCTATTCCTTTTGCGGCGCAGATTGTTGTCTTATTGAATACGAAACCTGACCCGACGTAAGAATACATTGTTTATAGAGTACTCTGTCAGTATAGAAGGGCAGGTAAGAATGGGAGGCTATAGGATGGAAACACGGGTTGCATTAATCGGTATAATTGTAGAGGATATGGGAGCAGTGGAGCGCCTTAATGGCCTGCTGCATGAATACGGACAATATGTTATCGGCAGAATGGGTCTGCCCTACCGTGAGAAAAATATTAACATTATCAGTGTGGTAATCAACGCAGAGGCTGATATCATCAGTACGCTTGCCGGAAAACTGGGAATGATTAAGGGCGTAAATGTGAAGACGATTTATTCAAAAAAATAAGGTTCACATCCCGTTTAGTACCCAAATAATGAAACAGGAGGCTTTTTATATGAAAAGATTAAGAATGGGAATGTTATTGTTGCTATGTATCACTATATTGACAGCCTGCAAAAGAGATAACGAAGGTGACGAAAATAACACCTCGACTATAGCATCAGCGACTCCCGCTACAACGCAGGTACCCATTAAGAATGAGGCTACCCCCACCCCTTTGGTCACTGCAACTTTAACGAAAATCGATATCAGAATTGCTGCATTAAAAGGGCCCACAGCAATCGGTATGGTGAAACAGATGGAGGATGCAGCTGTAGAAATGACGGCAAATAATTATCAATACACCATTGCAGGTACCGCTGATGAGATTACCACCGGTCTGGTCAAGGGCGATTTTGATATTGCCGCTGTTCCCTGTAATATGGCCTCCGTCCTTTATAATAAGACGGAGGGAAAGATAAAACTGGCTGGAATTAATACACTTGGAGTTCTATATATCATAGAGACAGGCGACACCCTTAAGGCTGTGGAAGATTTAAAGGGAAAGACGATCTTTACTACCGGATTAGGCACCACACCCCAGTATACACTGAATTACATCCTGAGAGCCAACGGACTTGATCCTGAGAAAGATGTTACGGTTATATATAAGACGGAACCGACGGAGGTGGCTGCTATGCTTGCCGAAGCAGACAATGCAATCGCGATGCTGCCTCAGCCTTATGTAACCTCAGCCATGATGAATAATGACAAAATCCGAATCGCTTTGGATGTAGCAAAGGAATGGGATGCTGTCAGCACAGACAAAAGCTCGGTTGTGACAGGAGTTGTAGTGGTAAGAAGTGAATTCCTTAAGAAGAATAAGGCTGCCTTTGATGCATTTATGACGGAATATCAGACCTCTACCGCATATGTAAATGCTAATGTGGAGGTATCTGCAGATTTAGTGGAAAAATTCGATATTTTTAAGGCTGCAGTAGCAAAAAAGGCAATCCCTTATTGTAATATTACAATGCTTCAGGGAGAGGATATGAAGACTAAGGTGAACGGTTACCTCACAGCCCTATATAATCAGAACCCGAAAGCCATAGGTGGTAAGCTTCCTGCAGAGGACTTTTACTATATTCCTTAAGAGAGTATACGTTTCTTTTACAGATGAGGCGTGGCGGCAGGGTCGGAAGGAGGAGCGACAGCAAGAATGAATTCAACGGGCACTTTTCTGAGACAATATGGACCAAAGCTATTTGCTGTTTGCTTCTGGCTTCTCGGCTGGGAGCTGCTCAGCAGATTTCTAAATAACAGCATAGTGTTGGCTTCGCCAATTGACGTCTTTGCGGCCATGCTTGATTTAATCAGACAGGCAGAGTTTTGGCAGACGATCTTGTTCTCTTCCTTTAGAATTATTTTTGGTTTTGCATTGGCGCTAGGGTGCGGAACGATACTTGCGATTATTTCCGTCCGCTTTCGTCTGATTGAGGAGCTGGTCTCTCCGATCATGAAGATTATTAAGGCGATGCCGGTTGCGTCTTTTATCATCCTGGCGCTATTCTGGATAGACGTAAAGAATTTATCTGTTCTCGCTTCCTTTATGATGGTGGTACCGATGTTCTACTCCAATGTAATTCATGGAATTAAAGAAACCGATGAGAAGCTGCTGCAGATGGCAAAGGTATATCGTCTTGGATGGCTTAAGAAATTGACAGCCATCTATATCCCGTCCGTGGCACCCTTTTTTCTGGCAGCAGTATCTGTTGGCATCGGCTTTGGCTGGAAGTCGGGAATAGCGGCGGAGGTCATCGGTATCCCCGCCGGCTCCATAGGAAGGATGCTGTACGAAGCCAAGCTTTATGTCATGACGAAGGAGCTTTTAGCCTGGACTGTGGTAATAATCATAATCAGTGTTATCTTTGAGAAATCAGTTCTTGTACTTCTGAGACTGTTTCATAGGGAGGGGAGGAGCTGATGGATATTAAGTTTAAGCAGGTATCAAAGAGCTTTCAAGGTAAGCTGCTGTTTGAAGATTTAAATCTTACCTTCCCGGAGAACAAAATGACTTGCCTTATGGGACCTTCCGGCAGTGGTAAGACGACAATAATAAATTGCATATTAGGACTGAGTCGGCCGGATTCCGGAGAGATTACGGGAACGGAAGGGAAGCTTGTCGCTGCAGTATTCCAGGAGGATCGGCTAATCGAGCATTGGGATGCACTGAAGAATGTGAAGCTGGTATGCAAAAATACAGTTACGTCGGAGCAGGTGCAAAAAGAGCTGGAGAAAGTGGGTTTAAAGGAGTCATTAAAAAAACCTGTCCGTGACTACAGCGGCGGTATGAGACGGAGAGTGGCCATCGTCCGTGCCATGCTGGCGCAGAGCGAGCTGATCATCTTGGACGAACCCTTTCAGGGTCTGGATGATATGCTCAAGGAACAGGTTATTGATTATGTCAAGAGAAGGAGCCTCGGAAAAACAGTAATCCTGGTAACCCATGACAGGGAGGAAGCCGAACGGCTGGGGGCTGAGCTGATTACCTTAGGATAGTACTATGCATCGTGCTGCCTGAGGTAATGAACTTTAGGTTGTTTTTTTTGAGGTTTTCCGCTATAATACTTTATTATTTATATTGATGATAAGGTAAAGGGTCAAATTATTTGCCTCTTTATCACTACATACTGTTAAGTAGGAAAGAGGTATTCTTTTATGCATATTACGATTACAGGTAACCTTGGAAGCGGGAAGTCAACAATTTGCAGGTTGATAAACGAGAAATATAATATTGAGATATATTCCACAGGTAAGGTTCAGAGAGAGCTTGCCAGACAGATGAACATGACGACTCTGGAGCTGAATCAGCTAATGTGCTCTGACAAGAAATACGATAAGATGATTGACGATGAAACTGCAAGAATCTCCAGGGAGAATAAGGACAAGGATATTATCTTTGATTCGAGGCTGGCCTGGCATTTTGTAGAGCATTCCTTTAAGGTATTCGTTTCAGTGAGCCTGGAGGTGGCAGCAGAGCGTGTTATGAACGATCAACGCGGCGCAGAGGAAAAATACACCACCCTAGCGGAAGCCAAGAAGCTGCTTGCAGAGCGTGCAGCAACAGAGTGTGTTCGCTATAAAGACATCTATAATTTGAATTATATGGATTTTTATAATTATGACCTGATCATTGATAGTACCTACAATACCCCGGATAAGATTGCAGAAATCATCCTGAAGGAAGCAAGAGCATATGAGAGGGACCCCTTCAATACTACAAAGATGCTTGTTTCTCCAAGAAGGCTGCTAAAGCCTTCGGCAATTACCGAGGAAGATTATAAGACTCTTGCATCCTTAGTTAAAGAGTACGAGAAGCTCACGGACAGTATTCCCGTAACGGTTCGTGTGAAGAAGGCTGAAGAGGATTATATTGTAGCGGAAGGGATGAAATATGCAAAGGCAGCCTTTCTGGCTCAGACTCCTTATGTTCCAATAGAAGTGATTCAGTAATTTTTTAATGGTATAATCTATCACAGAAAGATAAATTTAGATATATTTTTACATGTTTTCCCCGAGGATATTAATATTAGAATGGCAGACAATAATTAAAAGAGAATTCATTTTAGAATGAATTCTCTTTTTGATTCCGATATAAGGTGGTGATTTGCTTGAGGGTTACAGGAGGTAGACTAACGGAATGGAGAAAACCCATATTGGTAATCGTGATTACGCTTGCTGTGTATTTAAGCTTTCGATATCTGCTTACTCTTATACTTCCTTTTATCATTGCCTACTTTCTGGCATGGATTATCCGCCCTGTTACAGAAGCAATGTACCGCCGTTTGAAAATTCCAAGAATTGTCGGTGGTACAGCAGCTTTATTGCTTTTATTTGCAGTTTTTGGGACCGGCTTATTCATGCTGATCAATATTTTGTTGAAGCAAACGATTACCTTGATTAAGAATTTGCCGATTTATATGGACCTGATTTCTGTCAGGCTGGATACGATCTGCAGTAGGTGTGACAGGGTGTTCGAACTGGACTACGGAACAGTCCGGGCATATGTAGACGATAATATAATGGAGAGTGTCAATAAGTTGAGTGACGGTCTGATGCCAAAGCTGACGCAGCAAACCCTTCATATTGCAATCTGGATAGTGGGATTGCTGGGAATTCTTCTGATTATACTGGTAGCAGCTGTACTGATAGCAAAGGATCAATCCGAGATGCACAGGAAATTAGCGGAGGTTCGCCTGTATAAGGAAATTCATAAGGTAACGCAGAGGTTATCAGAGGCGGGTATGGCTTATCTTCGTTCCCAGTGGATCATCATGATTATTGTTGCAGCAGTCTGTATCCTTGGACTATCCCTGCTTCATAACAATTATGCGTTTTTAATCGGTATCGGAATTGCATTCATGGATGCTCTTCCGGTTTTAGGGAGCTTTCTTGTTTTAGTTCCCTGGGCAATCATTTCATTGATAAGAGGAAATATCTATGAGGCAGCAATTCTTATTACAATTTACCTGGTCTGCCAGATTATACGGGAAATCCTAGAACCCAAACTGATTGGTAATCGAATAGGAGTAAAACCTCTATTTACATTAATAGCGATATATGTCGGTGTGAAGCTCTTTTCTGTTGCAGGCTTCATTCTGGGGCCTGTCGGTCTGATTGTCATTCAAACTGTTTATCAGGTAGTGAATGATAATATGCAGCAGGACAGCGGGGAGCCGACGCGTTGAAACTTTAAATCCGCTTGACAAAGCGGATTTTCTGGCATAAAATAAGTTCAATGTTCTAAATATAGAACAACGTAAAACGGCGAGGAAGAGGAATAGTAGGTATCTATCCTATTACAGAGAGAGAAGCATCGGTGAAAGCTTCTTATCAGGATATTATCGAACCGGCCTCAGAGCCTTGTATGAAAGGAGCTGTCAAAGCTCCCTGAAATACAACGTATTACCGGCGTTAACGGTGATTAAGAGAACTGCCTTCGGCAGTTAATTAGGGTGGTAACGCCGAGTCTTTCGGTCCCTTGCGGATTGAAGGGCTTATTTTTATTCAGCTGCAAAGAATGTGCAGAGAACATACCTATTTTAGTCTTATTATCTATCAGTAATATAATAATATGTTGAAGGAGAGATTTAACATGGCACAGGAGAAGAAGCTTGTGGAAGCGATAACCTCGATGGATGTGGATTTTGCCCAGTGGTACACAGATGTCGTAAAGAAAGCAGAATTGATTGAGTATTCCAGCATCAGAGGCTGTATGATCTTACGTCCTCTGGGATATGCGATCTGGGAGAATATCCAGAAGCAGCTGGATGCAGATTTTAAAGCAACCGGAGTTGAGAATGTATATATGCCTATGTTCATTCCTGAAAGATTATTACAGAAGGAAAAGGATCATGTTGAGGGTTTTGCACCGGAAGTTGCCTGGGTAACCCACGGCGGAGGAGAAGCACTTCAGGAGAGAATGTGTGTGAGACCTACCTCCGAGACCTTATTCTGTGACCTGTACTCCAAAATCATACATTCTCACAGAGATCTTCCGAAGCTTTATAACCAATGGTGCTCTGTTGTTCGTTGGGAGAAAACCACCAGACCGTTCCTTCGTTCTATGGAATTCTTATGGCAGGAGGGGCATACCGCACACGCGACTGCAGAAGAGGCGGAGGAGAGAACCATCCAGATGCTCAATGTTTATGCGGATTTCTGCGAGAGGGTGCTTGCTATCCCGATGATCAAGGGACGTAAGTCTGAGAAGGAGAAATTTGCTGGAGCCCATGCTACCTATACCATCGAAGCGCTGATGCATGACGGCAAGGCGTTACAGTCCGGCACCAGCCACAATTTTGGTGACGGCTTCGCAAGAGCCTTTGATATTCAGTATGCGGATAAAAATAATACCCTGCAGTATGTCCATCAGACCTCTTGGGGTATGTCCACCAGAATTATTGGGGCAATTATCATGGTCCACGGCGATGACAGCGGTCTTGTATTGCCTCCGAGAATTGCTCCGATACAAATCATGATCATACCGATCAATCAAAACAAAGAGGGCGTACTTGATAGAGCGTATGAGCTAAAGGAAAAGCTTTCTTCCTTTCAGGTTAAAGTGGATGATTCCGACAAGAGCCCCGGCTGGAAATTTAGCGAGCAGGAGATGCGAGGGGTACCGATCCGCATAGAGATCGGCCCGAAGGATATCGAGGCGAATCAAGCAGTCATCGTAAGACGTGATACCAGGGAGAAGATCATCGTATCACTGGATGAAATTACGGAGAAGACAGGAGAAATTCTGGAACAGATGCAGTCCGATATGCTGGAGAGAGCAAGAAGGCACCGTGACACTCATACCTATGTTGCGAGGAGCATGGAGGAATTTGAGAAGATAATCAACGAAAAGCCCGGTTTCATCAAGGCTATGTGGTGCCAGGATGAGTCCTGCGAGAAGGAAATTAAAGAGAAAACCGGCGCAACCTCCCGGTGTATGCCTTTTGAACAGAGAAAGCTTAGTGATACCTGCGTCTGCTGCGGTAAACCAGCCAAGGTGATGGCCTATTGGGGTAAAGCATATTAATTTCAATCTTAAAATATATGATAAAGTCTGTACAACTGCTGTTATTTGTGGAAAATAAATGAATAAGGAGTTGTTACAGACTTTTATCATACTACGGAAGTGGGGTCAAAGTATGTATACCATAAAGCAAATGTGTCAGGAAGGGAAACTGTCCAGAAGTACCTTACTATATTATGATAGTATCGGATTACTGAAGCCGGGCCATCGGACGGAAAGCAACTACCGATTGTACACGGAGGAGGACAAGCACAGGCTCCAAAAAATCTGCACCTTTCGGGAAGCAGGGATCCCTCTGGAGCAGATGAAGGAGCTTTTGGATGCAGATATCAGCCGGGAGGCAGAGGCACTCACAGAAAAGCTGCAAGTATTGAATAAAGAAATTCGTGAATTAAGAATTAAGCAGAAATTGATTGTAGAGCTGCTGAAATCTAAATATATCACGGATACGAAACTTATGCTGAATATGGAGACCTTTGCTCAGCTGTTTTCAGAGATGGGTTTTGATGAGATCCAGATGGGACATTTCCATAAGCGGTTCGAATCAAATGATCCGGAAGCCCATAGGTTTTTTCTTGAATTTCTGGGCATGGAGGATGAGGAAATAAAGGCCTTAATGAAAAAAATAAATTATTCTTGACCTGACTACAGCTTTATAGTTTAAGCTGATGCTGAAAGGCAGGTGTTAGTTATGATAAATAATAATTTTAAATTAGTTTGGATCGGCAAATTAATTTCCCAGTTGGGAGATAAGTTCTATTGGATTGCTCTGGCCTGGTGGATATTACAGGAGACAGGCTCAACCGTCTCCATGGGGTTGTTTATGTTTGCGTCTGCAATACCCGGGATTATCCTCGGATTGTTTACCGGTGCAATCAGTGATCGGTGGAATCGTAAAAATATCATGGTGGTTACAGATGCAGTCCGTGGGATACTGGTTATTATAATCAGCATTTTGTCCTATCTGGATATGCTGAGGCTATGGCAGGTATTTGCAATCGGTATCAGCCTCTCTGCAGCAGGGGCATTCTTTAGTCCGGCGAGTCAGGCAATTCTACCGGATATTGTCTCAAAGGAGGAGCTGGGAAAAGCCAATAGCATGAGCCAGCTGGTCGATGGTCTATGCTCTACCTTAGGTCCAATGCTGGGTGCACTTTCTGTAAGCTTCTTTGGTACAAGTCTGGTGTTCCTGATGAACAGTATCTCATTCTTCGTAGCAATGGTATTGTCGGCCTTGATCAGATATGAGGCGCTCAACCAGAATAGTGATAATAAGGAATTTAATATTATTCGTGATATTGGGGAAGGCTTACGATATATCGGGAAAAGAAAAGTCTTGCCGAAAGTATTGGTGGTAATTGGTGTGGCTCATTTTTTTACAGGCAGCTTATCTGTCTGCCTGCCGTTTTTAGCAAACGGTCTTATTGGTCCCGGTGTTAATATTCTCGGATTGCTTGAAATGTTATTAGGAACCGGATTAATTGCAGGAGCACTCTTTTGCCGGTGGTTCAAAGCTGCTTCTCTTCAGAATGTTTCGGAAAAAGGATTGATGAAGCTGCTGGGGTGCTATGGGCTGTGTCTCTTAGCGATCAGTGCAGGCTGGTTTTTTCGCATTAGGTCAGTCATATTCTATCTTCCGATCCTTTTTGTGATTGGGGCTGTGATAGCCAATGCAGGGGTCTTCTGGCAGCTGCTCATACAATCGAATACACCCTCCGACAGGATGGGCAGAGTGATTGGTATAGCGTCATTGTTGGGAAATGTATCCATGCCTATCGCTTACGGAATAGTCGGAGTTGTCCTAAAATACAGCGGCATTGCACCTGTTATGCTTTTTAGCGGAGCAGCCCTGATGCTGCTAAGCTTCATCTTTACCATGGTTACTAAGTGTACAGCTGTCCCGGAAGTAGCTCTATCAGCGGATAAAGAGTCCTAGAAAGACGGTATGAAACCTTGAAATAACCACGGTGCTTTGATATAATCTGGATAGATTTGATTGATGGAGGCTGTTCATGAGGTTTCATATTCCGAAAAAAGTGAATGACATAATAGAAGAATTAATGAGGCACGGCTATGAAGCTTATGCTGTAGGCGGATGTGTAAGAGATATGGTGCTTGGCAGAGAACCGGAGGATTGGGATATCACTACCTCAGCAACGCCCCTTGAAGTTAAGAAGATCTTTCGCAGGACTGTAGATACCGGGATTCTTCATGGCACAGTAACTGTCCTGATAGACAGGGATCACTTTGAGGTTACAACCTACCGTCTGGATGGGGAATACGAGGATAGCCGCCATCCGAAGCAGGTCTCCTTTACCTCCAGCTTATCTCTTGATCTAGAGCGCAGGGATTTTACGATTAACGCTATGGCTTATAATGAAAAGGAAGGCCTCGTCGATTTGTTTGGCGGTATGGAGGATTTACGAAAAGGCTTAATTCGTTGTGTCGGGAGCCCTGAGGAACGTTTTGACGAGGATGCCCTCCGTATACTCAGAGCAGTACGCTTTTCTGCCCAGCTGGGTTTTACTATAGAAGCAGAGACCTTAAAGGCAATCAGGGAAAGATGTGAGAATTTAAAGAATATCAGTGCAGAACGGATTCGTGTCGAGCTTACAAAGCTGTTGCTCTCAAATTATCCGGACCGCTTAAGAGAGCTATATCAGCTCGGTATAACGAAGGTAATCCTGCCCGAATTTGATGCTATGATGCTTACCCCTCAGAAGAATATCCATCATATATACAGTGTGGGTGAGCATACCATCAAAGCAGTGGAGGAGGTGGCAGGCAAGCTTGAGGAACATCGTTATTCTACCAGAGAAAGGATCATCCTAAGATTTACTATGCTTTTGCATGATGTAGAAAAACCAGGAACAATCAGCATGGGTAAGGATGGGCAGAATCATTTTTACGGACATCAGGAGCAGGGTGCAGTTACGGCTAAAAACATCCTAAGGCGATTGAAGTTTGACAATGATACTATAGATGCGGTAACTCATCTGATACGCTGGCATGACCACCGGTTTGTACTGACACCGGCAGGGATGCGCAAGGCAGCCGCGAAGATAGGCCGGGAGGCAATGGAGCTGCTGTTTGAAGTGAATCGGGCAGATACCTTGGCAAAGAACCCGAAATATACCAAAGAAAAATTCGAACGATTAGAGGTGGCTAGAAGGCTGTATCAGGAGACGGTTGATCGGGAGGAATGTGTCAGCCTGAAGGAAATGGAGATCAATGGCAGAGACCTGATTCAGCTTGGACTTAAGCCCGGACGCAAGCTGGGAGAAATCCTGTACCGACTGCTCTCCATTGTTTTAGAGGAGCCGGAGAAGAATAAGAGAGATACTCTGCTTGCCATAGCTAAGAAAATGATGGATGAAATACAAAATGATTGAGATATTGTTCCAATAAAGAAAAGGAGAAGCTTATGCAAAAGCTTCTTCTTTTCTTTATTGTAATCATGAATTTGTATATCATATCATAATATTAGTAAGACGGGTTTTGCCGCAAGTTTGAGTAAGGGGGATTGGCTGTGGAGGATAGAAGTCAGGAAGCATTAAAAAGATATCGTCTGAAGATATATAACATATACAGAGCCAGAGGAGCTTTTCTGCTAGAAACGGATTGCGGACTGAAGCTTTTTAAATGTTTCGAAGGCTCCAGGAATCGGGCTCTGTTTGAGCATAAGGTCAAAGAGCACCTGCTACTTTGCGGATATGCCAACACTGATCTGTATGTTAAGACAATCGAAGAAGACATCATCTCCGAAGATGGCGCTGGATGTCAATATATTATGAAAAATTGGTTCTGGGGAGAAGAGTGCAATCTGAAGGAGTTATCCCAGATAGAAGCTGCCTCCGCGAATTTAGCCCGTCTTCATCTGCTGCTTCGGGAAGTGGATTTTACAAAGGAGCAGTTGGAGCATAATATCTCACCCAATCTGACAGAAACCTTTGATAAGAGAAATCGCGAGTTGAAAAGGGTCAAGGCATATATTCGTGAAAAACGTCAGAAGAATGAGTTTGAACTCTCTTATCTTAACTACTATGAAGCCTTTTATGAGCAAGGACTTCTGGCAGCAGGCAGGTTGGCGGAGTCCGGATATGATAAGCTGCTGGCAGATTCAATTGAGGATCGGACGGTCTGTCATGGAGGCTATACCTATCATAATATCATTATGCAGAAAAGTAAGGCAGATTCCTTATCAAAAACCTATGTTCCTCCGGGATGGGTGAACAAGCAGCCGATTTATGCTATGGATCTGGGAAGTGCGGGAAGCTATATTGCGACTACCAATTTTGAGAAATCTTACATCGGACTGCAGATTTTCGATTTATACCAATTTATTCGCAAGGTTATGGAAAAAAATGATTGGGATATTCTTTATGGCAGCAGAATTATTGATTCCTATAATCAGGTGAAAGCCATATCACAGTCCGAGCTTAAGGTGCTATATGTTCTTTTGCTGTATCCGGAAAAGTTCTGGAAGATCACGAACTTTTATTATAACGGAAAAAAGTCCTGGATATCCGGGAGGAATATCCAGAAGCTGAACGTCATTGGGGAACAGAACGAGAAGAAGGAGATGTTTTTAAGAAAGCTAAATAGCATTCTATGAAAGCTGCAGGTCCTTTATCACTCAAGTCATGCAGGGAAATACTGCAGGATTGAAATTAATTCCCAATTAGTCTATAATGAATAAGGAGATGTAACTTAAAATTCAGCTTGAGGTACCAATGATGGATATAAAAATAACAGATGACCAGATTATTGAACAAAAGCCTACTCAAAGGACTGCTCAAAAGCCTGCTCAAAGGACTGCTCGGAGGCATAAGGAAAAGGGTGAAAGGGCCCTGAAGCACAGTGCAGACCGGTATAGAAAAAGAAAAGATAGTGATAGTGTGAAGATTAGCCGCAGGCCAATTCTCAGCCTATTATTAGGGTTAAGTGTACTGTCGGTAATTCTTCTGGTTACCATGCTTACCGCTTCACAGGCACCGAAAAGCACAGCAAATCTAAGTAGCAAGCTCTCCGAAGGTGACACGGCTCAGGCCGTTATTACACCAATGCCGACCGGAGAAGAGGTATTGGGAGTACTGCTTGAGGTTGATTCCGAAAAAAAGGAGCTAACCTTATATGATGTGCTTCAAGAGACAAGTGCTACCTACCAATATACGGGAGGTACCAATATTACCGATAAATACGGACAACAGATGGCTATCAGTCAGATACCGAACGGAACGATGCTTGAGGTGTATCATGAACCGGGAAAGCTAAAGCTGACGGATATCAGGCTATCAACCAAGGCGTGGGAATATACAAAAGTGAATAACTTAAGCATTGACCGAAGTGCCCGGGTTATGAAGATAGCATCCAGTAAATATAAATATACCGATGATCTTATTATTTTTGACGGTGACAGGATGATTCCGGTCACAGATCTTGCTGAGCAGGATGAATTGACTGTCTGGGGCTATGATCAAACGATTTGGTCAGTTACGGTAACCAGAGGTCACGGTACTGTTCGTTTGGTGGATTATGATAATTTTATCGGAGATTTCATTACCATTGGATATGAAGCCATCCAGCAGATAGTCAAGGATATGGTTCTCACGGTCAGAGAAGGTAATTTTAATCTGACGGTGGAGAATACGAAATATACAGCCACGAAAAATATTACGATAAAGCGAAATGAAGAAACAGTAGTATCCTTAAGCGATCTAGGGCCTGAGGCTCCTAAGGTAGGGCGTATCACCTTTGAGATCTCGCCCTTTGGAGCCGATTTGTTTATTGACGGTGAGCTGATGTCCTATGCGGTTCCGATCGAATTGGATTACGGTCAACATAATATTGAGGTTTCGCTGGATGGATATACAACCTATAAAGGAATATTGAAGGTAGCATCTGCAGGAAAGACAATACATATCGATCTTCCGGAAAAAAACAGTGACAATACAGCAACTATATCTGAAACCGACAATAATAAGGATAATAATACCGGTAACGATAATAGTGGTCAGGATAATAATTCGGAACCTTCAGGGGAAACGGATACTCCCGATGATATTGATATCCCGCCAAGTATAGACCTTGAGGATTCTGAAAATATCTCTAACGAGGATTTTGACGAGGATATGAAGCATAAAATTTATATCCAGAATCCGGTTGGAGCATCCGTCTATCTAAACGGAGAATATATGGGGAAATCGCCAGGCAGCTTTAAGAAGCTGATTGGTAAGCACGTTCTGACCTTTATTAAGGAGGGCTACGAAACCATGAGTTATACCGTTGAGGTGAAGGATGATAACCTGGACACCTACTTCAACATGCCGGACTTAAGTAAGAAAAAGTAAAATTTCATAGATATCGTCGATGTATGTTTATTCATGTCAATCGATTTTTCATCCTCTCTCTTTTCAAAGCTACGATAGTAAGCTATAATAAATGTAAATTTATGGAAAAGAGAGGGGATTTTTATGGTCAAATTTTTATATGATGAGAATATCATCTTATACAGTTTTGCGGGTCTATTCGGCCTGGGCATGCTGATCCGACTTCTCCTGGATATGGTTTATAAGCATCTGATCAAGGAATCGGATCATCCGGGGACGACGAAAAATAAGCTTATCAGGCACATGAAACTGAAATTCGAGGCATGCTTTAAGTACAAAATCGGTGTGAATAATGTGGATACATTTGTGGATAAGAATGTATTGCAATATCGATTTTGTGGAATATTATTATCCACATGGGATAATTTCAGTGGACAAGTTCTGTATTTGGATCTTCTCCTTGTACCGCTTTTCGTTCTTTTCGGAGTTATTTACGATTGTGGACAAAGCCGTATATTACTGAACGGAGCTGTTGGTATTCTTTCTTGTGCATTATTGATTTTTGTGGATAAAAGTATCAATCTTTCGATGAAGAAGAGAATGCTGAGATTAAATATAATGGATTATCTTGAGAATTTCTACAAAACCCGGTTGGAACAGGAAGCACTTCATCCGGAGCAGCTGGAAGAAATCCGCCGTGAATATATGCAGGTTAGCGAAGCTAAGAAACAAGCCGGTACGGCAAAGGAAGCCCAAAAGGAAGATACGAAGAAGGAGCTTAACCGTCGTAAGGAGGCTAGACGCAAGAAGGAAGAGGAGAAAAAGCTGCTGGCTCAGAAGAGAGAAGAGGAGCAGCGTAAGCTGGAAGAGGCAAGACGCGAGGAAGAAAAGCGACGCCTGGAAGAGCGAAGATTACTGGCGGCAAAAAGACGTGAAGAAGAGTTAATGAAAATTGAAGAGGAACGCCTGGCACTTGAGGCAAGACGGGAAGAGATGAAACGCAAATCAATGGAGAAGCAGATGGAGCAAAAGAAAAAGGAGGCAGAAAAAGAGAAGCTGTTACATAGTATGGAGGAGGATTTGAAACCGCAACAGAACAAAACCGATTTGAACAAGGTACTCCAGAGCATGGATGAAATTGCTGCAGTTAAGGAACAGCTCCAACCGCAGAGCGATACTCATACACAAGCAACAGCAAAAACTGATATGGAGGACGGTCAAAGGACTGGTAAACAAAAAACTGTTAAGGCAAAGTATTCTTCCGAACTTCAGGAGGATATTCTGATTGAAGATGTATTGAAGGAGTTTTTTGCATAATAGCAATATATGAAGAAAAACATTGAATAAAAAGGTTGGCTTTGTTAGAATATAAGAAAAATATAGAAAGGGAGTAATTTTACATGGCTAACAAGGTAACCTTTGATTTTTCAGTTGCGAAAAAGTTTGTCTCAGATACAGAGCTGGAGATGATGAAAGGCCTGACTGTGACTGCTAAGGACCAACTTATTAATAAGACGGGTGCAGGAAATGATTATTTGGGATGGATCGACCTCCCTGTAGACTATGATAAGGAGGAATTTGGCCGTATTCAAAAGGCGGCTGCGAAGATTACGGAGGATTCTGACGTTCTTCTTGTAATCGGTATCGGTGGATCCTACCTCGGTGCAAGAGCAGCTATTGAATTCTTAAGACATAGTTTTTATAATTCGGTTTCCAAAGAAATCAGAAAGACACCGGAGATTTATTTCTGTGGCAATAATATCAGCAGCACCTATATGAACCATTTGATCGAGGTGATTGGAGAAAGAGACTTCTCCATCAACATTATCAGCAAGTCCGGTACAACAACCGAGCCGGCAATTGCTTTCCGTGTATTTAAGAAGCTTTTGAATGAGAAATACGGCAGGAAAGAAGCTGCAAAGAGAATTTATGCTACCACGGATAAGGCAAGAGGTGCTTTAAAGAATCTTGCCACGGAGGAAGGATATGAGAGCTTCGTGGTTCCGGATGATGTAGGCGGACGTTTCTCGGTACTGACAGCAGTCGGACTTCTTCCTATAGCAGTCAGCGGTGCTGATATCACCAAATTGATGGAAGGCGCAGCCAGCATGAGAAATTACTGCTTGAACAACAATTATGAGGTTAACGATGCATTAAAGTATGCTGCAGTGCGGAACATACTACTTAGGAAAGGTAAGGGCATCGAGATCCTCGTAAACTATGAGCCATCTCTGCATTTTGTATCCGAATGGTGGAAGCAGTTATATGGAGAAAGTGAAGGTAAGGATCAGAAAGGTATATTCCCTGCTTCTGTAGATTTCACTACCGATCTTCATTCTATGGGGCAATTCATTCAGGATGGTCAAAGAACACTGTTTGAGACAGTTATTAGTATTGAGAAATCCAGATCGGAAATTATACTTGAGGAAGAGGAGATAGACTTAGACGGACTGAATTATCTTGCGGGTAAGAGTGTTGATTTTGTTAATAAGAGTGCGATGAAGGGCACCCTGCTTGCACATACCGATGGTAATGTTCCGAACCTGAGCGTAAATATTCCGGAGCAGAATGAATTCTATCTCGGAGAGCTTTTCTACTTCTTTGAATTTGCTTGCGGGGTCAGCGGGTATTTGCTTGGAGTAAATCCATTTGATCAGCCCGGTGTGGAAAGCTACAAGAAGAATATGTTTGCTCTGCTTGGTAAGCCTGGCTTCGAAGCACAGCGGGAAGAGCTGTTAAAGAGACTGTAAATATAGAAAGGCGAACGGAATGGCATTCACAACGAGTGTGTGAGGAAGCTAGTCCGCTCGCCTTTCATTCTTTTTCTATTTTTACAGGACGAGCTACTTTAATCACCAAGATGAATTTTTTGAGTATAATGTAGTAAATCATAATTTTATTATACAGGGGCAGCAATCGTAGGATACGGATACATATCTTTGAGAATTCGCAACCGAATCTATTTTACCTCATTAAGAGCGTGAACAGTTGCTGTCCTGATAATTTACCAGACCATTCGGCTGCTTAACATAGATATGACTAAGGCTGTTGATCAGAGTTTTTGCATTGCAAAAATAAGTTCAACAGCCTTTTGGTTTATGGTGTTATCATACATAATAAAGATTATGGCATCACAGATATATAGGTATACATGAGGATGAAGTGACAGATGCTTCCGCCCATGACAAAGAGATGAAAAATCTCATGAGATCCGAAGTTTTTATGTTTGTTATTAAAGATCGGAAGTTTCAGGGCATATATCACGCCGCCGACCGTATAGATAATTCCTCCGGCTAAAAGCCACTCAAAAGCAGCCATAGGCAGGGAATTAATAATCTGTGTAAAAGCCAATACGCAGGTCCAACCCATTGCAATATAGATTACGGAAGAGAACCATTTCGGGCAGTGTACCCAGAAACCGGTCACTATTATTCCTAGAGCAGCCAGTCCCCAAATCAACGCCAGCATGGAGAAACCGGTTCTGCCGCCAAGGGCAATCAGGCAGATCGGAGTATAGGTTCCTGCAATCAGAACATAGATAGCCATGTGGTCAAGCTTTTTTAGCCGATTATGCACCTTCAGGGTTTTACCGAAGGTATGATAGAGGGTACTTGCCGAGTACAGCAAAATCATGCTGAAGATAAAGACGCCAAGGGAGAGCAAATGCACAGGACCTGGCTGGTCTGCAGCTTTCAGCAATAAGGGGATGGCTGCGAATATTGCCATCAATGTACCAATTAAATGAGTGATAGAGCTTCCGGGATCCTTCACCTTTAATTTCATTACGGTCATAAAATCATCTCCTTCATTATGATCTTACTAAAGGGTAAAACCCTTTATTTTATTATTCTCATGATCATGAGAAATATACCAGGCGTGATATCAATACCTTATAATGTAGTAATGAATACTATGTTACATGTAAATATATACTACACCACATCGTTTTAAAATGCAATAGAAAAATATATATTATATATTTTGTTAGTCCTCCTTTTATGATATACTATAAAAAATAATAATTTGAGAGGTCATTGGAATCCATGGAGTTATATGTTGGTGATATTGTGAAGCTAAAAAAACAGCATCCCTGCGGCAGCTTTGAATGGGAGATCCTTCGGGTGGGTATGGATTTCCGTCTCAAATGTCTGGGCTGCGGACATCAGGTGATGCTGCCCCGTAAACAGGTCGAAAAGAATATCAGGCAGGTCAGAAAGCCTTAGAGCGATTAATGCGAAAGGATAAGCTATGAAGGAATATATATTTATGGATTTAGACGGTACTTTGACTAATCCGAAGTTGGGGATTACCAAGTCCGTCAGGTATGCTTTAGAAACTCAAGGGGTTACAGTAGAGGAGCTGGACAGCCTATGCAAATTCATTGGACCGCCCCTTAGAGAATCCTTTATGAACTTTTATGGTTATGATGCTATTCAGACAGAAGAACTGGTAGCAAAATATAGGGAGTATTATAAGGCAGCAGGCATATATGAAAATGAAGTGTATGGCGGAATGGAGCGATTGCTTTCAAAATTATGTACTTCAGGAAGAAAGCTTTATGTTGCAACCTCAAAGCCCGAGGAATATGCTGAAAAAATACTGGAGCATTTTCATCTGATACAATATTTTGAAGATATTTGTGGTGCCACAATGGATGGCAGCCGTTCTACGAAAGAAGAGATCATCCGGTATGCGATGGAAAGGAATGGTATATCAGACAAAGAGAAGCTTGTCATGGTCGGAGACAGGGAGCATGACATTCTTGGAGCGAAGGCGGTAGGCATAGCTTCTGTTGGTGTATTATACGGCTTTGGCAGCAGGGAAGAGTTATGTACAGCCGGTGCTGATGCAATCGCTGAGGATGTAGCAGATGTGTATGCTGCCATAGTTGGTATGTAATTGATAGTGCCAGGTGATAAAAATATGAGAAAGGAACGGGAGATACAATGAAGCTGATATCATGGAATGTGAATGGTTTGAGAGCCTGCTGTAATAAAGGGTTTGAGGAGTTCTTTAAAAAGGAAGATGCTGATTTTTTCTGCCTTCAGGAGACAAAGCTGCAGCCGGAGCAGGTGGAGATAGCATTCCCGGGTTACCATCAGTATTTTAATTCCGCGGTCAGGAAGGGATATTCGGGTACAGCAATTTTCTGTAAGAAGGAACCGCTTGGGGTAACCTATGATTTAAGTATTGACAAGCATGATCAGGAGGGCAGAGTCATTACTCTTGAGTATGAAAACTTTTATCTGGTTACCGTATATACCCCAAATACACAAAAGGAGCTGGCAAGGCTGGATTATCGAATGGAATGGGAAGAGGACTTCAGGGCCTTTCTGATAGGCCTTGATCGAAAAAAGCCTGTTATTGTGTGTGGAGATATGAATGTGGCACACAAGGAGATAGATTTAAAGAATCCCAAGTCGAATACGCGAAATGCCGGTTTTACCATAGAGGAAAGAGATAAGATGACGAAGCTTTTGGATAGTGGTTTTATTGACACCTTCCGATACCTGTATCCGGATAGAACAGATGCTTATACCTGGTGGTCCTATATGTTTAAGGCAAGGGAAAAGAATGTCGGTTGGCGTATCGACTATTTTCTGACCTCTGACAGAATGAAGGATAAGATATTGGACAGCTTAATCTATTTTGATATTATGGGAAGCGATCATTGCCCCGTCGGTCTTCTACTAAAGGAGGGCATCTAAAACTCCCTTTTTCTGGTGTTATCGTATAAAGTTGCACTTGTATTTATAATAAATTATAGGTATACTTTATTTGGTTGTACTTATGAGAACGGGGAAGGTGAATTTCAATGGAGGCAGTAAGAATAAGAACGGATCAGGCTGAGGCTGGCATGAAGGTTGCCGCGGACATCTATAGCTCGAACAATCAATTAATTATTACGAAGAACACGATTCTTGATGAACGAATGATTACTAGATTACGTTTCTATAATATTTACGGCCTAGTAGTATATAAGAACAGTCCGAAGATAGAGGTTATAGAAGAAGTGTCCTATATTGAGATGCTGCGAAGTACTCCTGAATTCAAGAAATTTAACCGAACCTACGTTGATACAGTACAGAATATAGAAGATAATTTTAATGAGATTATCACAGGTACCAGCAGCTTTGATATAGATATTCTTTTGGAGGAGACAGACCGTATTCTGATGGAAGGCCGTAACGGTGCACATATTTTGGAGATGCTTCACGGTATCCGTAATTACGATGATATGACTTATGTGCATAGCCTGAATGTCTCGTTAATCTGTAGCATATTCGGTAATTGGCTCAGATTTTCTCCGGAGGATATCAAGATTCTAACTTTATGCGGATTGCTTCATGATATCGGAAAGATGCTGATACCCAAGGAGATTATTCAAAAAGCCGGAAAGCTGACGCCGGAGGAATTTAAGGTAGTCAAGACCCATACCATAAAGGGATATCAGGCGCTGAAGGATCAAGCTGTGGATATCAGGGTAAAATATGCAACCCTCATGCATCATGAAAGATGTGACGGCAGCGGTTATCCGAATGGATTTATATCAGAGCAAATTGATGATTATGCCAAGATTATCGCAATAGCCGATGTATACGATGCAATGACCTCCAATCGTCGTTATCGGGAAGCTATCTGTCCCTTCGCTGTTGTGGATGAGTTTGAGCGGGACGGCTTCTTAAAATACGATCCCGGGTTTCTTTTGACTTTCCTGGAGCGCATTGTTGAATCCTACATGCACAATCTTGTAAGACTAAGTGACGGTAGGGAAGGAGAGGTAATCATGATTAATCGCCTTTCCCTGTCCAGACCAGTCGTCCGTGTGAGCAATGGTTATATAGACCTTTCCCGCGAGCGGAATCTTATAATAAAAGAAATTATCTAAGATACATGTTAATGTGCAACGAATACATATTGAATAAGGAACATATAAAGAAGAGCGCCCGCTCCTATGCTGAGCAGGGTGTTCTTTTTCCATTTATGTAGAAGAATAATTACAATAATACTGATCGCCTCTGGCAGAGCATATGGTGCTGCAGTCAGGCGAATATCCTTCAGACAATAGACCACCAAAAGACCGATGATTGTAAACGGTAAGACATCGGCCAGGTATTTCACATACCTCGGTATTTCCTTGTTCTCCGGGAATAGGATAAATGGCAGTGCTCGAGTTAGAAAAGTACCCAGGGCAACAATGGCAAAGAATATAAGCAATTGGATCGAGGTGTAATTCATAGAAGCTTACTCCTTTCCATCGGTTTTTTCAACAAGGTAACGAAGAATATGATACCGATCATAGAGGGTATAATAAAATCCGAAGCCCCAAAAATGATACGACAGAGGATCGCACTGGTAATTCCGATGACTGCAGGAAGGTGGTTCTTCGTTGCCTCCCATTGATTGATAAGAATAACGACGAAAAGTGCGGTAAGAACGAAGTCTATTCCTTTTGTATTGATAAGCAGAATACTTCCGAGGATACCACCGAGGAGGGAGCCGGTAAGCCAATAAAGCTGGTCCAGGATTGAGATAAAGAAGTAGAACCATCCCTTGTCCACATTTTCGGGTACCTCTGCTGAACATAGGATGGAAAAGCTTTCATCCGTCAGCGAAAAAATCAGATAGGGCTTCAGCCTTCCAATGCCGCGATATTGCTTCAGCATAGAGATGCCATAGAATAGATGTCTGGCATTTACGGCAATTGTCATCAGAAAGGCACCGGCAGGATCAAAGCCTGCGGCTAACAGAGCTACTGCAACAAATTGCATCGAACCGGCATAAACAAAAATACTGGCTACAGCAATCCAGAATAAGGAAAAGCCCTTGCTGCTCATGAGGATGCCGTAAGCAGCTCCGAGTACGAGATATCCCGTGAAAACAGGAAGGGTATGTGGAAAAGCAGCCTTTAGGGCTGCTGTTTTTGCATTCATAAGGAGACTCCTTTGTCTTTTGTTATTTTCTTGAGCTGCCTGCATAGATCGGCAGAAAATCTTCACTATCCGCACACACAAAACCGGAATACTTAGCTACCAGCTGTTCGAAATAAGGTGTAACTTCCAAAATATCATCCAGGCATATGTTAATGGAATAGATGGTTGAAATTCCCCGGTTTTTTACAAAGGCCGCATCGGAGGGATCCTTGAAGGCGATATCAACGGGTTCGAAATCGACAGAGTTCTGGTTCGGAAGAATCAACTCCAGCACATCCATCTCAGCCCAGAGCTCGATTGTCAACCCATAGGTCCCTCTGAATAAACTGGCGATGTCCTTAGCTGTTACCTTGTTGGGAGTCATATAGAGTAGATTTGTATACTGCTTTAAAAATTGTTTTGAAATTCCTTTCATCTTACCTGACATAATGTCATCCTTTCCATTAGGAATAATTATTGGTACATTATAATACAAGAAAAGAAAAATGGCAATTCCAGAATAAAATTTACCCTAATACTTAGCAGCCCATTTTTGTCACCTTTAGCAGCCTCTCTGCTATTGTTGTTAATGGACTGGGAGCCGTAGTTGAGAATAATTCTACTCTGGAATGCTTTGTTATATACAGCTCCGGTATGATAGAAATTGTAAAAGGGGAGCAGAAGGATAGATATAAAGGTAATGAAGAAAGCTTTATCTGTGTATTTTCCTATTGCATAAAAACGAGTCATATGTTATAGTTGATATAGAACAGGCACAAGAAAAGAGGATCGAACATACATCTTTACTAATATGTAAATATTGGAAGAAAGGAGAGTATGACTTGCCAGAGGGGTAAGTCATATGCGAGAAGAATATGAATATAAGCAAATTCACTCAGAACTCACTGCAGGCAGTCGAGAATTGCGAGAAGCTAGCCTATGAATATGGGCATCAGGAGATTACAGTGGAGCATCTGCTCTTTAGTCTGCTTAATCTGGAAGATAGCCTGATTAGGAAGCTGCTGGAGAAGATGGAGATCAATACCGAGGTATTCCTTGCACAGGTGAGGGGCTTATTGAACAAACGTCCTAAGGTGTCGGGAGGACAGGTGTATATCAGCAACGATTTAAATAAAATCCTGATTTATGCCGAAAATGAAGCAAAGCAGATGGGAGATTCCTATGTATCGGTGGAACACCTTTTCCTGAGCATGCTAAAACAGCCGAATAAGGAAGTTAAAGCATTATTCGGGGAATTCCGGATTAATAGAGAGGACTTTCTAAAGGCTCTGCAGTCTGTAAGAGGAAATCAGAAGGTCATGACGGACAATCCGGAAGCAACCTACGATACCCTTGAGAAATACGGCTATGATTTGGTTGAACGTGCAAAGGATCAGAAGCTGGATCCCGTGATTGGCAGGGAGGCAGAAATACGGAATGTAATCCGTATTCTGTCCAGAAAGACAAAGAATAATCCGGTATTGATCGGTGAACCCGGTGTAGGTAAGACCGCAGTAGTAGAGGGGCTGGCACAGAGGATTGTCAGAGGAGATGTACCCCAGTCCCTAAAGGATAAAAAACTGTTTGCTCTTGATATGGGAGCACTGGTTGCCGGTGCAAAATATCGAGGTGAATTTGAAGAGCGATTAAAGGCAGTTCTGGAGGAAGTTAAAAAAAGTGAAGGCCAGATTATACTGTTCATCGATGAGCTGCATACCATAGTAGGAGCCGGAAAGACCGAGGGGGCCATGGATGCCGGCAATATGCTAAAGCCTATGCTGGCAAGAGGGGAACTGCACTGTATCGGTGCAACCACCTTGAATGAATACCGTCAGTATGTTGAGAAGGATGCAGCGCTGGAGCGACGCTTCCAACCCGTCATGGTGGAGGAACCGACAGTAGAGGATACAATCTCCATCCTAAGAGGTTTAAAGGAGCGTTATGAGGTATTTCATGGGGTGAAGATTACAGACGGTGCTTTAGTCAGTGCTGCCACCCTCTCTGATCGCTATATCTCAGAGCGTTTTCTTCCTGATAAAGCAATCGATTTGGTGGATGAAGCCTGTGCACTAATTAAGACGGAGCTTGACTCAATGCCGACAGAACTGGATGACATGCAGAGAAGAATTATGCAGATGGAGATAGAGGAAGCAGCCTTAAGGAAGGAAAGCGATCGGTTAAGTGCAGAGCGTCTGACAGAGCTGCAGCGGGAGCTGGCTGAGCTTCGTGACAGCTTTGCTGTACAGAAGGCCAGATGGGATAATGAGAAAGCCTCCATGGAAAGGGTTCATAAGCTCAGGGAAGCACTGGAGGAGCTGAATAATGAAATCGAAGTGGCTGAAAGAAGCTATGACCTAAATAAGGCTGCCGAGTTAAAGTACGGTAGGCTGCCTGAGCTCTTAAAGCAGCTGGCTCAGGAGGAGGAACGGCTGAAGAAGGAAGAAAATATACTCATTCATGAGAATGTCAGTGAGGAGGAAATAGCTAAAATCGTGTCCCGCTGGACAGGTATTCCGGTTACCAAGCTGACAGAAGGAGAACGCCATAAGACACTGCACCTAAGCGCTGAGCTTCATAAACGGGTTGTTGGACAGGATGAGGGCGTGGATAAGGTGGCAGATGCCATCCTACGTTCCAAGGCGGGAATCAAGGATCCCAGGAAACCAATTGGTTCCTTCCTGTTTTTAGGACCTACCGGTGTGGGTAAGACTGAGCTCGCTAAAGCACTCGCAGAAAATCTTTTTGACAATGAGCGCAATATGATTCGTATTGATATGAGTGAGTATATGGAGAAGCACTCTGTAGCACGGTTAATTGGAGCACCTCCCGGTTATATAGGCTATGAAGAGGGAGGACAGCTGACAGAGGCTGTGAGAAGGAAGCCTTATGCGGTAATACTGTTTGATGAGGTAGAAAAAGCACATCCGGATGTGTTCAATGTACTGCTGCAGGTACTGGACGACGGACGAGTTACTGACGCCCAGGGACGAACCGTGGATTTCAAGAACACAATCATTATCCTTACCTCCAATATCGGTTCCAGGCATCTTCTGGAGGGAATTGATGCATATGGAGAGATTACAGAGAGTTGTGAAGCGATGGTGATGAATGAGCTGCGAGCAGCCTTCCGTCCAGAGTTCCTAAACCGTCTGGATGAGATTATTCTCTTTAAGCCCCTTACCAAAGAGAATATCGATGCGATCATAGAGCTGATGCTTATGGATTTGAACAAGCGATTGGCCGATAGAGAGATAGCGGTCAGTCTGACGAGCCGAGCCAAGGCTTTCATTACAGAGAGAAGCTATGATCCTGCTTACGGTGCAAGGCCGCTAAAGCGTTTTCTTCAGAAGAATGTAGAGACCCTAAGCGCCAGACTAATTTTAAGTGATCAGATGCTGCCGGAGGATACTATAGTAATTGATGAAGAGAATAATGAGCTGACAGCCAAGGTTCAAAACCTGTCTTAAAGTAATAAACGGCTGCAATACCTATTACAGGTACTGCAGCCGTTTTACTTTGTAGTTGACAAGCCATACCATTCTCTCAAGAAAACTAAGGAAGAGCCGGTTCTATTTCGGATTGCGGATGCTATGGCTTCAAAAGAGGCTGCTGTAAGGCAGGGGAATTATAAGCTTCAGGAGAGAAAAGATATATCCCGGACATGGTGCACCCTTTGAAGCAGACAGATTAAAAGTCTTCCGGTAATATTAGATGCCCCAATCCTGCATGTTTTTGCAGTACGAGTCATAGAATCCTATGAGACATTTTAGCTTTGGAGGCTGTTATGAAGGGGCATAGAATACTTATTCTGCTTCTTACAATAGTGATGGCATTCATAGGATTAGCCGGATGCAAAAATGAGAACACAGATGTTAAGAAAATTAAGGATCTAGAATTTACAGTGGTGGGGGATGCGGACCTGCCGGGAGAACTGAAGGAAATCATTGATGAAAAGAAAGAGGAGCCGTTTAAACTCTCCTACTCCAATAAGGATAATCTATATATCGTAGTGGGTTATGGCAAGCAGAACAGCGGAGGCTACAGCATCTCAGTGGATGAATTATATCTCACCAGTAATGCTGTTTATATCAATACGAATTTGATCGGACCATCACAGAAGGATGCGGTTACACAAGGCGTTACCTATCCCTATGTAGTGGTGAAGCTGGAGTTCAGACAAGAACCAATTGTTTTTGAATAAGGAAAACAATTGCTTAAGAAAAGCTTAGACAAATAGTAAGAGTTTCGTAAGAATATTGGATAATAATAACAATATTTTGTTGATACCTGAAGAAAGAACATCAATATATTGTGTTTTTAAAAATACGGTAATTTGTTACTTTTTTATCTTGAAAAGGAAAGTATTTTGTGCTAATTACCTAAACTTAGATAGGCTGATCGTACTAGTGCCGTAAAATTATTCCATAAAAGTTACTAAAAATTTAAATATTTCATGTGCAATTTTTTTGCACAACTCACAGTAGCGACCTGTAATTGTCTGAAAATTCATTGACGCCACCCCTGTTTTTGTGGTATAATGCATGCGAAGCATGTAGTTTGTTACGGATTTATTTTAGTTAAATGTGTACGGAACCAGCAGGGGTAAATTACTTCGAAGGTGAGAGGAAGCATTGGTGAGGAGAGAATAATGATGAAGCAATTAGATGTGAATTGTGTAAGAAATGCTGTGATGCACCAGACAGGTAAGAAGGTAAAAATTCGTATTAACCGGGGAAGGCATAAAGTAGATATTACAGAAGGTATTATTTCTGAAACTTATCCAAGCATATTTCTCATTAAGATCCAGGAGAACAAGGATATGCCTGTCAGGACAGTATCTTACAGTTACACAGACATACTTACGAAAGATGTGGAGTTAATTCTTTGCAGTTAGATAACAGAATAGATAAAAAATACCCTGTAGGCGAACACATCCGTGTCTTGCTACAGGGTATTTTTATGGGGTAATGTATGTCCGAAGGTTTAGTGAATAACGGTTTACTCGCTTCTTAAAGCGTCGATGGGATTAAGCTTTGCTGCTTTGCTGGCAGGCAGGTATCCGAATACGACTCCGACCCCTACGGATACGCAGAAGGAGAGGATGATGCTGTTAGTGGTAGGAAAGGCACTTATTTTAGCCAGGTTACCAACTAAATAGGTTAAAAAGGTGCCTAATAATATACCAAGTACACCACCGAGTGTGCTGGTTAATCCTGCTTCCAGAACAAATTGCCGTCTTATATCCCGATATTTTGCACCGAGTGATTTGCGTATCCCGATTTCCTTTATACGTTCCGATACAGAGACAAGCATAATATTCATAATCCCTACGCCGGCTACTACCAAGGAAATTCCTGCAATTACAGAGGACATTACAGTAAGGATAGCAAGTTCTGTATCGATACTATTTAACATATCAACCATATTTCTTATATTAAAAGCTTTTTTATCACGAAATGTATTAAAGAGATATTTTTGTAATTTTTCTGTTTCAGCAGCCACAAAGGAGCGGTCTTTTATGTAGAATTCATAGGAACCGATTGTTCCATATCCGAACAGCCGTGAAGCTGTGGAATACGGAATATAGAGACAGTTATCGGTGGACCATTCGGTTGCTTGCTCGGCTTTTCCAGAACTGGGCTCTAATATACCCACAATGGTGAGCTGCTCACCATTTAATAAAAGGGTATCTCCGGGCCGTGCCTCTCCCTTAAAAAGCTTTTGGTTTACATAACAGCCAATCACACAATTCCTCTGTAAGGTAGATATATCGGAATAGGAGATGGTTCTGCCGGCTTCAATTTTTTTGTTGACCAGCTGAGTATAATACTCGTCGACACCGCTGATGCTAGAAGTCTCTATCTTATCTCCATTCTTATAAATGGTTGCTTGAATTGGTACCGTAGGGGTAACTCCCTTGATGGTATCCTTATTTTCCAGAGCGTATTGATACATATCTGCTTCTGTGATAATTTTGTTTCCGTTTCGGCCTATTATGGTGACACTGACATTGTAGAGTCCCATATCGGCATACGAATCCAGCATATCATTATAGAAGCCTTGAATTAGGCTTGATAATGTAATTACTGAGGACACACCAATGATCATACCCAGCATGGTTAAAAATGAGCGCATGCGGTTTTTGCTGATGTTAGCCCATACTACTTTCAGTGTCTGCCATATTGTCATGTTTATACTCCTTTGCATTACCGTCATAGACGACAGCTCCATCCGACATCTTGATAATTCTTTCTGCTTCGGTAGCAATGGCCTGGTCATGCGTAATTAATACGATTGTATTTCCTTCTTTATGCAGCTTGTGAAGGATGTCAAGTACTTCCTTGCCGGTCTTAGAATCGAGGGCGCCGGTAGGCTCATCGGCAAGGATCAGAGAAGGCTTCCCAACCAAAGCTCTGGCGATGGAAGCTCTTTGCTGCTGTCCACCGGAAAGTTGCGTCGGATAGCTTTTACTTTTATTCTCCAGACCAACCTTCTTTAAAACCTCCAGGGAACGTTTTCTGCGTTCTCTATCTCCTACCTTGGCATACATTAAAGGTAATCCGACATTATCGAGTACATTTTGTTTCGGTAACAAATTATACTGTTGAAATATAAAACCGATTGTCTTATTACGGATCTCGGCCAGATCGTCGCCCTTCAGCTTGCTCACATCCTTCCCTTGCAGAAGGTATTGTCCGTTGGTAGGGGTATCCAAGGCTCCGATAATATTCATGACCGTTGATTTACCGCTGCCTGATTTACCGATGATAGCAACCATCTCACCCTTATATATGGTCATATTGATGCCGTTATTGGCCCTGATTTCAGTATCACCGACATTATAGATCTTATAGATATCCTTCAATTCAATTAATACTTCTTTTTCCATATTAATCTCCATTCTTATATGATAACAGTCTATGAGAAGCGCTAAGGCTACCAGATATTATTTGCAGTATCTATCATACTGTTGTCATAGGGAACATAGACAGTATCGCCTTCTTTTAATCCGCTTTTGATCTCAACATTCACACCGTCATTGATACCGATTTCAACTGTGACGGCCTTAAAGCCTTCCGGTGCTCCGGTAGCTGAATCTGCTGTGGCTCCCTCGGACTGGACATATACGATATTATCCCTCTGTAGGGAGGCGCTTGGGATGGTGAGCACGTCTTCTACCTGGTCAATGATAACCTTTCCGGTTACATTCATACCAGGTAACAGGTTATTGTATTGCTCAACCCGAATGGTTACAGGATAGGAAGTGATGCCGTTATTGGTAATACCCTTCAAGCTGATTTCTTCAATGATACCTTCGAAGCTGGTGTCAGCAAAATTATCAGTAGTAATGGAAACCTTCTGACCTACCTTAAGCTCACTGATCTGAAGCTCATCAATATTCATATCAAAGGTAAGGAAGCCCATATCATAGATGATAGCCATGGGTCCAAGCTGTGTATCGGTGGCAGGATCAATTGTATCTCCCTGCTTTTTGCTCTTGGTAATTACCTTGCCTGAAATCGGAGCAGTGATGGTATAGTGCTTCATCTGCTTTTTCTGCGTATCCAGAGCGAGCTCGGCCTCGCGGATGCTAATATTCGCACTTTCAATCTGGCTGTCTAAACTTTTGGAGGAAAGGGTCAGGATGGTAGCACCCTTATCAACCCATTGTCCTTCCTTTACAGAGATATGGTCGATGGTGCCCACTGTTTCTGCAGCCAGTGTAGTCTCTGTCTCAGCACGGAAGGTACCATTGTTGTTGGAGCTTACTCCTGATACGGAAGCCTCTGCAAGGGCTCCGGATTTGATACCACCGGAGTTTCTGACGCTGAGGGTAACCTTTTTCGCGAGGACACCGCCTTCAATGACCTCTTCCATATTGCTGACATTTGTGACCTTTCCCTTCACTGTCTCACCGGTTGCCTCCATCGTAACAGAGGCTGTTTTACCGAGCCAGGAGCTCTTTACCTCATAGGAAGGAAAGAGCAGATCCAGACACATCGTGTTATTGTCATAAATATCAGCGATAGTCATACCGGCTTGAAGAGAAGCTCCTTCCTTGACATACAGCTTCTTGATATATCCACTTTCCTTAGCGGTGATACTTAAGTCTGCCTGTTTATCAAGACAGTCCTGGTACATAAGCTTTGCTTTATCTACAGTTAGTTCTGCGGCTTTAATACTGTTCTCAATCTCACTGGTACTGATCTGGTACATAAGCTGACCCTTCTTTACGGAATCTCCTTCTTCAAACGGAGCGGAAAGGATCTCCCCTTTCACTAAGGACTTCACTTCGTATTGATCAGCCGGATTCAAGGTTCCTTTTCCGGAGATGGAGACTTCCACCCTTCCGACAGACGCCTGCGCTGTTGTAAAAGGAGCTTCTGCCATGGTCGGCTTTGACCTGGTTGTAAAAAAGAGGACAACCCCGGCTATTAATAATAGGATAATGACCCATTTAATGACTTTCTTTCGATTTATATTTTTAAAAGTGATCCTTTTCATTTTTCCTGATCCTTTCATTATTTGGTAACTACGATGATACGAATTGGTCCGTTGGCATTTTCCATATATCCGTCAAGCAGGGAACCGTCCTTGCCGGTGACGTCACGTAAGGTGCCTTTATAGTAGCTTCCGGCCTTATAGAAGTATACCAGAACATCATCGGAGATACGGTAAACCTTATCACCGGTATTGGCCTGTTTACCTTCAATATACAGAAGTCTGGCCCTCTGTAAATTCTTTACTTCTTTAATGGAGTTATTCTCGAATTTAACAGCCTTTGGACCGAGATTCATATCCCAGGGCACATCACTGAGCGTTATGGTCTGCTCAGTTCCGAAATCAAAGGTAAGCTGATAAGCATAAATTCCTTTTAGACTGTTCGGAGTTACTACCTTAGTAAGCATACCGCACTGATAATAGGAATCTGATATATAACGAAGAATCAGGTCTGTTATTTCACCCGAGGAATTCACACGGCAAAAGACAACCTGGTCGGAACTCCAGGAGATTTCTCTCAATCGGGAGGAAGTTACCTTGTTATAATCTGTATTATTCACTTCAAGAACCTTGGCATCAGAAGCCAATTTTCTGGTGGAGACATCAGAAATATTATTTCCGTTGAAATAATCCACTCTTTTGATACTTGAGGTTCCGTTCAGGAAGCTTATTTCCACTAAGTCACCAACGCGGTAGGAGGTGTCCTCAGTCGGGAATTCCAGCTCGGTTCCGCCTGTCTCAACAACGCGGAGCACCCGGCTTACATTGCTCTCCTTGTTCTGATCCTTTACTACCTTGTCTAAAATCTCTAACACATAGCCCGAAAAGGAGGTGGACATCTGATCAATTCTGTATATATCAGCAATATTCCCGTTATATCCGAAGGCTATCGCAACATTGTCGCCTTCCTGAATACCGTTTTGTACAAGTTTTGCACCCCAGACATTTTCTGTCATATCCTTCATATTGCCATCATCCGATCCGGAGGAATTCACGGGATAGGTTTTCAGATTATAGGTTTTTCCGGCAACGGTGATTGCCGTAGGAGCAGAGAGGGTCGGGCTGACGTTATTAAGAACACCATAGACGGTATCTCTATAGACCCATATGCTGTTTAGCTCCTTGGCATAATAGATTATGTCTGTGTTTCTGATTTCTTCTGCCGAGATCCGTTTGCCGTTTTTATATACCATACTTTTGCTGACATCAAAGCCCAGGCTCTTCTGCCAATTTCCGCCTGCCAATCTTGAATGAAGCGGAAGAATGTAGGATATCTTGTCATCTCTGCCCAGAAGCAGAACAACCATCTTATCCTTTTTGATACTGTAATTTCTTATGAGATAGCTGAGATCATTAGGCTTCTCCACTGCATAGCCTATTCCTGATACGATAAGCTGCTGGGGACTGCCATTGCTATAGGAAATATCATCCAGATTACCGTAAATCTTTTTATCATAAACCCATACCTTTTTCAGCTGATCCGCATAATATAGAACGCTGTACTCACTGATATCATCGGGAGAGATAATTTTATCATCCTGAAGAATTTTATAGTCGGAGATATCCTTAGCCAGCTTTTTACTCCAGCCCTCCTCTGCCAGAAGGGGTCCCTTTGACTTCTTTTCCAGCAATGACTGGTAATTGATCTTTCCATCGGCCTCCACTCCGTAGCCGAGTGCTTGAGCATAGATCTGCCCGAATTTATTTTTTGCATTAAGCAGATTATAGAATAGATTAATACAGTTTTCCTTAGTAAGCTTATCGGACTCATGCTTATCGATGTTCTCGTCCAGACCCAGCTCTTTGAATTTTTCATATCTGCTGCCGGAAAGCCGGTTGCTAAAATCCTCATCGGTATATCCGAGAATAGCCAGTGTACCGTAAGCTGCATCTTTTATTGTAACAGCCTGTGTCGGTTTGAATTTTCCACCCAGGTAGCCGCTCATATAGCCCTTGGATACCGCCATCTGGATATAGACTGCTTTTTTGCTATTTGTCTTCACATCCTGAAAGAGCTTGGATGCTTTGCCTGTTTTGACATCACCGGCATTTTGAGAAGCCTGAACCAGCAGCTGTGCAAATTCTTCACGTGTAGCGTATTTGCCCTTCACTACGCGGCTGCCTGAGCTATCTCTTGTAATGCCTGCCAGATCCGTTATGTCGGCATGCTTATTACCTGTTGCTGCGTCGGCATTGTCCGGTACTATCTGAAAGAGAAATAATCCCAGCAGTAAGCAAGCAAATATAACCTTGAATGAATGTGTTACAGATTTCATTATTATTAAAACCTCCCTTTTATGTTGTCCCCTGCAATTAATCGGTTATGTGCCGTCCCATTTACGCATGCTGCGGTCGAATGAGAACTCATTATGCTTTATTCCTAATTTGGAATGAAATGGGTCAATGAATATTAACGATAATTATACAGCATTATTTTCATTTTGCATTAAAGGAATATTAAAAAAAATATAAAGATTATCTTAAGATAAATAAAAGTATAAATTATTACCTGCTGGAATAAGATATGAAAGAGGCATTCCATCGTATGTCCAAATCTAAGGAGGGATTTTTAGTGGACCTGATAAAAAAGAATATTCATATGAATAAATTGAGATGTAAGAGTACCCTGCAGCTTACATTGGACGATGATTTCAATGTCCCCGATATTAAACCGGACATTGACCAGATTATTACTTCGCAGGGAGAAGTCAGAGTTAATGACATCAAGGCTGTGAACGGTAAGCTGCTTGTGAAGGGAGCACTTCGCTTTAATGTATTATCTTTGAGCGAGGGTGAAGCCAGACCTGTTCAGAGCCTGTCAGGTGAAATTCCCTTTGACGAAACCATCAATATGGATGTCAACTGTGCCGATGAGGAGCCGATTGTGAAATGGGAGCTGGAGGATCTTTCAACCGGATTGATTAATTCCAGAAAACTGAGCGTACGCTCCATTGTTAGACTGTATGTTGCAGTGGAAGATCTGTATGATGAAGAAACTGCGGTAATGGTGGAGGGTTCAGATGATATTCAATACATAAACAAGAAGATTGAGGTTACCAATGTTGCAATCAATAAGAAGGACACCTATCGAATTAAGGATGAAGTGGTTCTTCCTGCAAATAAGGCAAATATAACCTCGTTGCTTTATCAGGATATCGGACTTAGCAACGTTGAGGTCAGACTCCTGGAAGACAAGTTTGCAATTAAGGGAGAAATACCCGTATTTATTCTGTATGCCGGGGAAGACGAGGATAATCCGATTGAGTATTATGAGACGGAGGTACCTTTCAGTGGGACAGTTGAATGTAATGGCTGTTCGGAGGATATGATAGAGGATATTACCTTCAGTATTGCCAGCAAAAATCTGGAGGTTAAGCCGGATTCAGACGGTGAAGAGAGAACTCTTGACATCGAAATCAATCTGGAATTGGGAATTAAGGCTTATGAAACCTGTGAACCCGAAATTTTGTGCGACATCTACAGTCCGCTGAAAGAGATCACCCCTATCCTGCGTAATGCGGACTATGAGAATCTAGTGATCAAGAATAACAGTAAATATAGAATTGCTGACAGAATCAAGGTGTCCGAGGATCAGCCGAGAATACTGCAGATTTGCCACGCAAACGGGGATATCCAGATCGATGATGTGAACGCTGAAGGAACAGAGCTTTTTGTGGATGGGATTATTGATGTTAAAATTCTATATATTTCCGAAGAGGACCGTAGACCTTTGAATTCCTTGAGAGGAGCAATACCATTTTCACAGGTCATTGAGCTTAAGGGTATGAAGCCGGGCTGCAATTATGAGGTTAAGCCGGGGATTGATCAGTTAAGTGTTATGATGCTGGATAGCGAGGAGATAGAGGTAAAAGCGACCATCAATCTGAATACAATTGTATTTGATATTATTACGGAGCCGATTATTACAGATGTTACCGTAGCACCACTGGATATGGAAAAGTTGCAGGCTATGCCGGGAATTATCGGTTATGTAGTGAAAAGAGACGACACCCTGTGGAATATTGCCAAGAAATTTTATACAACTGTGGATAATATTATGGCAATCAATGATTTGGAGAATGACCGTATTCAGGAAGGAGATAAGCTGATCATCACCAAGAAAGTTGATACCGTCTTATAATTTTTAACTTCTGCTATAAACATTTTAATGAAATATGCCGAAATATACTATACACAAAACAGCCACGGATGGCTGAACTATAAACCAAGGAGAAGTAATTCTCTTGCTATCAATAATCACGGAGGATTGAGAATATGAGCGTAAACGGTGTAACAGGTGTAGGTCAGACCTACGAAAGCAGCACAGCATCGAAATCAAAGGCAAGTCAAAACTCAGAGCAAAGCCCGGTTAAACAGGAGAACACCTCATCAGCAGCGGTATATGAAAAAAGCGAGCCTGCAACGGAGGTTTCTAAGAAAACATATACAAGAGACCAGATTACAGTGGATCGGCTGAAGGCAGAGGCTGACAGACGTACCCAGGGCCTTAGGGAACTGGTTAAGAAGCTGCTCTTAAAGCAGGGAGAGACCTTTTCGGACGAAACAGATATCTACAAACAGCTTCGAGAAGGCAAAGTTTTGGTAGATGATGAGACTAGAGCGCAAGCGCAGAAGGATATCGCAGAGGATGGATACTGGGGTGTGGAACAGACCTCTGACAGATTGGTGGAATTTGCAAAAGCCTTGTCCGGCAGTGACCCTGAGAAGGCAAATCTGATGATTGACGCAGTCAAGAAGGGACTGGGAGAGGCGAAGAAGGCATGGGGCGGTAACCTCCCGGATATATGTCAACGGACAATAGACACTACCATCAAGAAATTAGAAGACTGGCGTGACGGGAACAGTGAAAATGCATAAGAAATATTACCATAAATAACGGAAAGGAGATGTTGCGAAACATCTCCTTTTTATATAGTGTTGGATAATCTGATCTCTATTCGCAGGGCTTTATTTATAATCTTATCTAGGCCGATAGGGAGTGGTCAGGAAGACCTGCTTACCATAGTGCCGGTGCATTTTAAAATAAGTAAGAGCTTTTTTGGCTAAAGAGCGATTCTGATAAATACCGAATACAGTAGGACCGCTTCCGCTCATCAATGAATTCAGTGCACCCAGCTCCTTCATCTTATCCTTTATCTCTGAGATGATGGGATACTCCTTTACGGTAACCGTCTGCAATATATTATCCATAGATTTCGCCAGACTGTATAGCTCAGAAGCAGCCAATGCATTTCTCATGGCCTGAATGTCAGGATGAATGCTTTCCTCATTCAGACGTAGATTCTCATATACATATTTGGTGGATACGCTGATATCCGGCTTTACCAGTAGTATGGAACAGGAGGGAATAGGGGGCAGGGGAGTTAGTATCTCACCAATTCCTTCGGAAAGGGCAGTACCCAGCATAATACAGTAGGGGACATCTGCACCGATCTTTAAACCAAGCCTCATGAGCTCCTCCTTCGGGATACCTTTATGAAACAGTTGATTTAAACCCAGCAGGGTTGCCGCGGCATCGGAGCTTCCTCCGGCGAGCCCCGCTGCAACAGGAATCTGTTTTTCTAAATGGATGGATAAGCCTGTATGTAACCCATAGGTCTCTAAAAAAAGAGAAGCTGCCTTATGGACAAGATTGTCCTGATTACTTGGCAGGTAGGAAAGATTTGTGGTCATCGAAACTCCCTGCTCCTCTACCTGGCTTATGGTAATCACATCGTGTAATTCCAGAGACTGCATGATCATGCATACATCATGATAGCCATCCTCACGTCTTCTTAAAACATCCAGTCCAAGATTTATTTTTGCATAAGCGTTCACTGTAATCATTGATCGGTTACCCCCATAAAACCATCGTATGCTCCAAACGGAATATTAATTATTTTATCATATCTGTTCCACTGATACAATGTTTAAGCAGTCTTATCTTTGTGCCCGAATAATCCTATTAAGGTTTCCAATAGCTTTAAACGGACCTTTACAGGCGTTTTCTTGTTAATCAGAGCTTCATACTCCTCTTCCGTCAGCAGTTTGGATAGCTTTTCTCCGGATTTTTTATCAACGATGCTGTAGGTCTCGTCCACAAAGCATAGAGGAGGGAACATGACACACCACCAGTTCCTGCCTTCGGCATTACCAAGCTTAACTCTGAGGGCATGGTAGTACCCGGGGGGAAAGGTATAAGAGCCGTATTTTTTCAGGGGAAAATAGCAGTCCTCTAAAGAAGCTGTTGCCTGATAGGGATACCCCTTAGTCAAAAGAATGGTATTGGCAAGAGCGGTTAGCTCCGGGAGCTTCGCTTTCGCTATCTCCCTGACCTCAGTGAGATCTGTACAATCCGATATCATGGGAGCCAGATAGCTGACCAACCGGTCCTTCACAAGAAGCTTCAGTGCCTGATCCTCGGCACTGTCGCTGTTGGCGATGACATGGAAACGCAGAATTTCTTCTGCAATACCTTCCTGTATTGCCTTATCCTGCATCGCTGCCGCCCGTATTGCCATATTTCCTGCACCAAGCATCAGAAGAAGTAAGAGCAGCAGTAAGGAGTATAGTTTGTCTTTGCTCCGGATTTTATGTAAGAAGCTCATGTTTGTTTTATTGAAGGCATAATACCTATGGAATATGCTTTTATTCATTGTCCTCTCCGTTCCTTTCATAATCGGGTACCCTTTGGTAAGGTCCTTTATCAGAAGTCTTGCCGAAAATACACGTTTTATACCAAGGACCCTTCAGGTTAATTCTTGCTTGAACAGACCCGGTGCAAGTAGTAAAATGAAAGAACCGGAGGAAGCCCGGTTAGGAAGGGAGAGTCAATGACGAAGGATGTAATTGTAACTATAGAAGGACGGCAGTTGGATTCAGATGAGCTGGTAATGATATTTAAGGCAGATGCAAGATATCATCTGCAGCATAAAAAACACTATATTCAATATGATGAGCCTGCAGAAGCGGAAGGTGCCGTTATTAAGAATATGATAAAAATATCAGCGGAGCGTATTGAGATAACGAAAAAGGGTGCTGCATCCTCGCAGATGTATTTTGACCTAAGTCAGAATACAGAAGCGATTTATCAGACACCCTATGGTGATCTGTGTTTTCAGGTAAAAACCTCCGGGATTTTCATTGAAGAGACTGAGAGCTCCATGCTGGTTAAATTGGAATATACTCTTTATTCTGAGGGGGCACATCTATCTGAGCATAAAACAGTAATTATGTTACAGGCAAAACCGTCTACTTAGCATCCTCACTGATAAAGCCTTCCTCGTCTATCACTACATGAAAGGACAGCTTCTGCATGAACCGGTAGTAATTGCTGATTTTCTTTCGATCTGTCAGAAGATAGGTCGTCATGGCACTGTTCATAACTGGAAGCAGTTGAACCCGTATTGTACCATCCGGATCCAGATAAAGCTTCAGCATTCCGGACTCCCGGTGGGACTTATTGAACCAGAAGTTGCCGAGACTGTATGCAATCGGCTTTCCCTGATAGAATTCAATTCCCTGCATAACATGTGGATGACAGCCGATCACTGCATCTGCTCCTGCATCGATGTATTTCTTGGCTAGTGTCCTTTGATATTGTTCGGGATAGTTTTTCTGCTCGACACCCCAATGGACATAGATGACGACATAATCGCTGTTCTCCCTGGCTTCTTTTATAGCTTCGAGAATGACTGCGGGATCGTAGGTACCAACCATACCCGGAGAGGTATCTGTCGCATACCAATCCATAGCGAAGACGACACGGGAGGCAGCTACATAAGCGATGGTCTTATCACCTATCTTTTTATAAATCGGTGATTTTGCTCTGGCCATGTTCTCTCCGGCTCCCACATATTCAATACCTGCAGTGTCTAATGTACTGAAGGTATCAATCAAAGCTTCCGGTCCGAAATCCAGCGCATGGTTATTAGCAAGACTTACAATATCTGCCCCCATCTCTTTGAGGATATCCACACGGCCAGGATCAGCCCGAAACGTATAGGATTTATCCTCTTCTTCAATCCCTCTTGTACTGTAAGCAAATTCGTTATTAAGCATCATAATATCTGCATTATTCATTTCCTCCACCAGATCCTTGGACAACACTCCAAAGATTCCTTTACCCTCCGCATCATATTTCTTTACCGGATTGGAGTCCTCATCCAGATTGACGTCTCCCACAAAGCCCAGTACGATCGGTCCTTGCGGTATGGGTGTAGGAGTATAGGCAGGGGCTATTGTTGGAGCCGTAGTAGCCTCTGCGACTTGCTCCGGAATGGGTGTTGGAATAAAGCTGTTATCATCCGTAGCAATCTGCCGGTCCTCTCTCAACTTCTGATCAAATGTAATTATCAAAAGGCCGGTCAGGGCGCAGATGGACAGGATACAGATCATAGACAAAATGAATAGACTTCTTTTCTTCATAATAACCCATCCTCTCTATATAAAATAAATCCTCTTACCTTTATGACATATGCCGTTTAGGTAAGAGGATTCTTCTATTTCTCTTTTTTCTTGAAGATACCTGTGATTTTCTGAGTAAGGCTTTTCTTTTCCTTTTTTGGTTCAAGGTTTCCTCTTAAGCCCTTTACATCCATGATATAAATACCGCTGAGCACGGCCTTAACTTCCTTCTTGACTGGAACGAGATCATATATTTTAGCATCACATACCAAATTCATTACCTTCGGACCGATTTTTGCCTTTACAATCGGAACCTTAGAACGTCGCAAATACTTTGGAGTTGAGTCAATCACCATCTTGGGAAGATTGGCCTCTGTCAGTTTCATTTTCTTTTTATCAATCACGAGGATGGAGACCGTCTGAGCAGCTGACTGCATCTGGGCTTCGGATTCCTCCTGTTTTTTCTGTAGCTTTTTACCTGCAAAATATAACGCGACTAAAACTCCGATTACCACGACAGCCGCGATTATTAATACAATGGTCAATGTTTCCACGGGTTATGTACCTCCTCATAATTTTACGATTTAACGTGCTCCCTCTATTCCTCAAGGCAACGATAATTGTATCATCTTTTTAGCAAAAAATAAATAGAAAATTTCAGTATAAATAAATGTGGCATATGAGGCTAAATTAAAGCTTCATTCCTTTGAAGCATTTCCCGTATAATACCCTGGATATAGGAGCCTAAAAATTTCTGCTGTTCTTTATCTAGCTTCTTTGGGTAAATGGGCTTCCCATATTCGATGACTACATGTGCGGCCCGAACCCAGGGCATATGGTTTTCGAAAACCTCATCCGAATTGGAGATAGCCACCGGGATAATGGCACAGCCCGTCTTTTCGGCAATTTTGAAGCTGCCTTCCTTGAAGGGAAGCATTTCTTTACCATGGTTACGGGTTCCCTCCGGAGAGATAAATACGGAATAGCCATTCTTGACCAGCTCAATTCCCTTTAGAACCGTCTTCAAACCCTGCTTAATATCCTCACGGTCTAAGAAAAGACATTGGAGAAATTTCATCCAGGTGCTCAGGAAAGGAATCCTGCCGATCTCTTTCTTTGCCATAAAGCTTGTCAACGTAGAGACAGAGCTATATGCAACAGGTATATCAAAATAGCTTCGATGGTTGGATATATATAATACTGCCTCTTCCTTTGGAATGTTATCTCTGCCGAGTACAGTCCTCTTTACTCCGCATAGGAAGAGCAGGACACGAAAGGCACCTACAACTATCTTTTGGGAACTTGCCACCATAGCACGATGATGAAAGCGTCCGATGATAAGCTCAATTAAATATAGCGGAATGCTGATAATAAAGAATATCACCAGAAATAAAGCAGCTAGGATTAAACGCATAAAAATCCTCCCATATATCTATTATGTTTTATCATCCATCATTCATACATGATTTCATAAATTACAAGAAAAAATTAATCCATAGGAGCTTCCGAAATTGTAGGCTCAGGGATTTCTGTGGGTACCGGAGTTTCCGTGACTGATGACGCCTCAGTCGGTGTTGATTCTATAGCCGGTGTCGGTGTTACTGTCGGGGCCGTTGTTGCTTTGGGTTTTGGAGTAACTGTCGGTGCGGAAGATGGTGAAGGCTTCTCCTGTGGAGCCTTTGTCGGATTAGGTTTAGTATCCTCTGCGTCGTCAGGTTCTTCGTCGGAATATTCCTCATCCGGATATTCCTCATCCGGATATTCCTCGTCCAGGCTTTGGTCGATAATTTCACCGTTAGCACCGATCACAACGGAGGATCCGGTAACAGGAGCCGGAGTTACCTTTGTCGGAGGTTTATAATTAATAATGCTGGCATATTTTGCCTCAAAATCAAAATCCGGACTCGGAGTATAATCATAGTACTCCTCCAGAGTCATTTGGTTGGTATAAAGATAACTGGCCAAAGCTTTACCGACATAGCGGATATGCCAGGGTTCAAAGGCATAACCGGTTATTTCCTCATTGCCTTCGGAATACCGGATGATATAACCGAAACGGTGAGCATTTGCCTCCAGCCATTTGCCCTCGGGAGAGTTGGCGAAGGTATTATCCAGTTTGAAATTTTGTGACTTAGCCGATACGTCTATCGCAAGACCGGTTTGGTGTTCGCTGGTACCGGGGACGGCCGAATAACGCAGGGTATAGGTCTTACCTTTTTTCACAATGTTATTTTTGAATATGGAAGTCTGCCGTTTATAGGAGCGATATGCTGAGATACCGTACAGAGTAACACGATCCTTCTTTGCAGCAGCAAATAACTGCTCCAAGGCATCGGCTGCCTCCGGGCGCATCAAAGTGCGCTCGTCATATGTAATCAGATTAAATATGACATTTGGGGTAACTAATTTTGCCGGTACATAGTCCTTTGGTAAGGCATATTCTTTATTAACAAATACGGTTATGCTGGTGGGATCTAAATCCATCTCTGTGGCCGGTATAAAGGGTTCTTCAGTAACCTCCGGCTCCGTTTTAGCCTCGGAGGGATCCTCCTTGGGAGTTTGATCTGCAGGTACCGGTGGGATATATGTATAGTCACCATATCCCTTTTCCACATCAGACAAGCCGGGTACGGATGCAAGAGCCGAAGCTTTTTCGGGATCTCCGCTCACATGAGCAATCCGTAAAACTACGGCTCCGCTCACAAGAATTATGGCGGTTGTGGTTGAGATTACAGTGAATAGAGTCTTTTTCTTCAAAACAATAACTCCTTTCGTACATTAGGACGGGAAGGGTGATCTGCTTTTCATTTGTCTAGGGTTATTACATATAGTATAACACAACATAGATAAAAATGAAGTAGGATTAATTGTAATTTTTATGCCAAAACAAGTAAATGTACTAGTTGACTCCTTCTACCAGGCTGTCCAAAAGCTCAGTCTTCATACGGTATAATTTTACAGAGAGGTCTACATATACGATATGAGGATTGATCAATCGCCTTGCCTCATCCCATAAGGAATCCTGCTCTTTTAGGCAGTATTCCCTGATCTCCATGACAGAGGGGGAGGTATAGACGCATTTTCCGGCAAGAAAAATCGGAACCAGCAGATCACGCATGGTATAGGTATAAGGTTCCAGGTAGGTCTTCTTCCAGGTTGCATGAGGGTCGAACAACAGGAGTCTTTCGCTTTCAGAAAAAGTCTCATCCGCGAGAGCAATCAGATCTGCCTTGACCTTGCCACTTTCTTTTTCATAGATACGTATAATTTTCTTATTGCCTGGGTTGGTAATCTTCCATTGATTTTCAGAAAGCTTGATCTTGGGTATGAATTGTCCGTTCCTTTGTATGGCAGCAAGCTTATAGACACCGCCGAAGGCAGGGCAGTCTCTTGAGGTTATCAGCTTGGTTCCGACACCCCAGGAGTCAATTTTAGCACCCTGGGTCTTTAAAGAATCGATAAGATATTCATCTAAATCACTGGAGGCTGTAATTTTTGCCTCAGTAAAGCCTGCTTCATCAAGCATTTTCCGGGCTTTCTTAGACAGATAGGCAAGGTCGCCACTGTCGAGCCGAATGCCATATTTCTCAGGCATTCTGTTTGCTGCACGAAGCTCTTCAAAAACCTTGATGGCGTTAGGAACACCACTACGTAGGGTATCATAGGTATCAACAAGCAACGTGGTATTCTGCGGGTATAGTTCCGCATATTTACGGAAAGCGGAAAGCTCATCATCAAAGCTCATAATCCAGCTATGAGCATGTGTTCCAAGTGCCGGAAGATCGTAGAGCTTGGCGGATAAGACGTTGCTGGTACCGATACAACCGCCGATTACAGCTGCTCTGGCGCCTAGGGTTCCGGCATCCGGACCCTGTGCTCTTCTGAGTCCGAATTCCATTACTGACTGCCCTCCAGCGGCATAGACCACACGGGAGGCCTTGGTAGCAATGAGACTCTGATGATTAATGATATTAAGCAATGCGGTTTCGATTAGCTGAGCTTCCATGATTGGAGCAATGACCTTTACCAATGGCTCCATCGGAAATACAACGGTGCCCTCGGGAATCGCATAAATATCTCCGGTAAAGCGGAAATCTCTTAAATAAGAAAGAAAGCTCTCCTGAAATATATTAAGGCTTCTTAAGTATGCAATATCCTCTTGGGAAAAGCTTAGTGCTTTGATATATTCAATTACCTGTTCCAACCCGGCGCAGATGGCATATCCGCCTCCACTGGGATTCTCCCGGTAGAATACATCAAAGATTACGGTCTCGTTATTCTTATTATTGTAATAGCCCTGCATCATTGTGAGCTCATAAAAATCAGTTAATAATGTCAAATTCTGTTTACCCATGATAACCTCCATACTGCCAAATGGCAGCTTCCCATGTATGATGTTAAACAGTGAAATAATAATACCATATCAAAACATATACCAGAATCAAAGAGAAGTCAAGCAGTCAATCGTCATGAATACTATTTTTTATTTCATAAGAACACACAGCGAATATAGGTCAGGTAGGTGATATTATATATTAACAAAAAGGGATAACAGTAGCTAAAGGGTGAGAAATGTAAAGTAATATATATAATAAATTGTATCGTTGTTCTATTATCATATTATCAACCAGTCTGTAGGTGGTCTCCTATACTTAAAAGGGCTTTTTAAACAGCTTCAAATAGAAGAAAAGTATTGACATTAGGAGAAATTTATACTATCATAATGAAAATTGATAATAACGTTGACGGAGAGAGTAAGCATATAACAAACGTCGCAGCGAGCCGGGGGTAGTGTAAGCCCGGTATCAGTAGTGTATGACTGAAAATCACTCCCTAGTTGCAAGACCCAAAGGCGTGTCGGATATTGGCTGAGTAGGTTAAGCCGGTATCTACCGTTATATAGATAATGTATAAATGTCCAAGGTAAGCGGATTTCCCATCCCTATTGTGCGGTTGCCGAGACAGAGTACGTGAAACAGGTGGTTAAATGAAAGCAGCTGCTCTCATCCTATTTCGGATGAGAGCTTTTTTTATCTACAGGATAGTATGTCCTGTACAGAAAAGCTAATCGTAAATGCTATTGTAAAACAGATACGATGATTAGTTGTAAAGTAAAAAGCCGGAAGAAAGGAATAGAAGACTTCCGCAGGTACAGAATATAAGATAAGACAGCATGAAATATGATTAGGAGGCTAGCTCCTCCAAAAACCCTTTATTATATTATTATTTAGGAGGATTTGTATGTACGATAAGGTATCAACCGATTTAAACTTTGTCGACCGCGAAAAGAAGGTATTAAAGTTCTGGCAGGAAAATAAAATATTCGAAGCCAGCATTGAGGAACGTAAGAATGGAGAGACATATACCTTCTATGACGGTCCCCCGACGGCGAATGGAAAGCCGCATATCGGGCATGTGCTGACGAGAGTAATTAAGGATATGATTCCGAGATACAGAACCATGAAGGGCTATCAGGTTCTTCGTAAGGCTGGTTGGGATACCCACGGGCTTCCGGTAGAGCTGGAGGTTGAGAAAAAGCTTGGTATCGATGGAAAGGAGCAGATCGAGGAGTATGGTCTGGAGCCGTTCCTTCAGGAATGTAAGGAAAGTGTATGGAAGTATAAGGGTATGTGGGAGGATTTCTCCGGAACAGTCGGCTTCTGGGCAGATATGGATAACCCGTATGTTACTTATCACAATAGTTATATTGAATCCGAATGGTGGTCGTTGAAACAGATTTGGGATAAGGGACTGCTTTATAAGGGTTTCAAGATTGTTCCCTATTGCCCGAGATGCGGAACTCCGTTATCCAGCCATGAGGTTGCACAAGGCTATAAGGATGTGAAGGAAAAATCCATCATCGCAAAATTCCGTGTAAAGGGAACCCAGGACGAATATATCCTTGCCTGGACCACTACGCCTTGGACGCTTCCCTCCAATGTAGCTCTCTGTGTGAACCCTGTAGAGACCTATGTCAAGGTAAAGGTAGAAGTTGATGAGAAGGGTAATGTACTGAAGAAGGACGGAACCTGTTCCTGCGGACATTCTCACGATGAAGACAACCACGCTCAGGTACAGGCGGTGGCTGCTGCGACAGAGCATTATATTCTGGCAGAGGCGTTGCTAAGCGTTCTTGAGGGCGATTATGAGATTGAAGAAACTTATACCGGAAAGGACTTAGAATACAAAGAATATGAGCCATTATTCGATTATGCCAAGCTGGACAAAAAGGGATATTATGTTACCTGTGACAGTTACGTAACCTTATCGGACGGTACCGGTGTGGTTCATATCGCACCTGCCTTCGGCGAGGACGATTCCCGCGTCGGTAAAGGCTATGACCTTCCCTTTGTACAGCTGATTGACGGTAAGGGAGAATTCAAAGCGGAAGCAACAGACTTTGCTGGTATGTTCTGTAAAAAAGCAGATGAGCCGATTATGAAGATGCTGGCCCATAAGAAGCTGCTCTTTAAAATACTGAAATTTGAACACAGCTATCCCTTCTGCTGGCGTTGTGATACACCGTTGATTTACTATGCAAGAGAATCCTGGTTCATTAAGATGACGGCAGTTAAGGATGAGCTGATTGCCAATAATAATACAATTAACTGGATGCCGGAAAGCATTGGCCAGGGTCGTTTCGGTGATTGGCTGAAGAATGTGCAGGACTGGGGTCTTTCTCGGGACCGCTATTGGGGTACCCCACTTCCGATCTGGGAGTGTGAGGACGGACACCGCCATTGTATCGGCAGTATTGAAGAATTAAAATCCATGTCCGATAATTGTCCGGACGATATTGAGCTTCATAGACCCTTTATTGATGCTGTTACCATCAAGTGTCCGGAATGCGGCAAGCAGATGACGCGTGTAAATCCGGTAATCGACTGCTGGTACGATTCTGGATCTATGCCGTTTGCGCAATGGCACTATCCTTTTGAGAACAAAGAGATTTTCGAGGATAATTTCCCGGCTGATTTTATCAGTGAAGCGGTTGATCAGACCAGAGGATGGTTCTACTCTCTGCTTGCAATCTCTACGCTCATCTTTAACAAGGCACCTTTTAAGAATGTAATCGTATTGGGACATGTGCAGGATGAGAACGGTCAGAAGATGTCCAAATCTAAGGGGAATGCCGTAGATCCTTTTGATGCACTTGACAGACACGGTGCTGATGCTATCCGTTGGTATTTTTATATCAATTCAGCCCTATGGCTGCCGAATCGTTTCCATCACGGTGCAGTAACCGAGGGACAGAGAAAATTCATGGGCACTCTTTGGAATACCTATGCTTTCTTTGTGCTTTATGCGAATATCGATAATTTTGATACAACCGAGTACACTCTGGAATATGATAAGCTTCCGGTTATGGATAAATGGCTTCTTTCAAGACTGAACACCCTCGTGAAAGCTGTAGACGGGCTACTTGAGGATTACCAGATTACGGAAGCAGCACGTCTTCTGGCTAATTTTGTTGATGAACTATCCAACTGGTACGTGAGAAGAAGCAGAGAACGTTTCTGGACGAAGGGAATGCCCCAGGATAAGATAAATGCTTATATGACTTTATATACCGCGCTGGTTACCGTAAGCAAGCTATCCGCACCATTCATCCCGTTTATGACAGAGGACATCTATCAGAATTTGGTACGTAAGGTGGATAAGAATGCTCCGAAGAGTATTCATCTGTGTGATTATCCGGTTTACAATGAAGCTTGGATTGATGCTGAACTGGAAGCAGACATGGAAGAAGTGCTTGAGGTGGTTGTTCTCGGGCGTGCCTGCAGAAATGCCGCCAACATCAAGAACAGACAGCCGATTGGTAAGATGTATGTTAAGGCTGATAAGGAAGTCTCCGAATTCTATACTGCAATTATCGCTGAGGAGTTAAACGTAAAGGAAGTCGTATTTACGAAGGATGTTCGAAACTTTACCTCATATAGCTTCAAGCCTCAGCTTAAGACCCTGGGCCCGAAGTTTGGCAAGCAAATCGGCGTAATTCGTACCATACTGGCAGAATTGAACGGTAACAAGGCAATGGATGAAATTAATGCTACCGGACAGTTGAAGATTAACTTAGAAGGTGTGGAAGCGGTGCTGGATAAGGAGGATCTGCTGATTGAGGCTGCTCAGACCGAGGGATTTATATCTGATTCCGACCATGGTATTACCGTTGTACTGGATACCAATCTTAACGAGGCTCTCATAGAGGAGGGCTTTGTAAATGAAATCATCAGTAAGATTCAGACTATGCGTAAGGAAGCGGGCTTCGAGGTCATGGATCAAATCCGTGTATCCCAGAGTGGCAATGAACGGATCAAGGGAATTTTTCTCCGAAATACCGAAGAGATTAAAGCTCAGGTATTGGCGAAGGAGCTGGTGTTTGATAAAGGGCAGGGCTTTACAAAGGAATGGAATGTAAACGGCGAGGAGGTAATCCTCGGTGTAGAAAAGCTATAGGAGCAGCATAGCATTAGAACAAACACGAAATAAATAAGTAAGGGGCTGGAGCTTTTTCAGGAAGCGGCAGCCCCTTTTGTCTTAAGATTTTATGGACCGCCGGTGGCAGGGCAATGTCAGATAAAGAGCCATTGGTACTGTGCCTTTTATGAAAGGAATATTTTTTCTTCATAATTAATTCATGAATCGGTAATAGAATGAACATATTTACTCTGTATAATATAATCATAAGTATTCAAAGAAGCCACGACTGCAGCGCGGTTACTGGCTTCGCCTAACAACAAGTAAAATTCATATAGATGGTTTCAAGGCCGGCGACGAGGCTGTAATGCTGTTGTGACAGCTTTTTCCTTGCTAAAAAGCCGAAGGATTCAGCGTTTTAGACAAGGGAATTTGACTTTACTTTCCAGTGTCTATATACTATAATTATTTAAGGAGCAGAAGCTTCTGTTATGGAGTGTAAATTTATATGCCTTTACAGATTTCCCTTAGCGGGTTATATGATAGGAAGGATGTGGTTTATATGAAGTTAATATACGTAATCGTCCGTAATGTTGACAGCAGCTATGTAACGGAAGCATTGAATAAGCAGGGCTTCTATGTTACCAAGCTGGCGAGTACGGGAGGCTTCCTGAGAGAGGGGAATACAACCCTCATGATAGGTACCGATGAAGATAAGGTAGATCATGTTATAGATATTGTGAAGAAGGAATGCGGACCGAGGCAGCAGATTATATCTAATCCGGTCGGAGCGATAGAATATGCTTCCATGAATGTTGTCGTGAATGTAGGCGGTGCGACCATCTTTGTCACAGATGTTGATAGGTTTATTAAGATTTAGAAGTACGAAGAAGGAATAGAGATTACCTCGGCTGCTGCAGATCCTATCCGAAGGAAGGGCTGCAATAACCGAGGTCTTTTTATTTATTTATTTGACCCTTCAATAGAGGGTGCAATAACCGGAATAAAACGGTGAAATCATCATGAGATAATTATGGAAATTTTGAATTTTACTTTCTTTTTCGGCTGGAATATGATATAACGAAATATAGCACTGAAAATATCGTTCCGGACAATATAGGACTTAACCGGATTGAAGAGGAAAGGATAATATAATGAAGAAGAAAGTTTTGTTATTGATAATAGGTTTAAGTATGCTGATGTTTGCTTGGGGATGCGGGAAAAAGGATGTAGCGAGTGAGCTGGATAAAGCGACTACGGACAGCGCGAACGATGCAGCTAAGGTAACAGAAGCAGCTGAGAATACCACCGGTGATTCTGAACAGCCAGCTCAAGCAATACAAGCTCCTGTCAGAGAAGCATATGAAGTGAATGATTATATCACCTTAGGTCAATATAAGGGTGTGAAAGCTACCTACGATAAATTAGAAGTTACAGATGAAGATGTGGATCAAGCAATACAGGACGAGCTGGCGGCGAATGCAACTGAAGAAGAGGTAAAGGATAGAGCAGTTCAGAAGGATGATATCGTTAATATCGATTATGAAGGTCTAAAGGATGGTGTGGCCTTTGATGGTGGTACCGCGCAAGGCTATGACCTAGAGATCGGTTCTGGTAAATTTATAACAGGCTTTGAGGATGGTCTGATAGATCATAAGATTGGTGACAAGGTTAAGCTGGATCTTACTTTCCCGAAGGAATATCCTTCAGAAGACCTTGCAGGCAAAGCCGTTGTATTCAATGTTACCATTAATTCCATCAAGGTTAAAAAAATACCCGAGTTAAATGATGAATATGTAAAGAGCAATACGGATTATGATACCGTTGCGGCATATAGGGAAGGAACCCGTGCAGAGCTTGTGGCTGCGAACGAAGAAACTATGGAGAACAACAAAATCAACAGCATTATAAGCTCCATCGTAAATGACTCAAAAATCTCATCCTATCCTCAGACCTTGATCGACTATTATGGCTATGAGTTAGAAAGCTACTATACACAGTATGCTCAGATGTACGGTATGGATTTGGCTGCTTTCATTGAGGCTAACGGTATGACACAGGCTTCCTATGATGAACAGAAGAAGACCTTTGCTCAGAGCAGAGCAGCACAGGAGTTGGTTTTGAATTCCGTAATCAAGGCTGAGAACATAACCCTGACGGACGATGAGTATGCCGAAGGAATTGCGGAATATATGGACAAGTATGATGTGAAGACTGAGGATGAATTTTATCAGAACTATGGTACCAAGGAACAGGTAAAGGAAAGTCTTTTATGGGAGAAAACTGTTGATTATCTTGTTACACAGGCGATTGAATAGCGATATAGAAAGTGAATAAAAAATGCTGAGAGATTTTTTACCGATTAGTATCGAAGAGATGGAACAAAGAGGCTGGGATCAATGTGATTTTATCTTTGTGTCAGGAGACGCGTATGTTGACCACCCTTCCTTTGGACCGGCCATTATCAGCAGAGTATTGGAGAGCTATGGTTTCAGGATTGGAATCATAGCTCAACCTGACTGGAGAGATAATAGCAGTATTACTCACTTAGGGGAACCAAGACTCGGCTTTTTGGTAAGCGGTGGGAATATGGATTCTATGGTGAACCATTATTCGGTAGCTAAAAAAAGAAGACAGACAGATGCTTTTACCCCTGGAGGGATAATGGGCAGACGCCCGGATTACGCAACTGTAGTGTATTGTAATTTGATACGTCAGAGGTATAGGGATATCCCGATTATCATCGGGGGAATTGAGGCAAGCCTTCGAAGACTGGCCCATTATGATTATTGGAGTGATAAGGTAAAGCGATCGATCCTGCTGGATTCTCAAGCGGACCTCCTATCCTACGGTATGGGTGAGCATTCGATTGTTGAAGTAGCAGAAGCTTTAAACAGCGGGCTAGACATTAAGGATATTACCTTTATTAACGGCACTGTATTCAGAACAAAGAGTCTTGATACAGTCTATGACGCGGTCATGCTCCCAAGCTATCAAAACATAGTTGGAAGTAAGAAGGCATTTGCTGAGAGTTTTTATATCCAATATTGTAATACAGATCCTTACTCAGGAAAAAGGCTGGTAGAGCAATATAAGGATAATGAGTATGTGGTGCAGAATCCACCTGCCAAGCCATTAACCCAGGCAGAGATGGATAGAGTATATTCTCTGCCCTATAGGAGAGAATACCATCCCTCCTATGAGGCTGCAGGAGGTGTTCCTGCGATAGAAGAGGTGAAATTCAGTCTGGTCAGTAACCGGGGATGCTTCGGGGGCTGTAGCTACTGTGCTTTGACCTTCCATCAGGGACGTATTCTTCAGACCAGAAGTCATGAATCCATTTTATCCGAAGCGAACCAGCTGATCTGGGATAAGGATTTTAAGGGGTATATCCACGATGTGGGTGGTCCGACAGCTAATTTTAGACATACAGCCTGTGAAAAGCAGCTCACGAAGGGGGCCTGTATCAATAAGCAGTGTCTTTTTCCGGAACCCTGTAAGAGCCTTAAGGTGGATCATAAGGACTATCTGGATTTGCTTCGTAAGCTCAGGGCTTTGCCTAAGGTAAAGAAGGTATTCATCCGTTCCGGTATCAGGTTTGATTATCTGATGGCGGATAAGGATGATAAATTCCTGGAGGAGCTTTGTGAACATCATGTCAGCGGGCAGCTGAAGGTGGCACCGGAGCATATCAGTGACCGTGTTTTATCCCTGATGGGCAAACCAGAGAATGCGGTTTATGAGAAATTCAAGGAAAGATATAAGAAGACAAATCAGAGGCTGGGGAAAAATCAATTTATCGTGCCTTACCTCATTTCCTCCCATCCAGGCTCTACCATGAAAGAAGCTGTGGAGCTGGCGGAATATTTAAGGGATTTGGGGTATATGCCGGAGCAGGTACAAGATTTCTATCCGACACCCTCTACCATATCTACCTGTATGTATTATACCGGATTGGATCCAAGGACGATGAAAGAAGTCTATGTACCAAAATCTCCTCACGAGAAGGCAATGCAGCGTGCTCTGATACAATATCGTAATCCTAAGAACTATGATCTGGTTGTGGAAGCCCTACGAAAGGCGGACAGGACAGACTTGATCGGATTTGATAAGAGCTGTCTGGTACGTCCCAGACAGTTTGCAAAGGAGAAGCAGAGGGTAGCAGGAGACAATGTAAAAAAACATAAGTCCACAATGGGTCAGAAGAATGATCCGTTCCATAAGAATAATTTATGTAAAGACAATTCAAGTAAAAATAATTCCAGTAAGAGTTATTCCAGTAAGAGCAATTCAAATAAGAGTAATTCGAAGCAAAAAATAAGAAAACCCGGTAATACCATGGGCTTTCCTCATAATCAAAAAGCAGCACCGAAGAGAGAGAGTTCTGCAGCAGTAAGAAAACGGAGATAACATGGAAAGTTCTTGACAACAAGCCGTTATCAATGGTATACTACGCAAAGTATCTGTTTCATAATATGTTTTATATAAGATGAATCAGCTCTTGGTCGAACAGACTGAGAGCTTTTTTATGGGAAGTATAACAGCGATTATTGATGATTATGGTTTGATAACTTAATGTGACATATATGTTTTAACGTTTGCAGGGACTGATACTTAAGCCTTGTCGCATAGAGCTGTCAGTCGATGGGAATTGAATGAGATAAGAGATACAAAGAAAGGGTATAAGAATGGAATTAACGAAATTTGATGAATTAGAATTAAACCCAAGTATACTGCGTGCAATAGAGGATATGGGTTTTGAGGAAATGTCACCGATACAGGCAAAGGCAATTCCGGTAATTTTGGAGGGAAAGGATATCGTAGGTCAGGCGCAGACTGGAACGGGAAAGACGGCTGCTTTTGGTATTCCGTTGCTGATGAAGATCGATCCTAAAAACCGAAATCTACAGACTATTGTATTGTGTCCCACAAGAGAATTAGCAATTCAGGTGGCAGAGGAGATTCGTAAACTTGCAGGTTTCATGCATGGGATAAAAATTCTGCCGGTATATGGAGGACAGGAGATTTCAAAGCAAATACGTTCCCTAAAGTCCGGGGTACAGATTATCATAGGTACACCTGGTCGTGTCATGGATCATATGAGACGAAAGACTGTAAAATTCGATAATATAAACATGGTTATTTTAGATGAGGCTGATGAGATGCTTAATATGGGGTTCCGTGAAGACATCGAAACTATTCTCAGCCAGGTTCCGGAGGAAAGACAGACAGTATTGTTTTCAGCCACCATGCCTACACCAATTCTTGAAATTGCAAGAACCTATCAGAAGGCTGCTGAGATGATCAGGGTGGTGAAGAAGGAGCTGACGGTTCCGAAGATCGAACAGTATTATTATGAGGTTACACCAAGAAATAAGGAGGAGGTATTATCTCGACTCCTTGATATGTATAATCCAAAGCTTTCTCTGGTTTTCTGCAATACGAAGAAACAGGTGGATGAGCTGACATCAGCCCTTCAGGGCAGGGGCTACTTCGCGGAAGGTCTTCACGGTGACTTGAAGCAGCAGCAGAGAGACCGTGTCATGCACAGTTTTCGTAACGGAAGAACTGAAATTCTCGTAGCTACCGATGTAGCTGCCAGAGGTATCGATGTGGATGATGTGGAAGCGGTATTCAACTATGATGTGCCTCAGGATGACGAGTACTATGTACATCGTATCGGCCGAACCGGACGTGCAGGTAGGGATGGCAGAGCCTTCACTCTCATAGTAGGTCGGGAAATATATAAGCTGAAGGATATCATGAGATATTGCAAGACAAAAATTAAAGCACAGCCGATACCATCCATCAATGACGTAACAGTTGTAAAGGCTGATAAAATATTGGAAAAGCTGGCAATCATCATAGAGAACGAGGACCTTTCCAAGATGATGAACATTATTGAAGAAAAGGTCAATGACGAAGATTTCACTTCCATGGATATCGCCGCCGCCTTCTTAAAGCTTATGATGGGTGATGAAAACACTAAGATTGAGGATAAGGTATCCGAAGATTTTGGTGATACCGGAGCAGAGGCGGGAATGGTAAGGCTCTTTATTAATCTGGGTAAAAATCAAAGAATAAAGCCCGGAGATATTCTTGGGGCTATCGCAGGCGAGACAGGAATGCCTGGAAAGCTGATCGGGTCTATTGATATGTATGATAAGTATACCTTTGTTGAAGTACCGAGAGAATACGCATCTGAGGTTATACAGGTTATGAAGACAGCAAAGATTAAGGGTAAGAGCATTAATATCGAACCGGCGAATCGCAAATAAGGCACTTTGTATTAACATCTTGACTAATATATGTATTTAGCATATAATAATAATTACTATTATTATAGGAGTGTTTATTATGACTGTTAATAAATACAGCAGACAAAGAGAAGCAATTAAAGAGTATCTTGCTCATACAAAGGAGCATCCTACCGCTGATACAATTTATATGAATATCAGAGCCACTCATCCTAACATCAGCCTGGGTACGGTTTACCGTAACCTTAATCTTCTTGCGGAGCAGGGCGAGATCCTAAAGATTAACTGTCAGGATGGTAGCGACCGTTTTGATGGAAATGCTAAGCCTCATTATCATTTTCTCTGTAAAGGCTGCGGTAAGGTACTTGATATTGAGATGGAATCAATTGATCACATCAACAAAGTGGCAGGTGCAGATTTTGGTGGCAGAATCGAAGGCCATGTAACCTATTTTTATGGCATGTGCCCGAATTGTGTACAGAAATAATAGTATATGGTAATTAAGCTGACAGGTTACTATATCTGTCAGCTTTATAATTTAGGGAAAGCTCCTTCTAGATAAGATAACTATACCTGGCGAACAGGATCGCAAGGGGGGCTACATATAAGCGATCAAGCTATAGCAATATTCGGAATAAATCTGCTCCGAAGCTCACAAGCCTGAAATATGTAACTTTATCACAGAAGCTTTTATGGCATTCATTTATAATAACGATATGCTTAATTAAAAAAATTATAAAATTTGAAAAATGCTATTGACAAATTTTATAGTAAGCAGTAATATAATATTAATAATAGTTATTGATATTATATATCATCTGTAATATATAGTATTCATTATTATTGATTCCAGAAGGAAAGTCATAAAAGATTAATTTGCTTACATCTCAGTATATATAACCCTCATTATATATACTTTCCCCTTATATATTGTTCCCAGCAAAAAGATACGCCCTGTCAAAACAGGGCGTATCTTTTATATATCGTTATTTGATTCTGGTCACATGGACGCAGTAAATATATACATTCTGAATTTTCTTTGCTTCTACACCGTCGACATGTATGATCGGCTGGGTTTCGGAAGGGGTCACATACGTCTTAAAGATAATACCGTCCTGGTTGATTCGCATGTTTCGAATAGGTTTATACTCATAGTCACGTCTTGGTATTCCAATATAGTTAAATATGATATCGTAGGCATCAGGATGGGAAAAACAAAGCTTAATCTCATCCTGGTTATACATTCCGATAATCTCCCGGGCTTCTTCAAAGGTCATGTTAGTACATTTGAATTCGCCCTCATTAAATAAGGTGTTCATATTACTATTATCAAGCAGTAATAATGGTTCTTCAATCTTCTTAGTTGTCATATGAATCCACTCCTTCCTGATATTGCCTGCCTTGATGGGGTAAGCATCCGTAACAGTTCCTTATAAAATTATACTGCTAAGCATACCTGCATAAATTGGTCCTCGGAAAAATGTGCTTCCTTCCGTAAATAAAGTATATGATTGCCTATGGATTTTGTCAATATAGCCCAAGGAAAAGATATAAAATTCTGGGCAGATAAGCAGTAAAAGAGATAGGGTAGGAGCCATCATACTCTGCTGAGGATGATTACTCCTACCCTATCTCAAGGTGCATTTACATTATATGAGATCTTACAAGTCTGCTTTAAGCATATAATAAGACTAATTTATGGTTCTCTTTACGTAGGTAGTATGAAGAATTTCATGAGCCTTATGGCTGCCCGGTTTACCAAGGAAATCGCTATAGAGAGACTTGATTGCTTTATTCTCATGAGACTTTCTTACAGGCATGTTAGCGTCAGCATCATACAGTGCTTTGGCACGTAGAGCTCTGATGTCAGTAAAGTTTCTAACAACACCGGGCTGCTGAGGCTGTCCGCCGCCGTTTACACAGCCGCCGGGACATCCCATGATCTCAATGAAATGATAATTCGCTTTACCGGATTTCACAGCATCTAAAAGCTCCTTTGCATTGGCGAGGCCGGAAGCAACTGCAACGTTGATACTAAGGCCTGCTACCTCATAAGTAGCCTCCTTGATACCCTTGGTTCCTCTGACTTCCTTGAAATCAGGGCTGGAAAGCTCTTCACCAGTCAAAGTTTCAACTGCTGTACGAAGTGCTGCTTCCATAACACCGCCGGTAGCACCGAAGATGACTGCTGCGCCGGTTGATCTTCCAAGCGGATCATCGAACTGTTCATCCGGAAGGGATAAGAAGTTGATACCCACACGCTCGATCATTCTTGCAAGCTCACGGGTTGTGATAGAGATATCTACATCCGGAACACCTGCTGCGCTCTGATCGGGTCTGCCGATTTCAAATTTCTTCGCGGTACAAGGCATTACACTGACCATAACAATCTTCTTAGGGTCTATGCCATTCTTCTCAGCAAAATAGGTCTTAGTGATAGCACCGAACATCTGCTGAGGAGATTTACAGCTCGATAAATTATCTAACATATCGGGATAATAGTGCTCGCAGTATTTAATCCAGCCGGGTGAGCAGGAGGTGATCATCGGTAATTTGCCACCGTTTGATATTCTATCAATCAGCTCGTTGGCTTCCTCCATAATGGTTAAGTCAGCAGCAAAATCGGTATCAAATACCTTGTTAAAGCCAAGACGACGAAGTGCTGCTACCATCTTACCTTCTACGTTGGTCCCAATCGGTAAACCGAAGGCCTCACCAAGTCCGGCACGAACAGCAGGAGCAGACTGAACAATAACATATTTATCAGGATCTGCAAGAGCAGCAAAAACCTCATCGGTATAATCCTTCTCAAACAGTGCTCCGGTAGGACATACAGCGATACACTGGCCACAGGATACGCAGCTGGTATCACCTAAGCCCATATTGAAGGCACAGGAGATATTGGTATCGAAGCCACGTTCATTTGCTCCGATTACACCAATACCCTGAAGCTTATCGCATACTGCAGAACAGCGTCTGCAAAGGATACATTTATTGTCGTCACGCACCATATGAGCTGATGTATCATCTAACTCATAATGGGAACGAGAACCGTCGTACAGATATTCGTCCTTTACGTTTAAGTCATTGCAAAGCTTCTGAAGCTCGCAGTTACCACTGCGTACGCAGGATAAACATTTTCTGTCATGATCGGATAGGATCAGCTCTAAGGTCTTTTTACGAGAAGAGAGAACCTTAGGTGAGTTTGTGATGATTTCCATGCCTTCCGAAATCGGATACATACAGGAAGCAACAAGGCTTCTGGCACCCTTGACTTCAACGACACAGATACGGCAAGCACCGATTTCATTGATATCCTTTAAGAAGCAAAGAGTAGGGATATCGATGCAGGCAAGCTTTGCCGCTTCTAATATGGTAGCGCCCTTAGGTGCTTGAATTGGCATGCCATTTATTTTAATATTAACCGTTTCCATTTTATACCTCCATCTTGATATAATCTAACCTGTAACCGTTACTTCTTAGAGATGGCGCCGAACTTACATTTCTCCATACAAGCGCCGCACTTGATACATTTACTCTGGTCGATAATATGTGCTTCCTTAACCTTACCTTGAATTGCACCGTTAGGACATATTCTGGCACATAATGTACAGCCCTTACACTTTTCTGCGTCAATAATGTAGGAAAGAAGAGCCTTACATACACCGGCAGGACATTTTTTGTCAATTACATGAGCCATATACTCGTCTTTGAAATAACGTAAGGTTGATAATACCGGGTTGGGAGCTGTCTGACCAAGTCCGCAGAGAGCGTTTTCCTTGATATAGTAGCAAAGATCCTCTAGCTTATCCAGATCTTCCAAGGTCCCCTGGCCATTCGTAATCTTATCCAGAATTTCATACAGACGCTTGGTACCGATACGGCAAGGAGTACATTTACCGCAGGACTCATCTACAGTGAACTCGAGGAAGAATTTAGCGATATCAACCATACAGTTATCTTCGTCCATTACGATCAGACCGCCGGAGCCCATCATGGAACCAATGCTGATCAGGTTATCATAATCAATCGGAATATCAAAATGCTCTGCAGGAATACAACCGCCGGATGGACCGCCTGTCTGAGCTGCTTTAAACTTCTTACCATTCGGGATACCACCGCCGATTTCTTCAATTACTTCACGAAGCGGAGTACCCATAGGGATTTCCACAAGTCCGGTGTTGTTAATCTTACCACCGAGTGCGAATACCTTAGTGCCCTTAGATTTCTCGGTGCCCATTGCTGCAAACCATTCGGGACCGTTTATGATAATCTGAGGTATGTTAGCATAGGTCTCAACGTTATTTAAGATGGTAGGCTTCTGGAACAGACCCTTTTGTGCCGGGAAAGGAGGACGGGGACGAGGCTCGCCACGGTTGCCCTCGATGGAGGTCATCAGCGCTGTCTCTTCACCACATACGAATGCGCCAGCACCAAGTCTTAATTCAATATCAAAATCAAAATCGCTGCCAAAGATGTTCTTACCGAGCAGGCCATATTCTCTAGCCTGGCTGATAGCGATCTCAAGACGATCTACAGCGATCGGATACTCAGCACGTACATAGATATAGCCCTGGGATGCACCAATTGCATAGCCCGCGATAGCCATAGCCTCAAGTACTACATGAGGATCACCTTCCAAAACGGAACGATCCATGAATGCACCCGGGTCACCTTCATCGGCATTACAGCATACATACTTCTGGTCAGCGTCATTTCCCTTAGCAAGCTTCCACTTCAGGCCTGTCGGGAAACCGCCGCCGCCACGACCACGAAGACCACTGTCTAAAATAGTCTGAATTACCTGATCTGGTGTATATTCTGTTAGAACCTTGCCAAGTGCTTCATAGCCACCGGTTCCGATGTATTCGTCAATGTTTTCGGGATTAATTACACCACAGTTGCGGAGTGCAATTCTGTGCTGCTTCTTATAGAAGTCGGTATCATTTAAGGATTTAATGCCGCCCTCTTCCGTAACCATTTCCTTGTAAAGAAGACGTGTAACGATACGTCCCTTCAATAAGTGTTCGGATACGATCTCCGGAACGTCGTCTTCCGTAACCATAGCATAGAAGGTTGCTTCCGGATAGATAATAACAATGGGTCCTAATGCACAAAGTCCGTGGCAACCTGTCTGTACAACGGATACTTCAGTGCTGAGACCATTCTTTTTGATTTCTGCCTGCAGGGACTCGATAATCTTGACACTTCCAGAGGAAGTACATCCGGTACCACCGCAGACCAATACGTGTGAACGATACATAATGTTCCTCCTTCAGATTAGCCGAGTACTTCGGCAATCGTATATTTTTTAATAATTTCACCATGAATTAAATGATGATCAACAACCTCGAGTGCTTTCTCGGGAGTCATCTTTATATAGGTTATTTTATCTTTACCAGGTTCAAACACCTCAACAATTGGCTCGTATTGGCATAAGCCGATACAACCGGTTTGTGTAACCGCTACGTTAGTGAGGCCCTTGGACTGTACTGCATCAGCCAGTGCGGTAAGAACAGGTCTTGCACCGCTTGCGATACCGCAGGTAGCCATACCTACAACAACACGTGTTTGATCACTTGATTCGTTGCGAAGTCCGATCTGGCCCTGCATCTTTTCTCTGATTGCCTTAAGCTCTTCTAGAGATTTCATGCTATATCCTCCTTAATAAACTTACATATTGTAACAACCTTACCAGGAGGTTTTAACCTCCCTTAATAAACTTACATATTGACTATCTTACCAGGAGAATTTATTCTCCCATAATAAACTTACACCTTGAGACTACCTTGGCAGGAGGATTTAGCCTCCCTTATCTTTTCATTTCATGAAAGCTAAATCATACAAGATATCCGCCATCTGTCTCGTATTGATTTTCAGTCAGATACTCTTTGATGTATGCCGAGACCTCTGGGGAATTTAACGGGATGTCATTCAGGATATGGCGAAACTCTCTGGTATCCAGTGTAAACTCCTTATGATCAAATGCATATGTATAAAGGAAATCAATCTGAGTATTCAAAGTAATTAATGTCAGCATAGTACTGTTCATATCGCCGAGGGGCATGCGGTCAATGTGTGACAATCCAAACACTGCCACTACTGTGGTACCTGTGCCGGGAACAGAGTCTATCCGGAAGCTTCCTCCCGTGCTTAGAGCAGCCATCTTAAAAAACGGGACACCCAGACCTACCTTACGGGTAGTCCTGGTGGTGAAGAAGGGATCCTCGACCTGTTTGATTTGCTCTTCGGTCATTCCACAGCCATTATCGGCTATTGTAATCATAATTGTATCTAGGTCTCTTTTTATCTGTATTTTTATTTCAATCAGACTAGCGTTCGCTCTGATCGAATTATTTGCGATATCCAATACATTAAGAGAGATTTCAGTCATCATAATTATTCGTATTTAGCCAAAATACCTTGAAGATCATCAAGAGATAATTTGCCATATACATCCTCATTGACGGTCAATACAGGTGCAAGGCCGCATGCGCCGATACAGCGGCAGGACTCTAAAGAAAACTTTCCATCTTCTGTGCATCCGCCATCCTCTATACCGAGAATTTCCTGTAGCTTGTTGAAGAGATCTCCGGAGCCCTTAACATAACATGCGGTTCCGAGACATACTGAAATATTGTATTTACCCTTCGGACTGAGTGAAAACTGAGAATAGAATGTTACGATGCCGTAGACTTTTTCAAGCGGTACATTCATCTCATTAGAAATAATGGTCTGAACTTCGATAGGAAGATAACCATAAATATCTTGTGCCTTTTGCAAAATGGGCATTAAAGCGCCTTTTTCGTCTTTATGATCAGCAATGACTTTCAAAAGCGCGTCTTCCTGCTCTTTCGTTCCTGCAAAGGGTACTGTGTTAATCTGCGATCCCATTTTTAAACCTCCTTAAATATATATTGTGTCGCCACAAACAGTCACATTATAACATAAGACTGTTAAAAAATCTACAAAAAATATTAACAAACAATCTGGATAAATATAGAAATCCATCTATGCAACATGTATAACTGGATAATCCTAATATTTTTAATAAAATATTCTAATGAAACGGCACTCAATCACACGTTGTATTTACGCGAAATTTGTATTATAATGGTTGTAAATCGCTAATCGATATTAGTTAAGGGATGGGCTCGATAAGTAGTATTGATGAAGGTAAGTGGATAAAAGAGGAAGGCAAAACGATGGATGAAATGAAGAGATACCTGATAGAAGAAATGCTGCAATCAGCACCGGGGGGTGTTGCGAAGCTAGCAATGGATGATGCGCTAACAATCTTATATGCAACTGATACTTTTTATTCGACAGTAAGAACCGTAACTGATAATAAAACCCCTCTCATGCTGCTTCGTCTGATATATTCCGCTGATGTAATCTATGTTACTCAGCAGATTACCTCTCAGAAAAACAGAAAGGATAATATGATCAGCTTTAACTTTCGTATCCTGCAGCAGGACGGAAGCTTCAAATGGATTATGCTATCCGGTAAAAGAATGCAGGAGATCCATCAGAATGGGACAAAGGCAGTACCGGTTTTTGCATGTGTGGCATCGGATATCACTGATATCATGCTGCAATATAAAAAGCTGGAACAGGCTGTGGAATATAATAGAGTCATAGCCGATCTATCTAAGGATTTATATTATGAATATGATATTGCATCGGATACCTTAAGCTTTTCTGAGATCTTTAGGGAAGTATTCGGAAAGGATGCAGTGATTTCCGGATTTCGTAAAAAACTGGAGAAGACCAAGGTGATACATTCTGATGAATTACCCGCGGTCATTAAGATCTTTAACAGCATGATGAGTGGAAGAAAGCTGGCAAGATTTGAGCTTAGGATGCTTCCCAAGGATGGAAATCCCTGCTGGTATACCTGCTATGTATCTATCATTTTTGGAGAAAACAAGACCCCTAGCAAGCTGGTGGGTAAATTGTCACTTATGAATTCTGTGGTGAATGAAACTACAGAAACGGAATATGTTCCTGTCCTTGATGCTTTTACTAATGTATTTTCAAAGGAATCCACAGAAATCATGATAAAAGAAGCCCTCAGCAATCAGAATCAGTCTTCACTCTCGGCATTGCTGTTGGTTGATATCAGAAACTATAAAGGCATTAACGAAATAAGAAAAGCAATCCAGAGAGAAGACATATTGACCTCGATTGCGGCGACATTAAAGGATAATTTCCGTACATCAGATGTGATCGGCAGAATTGGCTTGAGTGAATTTGCGATCTATATCAAGGATATACCGACTGAGAAGATGGCGTTTCATAAAGCGGAGACGCTCTGTACAGAGCTTGAAGATCAGTATTCCTATGCTCATACTAAAAATGGTATCGTGGTAAGCATCGGAATGACGATATTGAGAGGAAAACAGGAATATGAGAGCATAATGGCAAATGCCAATGCTGCATTGGTTCTGGCGAAGAAGATTCCTACCAGCTCCTTCGAAGTGCTAAACGGTAATATGAATGGGTAATTTAATATAATTGAAAGCAAAATATTAATACGGAGGTATAGAATGACTATTGAAGATATTAGAGAAATATTGGGTGCGAAGTATATCGTTGGTGAGGAATGGAAGGATCACGAGGTACATACTGCCTGCGGCTCGGATATGATGAGTGATGTATTGGCATTTATGAAGGACCAGTCGGTATTACTCACGGGTCTCTGCAATCTTCAGGTAATCCGAACCTGTGAGATGATGGATATTGTATGTATTGTTTTTGTCAGAGGAAAAATGCCCGATGAAGCCATGATCGAGATGGCTAGAGAAAAAGGGATTGCTATACTCTCAACAGGACACAGGATGTTTGCATCTTGTGGTATGCTTTATGAGAAAGGCTTACGGGGAGGTCCGGATTATAAATGAACAATGAGATAAAGATGTCCTTCGAGGTCCCCGCCAACGATTTTACAAGGGCAGGAGAAGCTTCCAGCAGTTTGAAGAGCAGCTTGAAGAAGATGGGGGTAGACCCTGAAATCGTCCGCAAAGTATCCATCGCCATGTATGAAGGGGAGATTAACATGGTAATCCATGCTTCCGGAGGATGGATAGAAGTGACGATATCTCCGGAGGAAATTGTAATGATACTCAAGGATCATGGACCGGGGATTGATAATATAGAGCTAGCAATGCAGGCCGGTTACTCTACAGCGCCTGATAATATCCGCAATCTTGGCTTCGGTGCTGGTATGGGTCTGCCGAATATGAAGAAGTACAGCGATGAGCTGGAGATTGAAAGTAAGATTGGGATAGGGACCACAGTGACGATAAAGATAAAGATGGCATAGACAAGATTGTTAACTTTTTGATAAACTCAAGAAACAATTGCAACCAAATGCTAATTTATGGAGACAGTTTAAGGGAGGCTTACGATGGGTAAATTTTTTACTTCGGTACGTTTGAAGGAAGACTTATGTATGGGATGCATCAACTGTATTAAACGCTGTCCTACACAAGCCATCCGGGTAAGAAACGAGAAAGCCGTAATTACGAAGGAGTTCTGTATTGATTGTGGAGAGTGTATCCGTATCTGTCCTCACCACGCGAAAGTGGCTACATATGATTCTCCCGAAATTATGAAGCAGTTTGAATATACAGTAGCACTACCGGCACCTTCCCTTTATGGGCAGTTTAACCATCTGGAGGACATAAACATTGTTCTGACTGCCTTAAAGAAGATGGGCTTTGACGATGTCTATGAGGTAAGCGGAGCAGCGGAGCTGGTTTCCGAGATGTCAAGAAAATACGTTGGCGAGCACAAAGAAAAATGGCCGATTATCAGTACAGCCTGTCCCTCTGTGGTTCGCTTAATTCAGGTACGTTTTCCGAATTTAATCGAGCATCTGCTCCCTATCTGTGCACCGGTAGATCTTGCAGCCTCCACCGCAAAGGATAAAGCGATGGAGAAGACCGGGCTTCCGAGAGAGAAGATAGGAATTATCTTTATCTCCCCCTGCCCAGCGAAGGTGACGGCCGTGAAATCGCCGATCGGCATCAGCCATAGCGAAATCGACGGTGTACTTGCAATAAAAGAAATCTATCCAATTCTTCTGCCGCTGATGAAGCAGAGTATTGATGCTGTGGAGGAGCTTAGTATCTCGGGAAGAATCGGAATAAGCTGGGGAAGCACCGGCGGGGAAGCAGGAAGCCTGCTCTCAGAGAACTATCTGGCGGCAGACGGAATTGAAAATGTAATCAGAGTACTTGAGGATCTGGAGGATCAGAAATTCGATCAATTGGAATTCATAGAATTGAACGCTTGTGCCGGTGGCTGTGTGGGTGGAGTATTGACGGTGGAGAATCCTTATCTGGCAAAGGTAAAGCTGCAAAGACTCAGAAAATATTTACCTATTGCCTGCTCCCATCTCGTCAGCAGCGTACATGTAGATAATCTTTGGACGGATAATGTAAAATACGAACCGGTATTTAAGCTTGGTAGGGATATGAATGAAAGCATTACCAATATGGCTAGAGTGGAAGAGCTCTGTGAGAAATTCCCGAAGCTGGACTGCGGCTCCTGTGGTGCACCGACCTGTAAGGCCCTGGCTGAAGATATTGTACGCGGTGTGGCGAACGAGCAGGATTGCATCCATATTCTCAGGGATTATATCCATAAGCTTTCCAGTGAATTATCAAGGCTGGATATTAAAAAGTAATATTCTATACGGAAGGAAGATACAGATGAAGATTAAGGATTTAATTCAGGATGGATGCTTTCGATTACTCAACGAGGGCGGTAAAACGGATAGGGAGATATCGGGACCGTTTTGCTGTGATCTCCTAAGTATTGCAATGGGAAGAATGCCTGCAGATTCTGCGTGGGTTACAGTTATGGGGAATGTCAATACTCTTGCAGTGACGACTCTTGCAGATGCTTCCTGTATCATACTGGCTGAGGGAAGTCACCTTGATGATGCAGCGTTGGCACGTGCGAGGGAACAGGAGATTACGGTATTCCTGACAGACCTTCCAATCTTTGATGCCGCTCTGATCGTATATCAGAAGCTCCATGGTTAAGCTTTCTTATGATTTGCATATCCACTCCTGCCTATCTCCCTGCGGTGATGAGGATATGACACCGGGTAATATCGTCGGTATGTCTGCAATCAAAGGGCTTGATATCATTGCGGTTACGGATCATAATACCTGCAAGAACTGTCCTGCTGTGCTAAAGCTTGCGGAACAATATGGTATTATTGCTATCCCCGGAATGGAATTGACCACCATGGAGGAGGTACATGCCTTATGCCTGTTCACAGAGCTTGAGGATGCACTCCGGTTTAATGAATATGTTTCTGACAAGCTGATGAAGATACCAAATGATGAGAAGGCTTTCGGCAAGCAGGAGATCTGCGATGAGGAGGACCGGGTCATCGGTACGGAGCCGTATCTTCTCATTAATGCCACGGATATTTCCTTTGATGACCTTGGCAGATTGATGAAGGAATATAATGGAATTTATATTCCTGCACATCTGGATAAGAATTCGAACAGCCTGTTGTCCAACCTCGGTTTTATCTCACCCGACGCTGATTTTGTAGCCGCTGAGCTGGCAGATATCAGTAAGCTGGAGGAGCTTTCCCGGCTTAATCCGTATCTGAGGGGCTGCAATATCATAACCGATTCGGATGCACATGACCTAGGAAGAATGAATGAACCGGTAAATTATCTTTCCTGCGAAAATAAGAGCAGGGAAGCTGTTATAAAAGCATTAGTTACAGGAAAAAGAGGATAGGAGCATATCAATCGCTGCCTATCCTCTTTCTGATTATATGATGAGTCTACTCCTCCCGCCTATCCAGTGTTTTTAACGTTCTGTTATATAGAGCACTGATGGAGAGAATTGTACCCGAGAGGCCTGTTAGGATAAACATGACCGCGATACCGGAGCCTGGCCCATCACCGACAAGGTGTGTAAGAAAATGCTTTAACCCGGTTGTGCTCCTCATCAAGGGCTCAAATACATAGTCTGCTAAAAGTCCACCGAACAGGTAGCCAAGGGGGACAGTACAAAACTGGAGGGTGGATCTAGCGGAAAATACCCGGCCCTGCATCTCAATCGGGACATTACTCCTTAGAATGGCTGATTGATTGGCACTTAAGAAAGCAAGAGGGATATTTCCAATAAAATTTGCTGCAATCCAGATCGTTGGACTCTGAGATAGACCTAAGGCAAGATCACAGATGAAGAAGGACAGGCCACAGCTGAAAAAGATGACAAAAACTCTCCTTCTGGGGGGGGTCATAAAGGTTACGAGTATGCCACCGAACAATGTTCCTAAGCTAACTGCAGAGGATACTGCGCCCAGTATTAGCTTCCCATCCGGAATTCTTGACAGAATCATCGCAGTGACGGTGGTGGTAATGCCTCCTCCTCCGATATAGGCAATCAGGTTAATCATAGTAAAATATAATATCAGCTTTAGGATCGCAGCATGATGCTTCAGAAATAGAAAGCCCGCCCTGCAGTCCTGAAGGAAGGTGCTTTCGGTATTCGACTTCAGAGCTTTATCCTGTCTCGCTGGTAGACGAACGAATAACAGCAAACTGATAAAGGCTATCAGAAAGGAAACGATATCCACTGTCAGTATGACATTGATCCCAAAGAAGGTCATCAGCATAGTTGCCAGTGCGGGAGTCAGAATACCTACTGCAGAATCAGAAATTGATTGGAAGCCTCCGATTTTATGATAATACTGAGCCGGTACCAGTTCAGATACGGTTACAGTATTGGCGGGTGCCTGGAAAGCCCCCATGATACTGTTCAGCATATTGAAGAGATAAATATGCCAAATCTCCAGCCGTCCAAGGGATATAAGCAGAAGAATGGATAAGGTCCCCACAGCAGCAATACTGTCGCTGTATAGCATGATTTTCTTTCTGTCATGTCTGTCTGCAAAGGTTCCTGCAAAAAAACTGAGCAGAATAGAAGGTAAATAGGAACAAACCGCTAATAAGGACACACCCAGTGCACTGTTATTCTGCTGATATACCCAGATCAGCAGAGCATAACCGGTCATTGAGCTGCCGAGGAAGGACAGGCTTTGAGAGCCCCATAATAATAGAAAGGCTTTTAATAACTTTAATTGATGATATATATTCTTCATACGACTTTACTCCATTCTAATATTATAATGGTTTACAGAGCAAAGTACGCCACGGGATGGTTAATCTGTAACTTCATGCAGATAACCATCCGAAACGGACTCTGCATGAAGTAAAACGATCTCAAGGATCATATGTTGAAATCGGAGCATTATTATCACCTCTTATCATTTGATTAATAGTCTATTTATGTTGTATCAAAAGGCAATGTGGTGGTCAAGTATTTTTTTCTGCACTTGCATCTGTGATTTGAGATAATTATAATATGGTATATTGTAGGATTGATTTCAGGAGGAAATCCTATGTAACATCACCCGATGTAGGAAGGAACCGTTGTATTTAAGACGGAAATATTATTAAACGATTGAAATTAGACGACTAAATTGGTAATATTATTTTTAGAACGATTTCAAATTTATATAAACAAAGGAGTTTATAACCATGGATTTAATTGATATCAGAGAATTATACCGGAACAAAGACCAATATATTGGTAAGAGTATCAGCGTTGGCGGTTGGGTCAGAAGTGTAAGAGATTCCAAGACCTTTGGTTTTATTGTATTAAATGACGGTACGTATTTTGAGCCGTTACAGGTAGTATATCATGACAGTATGTCTAATTTCGCGGCAATCTCTAAGCTGAATGTAGGCTCTGCAGTCATAGTTAAGGGCGATTTGGTAGCGACCCCGGGAGCAAAACAGCCTTTTGAAATCCAGGCAGCAGAGATAGAGATAGAAGGAAGCTCTACGGCTGACTTCCCGCTTCAGAAAAAGAGGCATACATTAGAATACTTAAGAACCCAGACTCATTTACGTGCGAGAACGAATACCTTCCAGGCAGTGTTCCGGGTTCGGTCATTGATTGCTTACGCTATCCATCAGTATTTTCAGGATCGGGATTTCGTCTATGTTCATACACCCATCATCACAGGAAGCGACTGTGAAGGTGCAGGTGAGATGTTCCGTGTGACTACGCTGGATTTGGACAACCTTCCGAGAACAGAGGATGGTAAGCTGGATACAACACAGGATTTCTTCGGAAAGGAGACCAATCTGACAGTCAGCGGCCAGCTTAATGGTGAGACCTATGCGATGGCATTCAAGAATATCTACACCTTTGGGCCGACCTTCCGTGCAGAAAACTCCAATACGACCCGCCATGCAGCAGAATTCTGGATGATTGAGCCGGAAATCGCCTTTGCCGATTTGAAGGATGATATGGCCTTGGCGGAGGGAATGCTGAAATATGTTATTAACTATGTTCTTGAGCATGCGCCCCAGGAGATGCAATTCTTCAATCAATTCATCGATCAGGGTCTTTTAGAGCGACTTGAGGGAGTGGCAAATTCTGAATTTGGACATGTTACCTATACGGAAGCAATTAGTATTTTAGAGAAGAATAACGATAATTTTGATTATAAGGTATCCTGGGGCTGTGACCTTCAGACTGAGCATGAACGCTATCTGACGGAACAGATATTCAAGAAGCCTGTTTTCGTAACTGATTATCCGAAGGAAATTAAGGCGTTCTATATGAAGCTGAATGAGGATAATAAGACGGTGGCCGCTATGGACCTTCTGGTTCCGGGTATCGGTGAGATTATCGGCGGAAGTCAGAGAGAGGACGATTATGATAAGCTTGTAAAGAGAATGGAAGAGCTGGGGCTGAAGAAGGAAGATTATGAATTCTATCTTGACTTAAGAAAGTATGGCTCTGCAAGACATGCAGGCTTTGGACTTGGTTTTGAGCGTTGTGTTATGTACCTGACCGGTATGGGTAACATCAGAGATGTTGTACCATTCCCAAGAACAGTAAATAACTGCGAATTATAAAATAAGGAAAGATAATATCGGACAGAAGCTGTTACGTAGCCATGAATATAGAAAGAGAACGGACAAGTATTCCGTTCTCTTTTTGTAGGATATTCTTCTTTACTAACCTTAATGTACATGAAGGATCAGATATCCTTATGTCTATTTTTGAGGCTCAAAATAAATTGCGCAATTTTTTAGAACCAGATATTGACCGTCCATTACAGTAACCGGACAGCTGGTTTCTATCTCGACACGATTTTGATACTCAAGCTGCAGGTTATTTTGCAGAACAAAATAGTAGCCGTTCTTATTGGCAAATTCTGTAACAGTATAAGTACCGGCAGGGATATGGGTACCTACTTTAAAGGTTCCTTCGGAATAAACCTTTACCTCTGCTTTATCAATCGGAACTGCATAAGCATCGGTCAGCTTCAGATATTCTCCGTTCTTTACGGTTATGATTGTATTATATACGAAGCCGCCGTCCTTAATAATAATATTCTGCACATTATCCTGAGAAAGCCTCATATATCCGCTTTCGGCGTAGGGTGTCTTGAATATAACATATTCTCCCTCCGGCATATCCTTTCCAATCTTATAGATACCGTCGGGATATTCTTCTACCGGAGCTGGAGTCGGAGTGGTTGTCGGCATTGCTTTATTGCTGTTAACAACTGTGACTGTACAGACATATTCCTCTTCTCCGATCGTTGCAGTAATCTTCGCTTTACCTTCTGCTTTAGCAGTTACAATACCGGAGCTGTTCACGGATGCTACGGATTTCTTACTTGTGGACCAGATAATGCTCTCCTTGCTGCCCTGTACTCTCAGTTTAAGTGTGGAGTCTACCTCCATGGTAGCTTTCTCCTTACTGAGGACCGCCGCATTCACATTAGCTGGTGTGATCAGCAGGATACAAAGAACTGTAGTCATTAATAATGCATATATTTTTTTCACAAAAATACCTCCCTTTCCTTAAGCTTCCAAAATAATTATAGTACACGCCTATTCTTTTGTAAACTATGAGTGAGGTTGAAAATATATGCAGCCAAATATACCATTACATTTTTTTAAAAATAATATGCTTAACCTTGTCCAGTGCAAATAAAAGCAACATTCCTAAAAGTCCTACAGCAAGGAATTCACCGATTCCAACAGTAAGCATCATATAAGGTATGGCATCCGGGATATCATATGCAAAGCGTAATACCCAGGGGATTATTAACGCATTTGCTACAATTGGAGGGATGGGAACCAAAAATCTATGCCTCCTCAGCTTATAAGATAGAAAAGCAGCAATCAGGGTAGCCATAGATCCGAAGATCATATCCAGAACATCTGCACCAGTGAATAATGCGCTTAAGAAACAGCCGATGGTAACGCCGGGGATGGCAGCAGGAGAGAAAAAGGGAAGGATTGTTAGAGCCTCTGCAATTCTGAATTGAATGGGACCGAAGCTGATTGGCTGGAAGGCTACAACCAGTACGGTATAGATGGCTGCAATAACAGCAGCCTCTGTGAGAAACAGAGTTTTTTTGTTATTCATTATTATTCTCCTTTAGTTTTGTTTTAAGGGATGTTGTACGATCCCTTCGTCAGGAAGGTTACGAACTGACGTTGTAAGATTTGGTAAAGCCTCAATCTGTAAGGCTTTGCGACTTGTTAAGTATAACATGAAAAAACGGGTTGTCAAGCGCTGACTCAAGTTTGACCAGGGTTTCGACTTAAGCTTAGAACTCTTTGGGAAAAAAGCTGTAATGACTCAACTCTGAGGAGAATCCAGGAAAATAGGATCAAAACCGATAGAAAGAAATAGGGAAGGGGTATGTTTTGTAAATTCCTAACAGCGCTATATTGACAACACACTGCATACGGGTATAATATAAAACATATGTTATAAAACAACTGTTTTCAATGGAGGAAAAGTATGCCACCGAAACAAAAATTTACGAAGGAAGAATTGGTTACTGCAGCTTTAGAGATTACAAGACGAGACGGAATAAATACACTTACTGCGAGAAGACTGGGAGTAGAGCTGGATAGCTCATCCAGACCGATTTTTACGGTATTTCAGAACATGAATGAAGTACAGAATGAAACAGTACTGGCAGCTAGAGCACTGTATAATCAATATGTTTTAAAGGGGCTTGCCAGCCCGAATTCATTTAAAGGCGTTGGAATGGCGTATATCCAATTTGCAACAGATGAGCCGAAGCTGTTTCAGCTGTTGTTTATGACAGAGAACGGAGCGGTGCCAGAGCTTACGGACGTTCTTTCAATGATTGACGAAAACAGCAGTAAAATTATAGAAGCGGTTCAAAAAGAATACGGATTAGATGATACTAAGGCACGAAAGGTTTATCAGTATTTATGGATATTCACCCATGGCATCGCGACACTGTGTGCAACTAAGGTATGCCAGTTTGGAGAAGCAGGAATAAGTGCGATGCTTGACGATGTTTGTAGAAGTATTCTACATAAGATGAAAGCAGGTGAAAAGTGATGATTGAGATCAATAATATAACCAAATCCTACGGAAACAAAGACAATTCCTTTCCGGTGCTAAAAGGTATAACGCTAAAAATGAATGATGGAGATTTCACCGTTATTTTAGGTCCGTCAGGATCTGGTAAATCAACGCTGCTAAATGTAATCTCAGGTCTTGAACGTCCGGACAGCGGAACGATTCGATATGATGCTTCGGATATAACATCCTTACCAGATGATAAATTAACATTGTTTCGGAAAAATAATATCGGCTTCATATTCCAACAATATTATCTGCTTCCTAATTTGGATGTCAATAAAAATGTAAAAATGGGAGCTGATTTGGTGGGAAATCGTGACTATAAGCAAATAATAGAAGCAGTTGGGCTGGGAGATAAATTACATAAATTCCCCGGTGAACTCAGTGGCGGAGAACAGCAAAGAGTTTCGGTGGCCAGAGCTTTAGCAAAAAAGCCAAAGGTGCTGTTCTTAGATGAACCAACAGGAGCACTGGACGAGGAAACCGGAAGGTTGGTTTTAGACTACATATGCAAATTGCAAAAGGAATATCATTTTACCATTGTCATGGTGACTCATAATAACAATATAGCAGAAATGGCAAATACCGTCATAAAAATGAACAGCGGCAAAATTATTGAAATTTATACCAGCGAAGAGCAAAAAACTGCTTATGAGATAGGATGGTGATCTTATGGTAATTCGATGGAAAGATGCTGCCAAACTTTTAGGTGTTTTCATTATCTCTTGTTGTGCAGTTTTTGTCTGTACTCTGTTTTTGAATTTTAATATTGATATTGTTAGAGTGAAAGATTTAATTACTTCCGAAACAATGATGGCATTTTATGATGCACAGGTTTTAATGGGCAAAGTAACAAGTGCTGTTAGTGGCGGCTGCTTATTTCTAACTTCTGTTATCATGCTGTTTTTCTACATTAAGCATTATATTGATGTTCACAAGGAGGAATTAGGCATACTGAAAGCATTAGGATACTCAAATTTTAAAATAGCAAAGGGATTTTGGGTATTTGGATTCAGTATTTTTATGGGAACAGTGATAGGCTTTTGCTCATCCTTCGCTTTAATGCCAACCTTTTATGAGGTGATGAACGAAGATGCGATACTGCCTAAAATATCCTTACATTTTAATATTGTATTAGCGCTGTACTTGATTGCATTACCCACGGTTGCATTCGCTCTGCTTGCAGTTATTTACAGCTATCACAAGCTGAAAAGTCCTGTATTGGACTTGCTGAAAGGGAAAAGTGAAGCAGTTGACAAGAAAAAGAAGCGTAAACAGCATCAGCACTCAGAAATGACGTTTTTACATGAATTAAAGCAAAGTACGGTCAAAAGTCGTTATTCACTCATTTTTTTTATTGCATTTGCCTCATTTTGCTATTCTGATATGATGCAAATGTCTTTCAGTATGGATGAGTTAGCAAGTCCGATGTTTGCAGTTATCCTTATTACTATTGGCCTTATTTTGGCTTGCACTACTTTATTCTTGGCTATTACAACTGTTGTAAATGCAAATACTAAAACTATTTCAATGATGAAGATATTCGGCTATTCATTGCGCGAATGTAGCGATGCAATCTTGAATGGGTATAGACCGATTGCTTACATAGGTTTTGCAATTGGAACAATCTATCAATACGGTTTGCTGAAAGTTATGCTTTCAATATTTTCTCAAAACGTAGAGAATATCCCGGAATATAACTTTGATGTTAAGGCGTTTATCATTGTTCTCATCTCATTTGCGTTCATTTATGAAGTGATTATGTTTTGTTACACTGCGAGAATAAAGAAAATTTCAATTAAGGAAATTATGTTGAAATAATATAGAGAAGACGTAATGGTTTATTTCATTGCTGAATGAAGTCGATATCGAAAAACAAATCTCCTATTTAAGCACATTTTAATTGTAATAATATAAAATAAAGTTTAAAATAAAAGTAATTAGTATTATTTGAAGTGCTTGCATATTAGGCATAATGATGATAACGCTAGGACATCATGTTCAGTAAGCAGGAAGGACATACTTAACACCACCTTTATATATGCATTAGCTTATTGACAAGCTAAATAATATGAAAGGAACGAGGAAAGAATGCATTTTCAGTATATCAGTTATATCTGGCCACTGATTATTTCTGCAGTTTTCACTTTTTCGTTGGGAATTTTTGTACTGCTGAAACGTAAAAATTCGAAGGGCTTTACCAGCTTTATCTTAAGTATGCTGGTGGTCACTTTATGGAGTATCAGCAATGCTCTCGAGATGTCGGGTGCAGACTTTCAAACAAAGATATTTTGGGCAAACATGCAGTATATTGCCTATTGCTATTCACCGGTAACATTACTGTCACTTTGTCTGGAATTTACCGGCTATGATAAGTGGCTGCGTAACAAAAGAATATTATGGGTCGCAGTAGTACCTACAATCATTCTAATCCTTGTATGGACGGACAGCCTTCATGGCTTAATAAGGTATGATATGCGTTTGGAAAGCATCGGAAATTTTACGGTCATTGTAAAAGAATATGGGCCTGTTTTCTATATTCATGCGACATATTCCCATTTCCTTAATGTTTTTTGCACGATACTTTTGCTAAGAGAAGCTTTATTCCGTAAAATAATTTATCGAAAACAGGTAATTGCGCTATTGATTGGAGTAAGCCTGATTGTGTTACCAAATATTTTATATATAACAGGCTTGAGCCTGGTTAAGGAGTTCGATATCACTCCGATATTTTTTGTACCGGCAAGTTTGATTATTTATCTGGGAATTTTTAATTATAGGATGTTTGATTTAGTGCCTTTAGCACGAGCTACGGTGATAGAAACAATGACAGCCGGTATGATGGTACTTGATTTACAAAACAGAGTACTGGATATCAATTCTGCTTTGGAAAAAATCGACGGAATACCTAAAACTAAAATATTAAGTATGAGTGTAGATGAGGCCTGCAAGAACATTCCGGAGCTTGTGAATGCATGTATGGATGATACTTTAACCCATACTGAATTTACCGTTCAGACCGATGCATTTCCTAAAGTATACGAGGTGTGGATTTCCCCGCTTACGAATAAACGAGGTAACAAATTAGGAAAATTAATCATAATCTATGAAATAACTGAAAAAAAACAGGCTCAGCAGATTTTTTTGAAACAGCAATGGACACAGGCCGTGAATGAAGAAAGAGAGCGATTAGCCAGGGATTTACATGATAATCTCGGACAAATTTTGGGCTTCATTAATCTTAAAACTCAGGGTATCCGATATGAGCTATCCGGTACGAAAGAGGATAAGGTAGATAACGTATTAAAAGAGCTGAATAGGCTGATAGAGGTTACACAAGCGGCACATACTGAGCTAAGGGAGTACATAAGTGATATCAGAACCGCCTCCGAAGTAGAAAAGGATTATGCCTTGGCAATAAGAGGGAAATTATCTGTATTTGAAAAGCAGTCAAATGTTAAAGTAAAGCTAAAGGTCAGTGGAGATTTGAATGATGAGGTAATAAATTGGAATATACGTATTAATGTAATAAATATATTGAATGAAGCCTTGAATAACGTCAGAAAACACGCAGAGGCAGAAAGGGTTACAGTAACATTCCTACATACCTTGGAGGAATTATATGTTTCTATCGAAGATGACGGAAAGGGCTTTGAGCTATCTAATATAAGGAATACAAAAACGAATTTCGGGTTGGAAATTATGAGAGAACGTGCAGCAGAAATCGGAGGAAGTTTAAATATTAGTTCAATCGTTGGCAAAGGAAGCCGGATTGAGTTGAAGGTTCCTATAAAGGAGGAGAAAGACAATAATGAAAAAGAAGTTAATGTTGGTTGACGATCATTCGTTATTTATGGAAGGCCTTCAATATCTTTTAGATACTTACGGAGTTGATGTTGTTGGAACTGCAAAGGATGGGAAGACTGCAGTAGCTAAGGCAAGGATTAATAGACCGGATATCATTTTGATGGATATCAGAATGCCGGAATGTAACGGTCTGGAGGCATTAAAGCTCATAAAAGCGGAAATGCCGGATACCAAGATTGTTATGCTGACTACCTCTGAGGACGATGAGGATCTATTTAATGCAGTGAAGTATGGGGCCTCAGGCTATCTGCTGAAGGATACAGATGCCAAAACACTGATAAGTATGCTGCGTGATCTTGAAAATGATGACGATCCTCCCCTTTCACCGGGTCTTGCTACTAAACTATTGAAGGAATTCAGACGTAACAGGTTACAAGATAATATATCCTCACAGCAATTATCGGCCGAAAAAGAAGAAAACCTTTCGGAAAGGCAATTAGAGGTACTGGAGATGGTAGCAAAGGGAAACACCTATAAAGAAATCGGAGAATGCTTAGGCCTGACCGAGCGAACGGTAAAGTACCATATGGAAAGAATCCTTGAAATATTACATTTGGAAAACAGAGCACAGGTGATTGCATATGCCGGCCGTAAAGGGCTGATTGATGAGAATAATTAAATATAATGATACTGTCTTATAGTACAGTCCCGGCTTTATTGGACTGTACTTTTTATTTACAAATGACTGTACTACGATACATTGAGAGATTATTTTAAAAGCTATATAATAAAATCAATTAGTGACAGATGATGATTAATTATAAGATAAGAAGGAACCAATGATGATGTTGAATAAGGAAGAGATCTATATTCTACCATATGAAAAAGCGGAGGATAAGAGAATACTTTATTCGCCAATCAGGGGCTTTATTGAACTGATTGATCAAAAGGATGCATACGCTATTGAGAACAGAAATAATAGTTCTGAAAGGAATATGCAGAGCAATGGAAATATAGCAGAAATAATGGAATCAATGAAGGAAACGACAGTAAAGGATTTAAACTTGTTTCAGAAGGGGTTTCCATCGTTGAATATTGATCTTTCAAACGGCTGTCACCTGAAATGCATCTATTGTTATGCCGGACGTGGCGGGGCTGGTGTTACATATCAAAAAGAAGAAAATATTGATCGGATCATTACGGCTTACTTCCGTTATCTGCAGGAACTACCTGAGTATCAATTGAACTCAGTCTGTCCAATCATGTTTTCTAATGATGCAGAGCCCACATTTGCGCCAAAGCTGCTTCGATATACAGTGGGCAGGATCAAGGAAAAAGCATTGGAGTATCACCTAAAGCCTCAGTTTTACATGCCCACCAACGGTGCCTTTAGTTATGAGCTATGTAGCTTTATCATAGATAATTTCCATGGCGTTTCAATCTCTTTTGACGGTCTGGAGATAATTCAGAATAAACAGCGACCCTATGCTGACGGAAGACCTTCCTATGAGAGGGTATACCGGAATGTAAAGTGTTTATATCATAGTAAGATAAAGACAGGGTTTAATATAGTAGTAACAGCAAATAATCTGAACTATATGAGAGATACAGTTGATTACTTTGATCAACATTTCCCTGGTACATCAATCTCGTTCAGTCCAGTTAACCTTTCCGGAAGAGCTCTGATAGAAAAGGCAGAGCTTATGATAGATTATACAGAATACCAGAATAAGCTTATGGAAATCTTTGACTATGCAAAAACGACTACAATCAGAATCTATGACAAAAATTATTGGGATTATCAATACCCAAGAAGGCATTATTGCTCCTCTACAGCCAAACCAAATTGGAATGTCAATTTGAAGGGTGAAATTTTCGCCTGTATGGAATCAAAGGAGGAGGCAATGCAAATAGGGAAGATTGATTTAAGTTCCGGTGAGCTGAGTCTTGAGGATAGTCACATTCAATCCTTGAGAGCATATGCAGTTGATCAAAATTGCATATGCCAGGGTTGCTTTGCTAAGTACTTATGTGTTGGTGGATGCAAAATCAGAGCAGCCTCACAGGCAAAGGAATGTGACAGGATACGTCTAAAGTGTGTGCACCTAATTAATCTTGCTTTTGAAGAAGAGCAAATATTTAAGGAAGGGCAGGCATTATTTAGAATAGATTAAACATTAAGGAGGAAAAGGTATGAGCGATTCTATCAAAAAACTTGTTGAGGTTGTTAAGAATGATGAAGGCCTGGCAACGAAATTCAAAGCATGCAAAACTGCTGAGGAGCAGTCAAAGCTTGCAAATGAGCTTGGTTATGCTATTTCTGCAGAGGAATTCACAAAATTCAGCAAGAGCATATCGGATGATCAACTTGATAATGTTGCTGGGGGCGGCTGTGGATTTAACTTGATTATCGGATAATTAAAAGCAAAATATTTATTATTTTAAGGGAACATTATCATCTGCCTTATAAGCATGCATTATCAGTAATGATTCTGCTGGGATGGTAGTGTTCCCTTATATATTCATCAAGTCATCATGAGAAAGGATGAGCAGGAAGAGTGAAGCTGATTTTAGTATATACACTAAAATGCAATGCGGCATGTAAGATTTGCTGTTTTCATTGTGATCCAACACAGAAAGAAAAAATGGATTTTGATACTGCTTCGGATTATATCAGACAGGCTGCTGACACCAAAGTAATTGATGAGATTAGCATTACCGGCGGAGAAGCTCTGTTATACTATAATGAGATAATGGAATTGATTGCGCTTAGTCACAGTTATCATTTAAGCGTCTACTTAACAACAAATGCATACTGGGCAAACAGTATTGAGAATGCAGTTCAGATGTTAACAGAACTAAAAAATAAAGGAGTAACATTTTTAAGAATCAGTACGGATGAGTTTCATGCGGATTACATACCTCATCAGAACATAGAAAATCTGATTATTGCGAATCAAAAAATTAACCTGCCTATGAGATTTCAAAGTGTTATCACAAAAAAAACAACAGCAGAACAGCCCCTAGAGAAAAAGTATACGGAGTACACCTGGGAGAAGGGCATTTGCCAACCGATTGGCAGAGCAGAGGAGATCATTCCTTGGGAGGATTATATCTATAATGATTACAGTGGTAAATGTACTTTAGCGGATGTCTTGACTATTATGCCCGATGGAAGTGTTTATCCCTGCTGCAGTCAGGGTCTGGATATGAACATATTGAAAATTGGTTCAGCAAAAGAAAAAACTCTGGAAGAGTTGATAAAAGCAAAAGAAAAAAATGAATATCTTACGGTGATAACTAATATTGGACCAAAGCTCTTGAAGCAAGAAGGAGAGAATAAGGGAAACTATCTTAGCCGCTATAGAAGTGATTATGTTTCGATGTGTGACCTATGCCATGAAATAGGATCAGATTTATCTTATCTGGAAAGAATGGAGGACACAATTAAGGATACGGCGTGCCGGATCAGCTGTAAGAAACTGTTTGATCTGTAAAGATTATAAATATAAATTGTCAATACATTGAAAATCGAAGGATGACGATTCCGGGAGATTATCATGTGAAATTGGAGGTTAACATGATTATAAATAAGAGCAGTAATAATGAGGAGCTAATAATCAATCTGGAGGGAAGACTTGACACTACCACAGCTCCCCAGCTTGAGGCAGAGCTTAAGGCTTCTTTAAATAATATATCAGTTCTTGAATTTGATTTCTCCGGCTTGGAATATCTCTCCTCTGCCGGACTTCGTGTTATTCTTGCTGCTCAGAAGGTAATGAATAGGCAGGGTCAAATGATAGTCAGGAACGTCAACGACCCCATAATGGAAGTATTTGAAATTACAGGCTTTGTTGATATATTAACGATAGAATAAGAAGGTTATTATGGATCAAGCTGTTTTGAAGTTTACATCAATCGAATTATTTCAAAAGGATAGAATTGATAGAATAAGGAGGAGCTGCGGACATACGTTATCTTCCCATGCCTTTTCCTCACTTTATCTATGGAAGGACAGGATGAGGCTTAAGGTCTATCTTTCTGAAAGACTTTTTTGTGTAAAATGCGAAAGCAAGGACACAAGTGAGTATTTCTTTCCTTGCGGAGCAGAGGATGAAAAACAGTATATTATCTCGAAACTGCTTGATAAGGATAAACCTACTTTTCGGTATCTGAGAGATAAGGATAGAGAATTTCTTGATAAGTACTTTCCCGGCAGGTTTTATTATGAAAGCATACGCGAGGATTGGGAATATATCTACGACAGGGAGGAGCAGGTTAGACTCGAGGGAAGCCGCTTTAAGCATTTGCGGTCTAAGGTTCAGAGAGGAAGACAAGCCCATAAATGGACAATTATGGAGGTGTCAAAGGAAACGATCCCACTTGCTGCAGAGGTTGCCGGAAGGTGGCATACAGAAATAAAGCATAATGGGGAAAGCGTAGAAATCGGTGCCACGCTGAATGCACTTGAATTCTTTGAAGAACTTCAGTTGTCCGGAATCCTTATGATGAATGGCAATAAACCGCTTGCGTTTGCATTAGGGACGGCAATCACAGAGGACACCTTTGATCTTCATATATCAAAAACTCTTGAGGAGGATATAGACTGTTATCTGAAATGGGAGCTTTATCGATGGCTTCCGAAAAATATCAGATACATAAACAGGGAAGAGGATCTAGGAATAAAAGGCCTGCGATTGCACAAAACAGAGATGAAACCGGTCCGATTTAATGAACTTTGGAAGGGATGGACCATAACAGAATGAAAAGCAGAGAATCAGATGAAAAGAATAAATTCTTTACAAGTCGTATGTTCTACCGCTTCCTAATTCCATCGATGGTGTTCTCTATAGGACTGTCGCTGGGTAATATTGCAGACGCTCTCGTAGTAGGCTCAAAAATGGGTGAGACAGGGCTTGCGGCTATTGGACTGATTACACCTGTTTTTATGTTCTTTAATATATTGGATTTGGGAATCTCAATTGGGGGTTCAGTAAAATTCAGCAGGCTCTTGGGTGAAGGCAAGGCACGGGCGGGAGTTCAGGACTTCAACCAAATGCTGTATATGTCATTGGCTATCAGTGTTGTACAGGCTCTGCTGGGGTGCTTTTTTCTCCCTGTTATTATGAGGCTGCTGGGGACGAATCCGTCCGATGGAGAATTATACACGGCAGCTTATTCCTATGCCAGAATACTATTTATGTCAGCACCGCTCTTCTTTTTAAATGCGCTCTTATATTTCTATATAAGGTGTGATGATAACCAGAAGCTTGCAGGGATAGGCTTTATTATCGGAAACTTCGTCGATATTATTTTAAATTTTATATTCGTTATTCTACTTCAAATGGGAGCAGAAGGTGCGGCTCTGGCCACGGTTATTGGAAAAGCTGTATCAATCTGCATTTATCTTCCTCATATATTTAGCAAATATACCATACTTCGCATTGAATTAATCAGGCCGGACCTAAAACTGATAGGGGATAATTTCAGGAAGGGCTTTTCTTCTTCATCAAGGTACTTATTTCAATTTTTGTTATTTATTATCATAAATTTTTTGTTGATGCGCATTGGTGGAAAAGAAGGATTGGCGATTTTTAATGTAACCGTTAATTTTTCCTATCTGCTGTTTGCTGTTTATGAAGGCATTTGTTCAAACATACAGCCGCTGGTTGGGACATTTTACGGGGAGAAGAATAAGAGGGCTTTGGATACCCTACTGGCCTTGGCACTTCGCTGGGGATTTTTACTGGGCACAGCTTCGGCATTGACAGCGGGAATATTGGCAGCTCCTATTTGTTGCCTATTTGGACTATCAGAAGATAACGTGGCACTTGGAACCGCTGCAGTCCGTCTGCTTTGTATTAGTACCGTCTTCGGAGGCTTTTCTATAGTAATGGGTTGCTTTTATCAGGCAATCGGAAAGGATAAGCTGGCATTACGGATTAATTTCTTAAGAAATTTTGCACTATATCTTATTTTTGCAGTATTATTTGCGGCCATCGGGATCAATATGTTCTGGTGGATTTTTCCTGCAACGGAATTGGCTTCGCTCCTCCTATGGAGATTCTGGAAGGGCTACCTGGATAGAACGAATAAAAAGACCTGGGAAGTGCTTAATGAAGAGCGGATTTTTAACCAAACGATTGACAAAAAGGAGGAATTTTGCCTGCTAGCTGCTGAAGTAGAGGCATTCTGCTCCAGATGGAGTGCAAGCCCTACACAGCAGTATTATGTTAATCTTATGGTGGAGGAGATATGTCAGGCGATTATTTCAAATGGCTTTTCAGAGCTGGAGAATGGTTACATAGAGCTTACGCTGATAGCAAATGAGGATAACTCCTTTGAGCTTCATATCAGAGATAATGCAGTAAGCTATAATCCTTTCGATATGAAAACAAAAAGGATTGAAAAGGACAGCGATGAGGGAATGGAAAGTATCGGTGTGCTTTTGGTAAAAAATAAAGCCAAGGAATTTTTCTATCGAAGATATCAGGGCTTTAATACCTTGACAGTGAAAGTGTAAGGGGAAGATGCGATGGAATACCGTATTGTGTGGGCGTCACAAATTATGGACGAGCATAGTGGAGCAAGCAGCTTGAAGGAATGCACATTAGAAAAAAAGCAAATCTGTTCTGAGCTGAAAGCAATCTGGAGAGAGAGCTTCCGGGATCCGGATGAATACATCGACTTATTTCTCGGACGCCGCTTTGTCGCAGAAAACACTATCCTTGCAATTTCCAATCTGCAGATTATCGGAATGGCGTACCTATTGCCTATGACAATTCATACAGGACAGAGAGAGCTTCCGGCTGTTTTTGGCTATGCACTTGGTGTGCGAAAAGCCTTCAGAGGGAAGGGAATCAGTAAAAAAATCATAGACCTTATCTGCCGTTATTGTGATGATAATAATTATATCTTTCTTTTTTCCCCTGCCAATATAGAGCTTTCAGCTTATTATAAGAGGATTGGACTAAAGGAAGCCGGCAAAATCAGAAAGTGTATTTATCATTATACAGGGAAGTACCAAATTAGTAATATAAAGATTACTGATATTTCATCAGAGGAGTATACTCGGTTACGGGATACTTTTCTGAAAGATATGATTTATGTAAAGTGGGATGAAGCAGCGATTGATTATGCAATTGCGGAAAATCGCTTCTCTGGTGGATTTTGTAAAAAGCTTGAGTATCAGAATATGGAATATGCCATATTGGGGTATGTTATGGAAGAAAAGCTGATTATTGCAGAAGCTATTATTCCGGAGCATTTAATATCTGAAATATTTCCGAAAATAGCCATGTATTTTAGAACTCAGACCATAACTGCATATTTACCGGAAGGCTGTATTTCCGAGGGTACCGTGATACCCTGGATTATGGGTTATAAGGCTGATATCTTGGAGAAGGGATACTGCAGCCTGCTGTTAAACTAAGGTATCGTTCGGGTCGGGAGAGTTGAGGGTGAGAATATGAAGATGTCACTAAAGCTAAAATCTATAGTAATTATGATGCTCTTTGCAGCCATACTGTCATTTACAGCAATCCTAATCAGCTATAGGATTTACAGTAATGCGATGGATGAGCATTATAAAACCAATGCTATGAATATAGCGAAGACAGCGGCATCTCAGATGGACGGAGATAAAATCGGTGACTACATAACACAAGTGGCTGCATTGGATAAGGAGGATATAGATTACCTGGAACAAATTCAGAGGATTAAGGATTCTGAATATTATCATATGCTTCATGTCCTATTTGATATAAAGAATAATAATAATGTTTTATATCTTTATGTGGAAACGGTTTCGGCAAAAGAGGTAGTATATATTCTTGATGCCGATGAAGAAGGCTCTGCCTGCGAGCTGGGTGAAACCTATCCACCGGCAGAAAACAGCCTCAAGTATCTTGACTCGCTTGAAAAGGGAGTACCTGCATTTATTACGAATACTGAGAAATTTGGCTGGTTGTGTACGGCGGGAGCCCCTATTTTAGACAGTAGCGGCAAGGTAGTAGCCCTTGCCTTTGCAGATGTCTCAATGGAGGAGGTTATGTCGGACCGGTACAATTTCCTGCTGTTCATCTGTGTGGTACTGATTGTTGCGGCAGCGACGGCAACGGCTATCATTATCGTACTTATTCGCCGCTTTGTAGTAACTCCGATTAATGCACTTTCTCTGGCAGCAGTCCGGTTTGTATCCGGTAAAGAGAATAATAATATGGAGATAGCAAAGGAGTCTTCCTTTACGGGATTGAATATACATACCGGCGATGAGATACAAAACCTTTCTGAAGCGATTAAGACGATGGAGAAGAATATCAACCATTATATTGAGAATCTTACTCTGATCATGGCAGAAAAGGAACGGATCGGGGCTGAGCTTAATGTGGCTACACAAATACAGGCTTCCATGCTTCCCTGTATATTCCCCGCATTTCCGGAGAGAAAGGAATTTGATATTTATGCAACGATGCAGCCTGCCAAAGAGGTAGGCGGTGATTTCTATGATTTTTTCCTGATAGATAGTGATCATCTGGCATTGGTAATCGCGGATGTGTCCGGGAAAGGAGTTCCGGCTGCGTTGTTTATGGTTATTACCAAGACTCTGATTAAAAATCAGACGTTGACAGGCATGATGCCTGCAGATGTATTTACCACGGTAAATACACAGCTATGTGAGAATAATGATGCGGGAATGTTTGTTACCGGATGGATGGGAATACTGGAGATTTCCACGGGAAAACTTACCTTTGCTAATGCAGGTCATAATCCCCCGCTTATCATGAAGAATGGTAATTATGAATATCTTAAATCACGAGCAGGACTTGTACTGGCCGGAATGGAGGGTATGAAATACAGGCAGTATGAGATTACGCTTGAGCCCGGGGATGGCCTATATCTTTATACGGATGGTGTAACAGAAGCTACGAATGCAGAAAATTCGCTTTACGGTGAGAGCAGGCTTTTGGACACCTTGAACAACCATAAGGATGAGGTACCGCAAGTGCTTCTTCAGGCTGTTAAGGAAGATATTGATGCTTTTGTAAAGGATGCACCGCAGTTTGATGATATTACGATGCTTGTGCTTATCATTAAGAATGGAGGACACCATGAGAAAATGTAGGTTTCCTGCAAGGATTGAAGAAGTAGACAGAGTAATTCGGTTTATTGAAGAAGGACTTGCTTCTATTGGATGTACGATAAAAAACAAACTTGTGATTTGTGTTGCGGTAGAAGAAATCTTTGTGAATATTGCACATTATGCATATCCATCCAAAGAGGGAGAAGCTGAGATACACTTTTGCTACTCGGAGCAGTCCAAAACGGTTAGGATCAGCTTTATGGACAGCGGGATTCCGTATAATCCCTTAAAGAAGGAGGACCCTGACCTTACGCTTTCCGCTGAGGACAGAAAAATCGGTGGACTAGGCATCTATATGGTAAAACAAAGTATGGATCAGGTAATATATGAATATAAAGAGGGAAAAAACAAACTAACGATTATAAAAAAAATGTAATTTAAGGATGAAATAAACGGAGGAAAGATAATGAAGAATGATCTATTTCGAAAGTCCAGTATTGATAGGATCAGTTCGCCAGAGCAGCTCAATGATTATATCAGAGTTACAAATCCCAGTATATGGGTAATCCTTGCAGCTATTATTATTCTTCTTGCTTCAGCTATTATCTGGGGAGGCTTTGGAAGTATACCAACAAAAATTACAACTTCAGGAGTTGCCAAGGACGGTAAGATTATCTGTTATATTTCGGAACGTGATGTGGATAAGGTGAAAAGCAATATGCCGGTAAAAATAGATCATATAGAGGGGAGCATAACAGCTATCGCAGATTTTCCGGTATCCTCTGAAGAAATAAGTACGAAGTATTCCGACTATATTATTTATTTATTTAATCTTAGCCAATGGAATTATGAGGTTATCATACAAGCAGATGGAATTGCGGATGGCATCGTTCCGGTTTCTATTGTTACAGAAAGTATCAAACCAATTTATTTTTTATTAAATTAGAAGACCGCAATAGGATCACCGGATATGCTAGAGCAATAGAAACGTTCAAACGGAGCTTGTACAGGAATGGGGTAGATGATAATGCTTAAAAACAGACAAAAAGTAAAAGAGCCCGTAACGAAGGGCTATGCCAAAGTTCCGGTAGTCATGCAAATGGAGGGACTGGAATGCGGTGCGGCATCGCTGACTATGGTACTTGCATATTATGGGAAATGGCTCCCTTTGGAGCAGGTTCGTGCAGATTGCGGGGTATCCAGAGATGGTTCCAGTGCTAAGAATATATTAGTAGCAGCACGTAACTATGGAATGTCTGCCCAAGGCTATCGTTATGAGCCCGAGGATGTGAAGAAAGAGGGAATATTCCCATGTATTATTCATTGGGAGTTTAATCATTTTGTAGTGTTAAATGGCTTTAAGAAGAACGGGGCTGTGATTAATGACCCGGCAAGAGGACCTGTTACGGTTTCAATGGAGGAATTTGATAAAGCATTTACCGGAATATGCCTGATGTTTGAACCAACCGAGGACTTTGAACCAGAGGGTAAACCTAAGAGTGTAATGGGCTTTGCAAAAAGGAGATTACAAGGAACGGCAGCAGCGTTCCTATTCGTAATTCTGACTACTATGGTTACATCGCTGACGGGTATTATTAATCCTGGATTTTCAAGAGTATTCATAGACAGGCTGTTGACTGGCCGGAACCCGGACTGGCTGTATCCGTTCCTATTTGGGATGATTGGAATTACTGCAGTACAGATTATTGTTGCTTTTATCAGAGCAGTGTACCTTTTAAAGATTCAAGGAAAGCTTGCTATAGTGGCTAACGCGGGCTTCCTTTGGCATGTGCTATGTTTGCCAATGGAATTTTTTTCACAGCGCATGGCGGGGGATATCGCTTCCAGACAAGCCGCCAATGAAGGCATCGCTTCCTTGCTTATTAATCAGCTGGCACCTATGGTACTGGATTTCTTTATGCTGATATTTTACTTTATTGTAATGCTTCGTTATAGTCCCATACTTACCGCAGTGGGTTTAGCTTCCATTATGATTAACCTTTTAGTGGCCGGGCAGATATCGAAAAAACGTATTAATATCACACGAATTCAGATGAGGGATGCCGGTCTTCTGGCAGGAACTACAGTGGCAGGTATCGAAATGATTGAGACCATTAAGGCGAGTGGTGCGGAGAACGGCTTCTTTGCTAAGTGGTCAGGCTATCAGGCCTCTGTTAATGCACAGAATGTCAGGTATGTAAAATTAAATCAGTATATAGGGACAGTTCCAGGTATAGTATCTTCGCTTGCAAATATAGTCATTCTTATTATCGGAGTCTATCTTACAATGACGGGGAATTTTACGATAGGTATGATATTAGCTTTTCAGGGCTTTATGATATCCTTTACTGCGCCGGCAAAAAATCTGATCGCAGCCGGTCAGAGCTTACAAGAAATGCGTACCAATATGGAAAGAATTGAAGATGTAATGAATTATAAGGCTGATGTCACTTACAGGGAAAATGATATCAGTGAGGATGCTACATATGATAAGCTATCCGGTAATGTTGTCATGAAGGACGTAACCTTTGGCTACTCCCGCCTTAATGAACCTTTGATTGAAAACTTTAATCTGACCTTAAAGCCAGGCAGCAGGGTTGCTTTTATAGGACCCTCGGGTTGCGGTAAATCAACACTGTCCAAGCTGATCTCAGGTCTTTATAAACCCTGGAGTGGCGAAATTTCTTTTGACGGCAAATCAATCACTGAGATTAATCATGAAGTATTTACAGGGTCAATTGCTGTTGTTGATCAGGATATCATTCTGTTTCATGATACGATCGCTAATAATATAAAGATGTGGGATTCTTCTATCGAGGATTTTGAAATGATTCTTGCAGCACGTGATGCAAAGCTTCATGAGGATATCATGCAGCGAAGCGGTGGCTACCAATATAAAATTTTGGAAGGCGGTAAGGACCTTTCTGGCGGACAGAGACAGAGAATGGAGATAGCAAGAGTACTCGCACAGGATCCGACCATCATAATAATGGACGAGGCTACCAGTGCACTTGATGCTAAAACAGAATATGACGTGGTGGAAGCTATTAAAAACAGAGGAATTACCTGTATTGTAATAGCCCACAGACTTTCTACCATACGTGACTGTGACGAAATCATTGTTATGAATAAAGGAAAGGTTGTAGAACGCGGGACGCATGAGGAATTGTATGCGAAAGGCGGTATGTACACACAATTGGTCACCAATGAATAACGGAGGGTAGCATGGGCTGGTTTAATGAACAGATAAAACTGAGAATGAAAAATGACGAGGAATGCTTTTCTGAAGCTTTTGCCAACATGTCAAGTGTAATCATAGGAAAAGACATTTCAGGGATTACACTAAAGGATTCGGGTAAAAAGACTAAGGATGCAATGGATGAGATATTAAAATATTATCATGTAAAACCTCAGGAATTGCCCGAAAGCTTACATGACATCAATGAGCAGCTGGAATATCTGCTTCGTCCGTCCGGAATTATGAGAAGAAGCGTAATATTACAAGGAAAGTGGTATAGAAATGGAATTGGAGCACTCCTTGGAGCTACAAAGAAGGGTGATACAGTCGCAATTATTCCCTCCGGGTTTACCGGATACATATTCTATGACCATGAAAGCGGATCTAATATCAAGGTTAATAGTAGGACTGCCAAATTGCTTTCGGAGGACGCAATCTGCTTTTATAAGCAATTTCCACTAAGAGCTATGGGTATCAGAGACCTGATACACTATATAACACAGACTCTGTCCAGCTCTGACTTTCTTATGATGGGGATGGCAACACTGATTGTTACGTTACTTGGTTTATTCAATCCGTATGTGAATAAGCTTATTTTTGAGAGGCTGGTAGACAGCCAAAAATTTAGTCTTATGATGCCTGTAACCTGTCTGCTTCTCGGTGTTTGCTTATCAACTGCATTGATGGAAATAACCAGGGCGCTCATCAGGGCAAGATTGCAGACAAAGATGGAGGTTGCAGTAGAATCAGCCTTAATGATACGTATACTATCACTTCCGGCTCATTTTTTCAAAAAATACAGTGCAGGGGAACTATACAGCAGATTTCAATCAATCAAAGGTTTATGTAATGTGTTGGGAGATACGGTATTTACAACGGGACTGTCTACTATATTTTCCCTTGTTTATCTGATACAGATTTTCAACTACACTCCGGCACTTGTAATTCCATCATTGTCTATCATTGTGATAACGTTACTTTTCTCAGTCCTTACAACATTAATACAGGTTAAAGTATCAAAGAAATCAATGGTACTTGGTGCGCATATAAACGGACTCGTATATTCGCTGATATCAGGAGTGCAGAAGCTAAAACTGGCAGGTGCAGAGCGCAGGTCATTTGCAAGATGGGCAAATAGTTATAAGGAATCAGCAAGGCTGCAATATAATCCTCCGGCAATTTTGAAGCTAAACACCGCAATAACTACTGCAATCTCGCTCCTTGGTATTGTTGTCATCTATTACATAGCGGCTGTATCCCGTGTCAGTGTTGCTGATTACATGGCATTTAGTGTATCCTATGGGATGGTTTCTGGTGCTTTGACTGCCTTTACCGGTATGGCTCTAACTGTAGCGAGTATCAGACCTGTTATGGACATGGTAAAGCCCATACTTGAAACAGTTCCTGAGATATCTACAGAGAAGAAGGTAGTTACCCGATTATCCGGAAGCATAGAGTTGAATAATATATCATTCCGCTACAGCCAGGACATGCCGCTCATACTTGATGACCTGTCGCTTAAGATACGACCAGGACAGTATATTGCTATTGTCGGTCAGACCGGCTGCGGAAAATCAACGCTTATGCGGTTGATGCTGGGCTTTGAACAGCCACAAAAAGGTGCAGTATACTTTGATGGTAAGGATTTGGCGTCACTCGATTTAAAGTCATTGCGCCGTAAAATCGGTGTAGTAATGCAAAATGGTAAGCTATTTCAGGGGGATATCTATTCCAATATTGTAATCAATGCACCCTGGTTGACCCTGGCGGAGGCCTGGGAGGCAGCGGAGATGGCTGGAATTGCAGAGGATATCCGTAACATGCCGATGGGAATGCATACTTTGATTTCTGAAGGTCAGGGTGGATTTTCCGGAGGTCAGAAGCAAAGACTTATGATTGCAAGGGCAATTGCACCTAGACCAAGGATCTTAATGTTTGATGAAGCAACCAGTGCTCTGGATAATCTGACTCAGAGGACAGTATCAGAATCTTTAAACATGCTTAAGTGTACCAGAATTGTGATAGCTCACAGATTATCTACGATAAAACAGTGTGACCGCATTATCGTATTAGATAAAGGTAAAATTGTAGAGGATGGCAGATATGAAGAATTGTTAGCAAATAATGGATATTTTTCGCAGCTTGTGGCAAGACAAAGACTGGACATGGGAGAGATTTAAAGTCATGGAATAAGTATCATACACGACCTAGAAAGGGACTGGAAACAGTCTCTTTTTAGGTCGTAATAATACCAGTTTTAACCATTCATGTCGAAAAAGTTATGTTTCATGCATCAAACGTTTTTTTTATAATATTTTTGATAGCATAAAAAATGAAAATATAATTCCTAAAGGTTATCAAGCATTGAAGTGAGGTACACCGGGTTGTGCTACGGATATATTCTATTGCGGTTTAACTTGATGGAATGCATCTAGAAAATTAGTAAACGGGATGGTATAATTATTTTCATATTATTAACAATTCTAAAATAGGAGAAGAAAATGAGAATATTAAAATGCATAGATTGTATTGAGTTATATGTACCGGATTTAAAAGAAGGTGTGGATTATTATTCTATGCTTGGGCTAAAGGTGTTGTGGAAGAATGACACCTCGGTCGGAATGGGCATGGAGGAGGATTTTACGGAGATTGTTTTGCAGAATGAAAGAAAGAAGATGAATGTTGACTTCAAAGTAGAATCAGTTGTTGATGTAGTGGATAAAATAAGAGAGATAGGAGGGCAAATCATTTATGGACCCTTTGATATCCCCATTGGAAAGTGTGCTGTAGTTAGGGATAGATGGCTAAATGAATATGTTATACTTGATATGTCAAAAGGCAGATATGTGACTGACAAGGATGGAAATATACTAGATATTAAGTAGCGAAGGACTGGTATAGTCCCAATACCATACAGTCCTTGATACGTTGCCTTTTGGCGGGAGACACATAGATGAAGATAATAGATATTGAGACAGAGAACAAGCTGTTATTAAAATTTAAATATAAAGAATTAGAATATAGCATGATTGTGGCTTTAATTGCAAAAGGCAGCAATTTTATCATTATACCCTCGATTTTAGATAATAATCAGTTGATCGATCCGGAGGCCCTAGAGGAGGCAGAAATCATATATACAGTAAAGGAAGGAGTCTTCCGGTTTGAGAAGCTGACGATGGAGAAGGCTTCTGTTCTTGGTATGAGAGTATATCATGTCCACTCGGAGGAGGATGTCACCAGAGTAAACCGAAGAGAAGCTTATCGGGTATTTATTGGTGAAGTCGTTATAGTAACGGTGAGGTCCACTGATGGCAAAGAGAGAAATGTGGAGGGTGTATTAAAAAATCTCAGTGTGACAGGGATGGGAATTTTATTAAAGCAGGATCTTGAGCTGGGCACAACGATGAAAATCCTTTATGACTGCGATGACATCCGCTTTTTTCTTCAAGGTACTGTGATAAGAAAAGATAAAGTGAGGGGATATCGGGCATTTTCCTATGGCTGTATTTTTAAAGAGCCTGATAATAGGTTAAATCGGATCATTATTCAAAAACAGATTAAAAACAAAAAGAATAGTACATGAAAAATACCATATATATCACATGGTATTTTTTTATAAAAACAATTGACAGCTAACGATCATTAGCTTATAATGAAGCTAATGAATGTTAGCTAAAGGGAGACAGGATGGAAAAATTACCCACAAAGAAAAGAATTATTCTGGAGGCATTGAATTTATTTGCGGAAAAAGGATATGAGGCGGTTAGTGTAGCCCAGATCGCTGCTGCGGTTGGAATCAAGGCACCGTCTTTATATAAGCATTATAAAAGCAAGCAGGATATCTTTCATGCGATTCTTGCAGAGATGACTGACCGATACGAGAAGCAGACAGCAGCGATGCAGATGAACGGAACAGAAGCAGAGCAGGATATGGAGTTGTTTCAGAATATCAGTGAGGAAAAACTGATAGAGATGGGAAAAAGGCTTTTCCTATATTTACTCCATGATGAGTATATAGCCAAATTTCGGAAGCTGTTGGCTGTGGAACAGCATCATAACAGAGAATTGGCCAAGCAATATGTGAAGCAATATATTGATGCACCCCTAATGTATCAGGGGATGGTATTGGACCTGCTAATAAGAAGAAAGACAATGATTAAGAATGATTCCCGGACAATGGCACTGCAATTTTATGGACCGTTGTTTTTACTGCTTACCTTGTGTGACTGCCATCCTGAAAGAGAAGGGGAGGCCTTGCAAATGATAGAGCGGCATATTAAACAATTTAACGATTTATACAAAACAAAGGGGGAAGTATTATGAAAACAGTTATCATACACGGTCAGAGCCACAAAGGAACCTCTTATCATGTAGGAAGAGCTCTCGTGGATCAGCTTGGGTCAAAGGAAGACATTACAGAATTTTTTCTGCCTAAGGATATGCCTCATTTTTGCTGCGGCTGTTACAGATGCATGAAGAGCTCGGACCTATGCCCGCATTATGAATGGATAAAACCAATTATGCAGAGTATGGAGGAAGCCGATTTGCTGGTGTTCACAACTCCCGTATACTGTTTGCGCACTTCCGGAGCCATGAAAGCATTGCTGGATCATCTTTTCATTCAATGGATCAGTCATAGGCCGAAGCAGGAAATGTATTATAAGAGAGCTGTTGTGATTGCAGCAGGTGCCGGAGCAGGTATGAAGGCAGCAGCGAAGGATATCATGATCAGCTTGAAATACTGGGGTATTTCTGATGTACAGATCTACAAAATCCGAAGTATGGCAATGTCCTGGGATGGAGTAAGCGATGCAAACAAAGATAAAACAAAGCATGATATGAAGGTCATAGCAGAGAAGATCATAGCAAGAGGAAAACCCACAAAGGTATCCTATGACAGGAAGATTATGTTCCTCACCATGAGGAAAATGCAGCTGAAAGGGTGGGGAGCCTGTCCCGAGGATAAAGCATATTGGATGGAGAAGGGGTGGTTGGGTAAAAACAGACCCTGGAAAATTAAGTCAACAACATAACGATAATCCTTGGCATGTTCCGAGATGCTCAGTCATATTTTATAGTGGACAATATTCCGGTGTCTACTTAAGGCAGGAGGAGTATATTCGAAGCAAGAAAGGAGAGACAGGATGGAGCTTTTATCAAAATATGTGGTCGTGGTGGTGTTGGCGATTTGTCTTTGCATAGGATATATCATTAAGCACAGTATTTCCTTTATACCTAATAAATTCATACCCCTGATATTGGCGGTAATCGGTACTGTTATAAATGTCTGGATTAACAGTTGGAATTTCACTCCGGAGATTTTGCTCGGAGGACTGGCCAGCGGTCTGGCAAGTACCGGAGCCTTTGAAATGATAAGAAATATTGCCAACGGCAGAGGGGAGCAGCAGAATAGCATAAATAGACAAGAAAGCGCTGTTCAGCCAGATGGTTCAACAGAGTAAAACATAGCTAAAATAATGGCTTAAAAGAGAGCCCTTTTGATTGAAGTCATCAGCCAAAAGGGCTCTTTTCTATACTATTTGGATATCATTTTGAGCCATTCTTCCTTGGTCATAGAATAACAGCAAAGATCATAGATACAGCCGTTAAAAAGCTGGGTGCATCGACGGAGGGTTCCCTCATATTGAAAACCACATTTTTCGATTACACGTTTTGATCGTACGTTATGGCTATAATGGTGTACAGACAGCAGCTTGATGTCCATATGCTCGAAGGCGTAGCGTATGGCAGCAGTTGCAGCTTCCGTCATAAGTCCCCGTCCCCAGTAATCCTCTGATAAGACATAGCCCAGCATTTTCACATCCGGAGCTGTCCGGAGCTTATCGGCATGAAGGCCGAGTGAGCCCACCAGACGGTTTTCCTCCTTTAGGACCAATGCCCAGACCTCCTTATCTTCGATAAAGCCGGTAAGAATTCGCCTCGATTCATCAATTTCCCTGTGGGGCGGCCAACCGGCATCAGGTCCGATATTCGGAGTCCTGGCATATTCATAGAATTGTCTCAAATCACTCTCCACAAAGGGTCTTAAAATCAATCTGTCAGTTTCCAGGGTTACCATAGCATTAGCTCCTCTCGTATTCTTATTGATACTGCCGCAATGGTGAAAGCATTGCTAAAATCCTAATATCCGAGATGACAGTTTTAGTAAAATTAGTATGAGTATACCCGCTAACGACAGAAAATGCAAGAATAAAATTACAGAATGGATGTTCGTAGGCTTGCTTGCGGAATTATATGATCTTGTGTATAATAAAGGGAGCAATGGACTAATAATTTACAGCAGGGACATGAGGCGTCCCTGCCTTATGAGATAATACGAAACAGAGATAGCACCTCTATTATAAGATAAACTGTTAAGATTAGAGATAAAGATCTGATGCTGAGAGCATCGGAAATCAGTATAGCCGGAACAGGAGGAAGTTTATGAAATTCATACATATTGCCGACATACATCTGGGAGCAACTCCGGATTCGAATATGTCCTGGGGCTCTCAGAGGGAAAAGGAAATTTGGGACAGCTTCCAGGATATCATACGAATCTGCAATAAGGAGAGAGCAGATCTTCTTCTGATTGCAGGGGACATGTTTCACCGTCAGCCCCGGGTGAGAGAATTGAAGGAGGTTAATTATATATTAAGCAGGCTGGAGACAGCCAAGGCAGTCATTATGGCAGGTAACCACGATTACATTGGGCCAAGATCGTACTATCAGGATTTTGCCTGGGATGAGAAGATCCATTTTTTTCTCCAGGACAGCTTGGAGGTAAAGGTATATGAGGAACTGGGAGCTGAGGTATATGGGCTGAGCTTCCGATCCAAGGATATTACCGAGCCGATCTATGATAGTGTAAAGTCGAATCAGAACGATAAGCTTCATATACTGCTGGCTCATGGAGGGGATGAGAGAAACATCCCGATAAATAGGAAGAAGCTTGCGGGACTTGGCTTTGATTATATTGCGTTGGGACATATTCATAAGCCGGAATTCATTACGGATACAATTGCTTACAGCGGTTCTCTGGAGCCCCTTGATAAGAATGAAGTAGGAGAACGCGGTTATATTATAGGTGAGCTCAGTCGGGATGCCGAAGGCAGGACACATACCTCGGCACGCTTCGTTCCGCATTCCCTCAGACAGTATAAACGATGTATCCTCAGCGTAAGGCAGGATACCACCAACGGCTCACTTCAGGATCAAGCCAGAGAAATCATGGAGGAAAGTGGAGCGGGCAATATTTATTCCTTTACGATTCAGGGAGTAAGAGACGAGGCAATCCATTTTGATAAGGAAGCATTGAAGGGACTTGGAAATGTTTTGGAGGTAGTGGATCAATCTGTACCGGATTATGATTTTGACTCACTTTATAAAGAGAATGCAGATAATGTGATTGGTATGTTCATCCGGAAGATCAGAGAGACGGCCGGACAGGATGAGATCACCAGAAAAGCGCTTTACTATGGAATCGAAGCGCTTCTGAATGCAAAGCAATGAAAGGTTTGGTGCAGATATGCTGATTACAAGGCTTAAATTGAACTATTTTGGGCAGTTTCATGAGAAGGAGATAGAGCTTCGTCCAGGTATCAATCTGATCTATGGACAGAACGAAGCCGGCAAGACTACCTTACATACCTTTATCAAAGGAATGCTATTCGGCATAAAGAGACTCACAGGCAGAGCCTCCGCTTCGAAGGAGGATCTGTACACCAGATATCTGCCCTGGGGATATCCTGGGGCTTATGGCGGAAGCATGGATATTGAAGCCGGAGATAAGAAATACCGTTTGACCAGAAGCTTTCATGCGAATGATAAGTGTTTTAACGTGCTGGATCTGTCCACTGGAAGAGAAGTAAAGCTGAAGGAAGGATTGATTGATGAACTGCTTCCGGGTCTGACGGAATCAACCTTCCGCAACACGGTAAGCATTGAGCAGCTGAAGACCCAGACAGATACGGAGCTGGCTGCACAGGTTCGCAATTATATCGCAAATCTATCCGTAGCGAAAAGCAAGGAAATTGATGTGGCAAATGCAGTCAGTACTCTGAATGAACAGAGAAAGCGGCTGGAGTCTGCACTTAGCAATACAGCACTGAAGACCCTGCAGGAGGAGATCGAGGAAGGTCTATCAAAAGAAGAGCGTATGGATCAGTTAACCCTGCAGCTTCACGAAAAGCAGCAGCTGGAACAGCAGCTCTCAAGGGAGAGAGAGGCCTTGACGGCTGCACTGGATCATGAGGCTGTGGAGCGTATGAATCAGCTTCCTGCCATTCTGGAGAAATACCATACCTATCAGGAGCTTACCAGGCAGGCAATTCAGGCAGAGGCGCAGGAGGAAGAATTAAAGAGAAGAATATCCGCGGGGGAGAGGGCACAGTTATCCATAGATACTATGAAGGAGGATAAGAAGCTTGCCGAAGCGCTGTCAGCGGAAATTACTGATAAAGAGAGGCAGCTCACTGAGCTTCATAAGGAATATGAGCTTAAAAATCAAGCCGGAGCAAAAAGGTATCTCTTCACGTTACTGCCTGGAATAATAGTCGCAGCAATTGCACTTATCGTATTAGATATTTCTATAATTGGAATTCTTCTGGCAGTCGCAGCCACTCTGGCCGGAATAAGCGCCTTTGCTATACTTCAAGGAATTCATAGGAAGAGCTGTGACAAAGACCTGTCAGAAGTGAAGGAGCTGGAACAAGGGATAATCCTTGCCCGAAACAGTCTGAATGATATCTTTACCAGACATCAAGCCGAAAGCATCGATGCACTGGAGGATAGACAGGAGAAGGCCTTGAAGGATTTTTTTGCTCTAGAGAGCGCAAGAGAACAGCTGAAGGACTTAGAGCATAGAAAGAATGCATTGGAGGACAGCAAGGATACGGTATATGAGACTATAATGAAATATATGCAATACTTCCTTTGGAAGGAGGACCTGACTCCGGAGTCCATGCAGCAGCTTCAGGAGATTATCCGCCACAGGAAGCAGGAGAGCACTGACCAGATGGAGGAGCTGAGCAGACAGTCAGAAGCCTGCCGTTTTGCCATAGAAAAGCTGAAATGGGAGATCTCTTCCTTAGAGGGAAATGAAGAGCAGCTGCTTCGTAATAAGGAAAAGTATAAGGAGCTGGTACAAACCCAGAAGGAGAATGCGATAGAGCTGGAGGCAATTAAGCTCGCACTTTCCTCCATCCAGGAGCTGTCCGCAGATATCCATGATAGCTTCGGGCAACAGCTTAATGAGGCGGTTTCAAAGGTTATCAATGAAGTAACAGAAGAACGCTATGGGGATTTAAAGATTGATGAGAAGCTGGAGGTCAAGGTGGGCTGGAACGGAGATTATATTCTTCTGGAACGCTTGAGTGCCGGAACGATTGACCAGGTATACTTTGCGCTCCGTATCGCAGTTGCCGATCTGCTGTTGGGGACGAATGAGCTTCCCCTGCTCTTAGACGACAGCTTCGCACTTTATGATGATATCAGAGTCAAATCAGCACTCAAACAAATATCAGCACGCAGACAGATTCTTCTCTTTACCTGTCACAGGAGGGAACAGAGAATTCTGGAGGAGCTGGGAATACCGTTTCATATGGTAACCCTGTCCTAATACCATGGAGGATTGGTCATGCCTAAGAAACGTACAGGAAAGATGGTAAAGAAAAACATCAGAAAGTCAATTAAGCTGCTTATACAGCTGGTTACGCTGGGGATCTTGCTTGTGGTTGCAGGAGTACTCTTTTATTTCTATCATGCTTACGGTAAGCTGATCCTGCAGCTGCAGGCAGACGCTAAGCAGAAGGTGACAGCCTCTACTGAGGAGACCTTTAAGGCTTCTCAGACCGGACTTGTCTATGATGCGGATGGTAATCTGATCTCAGAGCTGAAATCCGAAAAGGATGTATATTATCTACAATACGAAGATATTCCTGAGATAGCAATTAAAGCGATGGTAGTTTCGGAGGATCGCAAATTCTTAGAGCACGATGGGGTGGATTATCTGGCCAACATCAGAGCCGCTATTGCGCTCATTAAGCATAAAGGGGAGATTACCCAGGGGGCCAGTACTATCACACAGCAGCTTTCCAGAAGCGTATTCCTGACCCAGAAGGTAACCTATGAAAGAAAAATTGAGGAAATCTTTATCGCGCAGGAGCTGGAAAAGAAGTATACCAAAGCACAGATCATGGAGTTCTATATTAATGATATGTACTGTGCAAATGGTCATTACGGCCTGCAGGCAGCGGCACGAGGATACTTTGGCAAGGGAGTTTCGGGGCTAAGTATGTCCCAAATCGTATTCCTGTGTGCCATTCCCAACAGCCCCAACCGGTATAATCCCCTGACCAATATGGATCATACCCTCGAGCGCAGGGATCGTATTCTGCAGCAGCTTCTTGACGAAGGAATGATTACTCAGGAGCAATACAAGGACGCGATTAACGAGAAGATTGAGCTACATCAGGATAAGACGAAAAAGAGAAATTATGTGGAGACCTATACTTATTATTGTGCGATTCGTGCTTTAATGAAGGAAGAGGGTTTTACCTTCCGTAATCAGTTTGAAGATGAGGAAGATCGTAAGGAATACGAGACCACCTACGAAGAATTATATGACCGATATCAGAAGAAGCTATATGAAGACGGATACCGTATCTATACTTCCATTGAATTGGATAAGCAGAAGCTTCTCCAAAAATCGGTGAATAAAGCTCTAAAGGAGTTTAAGGAAATCAACGAGGAGGGAGTATATCAGATGCAGGGAGCTGCCGTCTGTATCGACAATGATAGCGGAAGAGTTGTAGCTATTGTCGGAGGACGAGAGCAGAACCTTGAAGGATATACCTTGAACCGTGCGTACCAAAGCTACCGTCAGCCCGGTAGTTCCATCAAGCCCTTGATTGTATATACACCTTGTTTTGAGAGAAATTATCTGCCAGACAGTCTTGTCATAGATGAGAAGATCAAGGATGGACCGAAGAATGCCGAAGGTGGTTATTCGGGTAAAATGAAGCTTCAGCGGGCAATTGAGCTGTCGAAGAACACGGTAGCCTGGAAGCTGTTTGGGGAGTTGACTCCTCAGGTAGGTTTATCTTATCTGTTTCAGATGAATTTTACAAAAATAAAAGACAGTGATTATACGTTAGCCTCTGCGTTAGGCGGATTGACAGTCGGAGCCAGTCCTGTGGAGATGGCAGCGGCATATGCCACCCTGGAGAACGACGGCTATTATAGAACACCTACCTGCATTGTAAAAATCATGGATTCCGAGGGCAATGAGATTGTCGGTGATCCGATAGAGACAAAGCAGGTATATAAGACCAATGCGGTAAGAATTATGACAGAGGAAATGATAGGTGTCATGAATAACGGTACGGCAAGAGGCCTAGGACTGACCTATACGGTGAGTGCAGGAAAGACGGGAACCACCAATGATAAGAAGGATGGCTGGTTCGTAGGATATACCCCATACTATACCACCAGCGTCTGGGTGGGCTATGATTTTCCGAAAGCGGTACCTGATTTACAAGGTGCCAGTTATCCCGGAACCATATGGCACAGCTTTATGGATGAGCTCCATACGAAATCCATGAGCAGAGAATTCGAGCTCTATGATTGGAGGGCAGTCCGGAAGGCCAAAGAGGAGAATGAGGAGAAGGAAAAGGCGCCTGCCGAGGCGCAGAATAAGGCCGAGGAGGCACTTAAGGAGCAGAGTACCTTACCGCTGAAGGGTCTGAATACCGAGAATTCAGCGAATCAGGGAGTACCAAACGACCAGGAGCAAGAAGTAGAGGAAAGGGATACTACAATACCTGAGGACACTGCTGATACTGCAAATTCCGGAGCTTCGGAGACCACGGAGGAAGACCCGGATGACGAGGCCTCAGCTAACGGGGAGGGTGACAGCTCAGATTCTGAGGATACGTCTTCAAAAAAAGCATCGGACAGTTTAGAGAATACGCAGGGAGTAGGACAGGAGGAAGGGGTTATAGAGAATACTTCCGGCGAGCAGCTCAGCGAGGAAACACAGGGCATCAATGAGAAAGACAATACGAATATGGAGTAAAGCCCTTTGATTCACACAGGAGAAGAATGGGATACCCTGGTTCAGGCTTTATGAGAGACTGCTATAGCAGTAGGGGTGCTGATGGGAGATCTTCTATCCGAGATTACAGTCTATGATTAAGGGCAGGAACTGTATATAGTTCCTGCCCTGTTGATTCATGATTTATTCTAAGGATCAATCTCCTATATTACTTCTTAAGGAGTCCGAATCCTGCAGGGAAAGCTTTCGCCCACCCTGATTATACTCTTTTAAGATATTCTGTATTCTCTCTACCGGGTTCAATAAACCGCTGATGCTGTTATCATGGTTTAGGGTATCGATGATCAGAGCAACATACTTACTCATGTCAACATTGATATACCAGGGCTTGGATAAAAGATCGGGAGTCTGATAGATTAGGTTGGTAGTAAGTACCCGATTAATCAAGCCGCTTTCATAAGCCTCATCCAGCTTATCGAAGCCATTGGTAAAAAGACCAAAGGTAGCTGCCACAAAGATACGACCTGCATTTCTCTTCTTTAATTCGCTGGCAACATCTAAAATGCTTTCACCGGAGGAAATCATATCATCTACAATCAGGACATCCTTACCTGCGATGTCGGAGCCAAGGAATTCATGTGCGATGATCGGATTACGGCCCTTCACAATTCTTGTATAGTCACGTCTCTTATAGAACATGCCCATGTCAAGACCAAGAACGTTAGCGAAATAGACAGCTCGTGACATTCCGCCTTCATCCGGGCTGATTACCATCATGTGATCGGAATCGAAGCGGATATCGGGAACATTATGAAGCATTGCTTTAATGAATTGATAGTTCGGAGCCACAGTCTCAAGGCTGTTGAGCGGGATGGCATTCTGAACTCTGGGATCATGTGCATCGAAGGTCAGGATACTTTCCACACCCATGCTGGTAAGCTCCTGTAATGCCAAAGCACAATCAAGTGATTCTCTAGAAGATCTTCTATGTTGACGGCCCTCATATAGATAAGGCATAATAACTGTAATTCTTCTGGCTTTTCCACCAACTGCTGCGATAATTCTCTTCAAATCCTGATAATGATCGTCGGGTGACATATGGTTTTCGCGTCCACATACTCTGTAGGTCAGACTGTAATTTGTTACATCGACTAGGAGGTAAAGATCAGAGCCTCTGACGGATTCCTTAATCTGCCCTTTGGCTTCTCCGGTACCGAATCTTGGGCAGCAAGCTTTCATCAGATACGAGTCTCTTTGGTAACCTGCAAATGCGATGGTACCCTTGTGCTCGCTTTCTCTTGAATTGCGCCATTCAACAAGATAGTCATTTACACGTTCTCCTAGGTGCTTGCAGCTTTCCAGAGCAATGATACCTAGCGGCCCCACAGGAATTGTTTCTACGATCTTCTCGT
>JAEZJV010000048.1 GCA_023415635.1 Bacillota bacterium | reverse complement strand
TAAAGCGGTACGCGAGCTGGGTTCAGAACGTCGTGAGACAGTTCGGTCCCTATCCGGCGTGGGCGCAGGATATTTGAGAGGAGCTGACCTTAGTACGAGAGGACCGGGTTGGACGAACCACTGGTGTATCGGTTGTACTACCAAGTGCATGGCCGAGTAGCCAAGTTTGGAAGGGATAAACGCTGAAGGCATCTAAGCGTGAAGCCCCCCTCAAGATAAGATATCCCATAGCATAAGCTAGTAAGACCCCTGAGAGACTAACAGGTAGATAGGACAGAGGTGGAAGTGCGGTAACGTATGGAGCTGACTGTTACTAATAGGTCGAGGGCTTGACCTAATATGGTTTGTTATAAGGAAACGAAGTTTCCTTTTGGATGTACATTTTCGTGTGTAGTATTTTGTCAATATACTAAAATGGATGGCTATGCCATCTTTTTTATTTATCAATTTATGATGATAACGGAAGCCCAAAGCTGGATTGCTTTGAGCTTTTTTTATAGCTTAAAATATTGATAAAGTTTTACAAGTGTTAGCGCATGCTTTGGATATGAAAGCACAAGGCATCCATATACTAAGGAGTTGTTTGGATCCTTACCAAGTCTTTCATTTAGGATTAATTGGGTTATTTATAATGTAGCAGAAGCTTAAATTTAATATTATATAAGGAGCTTACTCTTATCGTTGATTATTTGTAGTTTTTTATAGATTATTGCGCGCTTTACAAAATAACACTTTAACACTATAATATAAATAGAGGAATTTTAATGTTTTTTAGTATTATATGACAAACTGAATTGAACGATATGGAGGTATCTGTATGGATAAGGACATGATAGGAAGTGGGGTATCAAAGGAAATCGAGATTTTGGAGTTCAGGGCAGGCGGAAATATATACGGTGTAGATGTGAACGACATCAGAGAAATTCTACCCTATCAGAAAAAGTCTTTGCCTATACCAAATGCGCATCCCAATATAGAAGGTATTATTAAACCAAGAGATTTTCTCATTCCGATCGTTAATACCGTTCGATGCCTCAATCTTTCCCAGGTAGATGAACTTAAGAACGAGATGCTGATTGTAACCAGTATCTCTAATCTGAATATCGCATTTCATGTTGATAGCGTAAAAGGTATACATAGAGTCAAGACAACTGACTTAAGTAAACCAGGGAAAAAAATCAGTACAACCGTTAAGGGTGTAGTGATCGGTATCCTACAGAGAGATGACAGGAAGATTGAAATTGTGGAATTAAGAAAACTAATCAATGATATCAATCCACAGGTCAACGTGGGTTAAGATATTCACAGATTTATCCGAAATATATATGGTCAATTGGTTCAACGATACAGAATGAGTAATAGAAAGGGCTGTATATATAATTTACAAATATACTGGACGGTGCATGAATGGCAAAATGTAAATTATGCAAAACCGATATACCTGATGGTGCTGAATATTGTCAGGACTGCCAGATGAAGAGTGACAAAGCAAATGAATCTTATCTGGACAGTCTATTAAATTCGGTCAAAAATACATCTGAACCCTCTGATTCTAATATTAGAGTTAAAAATAAAAGTAAAAATGAAAATAATAACAACCCTGCAGATAAAGTCAGAAAAGCTTCGGATAATATAAAAAATTCGAGGCTGTCGAAAACCCGAGAAAAAGTAAATGAAATCAATTACGGGACGGACGATGACGATTTGTACAGGGTTGATTTTAGTGATGTAGAAGATTTTGATATGCTTAACTTTAAAGCCGATTTACAGGATATGGACAGTGATATCGAAATCAGTGCGGAGGATCTGTTTGGAGCTAATGTAGCTAAGCTGCTTAATGATGCAGAAACAAGCTCCTATGATAATAAGAACGTGCCAGATGCACAAATTGACATTCAGCCAGAGTTTCACGAGAGATCAGTGACTGATACACAGGATATTTCTGATAAGGAAGTTATGGGTCTGATATCGGAAGCAGCAGAATCAGAAAAAAAGGTGACTGAAGGAAAAACAGAAGCGGCTACTACAACTGCTGAAGAGGAAACAGCAGCGCAGAGCTTAGAGGAGCCGGCTTTCGTTAATAATCAGGAGATAGAGGATAATGCAATCCTTAAAGAGCTGGAGCAAGTATCGGAGGATTCAGGATTAGATCTTGATCTGGATGAATTGTTAAACAGCCTTAATATACAGGAAGCGGTACAATCGGAAGAAGAGCCGGCTGGTTTATATACAGAGTCCGCTGTGTTGCAGAAGGAAGAGAGAACAGAGTCTTCAGAGGAGGATATGTTTCATATCTTCCGAGGGGAGGATGCGGTTGATAATTTTGAGTCGGCTGCTGGAGCTGTCGGTTTTGAGCCTGTTGAGGATGAGGATGAGGATTTTCTGAATCTGCTTAATCAGATATCCGGAAATGATCCAATTTCGGAGGATTTGAAAGCCATCAGTGATATGATGTATAATCCTCAAAGAGAGATCAAGCCAGTGAATATGCCCGGTGATGTGGGTGAGGTTTTTTCCGATGCACTTACAGCAGTTTCTTCGTTAAAGGATTTCGAGAGCAGAGAGCAGGATTTACTAAATCCTGATACTGATCAAAATAGAGCCACCATAAAAGGCACTAAAGAGATAAAAGGCAAGAAAAAATCTGATAAGAAACCGGAAAAACAGGGAGAGGACAAGCAGGATAAACCAAAGAAAAGCCTGCTTCAGCGTCTGTTTGGTAATGTAAAGAATGATAAGACCGCAACCCGATTTGCTGATGAAAGGAAGAGGGAAGAAGAGGAAAGCGGAGTACCGGGAGATAAGTCCAAGAAAGATAAGGGAACGAAAAAAGGGAAAAAAGCAGTTGAAGCTCCAATTGCTGAGGAAACGATAGGCAGCGCCAAAAGACCGGTCAGAGATATGGAAGAGGAAGAGGCTCCTCTTGATAAGAAGGCTAAGAAGAAGAAGGCAAAGGCTGAAAAAAAGAAAGCGAAGGAAGCCATCGAGGTAATCGATGAGATTAATGAAGACCCCGGCAGAATCAATCGTCTGGGTGCAACCATTGTTTTTATCTTATTTGGGGCCTTGGCATCTGTTCTGATTCTTGGAACAAATATCATATCCTATACCTTAAACATTCAGCATGCAGCAGACTATTTCTCCAAACAAAAATACACGGAAGCTTATTATGAGGTTTACGGTGTCGAGCTAAGAGACGAGGACCTTGAATTGTATGAAAAGATTGCAACTGTTATGTTTGTAAATAAACAGTTGAATTCTTACAATAATTATATTAATATAAAACAATACCCGCAGGCCCTGGATTCCTTGCTGAAGGGCTTGAAGAGATATGATAAATATATAGAGCTGGCCACATATCTGGGTGTGGATTCGGATCTGAACTATGTCAGGGATCAGATACTTGCCGAGTTGAATAAGAAGTACAAACTGACAGAGGACGAGGCTGTCAAAATCAACAGTCTTACCAATATGAAGGATTACAGTCTGGCGGTATATGATATTGTATTAGAAAGAATGAATAAATAAAACCTACTGTAAAGGAATGAGTAACTATGATAGCAATCATCGATTATGATGCAGGCAATCTGAAGAGTGTGGAGAAGGCACTGCTTCAGCTGGGGGAAGATGTAGTCATTACCAGGAACAAACAGCAATTGCATAAGTCAGATAAGATTATCCTTCCAGGCGTCGGTCATTTTGGAGATGCCATGAGCAAACTGCACCAGTATCAGTTGGTTGAGGTGGTTAAAGAAATCATAGCAAATAAAACTCCGTTTTTAGGTATTTGTCTTGGGATGCAGATGCTTTTCGAGCGTAGCGAGGAAGGTGGTATAGAAGGCTTAGGGGTGTTAAAAGGGGAGATACTTCGTATTCCTGATAATCCAGAGGTTAAGATACCGCATATGGGGTGGAATTCTCTCACCATTAGGGAAGGAGCTAAGCTTTATCAGGGAATTCCCCAGGACTCCTATGTATACTTTGTTCATTCCTATTACGTCAAAGCAAAGAACCGCAGCGATGTCGCTGCCACAGTTGACTATAGCACACTGATTGATGCATCCATAGAAAGGGATAATATTTTTGGTTGTCAGTTCCATCCGGAGAAGTGCGGTGAAGTGGGGTTAAAAATCCTGAAGAACTTTGCAGGTCTGTAGGAAACTTGCAGATTATCAATATACTGAGATGGGAGAGATAGTATGCTGACAAAGAGAATTATTCCATGTCTGGATGTACATAACGGAAGAGTCGTAAAGGGAATTAATTTTGTTAATCTAAGAGATGCCGGTGATCCTGTAGAGGTTGGAGCTGCATATGATAAAGCAGGAGCGGACGAGCTGGTATTTCTTGATATAACCGCATCCTCCGATGCAAGAACGATCAAGATGGATATGGTCAGAAGAGTTGCAGAAACGGTATTTATACCGTTTACGGTAGGCGGAGGCATCAGAAGCCTGGAGGATTTCAAATTAATTCTTAGAGAAGGAGCAGATAAAATTGCGGTGAATACAGCTGCAATCTTAAATCCAAGCTTGATAAGGGATGCAGCAGATAAATTCGGAAGCCAGTGTGTTGTTCTGGCTATCGATGCGAAAAGAAGACCGGACGGTTTGGGATGGAATATATATAAAAACGGCGGACGTGTCGATATGGGGATTGATGCGGTTGAGTGGGCAATGAAAGCCTGTGAACTCGGGGCTGGAGAAATTTTATTAACTAGTATGGATTGTGACGGAACCAAGGATGGTTATGACCTGGAATTAACCAGAACCATTTCCGAGAACGTACCGGTTCCTGTCATTGCTTCCGGTGGAGCCGGAAAAGTGGAGCATTTTTATGACGCACTGACAACCGGAAAGGCTGATGCAGCATTGGCAGCTTCCCTGTTTCACTATAAGGAGCTTGAGATTATGGAAGTGAAGCATTATCTGAACGATAAGGGTATCTGTATGAGAATGTAGTTTGTGATTATAAGCCGGATGGATCAGCATGAATTGATATCCAGACGGCTTAGTTTATGGAAAGAGGTTAAGAATATGGGGGCAATTAATAACGATTGGCTGGATGCAATCGGAAACGAGTTCAAGCAGCCTTATTATACCGAACTGTATAAGTTTATCAAGACGGAATATAACCAAACAATCATTTATCCCAGCGCGGAGGATATATTTAACGCATTTCATTTTACCCCGATAAGCCAGGTGAAGGCGGTCATCCTGGGACAGGATCCCTATCATAATGAGGGACAGGCCCATGGCTTATGCTTTTCTGTGAAGCCTGAGGTCGAAATCCCACCATCACTGGTCAATATCTATCAAGAGCTTCGGGAGGATCTGGGCTGCTATATTCCCAATAACGGATATCTGGAGAAATGGGCAAGGCAGGGGGTACTGCTATTGAATACTGTCTTAACCGTGAGGGCACATCAAGCCAATTCCCATCAGGGAAAGGGCTGGGAGCGGTTTACAGATGCTGTGATTCAAGCAGTCAATGAACAGGACAGACCGATTGTCTTTTTATTATGGGGAAGACCGGCGCAGATGAAACGCTCCAGACTAAATAACCCGAAGCATCTGATACTGGAGGCACCCCATCCGAGTCCGTTATCCGCTTACCGCGGTTTTTTTGGATGTAGGCATTTCAGTAAGACGAATGAATTCCTTCAAAAGAACAATATCACTCCGATTGACTGGCAGATTGAGAACTTGAAGGAATAATAGAAATGGAGTTTCTACATTATGATACACCCTATACGGTGGAGAATCAGAAAAAAATGCTGTTACAAGCCGGTTTCTCTAAGATTGAGAAGGTGTCTCAGACCGGAGGCCGGTTATACTTGTATGTGATAAGAATTGGTTACGTAATTCATTTAATAGAATTAATCGCTGTAAATTGTTGAAAATACAACTTGACAGAGCGATATCTCTTTTGATATACTGAGCACTAACAAAAGCATATCGGAAATGCAGTGACAAGGAGGAGTACACACTCACTCATAATTCAGAGAGAAGATGGCTGGTGAAAATCTTCATATGGGAAGTGTCGAAGTAGCCTTTGAGCAGTGAATTGAACAGGAGATTATCCTTAAGTAGACTTCACCGGAGTTTTCTACCGTTAAAAGGAAAGCAGTATCGATAACCTATCTGTACTTTTGCTCTGCCAGCATAAGTTTATCCGTACTGACAGAGTGCAGTGGAAGCATACCCGGGATGCCGGTTTCTTCTCTGAATTTAGGTGGTAACACGGATGCATAATTCGCCCTAAGCTAATTTATTAGCTTAGGGCTTTTTTATTGTCAGCATCTATTACCCGGTATGATGAATTCTTTTGTGAACTAAAATGAATTAAGGAGGAGTACAGAATGAGAGGAACAGAATTTTTAGTCAAAGCACTGATCAGTGAGGGAGTGGAGAAGCTTTTTGGTTATCCGGGCGGTTTCGTAGTCGATATCTTTGACGAGCTTTATAAACAGAATCATATAGAGTTGATTCTGCCCAGGCATGAGCAGGCAATGGTACATGAAGCCGATGGCTATGCCAGATCGACAGGTAAGGTGGGAGTATGTCTGGCAACAAGCGGTCCAGGGGCGACCAATATGGTAACAGGCATAGCCACTGCTAATTATGACAGTGTGCCGCTGGTATGCTTTACAGGACAGGTGCCGACGTCATTGATCGGTAATGATGCTTTTCAGGAAGCTGATATCATCGGTATCACAAGAAGTATCTGCAAATATGGTGTGGTAGTCCGCGACCGTAAGGATCTCGGCAGAATTATCAAGGAAGCGTTCTATATCGCGCAGACCGGTAAACCGGGACCTGTAATTGTAGATCTGCCCAAGGATATCATGCTGCAAGAGGGAGATGATTGCTATCCTGATACAGTGAATATCAGAGGTTATAAACCGATGGTAGGAGTACATGTGGGACAGCTGAAGAAAGCCCTGGAGTTATTGGAGCAGGCAAAAAGACCGTTACTTTTGGCTGGTGGTGGACTGGTGATAGCGAAAGCCCATACAGAATTTCGGCAATTAGTAGAGAGGATGAATATTCCCGTGATTACGACTCTGATGGGGAAGGGTATTCTCCCAACCAATCATCCGCTTTATATAGGCAATCTCGGTATGCATGGCAACATTGCTTCCAATAAGGTAATTAACGAATGTGATGTCCTTTTATCGATCGGAACCAGATTTAATGACAGAATTACCGGTAGAATTAGTGAATTTGCCAAGACTGCAAGGATTATTCATATTGATATAGATGCTGCCTCTATTTCAAGAAATATTAAGGTGGATATTCCGATTGTAGCGGACGCAAAGCTGGCGGTGACTAAGCTTTTGGAGCGTGCTCAGCCTCTCAATACCCAAGCCTTTTTGGAGCATATAGACAGCTTTGGTGGAAAAAGCAATATAGTGCATAAGGGGGAGGGTGTCTCCCCATATCGCATCCTGGAGTATATTAATCAAAGCTTTAAAGAAGTAATCGTTACGGCAGATGTTGGACAAAATCAGATGTGGACAATGCAATATCTGGAACTGGACGAGAACAAGCGACTGATTACAAGCGGAGGAATGGGAACAATGGGATACGGCTTTCCGGCAGCCATTGGTGCAAAGCTTGGTAACCCGAACAAAACAGTTCTATGCATAACAGGAGATGGAGGTTTTCAAATGAATCTTCAGGAGATGGCTACGGCAATAGCACAGGAGCTGCCCATCATCGTCTGTATCTTGAATAACGGTTACTTGGGTATGATTAGGCAGTGGCAGGAGCTGTTTTATGATAACAGATATTCCGGAACCTGCATGCGCTATAGGAGGAGCTGTGCTAAAAACTGTATGGATCCTAAGAAGGAGTGCCCTCCGTATCTGCCGGATTTCGTTGCATTTGCGAAGAGCTATGGAGCAATGGGAATTCGTGTAACCAAAGAAACAGAAATTAAAACTGCACTTGAGCAGGCAGCCGCTAACAGGCAGAGGCCGACCGTCATTGATTTTATTATAGACAGCCATACGCTGGTGCTGCCTATGGTCCAGAGTGGTAAGTCCTTGAATGAGATGATTATTGGATGAAACGGAGGAAGGAAGATGAAGAAAAGATGGTTATCCCTTTATGTAGAAAATGATGTGGGTGTATTGGCCAAGGTGTCGGGAATGTTCGCCGGTAAAAATTATAATCTGGAAAGTCTGACGGTCGGTATCACCAATGATCCCACAATTTCCAGAATGACAATCGGCTTACGAAGCGATGATAATACCTTTGAACAAATCAAAAAGCAACTGAATCGTTGCGTGGAAGTAATTAAGGTGATTGATCTGACAAAGCAGCCCTTTCATGCGAAGGAAATCATGTTCCTGTCTCTGGAGGAATGTACCAAAGAGGAGATTGCAGAGGCCTTCCGGGTTGCAGAGGTTTATCCTATCACAATGATACATTATGGCAGTGACAATGTTCTTTTTGAATGCTTGCAGAGTGAGGAGGAGAATAATGACCTGATTAGGATTTTTAGTGATAAATTTCATAAGATACAGATTGTCCGCGGTGGCAGCGTTGCTATTGAGAAAAAGTAAGATAACCTACCATGTGTAACTCCTATAAAAAAGAACCCCATGTGAAGATGCAAACGAATTCTCTATCGTTTTTATTCATCTACGGGGTTCTTTAAAATTCTGCTATGCTACACGTTCTCTATTCTGCACCAGTCTGTTCGGAGTCTTCGGAAGTAACCTTATCTAAGCTTACGTCCGTAGGAGATTCATAAATCTGATGCTGTATTTCTATAGTCTTATCGACAGACATAAAATCAAATGTTCTGTTTCTATAATAAAACTTCACGAACAATATACTTATTAAGATTATGATAGTTACGAATAAACCGCCCTCCGGTCCAAATGCACCCCCATTCAAGAGGGAGTCCTTAGGGAATACCGTTGTCAACATACCCTGTGAGTCAGTTCCACTTACCTTAAAGCCAAAGATATAGCCCTGAAAATAATTCCAGGTGATATGATAGCCTATACACATCCAGATATTACCGGAGAGGATATAGATATAGGCGGTGAACACACCGTAAAGAGCAAGATTAATATATGGCAGAGGCCCGATACCGGGATTTCCCGAGTGTAACAGGGCAAAAAGAACTGCTGAAACAATGATGATCACAGGCTTGCTTTTAGTCTGGCGCAGGACGGACATAACATAACCGCGTCCAAAGATTTCTTCAGCAAAGCCAACGCTGATATAGACAAATAAATATACCAGCTGGCTGGATGCAAATCGAGGTGTCCAGGTTTCAACCCTAGCCTGGCCGGATAAGACTAATAAGGCAAATACAGCTGTGATGGATAAAATTCCCATTGATAGACCGATCAGAAGTTCAGCTGTATGTGCTTTTAGGGCTGTAAGTCCCATGTCAGATAATTTACGTTTCATGATGAGCTTCCAAGCTATGATAGGCGTAATGATAAATATGATTTCCTGCAGGAACATGGCAACAGTGTTTACGAACGAAAGGATGCTTTCTCCCCGTTGCGTATAAGTAATATCGGTCAGACTACGTATGGTCATATCTCCTGAGGCTACCATATAGGAACCCGCAAAACCACCAATAATTCCGGTGATGATAGTTACTGCTGCCAGTATGATGGCTAGCACGCTAACTATCTTCCAGCCGGAGCGAACCTTTCCTTCCTTACCTTTAAACATATTCTCCCCCTTTCATCCTATCTTATTTCCTCATATTTTTAACAGCTGTAGATAACATCAGCTTAATACGATTCAACTGATTCACCTCACTGGCGCCGGGATCATAATCCACGGCAACTATGTTGGCTTCAGGATGCTGATGGCGTAGCTCCTTTATGACGCCTTTTCCTACGATATGATTAGGCAGACAAGCAAAGGGCTGCGTACAGACTATATTCTTTACACCGGAGTGGATCAGCTCCAGCATCTCACCGGTCAAGAACCAGCCTTCACCGGTCTGATTGCCGATAGACACGACAGGCTCTGCCAAAGCTGCCAGTTTTTTGATGTGGACCGGAGGATCAAAGCGTTTGCTCTTAGAAAGTGCGTGCTTCGCGGTACCTCGAACCTGCTCCAAAGCCCAGATGATCAGATTGCTGATTCGTGCACTGGATTTCTTCTTACCAAGATAACGGGCTTTAAAATTAGTATTATAGGCACAGTACTGCAGGAAATCCAGTAGGTCTGGTACCACCGCTTCGGCTCCCTCCGCTTCCAGAAGTTCGACCAGGTAATTATTGGCAGATGGCAGGAATTTAACAAGAATTTCCCCAACGACTCCGACACGCGGCTTCTTCACTGTCTCATCCAGATCTAAATTGTCAAAATCACGTATAATTCCACGGATATTTCTCTTATATTCAAACCAGCTTCCGCCGTTCTTTATACTATCAATACAGATCTTCAGCCATTTCTGATGGAGGGCATTTGCTGATCCCGGAACCATCTCATAGGGCCTTGTTCGGTAGAGCACCCGCATGAAGACATCTCCATATACCAGTGCCTGCATAGCTGTAATCAGGAGCTTTGGTGTAATCTTAAGGCCGGGATTCTTCTCTAAACCGGAGGCACTTAATGAGATGACAGGTATCTGTGACATTCCTGCTTTTTGCAGAGCCCTTCGGATAAAGCCAATGTAATTGGTGGCACGGCAGCCTCCGCCTGTCTGGGTAATCATAACGGCTACCTTATTCAGATCATATTTTCCGGATAGTAATGCATCCATAATCTGCCCTACTACCATCAGGGAAGGAAAGCAGGCATCGTTGTTCACATATTGCAGCCCCACATCGACGGCACGACGGTTATCATTCGGAAGTACGACAACCTTGTAGCCCCCGCTGCGAAGTGCAGGCTCCAGTAAATCAAAATGAATCGGAGACATCTGCGGAGCAAGGATGGTATAGGTTTCCTTCATTTCCTCAGTAAAGACTACTCTATGGTGAGCAGATGATGTAATATGAGGAGTGATATGTTTAGCCTCACGCTCACGAACAGCCGAGAGCAGGGAGCGGATACGGATCCTGGCAGCCCCGAGATTATTTACCTCATCAATCTTTAGTACAGTATATATCTTACCTGACTGTGTCAGGATATCATTTACCTGGTCAGTGGTTACCGCATCCAGACCGCAGCCGAAGGAATTAAGCTGAATCAGCTCAAGGTTTGGCTGGGTTCGTACATAGGAGGCGGCAGCATATAATCTGGAATGATACATCCATTGGTCAATGACGATGGTCGGACGATCAATCATACCTAGATGGGAGATGGCATCCTCTGTGAGAACCGCAACTCCATAGGAGTTAATCAGTTCCGGGATACCATGATGAATCTCGGGATCGATATGGTAGGGGCGTCCTGCCAGTACGATACCTTTTCGGCCGGAAGCCCTAAGATATGCCATGGTTTCCTCACCTTTTTTGCGCATATCCTCTCTGGCAGCAGCAAGCTCAGCCCAGGCAGCGGCAGAGGCCTCTCTGATCTCCTGTGTGGGAATACCCTTTGCTTTATAATGCTCCACAAGCCGGTTAGTAAGTATTTCTTCGGTCTCAAAGGATAAAAACGGATTATCAAAATCGAAGGTAGGAAGTTTCAACTCTTCGACATTATTCTTGATATTCTCAGGATAGGAGGTTACGATAGGGCAATTATAATGATTGTTGGCACCGTCTACTTCGTTTCGCTCATATGGTATGCTCGGATAGAATATATAACTGATGCCCTGATCTATAAGCCATTTGATATGACCATGTACAAGCTTTGCCGGATAGCATTCGGATTCGCTCGGGATGGATTCAATACCCATCTCGTAAATCTTACGGTTGGAGGTTGGAGATAGCACAATCTGATAACCAAGCTTTGTGAAAAAGGTATGCCAGAAGGGATAATTCTCATACATATTCAGAACCCTTGGGATACCTACTACACCGCGTCTGGATTCTTCCTTTGAGAGGACAGCATAGGAGAAGTATCGATCTAATTTATAATCAAAAAGATTAGGTATATTATCAACATTCTTCTCCTTGCCCAGGCCACGTTCACAGCGATTACCAGTCACATACTGTCTGCCGCCGGTAAATTTATTGATAGTCAAAAGGCAGCTGTTGGTACAGCGTTTGCAGCGGGCAAGGGAGGTTTCGAATTTAAGTTCATTAATTTCATGGATGGACAGCATGGAGCTTGCCTCACCCTCATAATGCTCTCTTGCAATTAAGGCAGCTCCGAAAGCCCCCATAATTCCGGCAATATCCGGTCTCACAGCCATACAGCCGGAGATCGTCTCAAAGCTTCGAAGCACGGCATCATTATAAAAGGTTCCTCCCTGTACGACCATTTTCTCTCCGAGATCCTTGGGATTCGTAATCTTAATTACCTTATATAAAGCATTTTTTATGACAGAATAGGCAAGACCGGCAGAAATATCGGCTACGGTTGCCCCCTCCTTTTGTGCCTGCTTTACCTTGGAATTCATGAATACGGTACATCTGGTTCCCAAATCAATGGGATTTTTGGCAAATAAAGCAACCTTGGCAAAATCCTCTACTTCATAATTCAAGGATTTGGCAAAAGTTTCGATAAAGGAACCGCAGCCTGAGGAGCAGGCTTCATTAAGTAGAACGTTATCTACTGTATGATTCCGTATTTTGATGCACTTCATATCCTGACCGCCGATATCCAGAATACAGTCTACTTCGGGTTCAAAGAAGGCAGCAGCATGATAGTGGGCTACTGTCTCGACCTCACCTTCGTCCAGCATCAGTGCTGCTTTGATTAATGCTTCACCGTAGCCTGTCGAGCAGGAACGGACAATCTTAGCCTTTGCAGGAAGAAGCTCATATATTTCCTTCATAGCACGGATAGTAGTTTTTAAAGGGCTGCCGTTATTGTTGCTGTAGAAGGAATAAAGCAATGAGCCATCCTCACCCACAAGAGCAACCTTGGTGGTTGTAGAACCGGCATCAATTCCTAGATAACAATTACCTTCGTAATCCGTAAGGCTTCCCTTTTTCACGGTATGTATAGAATGTCTTGTCGTAAACTCTTGATATTCTGCCTCATCCTTAAAGAGGGGTGTCATGCGGTTCACCTCAAAGTCCATGGTGATACCCTGGGACAGCAGCTCATATAAGGAGTTCAGTTCCTTGTTAGCATTAGGTTTATAATTCATAGCGGCACCGATCGCTGCGAACAGATGGGAATGCTCCGGAGCGATGACCTGGTTCTCTGTCAGATTCAGAGTACGGATAAAAGCATTCTTCAATTCTTCAAGGAAATGAAGAGGGCCGCCGAGAAAGGCTACGTTACCACGGATTGGCTTACCGCAGGCAAGGCCACTGATTGTCTGATTTACAACTGCCTGGAAGATGGATGCGGATAAATCAGGTTTTGTTGCTCCCTCATTAATTAGGGGCTGGATATCTGACTTAGCAAATACACCACATCTTGCTGCAATCGGATATATTGCCTTATAGCTCTTGGCATATTCGTTTAAGCCGGAAGCATCTGTCTTTAGTAAGCTTGCCATCTGATCTATAAAGGAACCGGTACCTCCGGCACAGATGCCGTTCATACGCTGTTCGATACCGTTGGTGAAATAGATGATTTTTGCATCCTCACCACCCAATTCAATTGCAACATCAGTCTGAGGAGCATAATCCTGCAGGGAAGCAGATACAGCTACTACTTCCTGAATAAATGGGATGTCCAGATGCTTGGATATGGTTAATCCTCCGGAACCGGTAATTACAGGATAGACAGAAATATTACCAAGAGAATTCTGAGCCTTTTTAACCAGGCTTGCAAGAGTTTCCTGAATATTTGCATAATGCCGTTCATAATCTGAAAAAAGAATTTCCCCTGCTTCATTGATGATTACAATTTTAACTGTAGTGGAACCGATATCTATTCCTAATCTGTTACTAATACTCATGCTCCTTTTCTCCTCACACGAAACCGTAAAAAATTGGTGCCTCAAATTAGCTTTCTATATTATACGATACATAATTTTAAAGTTCAACATTTTAATTAAAGTAAATGCCTTCTGAACCATTTTAATATGTAGGAATATATTTATATGGAAGAAAGTGTTTTACCGGAAGGAGTACTTTTATGTATTGTGTCGATTACGTGATACAAAAAGGGGATACCCTCTATAGTATAAGCAGACACTATGGAGTAAGTGTAAGCTCATTGATGACTGCTAATCCGATGGTTAATGTATACAATTTAATGATGGGAGAGATACTATGTATTCCTGTTAGTATGCCAAGTAATCAATATACGAATTACACAACTTATATTGTTCAGAACGGTGATACTCTGGAAAGTGTTCTGCATAATAACGGAATCAATCTGGCAGATCTGATGCAGCAGAATAATCCTAGCAGTATCTACCTGATGCCGGGAACATCGCTTACAATTCCGGTCATGGGGGAAGGTCAGACTACACTACAGGAATGATATGCTTCTGATAGATACAGTAAAAGCCGGATGGAAATCCGGCTTAATCTACAGCCTGTCAAAAAGCAGTTGAAGCTCTCGAAAAATATGCTTGCAATTTACCTGGACGCAAGGGTGTAAGTACACTATCTCTGCCTATGATATGCAAATATGTTTTTGTTTGACAAAGGTATCATAAAAACATATAATAGTTTTGGATTCTAACATGAAATTTATCAGTAATCGTTGAAGAGTAACAAAATTAAGAGAAAAAGGATGTGGTATGGATGGAAGCCGGCCCCGGTAGTAGTCATAATCGGAGGAAAGAAAACAACATAATAAAGGGTACTGCGTATCGCGGCTGCAAGAAGCAGTTGCATTAAACAGCAGGATGTTTATGTTCCACTAACGGGTGCAATTAGCCTCTAAGCCAGACATAAGCTTTCTTTCGCTGCTTAATACGCAGTGGAAAGGAGCATACTATGATTGATATTTTTAGAACAACCGAAGGAGCATTACAGCGGTTGACTGAGATCACAGAGGGATGCTGGGTAGCCATGACAAATCCCTCTGCGACAGAGCTGATGGAGATTGCAGAGGCTACAGGAATTGAGGTCGATCATCTCAGGGCCCCTTTGGATGAAGAGGAACGGGCAAGAATTGAAGTTGAGGATAATTATACTGTCATATTGGTTGATATTCCCTCTTTAGAGAAAAGAAATGATAAAGATCGTTATGTGACAATACCGCTCGGTATTATTGTAGCAAGGGATTATCTTGTAACAGTCTGCCTTGAAGAGACACCTATCTTAAAATGCTTTATTGACGGAAGGGTTAGAGACTTTTATACCTATAAAAAGACTCGTTTCATACTTCAGGTTCTGTATAAGAACGCATCCACCTTCCTACAGCACTTAAGAACAATAGACCGAAAGAGCGAAGAGATCGAACGTAAGCTGCATATCTCTACGCAGAATCGCGAACTGATAGATTTACTTGAATTGCAGAAGAGCTTGGTATACTTTACCACCTCTCTACGTTCCAACGAAGTAGTGTTTGAAAAAATGTTAAAGCTGGAGACCATTAAACATTATCCAGAAGATGAGGAGCTTTTGGAAGATCTGATTATCGAGAATAAACAGGCGATTGAGATGGCAAATATCTATAATGGCATTTTGACCGGCATTATGGGGACCTTCGCTTCCATCATATCCAATAATCAGAACCTGGTTATGAAATTGTTGGCTGCGATTACAATCGTATTATCCATTCCTACCATGATTGCTAGTTTTTATGGTATGAATTTCATAAATATTCCGGGGAAAGATAATCCCTTTGGATTTTACTTTATTGTATTAGCAACATTAATCCTGGCTTCAATCGTCGTGTTTGTATTCCGAAGGAAGAAGGTCTTCTAAGCTTCAACCCGAAAGGTACAGGTGTGTAATATGAAATTTTTAAATAAGATCGAGCGTCGGTTCGGACGTTTTGCGATCCCTAACCTGATGAAATACATCGTGGCACTCTATATCATCGGTTTGCTGCTGGGTACAGTGGTACCGAATATGTACTATGTTTTGGCTCTTGATTTTGGTATGGTTATGAAAGGACAGGTCTGGAGACTGGTTACCTGGATCATCCCCATGAGTTCGATTAATGGTATGGGTATAGTATTCACGTTAATCTCAGTATATTTTTATTATATGATAGGTAATTCCATGGAGCATGCTTGGGGGGCCTTCCGGTTTAATCTCTATTTTATATCGGGTATCCTTTTTAATATTTTGTCTGCATGGATTACCTATGCGTTATTTGGATTCAGCATATCTCCGAGCCTGGATTTCATATGTGGTACAATGTTTTTTGCATTTGCAGCGACTTATCCGGATGTACAGATTATGTTGTATTTCCTGATACCGCTTAAGGTAAAATATCTGGCATGGCTGCAGGGTGCAATTTATATATATAATGTGATTATATATATCATGAAGGGACAACCCCTGCTGATCCTTCCGCTTGTGGTTTCCTTCGCAAACTTCTTAATCTTCTTCTTTGCTACAAGGAATTATAAAAAGATTTCACCAAGCGAATACCGGCGCAAGAATAATTACCGCAGGCAGATGAATGAGGGAAGAAGTACAGGTAATGTAACACAATTTCGAGGAAAGAGTGTTATTACAAGGCATAAGTGTGCTGTGTGTGGCAGAACTGAGTTGGACAACGACCAATTGGAATTTCGTTTCTGCTCCAAATGTGACGGCAATTATGAATATTGCATGGATCACCTGTTTACCCACGAGCATGTCCATAAATAGGGCTTAACATCAATATAACGATACATGATGACTTTTGTCAGAGGTCGTTGCAAATAGTAGTCTGTAGTGATTTTGCAGAAGGTGCTTCTGCAAAATTCAGAGAAAATTTATTTGCAACGGCTTTTTAACTATATGATTACTTCACAATAGTAAATAGGAAATAATGATAGAATGGATTTAACGGACAGGATGGTACGGATATGAATAAAACAATCAAAAATATACGCCAAGAAGTAATTAGCGCCAGACAGCTTCAGGAGAAGCTACCGGAGCTTTTCAACTATTTAGCTGATTATGACTGGTCTTACGCGGCTATCAGGCTTTCCATGCATTACTATGCCTTTTATGAGACTTGTTGTGATGATGAAAAACAGTGGAGCGAGGGAGTCAAAAACACAGCGAAAAAGCTGAATACAATCATTAAGGAGCATATTCTTACAAGCTGCTGCGGAAAAGAGCGTGAGATGGCTATTCTGGCGGTGGACAATCTTCGGAGGAGTATCAGCAGCAGGATGAATATACTTACTGCATATACCGATATCTTCCAGATCTATGAATATGTCTTAAACCGACTGGAATACCGATTTAAACCAACAGTCAAACCGGTGGATGATACAGAGTTTTCAAAGGAAATTCTACGCTATATTTTTGACAGCGAGGACAATTTTGTTATAAACGAGAAGATTAGGGAAATCATAGGGCAGCTTCCGATCAGGATGACCAGGCAGAAATATTTTGAATTACTAGGCGACAGTATCGATTCTTATCTGGGTGCTGACCAATCTGCACTGGATACCTATCTGTACATGCTTCGCACCTCTGCAATGCTGTATCATGCGGAAGGTATGGAAGACTGCTATCCGGAGCTGATGATAAAACTACTGCAGTTAAAAACCATAGAGTATAAGAATATAACAAAAAAAGATTATGATAAGTCAATTACTTTATTAGATGAGGCGACCCTGATTCTAGAGACTGATACAACAGCATATTTTAGTCTACAGGAGATTACGAACGAGGTGTATACCATGCTGCTTTGCTCTGCCTATCAGGGAATGACAGAGAACGAGAATAAAGAAGCGGCAGAGGCTGCTTTAATAATCATCCGAGAGGTAAATGATTTATTTGCAAATGAGGACATGAAAGAACCAAGTGAGGAGTTGCTGGACCGATTTACCGATCTGGAGGGAATTCAGGAGGAGATTTCCTACGATTTATCCATGCTGGAGGACGCCCTATACGAAGCAGGGCATACTCACAGAGAACTTGTGAGGAGCATGATGCTGGAACAGCCTCTGCAGATTCTTCAGCTGTCACAGAAGCTGCTGTCGGGCAGCCTGTTCATCAAGCTGGAGGAGTCGGAGGAAGGCATGGTGGATGAAGAAACCGTGAAGCGTGAGAAAAATTCTCTGACAGAAGAATTGGCATTGTTATTTGACGGACAGGATAGGATGGTAAGTCGTGCTGTTATTGCAAATACAATTAATAAAATGCCCGTATTTTTCAAGGATCATACAGAAGTGATGAATTACGTGCGCTACAGCCTGGAGCGTTGCTCAGATGCCTTTGAAAAAGCTGCCTGTGTTGAAATTATTAATGCTATCATGGCAGAATAAGCTGTATTATTATTGGTAATATGTGGTATACTTCTTATATGCAAAGCATAGAGAAGTAGAATGTAGTGCGGAGAGAACCTATCATAAAATGAAATCAGGAATTCGTTTATGAAACAATAATTAGCTTACGCTCAAATTAACAAGTATTCACAGGAGTGGAAATTATAATGATTACATGGGCAAAGCATCTGTATATGGGTAAGAAGGTGGAAAAATCAAGGGATCAGGTAATTACATCCATTAATAATCGGAAAGCCGCCTTTGGCGTATATTGCATTACATATGCGTCAAACCCCGGTAATTTATTTGATGTCATTGAGGCAAATCAGCTGCTTTATCCTCATTACACCAATACGGAGGTATACATTGTCGGTTTGGCGAAAGGGAAAGAAGAGGCCTTGGAACTGCTCGAAAATATGCTGATGGAGATATACAATCATACGGGTGAATTTGATGTTCGCAGTTATTTTACATAAACAATCAAAACATCAACGGATATACCCGGTCCAATTAAATTCGGTCATTGGGTTGAGGTGAAGGAATGCTTCCTATTATCCTATTAATACTAAAAATAATAGGTATGATAATTTTAACAGTACTCGGACTGCTGTTATTTCTCTTACTGATCCTGTTACTGATACCAGTCCGGTACCAGCTCAGGGCAACACATGGAGAAAACTTGTATTTAAAGGGCAGAGTAAGCTGGCTGCTGCATTTAGTGCATATCAGCGTAACACATATGGAGGGAGTGCTCCATATCCGTGCGCGGGTTTTGGGCTTTATTATCTATGATAATTTAAACCCCAAAAAACCCAAGAAGAAAAAAACAGAAAAGGTTCACACTAAACAGTCTTTATTATCAACAGGTAAAGAAAAGGCAAATGATATACAAAGAAAGCAGATACCAAAAGTGAATGAGAAAATTCAGACAGGTAGCTCTTTCGAAGCTGTAATCAAAGAGGTGGATATAGAAAAAGCCAAGGATAATGCGGCAGAGCTCTATATAACGGAGAAGGATCAATCAGAGATAAACAAAGCGGAAGGTAGTATAGCAGAGAACAATAAAGCAGAAAATAGTGTAACAGAGAACAGTAAAGTAGAAAGTAATCTGGCAGAGAAAAATATAGCAAAAAGTAATATAGTAGAGAATAATAAGACAGAATATAGCAATGCAGAGATCAGGGAAGCAGAAAGCAAAGAGACAGAAGATAGAGAGTCAACTGCTTCTGAAAAAGTAACTATGATAGCAAAGCTGTATCATAAGGCTAAGGTTATTTGGCAAGGATGGAAAGAGACATACAGAAAGCTTCGTAACGGATTGCGGTCAATCAGAGAAAGCATCAGAAGTAAATCTGAAAAACTTGTGAATATCATAAAGGGTATCAGGCATAAATGGGAGCTTATCTATAGCTTCTGGATGGACGAATTAAATAAACAGGGTATGAAATATATTCTGCAAAGCATGAAAAAGCTACTGAAGCATATCCTGCCTACTAAACTGAAATCAGAGCTTATCATCGGAACCGGAGAGCCTTACTCTACCGGTCAGGTACTTAGTATCATTAATCTTTTCTATGGATTTTACGGGGACAAGGTTTCAGTAACTCCGGACTTTGAAAACAGCAGGTTCGAAGGGAAACACTATGCAAAGGGAAGAATCAGAGCAGCAACTATTCTTATCATTGCATGCAGGCTTATATTAGATAAACGATTCAAGTATTTAAAGAATAACTTTTTAATATTAAAGGAGGCGTTGCAAAATGGCAGAGAATAATTTTAGTTCGACAGTTGAGTCTTTATTCAAGGGGATGGATACCTTTCTGACAACAAAAACTGTTGTTGGAGATGCAGTTAAATTTGAGGATGGAACAATTATATTACCATTGGTGGAGGTATCCTTTGGTGTGGGAGCAGGTGCAAATGCCAATGTCAATGCAAAAAATTCTGCAGGCGGTGCTATGTTCGGTAAGATTACACCCAGCTCTGCACTGGTGATACAGAATGGGTCTTCCAAGCTGGTTAGTGTTAAGGATCAGGACAGCGTTTCAAAAATACTTGACATGGTACCGGATGTAATCAATAAATTTACTAAGAATTCTAAGAAGAAGGATGACATGGAGGACAAGGTGGAGGAGGTACTGAAGAAACAGGCAGAGTCCACCACGCATGAATAACTTTGCTGACTTGAAAAAGTAAATTCCGGTGCAAAACTAAATTCCACTACCCTTTAAAAAACGCTTAAAACATCATATTTTTTTAGGTAATAATGGCTGATTTCTGTTATAATGTAAACAACCACCTA
>JAEZJV010000004.1 GCA_023415635.1 Bacillota bacterium | reverse complement strand
TTTTTTTCAGAAGGCGTTTCAGTAGATGTATGTATACCGTCTTCTTGCTTCTGCGCGTTATTACTAGGATTTATGCCCAGATGCTTAAGCCTCTCTGAGATATGAGGCACTTGTTCACTTTTCATATCTAAAGATGTGTTAATCAAAGAATCAGGGCTTTTTTCAGTGCTTATGGCATCATCATTTTGAATTGATTTGCTTGGCCTGCCCCTTTTGGATTTTCTTAATGGTTGGACTTCATCTGCTACTGACTGAATTTCTAACTTAGGGTCATTTTGATGTATATCAGTTACTTCAGTTTTATTCTCTGAGACTTCTGCTTCTTTATCAGAAGTTATTGGAGTAGCTTTAATTTCTTCTTTCATATCTGTCATTGCAGCTACATCAAGCTGTTCAGTTTGATTTGAATGTTTTGATGATTTAGTTTTTGAACTTGTCTTTATGGATTTATTACTGTCAGAGTTGACTATTAATTCTGCTAGTTCATCCTTTTTGAGCTTTGTAATGCCTTTTAAACCCATCATTTTTGCAATATAACGCAAATCTTCTAGTGTTTTTGCTTGTAAATCAACAAGATCCATAGTACACCTACCTTAATACGTACTTATATTATTTAATAATTTAGGAAATTTAATGAACTAAAAAGAAATTTATTCAAATTACTTGTTAGACGAGATTATTTGAATATCTTTATTGAAATTATTATATCAAAAGTGTTAATACCTGTCAATCACAATAAAGATTTCGGCATTAAAGTCCAACATTCTATAGTATTAACATTTAACCATTCATTATTCATATTATTACTTAAATTGGGGCAGAAATCTTTGCCTTTTTATCATTTAAAATAATAGTCTTTTTAGATAATGTAATTTTAAGATCAAGATTTGAGGCAGCAGGAATATATTTATAGCAAAAGCATTTTGAGCACTTAAGAAATACACCCTTGTAATGCAGGTGTATACCTACCTCCCTGCAACCGCATTGGCATATAAGCCGCCTCCGTTCAGCTAGGTCGTGTATTCTATTGATAGTTTCAAGCATTACCTGGGAATTTGCAAAAAAACTTTCATACCCTAAGGTATCCATCATAGAATCCATTTCTCGTTCTAAAGAGTCAACACATTGTCTAACAACATAGTCATTTCCAACAAAGCAATGTTCAACACCCGTATTTTTGCAGACAAACTTAATAATCTTCTTGCGTCTTATTTCCTGAATATTTATGATATATTCATGAGTAGTTCCGCAAGCAATACAAGGTACTGAAACAGATATTTTGTCATCAAAATACTTAAATTCAGCATGCGCCTGCCCACATCTACAACATTCCTTTATATATTTTTGCTTTAATAATCCAAAAAGGTTAATGCTGATGAAATCAAAAGCGCCACACGCTATACATTTATATGCAACAGTAAAATCAGTACTAATAATCACCTGCTCATCTCCTCCTAAAACAAGCGTCCTGATTAAAACTATTCGCCAAAGGATAAAAAAATCCTTTTTTTAATGTATAATGGATTTTTGTCAACTGAAGATAGAGATATATGTCTAAAATTATGTAAATTAATTATATATAATCTAATTATAGAATTTTATAAGTAAATATCGGAAAATTCAATATTAACTCTCTGTCTTTCAAAGCCTGCACTATATTGTTTACAGTTAACACCATCTTGTTCTATCTGATAAACAGGGAGAACCACTGTAAATGTGCTACCCTTATTTAATTCGCTCTTCACTCGAATTTTTCCATGATGCATTTCCACAAGAGCCTTAACAAGCGATAGACCTATACCGCTCCCCTCACAATTTCTCGCTAGTGATTTATCTGCCTGAATAAACCTATCAAAAATAATCTCCTGATCTTGCTTGGAAATTCCTATTCCCGTATCCACAACAGAAATTTCTATGAAGTCAGCACCATCATTTATAACTACAGAGATATCGCCTCCCTTATTGGTAAATTTTATGGCATTAGACAATAAATTGAGAAAAACCCTCTCAATTTTATCGGTATCAAATGCAATAATCTTTTCTTCGATATCTGTATCAAAGGTTATTGATACTCCCTTTTCCTGCGCATACATTCTTACCCCATCAACAATATCCTCCAGAAAATGAACAATATCGTTATTTGATTGGTACATGTTAAGATATCCCGCATCTATTCTTGTGGTATCAATAATATTATTAATAAGCCTAGTTAATCTGTAAGTGTTTTGGAGTATTACATTAAAGTATTTTCTATGCGTAACCAAATCTACTTGTGTGCCATCGCTTTTGTTATTCATAAGTTGAAGGCTACTAGTAATCAGGTTTAATGGTGTTCTTAGCTCATGAGAAATATTACAAATAAAGTCTGACTTTAGTTTGTCCAATTCTGTAAGCTTCTCATTTGCTGCAATTACCGTGTTTGCCAGCGTCTGCTTTTGCGATACCTCCTGACCTAATTGATACAACATGCGCAGATCTTGAAAAACATATAACTTACCAACGGAGTTTTTCATACACATTATTGGTGAAACAGATATTCTAACAGGTACTGGCTCTCCTTCGGAAGTATATATCTGTATCTCGCTACTTACTTCAGTAATATCTTTGGTTAATACATGAGTATTCTCACCTACTATGACTGATATATTTTTCCCTCGTATGTACCTCGAATTGTATTTCATAGTTCTTATTGCCGATTCATTAGTATAAATAATGCACCCCTCTGCATCTGTTAAAAAAACCATATCGTCAATTCTTTCTAATATATCAGTTGCTACTATCTCTGGGCATATATTTATTAGATCATAGTGCTCAATTATATATCTTACTGTATATAGATATATAACAATACCCATATCACATATCGCAGGTACTGCTGTAAGCCCCATCCAAGGCGCTATAACATTCACAAATAATCCAAAGGCCGAGCATATTGAAGTTGAAATGAGCATTATTTTACCTTGTCTTTTTGCATCCTTGGATTGGGAAATACAACCCTTTATGGCGAACGCAAAGCAAATACCCACACAAACCATAAAATATAACAAATAAAGAACATACCATACAGGTATTTTTAAAGTAATTGGATTCCAGACACCTTTAATATATATAAATTGCAAGTGCATAAGCTCTGACTGAACATAAGTAATAACAAAGATAAATCCTATAATATAGGCTAAAACAAGAGACCACCTATAGCCAATAATTTTATGCTGCAAAAATATAAGTAAAGACAAGTGAAACATTAATGGTATGAAAAGACAATATCCTACTGCCCCAATCTTATACCAAAATTTACTGGAATAAGGGTCAATAGAAAAATGGAAAAATGCAAAGGAAATGCTCCAAACTAGCATTACTACGTTAAATGCTATAAATA
>JAEZJV010000007.1 GCA_023415635.1 Bacillota bacterium | reverse complement strand
CCATCCATTTCATTTCCAAGGCACCAGGTTTTAATATGATAGGGCTGCGAGACTCCATGTTCTCGCCTTAAATCACTATAATAAGTTCCTTCTTTTATGTTACAGTACTCAACTAACGATACTGCATTTTCTATACCTTTGGTTCCAAGATTTACTGCAAAAATCGGTTCAATATCTGCTTTCTTTGCCCATTTCATGAACTCATTGGTTCCAAATTCATTGGTTTCGATTGCTCTCCATGCAATTTCCAAACGCTTTGGACGATATTGCACAGGCCCAACTCCATCCTTCCAATCATAGCATGAAACAAAATTACCACCGGGATAACGAATACCTGTTACGCCCATTTCCTTAACCTTCTCAAGCACATCTCCACGAAAACCATCCTCATCAGCTGTAGGGTGTCCCGGTTCATAGATACCGGAATATACGACTCTTCCCATATGCTCAATAAAAGAGCTATAGATTCGTTTATCGATTCTTGCCTTTATGAAATCTTTGTTTACAATGATATCAGCTTTCATGTATAACCTCCTTATAGTTATTCTTTTGTGCCTGCCGTTGCTATTCCCTCAACAAAATATTTCTGACAAACTATGTATAACACCAGCAATGGTGTAAGTGAAATCATAGTTGCGGCCAAAGTGGGGCCGTATTTTATTACCTTATTACCCACCAATATGGCAAGTCCAGCAGATAATGTCCTCTTATCTGGTGAACTGGTGAGCATCAACGGATATAGAAGATCATTCCAGTTGTTCATAAAATGGAAGATAGCAAGGCTAAAGAGTGCTGGCTTGCAAAGTGGTAGCATTAAGTAACGGTAGATACAAAATTCACCCATACCATCCATTCGTCCAGACTCCTCTAAGGATTTTGGAAGCCCCAAAAAAAAGGATCTCATCATATAGATACCAAAAGCGCTGGTTGCTCTGGGAAGAATCAAGCCAAGGTATGAATCCAACAAATTAAATTTATATACCTCAATATAAAGCGGTGTCATAATAATCTGAAATGGAACCATCATAGTTAATAGGATGATGGAAAATAACAGCTTTGAACCTTTAAATTTCATTCTTGCAAAGGCATAGCCTGCCATTGCATCGAACATCACACTTATGATAGTAACGCCACCAGCAAATATGATTGTACTCTTTGTCATATCAAAAATCGGTATACTTTTAATTACATAGAGATACTGGGACAGCGTCCATTTCTTTGGAAAAAATTCAGGCGGATACGATATTACACCGGAATCGGTTTTAAAGGAGGAAACAAATAGCCAAATAATAGGTATCAATATTAGAAGAACCATACCATTCGTTAAGATAAAACCAATAACTCTGCCGATTGTGATTTTATTCTTATTCATTTGCTTCATCTCCTTTCTCCAGAATATATCTCCTGAGTATAAATGTTATCGTAGCTATGATGACGAAAAGATATACAGAAATCGAAGAAGCATAACCCAAATCGTATGGAGCTGTTTGAAAACCGCGGTCATAAATGTACTGTACTAAAGTCTCGGTCTTATTCAAAGGACCACCCTGCGTCATAACGTAAGCCTGATCAAACATCTGCATTGCAGTAATTGTAGTAGTTACAATACAAAAACTAATGGTTGGCCATATGCTCGGTATCGTAATATATACAAACTTCTTAAAAACATTTGCACCATCCAAATCTGCTGCCTCATATAAAGAAGCCGGCACATTAAGAATTGCAGCTGTAATTAGTGTCAATGTATATCCGAACCCTTTCCATGCACTAACCACAATAATGGTAGGCATTGCAAGCTCAGGATCCTTTAGAAAGGAAACACTCTCAACACCAATTTGTCGTAATAAATATGGCACTAATCCAAGATTTGGATCCAGTAACATTGACCAGACAATGCCGATCGCAGTCATCGAACATACAAAGGGCACATAATAAATAGCACGTAAAGCTTTGGTATATCGATTATTCTGTGCAACATATATGCTTAATACTAATGCAAGCCCAATCTGTATAGGTACCTCAAACAATGCAAAGAAAAGACTGTTAAACGTAGCATTACCTACTCTGCTATCGCTAATTAGCTTTATAAAATTTTTAAATCCTGCGAAGGAGATATCCTTCATAAAAATGTTTATATTAAGCATACTTATGATAATTGATGCAATGAGGGGGACAAAAACAAATACTGCAAGAATTATCATTGAAGGCAGAATAAAAAGATATGCACAGTTCTGGTAATGTGTTTTAAGTTTTTTCTTTCGATTCATACTGTATCCTTTCTTTCATAAGGTAACCTTATCTCTATGTATTGTTTTCTTGTGAACTGATGCATATCATGATAACACCAGTTCACAAGATACAAAGATCATAGAGTTATCTTTCTAATATAGTACAGTCATAATCTATTATAGAACAACCTACATTTGCATAATTACTGAGCTAATACTTTATCCATAGCTGCTACAGCTTCCTTTAATGCATCTGCTGGAGCTGCGCCTCCGTTAATTACCTTTTCAAACATAGGAATCATTACATCATTATCAATCTGACTTGCTAATGAATATCCTAAATTATAGGCACGTCCAATCTCTGTTGCCACAGATATAGAGTTTAGTACCTCGTCATTTTTAATATCATTATCCTCTGCAAGTGTTTTAGACCATACAGGGAACCCATTTCTTTGAGACCATTCCTTTAAAATTTCATCGCTAAGCCAATATTTCATAAACTTATAAGCTGCTTCCTTCTTAGCTGAATCGGTCCCCTTTGGAATGACATAGCTACATCCTCCTGCCGGTGAGAAAGCACCTGCACTACCTGCTACGCAAGGAGCAATGCCAAAGTTGATGCCCTGTGTTCTTAAACCATTGATTTGCCAAGGTCCACTCATGTACATAGCAATCTGCCCAGCCTGTAGCATCGTATCTGCATCAGCGCCTGTAATATTGAGCGGTGTTACTTTCTTGTTCACAGTTAAGTCTTGAAGCCATTCTAAGGTTTTTAGATT
>JAEZJV010000087.1 GCA_023415635.1 Bacillota bacterium | reverse complement strand
GACATACATTAGGCCGTCTCTCTTCAGAGATCGCAGCAATTTTAAGAGGCAAGAATAAGCCTACTTTTACACCTCATATTGACACAGGTGATTATGTAATAGTTGTTAATGCAGACAAGATCAAGGTAACTGGCAAGAAGTTGAGCCAGAAGATTTATTACAAGCACTCCGATTATCCGGGTGGCATGAGAGAGACTCCTTTAGCTGAGATGATGGCTAAGGACTCCGCTGAGGTAATCAGACTTGCAGTAAAGGGTATGCTTCCGAAGGGACCTTTAGGAAGAGACATGATCACTAAGTTACATGTATATTCTGGTGCTGAGCATGCACACGCTGCACAGAAGCCGGAAGTATTAGAGATTAAATATTAATATTGAGGTTGGAAGGAGGAAATCACATTGGCTAAAGCAAAGTATTACGGAACCGGAAGAAGAAAAAGCAGTATCGCAAGAGTTTACCTTGTTCCTGGCACAGGCAAGGTTACTATAAATAAGAGAGAAATGGATAACTATTTCGGATTAGAAACCTTAAAACTGATCGTTCGTCAGCCCCTTGTTATTACTGAGACTCAGGATAAATTCGATGTAATGGTAAATGTAAAGGGTGGCGGTTTCACCGGCCAGGCTGGTGCAATCAGACACGGCATCTCCAGAGCATTAACACAGGCAGATGCAGACTATCGCCCCGCTCTCAAGAAAGCAGGCTTCTTAACAAGAGATCCTAGAATGAAGGAAAGAAAGAAGTACGGCTTAAAGGCAGCGAGAAGAGCTCCGCAGTTCTCCAAGAGATAATCAAAGAAATTTTCAAACCCCACAAACCCAGTGTTTATGGGGTTTTTACTTTGTCTTGCGTGTCAACCGAAATTGATGAAAACATTGTATAATAAACTCTATAATATCGATGATACGAACAAACAATTGATGACGTATAATTTAGTATTTCATATCTTTTCAATCTGATACTGGGTGTTGATCACAAGCCACATCTGATTGAAATAATACATGATATTCCAGACACCAATGCCCTCGATACCGTAGCTTTGAAGAATTTTAATGGAAGAGTCTATACTTCTTGCATCCTTGAACCATACAATATGATGATTACCTTGAATATCAATATAACTAAAATAAGCTGAAAGAGAGAGCTCGTCATATTGGATGGTCGCATTCATCTGTATAGCTAATTCCAGGGCGGAAGAGAAATTAAGAGCATTGGCTTTGGTCTGTCCCTCTATATAAGGGAGCTGCCAGTCATAGGCGACTGTTGCCAGGGCTACCCGGATCTTTTCCAGAGGAACCTGTGCGACGATATAATCCAAAAATGTATTAGTCGTTACAACAGAGTACTGCGTAGGTGGTCTTTGGATAGAACCCCAGTTATACGATAAGAACAGCAATCCGTCTGAAGTATTCGCAAACTCACTATAATTAATTGGCTCGAAGGTTACAATGGTACCATTAGTTCTAAGATTGGGATTGATGGTTAAATATACAGAATAGCCGGCTGGATGCAGGGCGTTTGCTACATTAACTAAATAGCTTAGGTATAGCTGCTGATTCGATTCATCAATGAATTGAAATGACAGATTAACTCCTGAGTAACCCTTTTCCTTTAAGATATTAAGCAGGGCTTCAATCAAATTATTCTGCATTTCGGTATTTAGAAGCAGATCATATTCTAATGTCAAATCAACTTCACCGGTTGCCGAAAATGTAGTTACTAGTAAATCACAGCTTGTTCCATAAGCCTTTGCTGTCTCAATGACAGCGATATCATTATCACTTCCAATTAAATTGCCGTCATGGGTTACACGGTAATTAAAGATAACCAGAGAAGTAAGGTAGGGTAAAGTCATCCTGAGAGTGACATCGTTGATGTAAGGATAGGAGTAGCCGACTACCAATAGATTTCCCAGATTATTATCATAGAGGATGACTAAAGTCTCGCCCGGATAAATATATTGTCTGTTGGCCAACTTAGGATTATTGCCAAGTAGTTGAAGGACTGTAATCTGAAATTCTTCTGCGATTCCCTCCAAGGTATCACCCTCCTTCACGGTATAAACAAAAGAGGGCATTGTGACTACCAGAGTTTGGCCAACAGCGAGAGTATAGGGCTTCTCTATTCCATTATCAATAGCCAGACGTTCTGGTGAAATACTATATTTTTGAGCAATTGAAGCAATGGTGTCCCCCTGCTGTACCAGATATATCTCCATGGCAGACCTCTACAAAATATTTATAGGATTATTATATGTGATAGCAATAATACTTATTATTATATATCAAGAATTAACACTCTATTGCAGAGCCTTGTAGCTTGCAGCTCAAATCTTATAGCTATAGGGTATGACTTGACATTTAGAGATCAAAGAATGCATAATTAGCTATGGAGCGTGATAGCATGGAACAGGAAATTGATGAAATCAATAAGATAATACATCTAAAATGTACAGTGGAGGAACGGGAAAAGATATTAACTGAATTATCAGCATATCTGTATGATTATCAGTTTAATTTTATTATTGTGGATTCAACCGATCCTCCTAAATTGCAAGCATAGTTTGCCATATTGTTCTTCCTGGTTGGTAGTATTTGCCGCTGAGATATGGTATACTTTACCCATAGGAAGGGGGTACTAGAATGGAGTATCAAATTGAATTAGATAAGGTCTTCAAGCAGTTAGGGACTTCAGGTATTATCGTCCTGGCAACCTCGGCACAGGACATCCCGACGGTAAGGTCAATGAGCTATGTTGTGGTAGAGGGAAGGATTTATTTCCAGACAGAATCTGAGATGGAGAAGGCAGTACAGATGAAACAGAATCCGAAGGTTGCCCTATGCCAGAGCAATATTGCAATCAAAGGAATAGCAAAATGTCGGGGCAGAATACTGTCAGAAGAGAATGCTTCGATTATGGAGCTGTATAAACAAAAACATAGAGGTTCTTATGATGCCTACTCCCATATGGAGAAGGGGGAGCTTTACGAAGTAACACCGACCTTTATTACTGTATGGACCTATATTGAGGACGAACCGTACCGCAAATATATCGACTGTGAAAAATCGATTGCTTGGATAGAACATTATGAGCATTCAAAATAAAACAAAGGGGAAGTAGTATGAGACTGCTATCCCCTTTATCCTTTTCATAATATACTGCAGAGCAGAGTAAGCAGGGAAGGAGCAGTTTGTGTACCGCTTTTGAGCAGCACAGGTACTGCACAAGCTTATTTTGGATACGATACGGGTATATTGGTGGATTGATTGACCGGACCGATTACTGTTATAGCAAATAGTGGTCAAATCGGGATGGAATTGGAAGTTGGAAAGAACGGCAGGAGCTACTGGACGCAGCAGATATCTGATGATAAAATTATAGTAAGACAACGGATAAAGCAACTAAGCTTGTAAGAAATGGAGAACGATATGAGACGTAACTGCAGTCTGGAGGATATCTCGGACGGAAAATTATATGACATTGATGAATTGGTAGAAGCAAGCTGCAATGGCTGTAAAGGTGCTGCGACCTGCTGCCATCACATGGGTAACTCAATCATACTTGACCCTTATGATATATACAGACTTACTGTGGATTTGGGAAAAAGCTTTGAGGAGCTTTTGGGAGATAAAATAGAGCTTCATGTGGTAGACGGGATCATACTTCCCAACCTAAGAATGGTAGGAGAGGACGAACACTGTGCTTTCTTGGTCCAGGGCGGCAAGTGTAGCAACCATGCCTCCCGCCCGGGTATCTGCAGGATTTTTCCCTTGGGAAGATATTATGATAACCATGATTTTTATTTTTTTCTCCAGCAGAACGAATGCAGCCATAACAGCCGGACAAAGGTAAAGGTGAATAAATGGATCGATACACCTGATTTTAACGAGAATAAGAGGTTTCTGCTTGATTGGCATTATTTTTTAAACGATGCGGAAGCAATCGTTAAGTCCGCGAAGGACGATATCCTGATCAAAAATCTGAATATGTATATTTTGAACAGATTTTACGTACGCAGCTATAATCAGGAGGAAGGTTTTTACAGGCAGTTTGCAGAACGGCTTAAGGAAGCGAAGGAGATAATAAGTCAATAAGAAAGGATAGGATATTTACTTACGAAAGAACTTCGTACTATACTATTTCTGCCTGCTATTATATAATAGTGCCATCATATTCCATGAGGGAAGGCGATAAATAAAGTGCCATTATAAAGGCAGTGGGAGGTTATTATGAATAAAAAGGTATTAGTGATTACGGGAAGTGCGCGTTTTGGCGGTAACAGCGACCTGATGGCGGATGCTTTTATTCAGGGAGCTCAGGCAGCAGGAAACACGGTGACGAAGGTGGAGGCTGCAAAGCTGACGCTTACACCCTGCAAGGTATGCAATACCTGCTACAGTAAGGGGGTTGCCTGCAATTATAAGGATGATTTTAATCAGATTGCTCCTTTGATAGAAGAAGCGGATGTAATCGCTTTTGCTACACCTCTGTACTGGTCTTCCTATCCGGCACAGCTTAAGATGGTCATCGATAAATTTTATGCACTTGTGATAGGGCAGAAGGATTTGGGAAATAAGGACAGTTGCCTTCTGCTCTGTGGAGAGGATTTAAATGATTCTGTATATTCCGGACTACTAAGCTCCTATACCTCGATGGTTGATTTCCTGAAATGGGGTGATGCAGGAAGACTTGTTATGATGGGCGTGAATGATAAAGGTGAAATCACGAATACGGACGGACTTCAGAGGGCCGAGGCTATGGGAAGGAATATTGCATAGGTCAAGCGATTATTCTTTCCCACTCCAGCAATAGGTGCAAAGCTTACAGGGGTTGATGCCGACCGCTTCAACCATATCATCCAGACGGTGAAAACGTAGGGATGTAAAGCTAAGCTGTTGTCTGATCTTTTCAATCATTCTGGTATACCGCTCCGAATCGGGGGTGGCATAATCCTGTAAGATCTCTTCTTCAACCTCTCCTTCTTCCTGCTTGATGATGCGCCTGGTAATTAAGTCAAGGGCGGAGGAGGAGCGGGAGAAATTGAGATATTTACAGCCGAACAACAGCGGAGGGCATGCCGGACGGATATGTACCTCCTTAGCGCCGCTCTGATATAGAAATTCAGTGGTCTCCCGTAATTGAGTACCGCGGACGATCGAATCATCAATCAGCAGCAGGCTTTTATCCCTGATCAGGTCATGTACCGGAATCAGCTTCATCTTGGCAATCAGATTTCTCTGGCTCTGTATGGTGGGCATAAAAGAACGTGGCCAGGTAGGCGTATATTTGATAAACGGTCTTGAGAACGGAATACCGGAAGCATTGGCATAGCCGATCGCATGCGCAGTACCGGAATCCGGAACACCGGCAACAATATCAGGGCGGACATGATCCCTCTTGGCTAGCAGAGAACCACAGTTATAACGCATCTTTTCAACGCTGACTCCCTCATAGGAGGAAGACGGATAGCCATAGTAAACCCATAAAAACGTACAGATCTTCATTTCGGTTCCCGGAGCTGCCAGCGTAGTTACTGACTCCGGAGTAACTACTACGATTTCTCCTGGTCCGAGTTCCTTGTAATCCACATAACCTAGATTAAGATAAGCAAAGCTTTCAAAAGATATACAGAAGGCATCATCCTTTTTTCCGATGACAGCAGGTGTTCTTCCGAGCTTATCCCTGGCCGCGTAGATACCCTTGGGGGTCATCAATAATATTGTAATGGAGCCCTCGACCAGCTCCTGGGCATATTGCAGGCCTTCGACAAGATTTTCCTTCTGATTGATCAGTGCAGCCATCAGCTCTGTAGCATTGATATCGCCGCCGCTCATTTCGAGAAAATGGGTATTTCCATGCTTAAAGATCTCAGTAACGATTGCTTCGATGTTATTGATTTTACCGACGGTGGTAATGGCATAGGTACCGTGATGAGAGCGTACAATCAGTGGCTGGGATTCATAATCAGAGATACAACCCAGACCAAGGTGCCCCTCCATTTTATTCACATCCTTTTCGAATTTTGTCCGGAAGGGAGAATTTTCGATGTTGTGGATTGCCCGATCAAAACCGTTGGAACCATAGACAGCCATTCCACCCCTTCGTGTACCCAGGTGAGAATGATAATCCGTCCCGAAGAATAAATCAAAAACACAATAAGATTTTGAAGCTACTGCAAAAAAACCACCCATTAGAACTCCTCCGATTTCCCTATAATACCAAATGCAAATCATCTCTTAAGAAAATCATAGTACATCGTTAATTTCTTGTAAACGACCCCAATTATTATTATTTCTAATCTTATTTATCATTTTGCAAATTAAGAGACAGGAATGTAACCCATTAAGCATATAAATAGGATGTGGAAAGCCGGCTTAACATTTTTTTGATTTTAATGGAAAGTAAGCTTGACATGAGAAAGAGGATATGTTATATTATTCATGGAAAGCATACTTTACATCATTTGAAATGAGGAATGTGAATGAAGAATAAGCTGGAAGAGATAAGAAAACAAAGAGGGTTGAAACAGGAAGATCTGGCAGAAGCACTGGAGGTGTCCCGGCAGACCATCGGGTCCTTGGAAAATGGGCGATATAATCCCTCAATCACACTGGCCTTTAAGCTGGCAAGATATTTTAACCTGAGTATTGAAGAAATATTTATCTATGAGGAGGAGGAAGGGAATGTTTAAAATAAAAAAGAAATATATAGAGATTATCATTGGTGCGGTTCTATTAATTATATTAGCAGTCTATCTGCAGCAGCCCAATCAGAATAAGGGCCTGGTGGGAGTGTTACTCGGAGTGGGAGTATCCATTGCCCTCAACGGAATTATAAGTACAATCACGTTAAGGATACAAGCTAACTCGCCGATAAGGAACAGGCAGGCTATCATTGAGCAAAAGGATGAAAGAAATATTAGCATCCGTTACAGAGCGAAAGCAGAAGCCAGTGATATCAGTGGCTGGTTTCTTATGGTGATTGCCTACTTAAATATATTAATAGAGGGTCCTCTGTGGCTGACACTGGTTACTGTAGGGGCATTTCTAATCCATTACCTGATGGTACTGGGCTTTATCGGAAAATATTCAAAGGAAATGTAAGATTATTTAGATCCAACCCCCGTCAAGTCCGATAATCTGCCCGGTAAGATATTCGTTCTTATATGCAAGATGGTAAACAAGATCGGCTACCTCTTCTGCACGGCCTAGTCGGCTTGCGGGGATTTCATCGATAAGGCTCATCAGGTCGGCATCCTCAAGCCATTGATTCATTTCCGTATCGATAGCACCGCAGGCAACCGCATTGACCTGAATATTACTTGGTGCAAGCTCTTTGGCGAGTGCTTTTGTGAAGGCGTTCATACCGCCCTTGGAAGCGGAATAGGCTACTTCGCAGGAAGCCCCTGAATTGCCCCAGACGGATGAGATATTTATTATTTTTCCGGATTTGCTTTTCACCATATCCGGTACCGCCAGAGAACAACAGTTATATACAGAGGTAAGATTGGTGTGAATAACTCTGCTCCAATCCTCCGGTGCCATATCAGTGAATAAGCCCACATAAGAGATACCGGCATTGTTAACAAGAACATCTACATGATCGTACAGCTTTCTGATCTGGCGGAATAATTCCTTGGCGGATGCGTAATCTCCCATGTCTCCGAGGTAAGCATGACAGGATACCTGGTAGCTTTCGATTTCTGCTTTAGTCTTTAGAAGGGCTTCCTCATTATGTGCGCAGTTGATGATGACATGATAGCCTTTTTTTGCGAATTTAACCGCGATTGCTTTTCCTATTCCTCTTGAGGAACCGGTTACCAATACTGTCTTTTTTTTCATATTTCGCTCCAATCTGTCGCTGCTGCGGCCTAGAGTATATCTTGCTCCTAAGTCCACGCTGTTTCCCGTGACTGCAAGTAAGAAGGTAATCTCCTTCTGTACATATTATAACACAGATGAGATTTTGGATAAAGATGCATTGATAAACAATACTGTATATGGTAGAATAATTTCAGCAAGGGGTGATAATTTGGCATGGCCCAAAAAAAGAAAAAACGAACTGCAAAGAGTATGCTAATGAAAGGATTTTTACAATCCTTTTTTATTGTCGCAATTTTGCTTAGTGCAGCAGTAGTGGGGTATCAGATTACACTGAAGCTCTGGTCAGTGGAGGTGGAGGAACCACGAAATGTCCATATGACACCTACTCCTGAGCCGATTACTGTACCAAGCGTGGATGATATATCAAAGAATCTGATTTACTGTTACGATGAGAAGGATCACCGCGTAAGCAGAATGCTGCTGGAGGTATTCAATTGTCAAAGGAAGGAACTTGCATATATCACAATTCCTATTAACACGAAGCTAACGATGTCTGATATGCTGTATCGTAAACTGATTGTAATCAAGCCGGAGATTCCCCAGATTATAAAGTTTTCCACTATTACAAGATATCTGGATAAGAAAACAGTGTTTGATTATGGTGTTCTGATGGCAGAGGAGCTACTTGATACTGACATCAGCTACTATACAGTAATCCCGGAGGATTTATTTACAGAAATTTTCGAGGAGCGAGTAATACCTGCCAGTATCAGCATAGCTGATTATTTCTCTGAAGAAGAGAAGCCTATGCCAACTGTAACTGGTACAGCCTCGGAGAAGGAGCTTCGGCCGGAACCCACACAGGTATTTACCAGTCAATTTAATGAGAATATCAAAAATTTGGATACGGAAGCAAAAATTAAAGCTTATCTGGAGGAGTTATATTCGAAGCTTACCTCGAATCTGCCTTGGCAGGATAAAGTAAATTATATAGAATGTTACAGTGAGATTTCTGCGGAGCAGGTCATCTTCCTGAGACTGGCAGGGAAGGAGCAGAACAGTGGCTTTGAGATAGATCCGATTCGGGCAACCAGACAGCTGCAGGAGTTGACTGCTGAGTTAGGTAATTAATAATATTGCTAATATTAGGGACAATATTTAACAGCAAGGATAATCAGAGCGACTGATGTTATCAGTAAAATTTTAAGCATGGAAATGAGGTTATTTATGCCGACAAGAAAGGTTTATAGTAAGAATATTTTGATCCTTCGTAAGTATATGGCAATTTTGACAGGCTCTTTTTTGATGGCGATTGGGGTAAATCTGGTATATGAGCCGATGCAGCTGGTAACGGGCGGTGTATCAGGACTTGCCATCGTAATAAAATATCTCACAAGAACAATAATCGACGGAGGCTTTCCTATCTGGCTTTTTACAGCATTATGTAATGTGCCGCTGTTTCTGCTGGCCATTAAATCACGAGGTTTGAAGTTTCTGTTTGCCTCTCTGTTCGGTGCCTTAACCTTTTCTCTGGCTTTGGCTGTAGTACCGATTTATGATTTTCATCTGGACGATTATTTGCTTGCAGCGATTCTAGGTGGTACAATCAGCGGTGTAGGTATCGGAATGGTATTTTCCGTACAGGCCTCCACCGGAGGGACAGATCTTCTGGCAACACTACTGCATTTTAAGAATAGACATATCTCGGTTCCACAGATATTGATCGTTATCGATGGCATCATCATCATTATCGGTGCTTTACTCTTCGGACTGGGTAATGCATTGTATGCATTGATTGCCGTATTTATCACAACTAAGGTATCGGACGGTATTCTGGAGGGCTTGAAGTTCTCTAAAATGGCCTATATTGTATCGGATGATTATTCCAAAATAGCAAATGAAATCATGCATCAGATGGACCGCGGAGTAACCGGAGTCAATGCAACAGGCATGTTTTCCAACAGAGATAAGAAGATGCTGTTTTGTGTGGTTTCTAATAAAGAAATTGTTAAAATCATAGAGATTTCTAAGCGAATTGACCCAAATTGCTTCGTGATCGTAAGTGATGTAAGGGAGGTAATGGGGGAGGGTTTTATTGAATATAGACAGTAAATTATGCCAATATTCAGCGGATTATCGGTAAATCTACTTTTTTTAAATTTGAATATACAAATTATACAAAAGGGTAAAAAGTTATTTGTTCAAATGGGATATGGTTAATGTTTTTGAAATGGTGTATCATCTAAATATAGAAAATCGTACAAGAATATTGCATTGAAGAAAAATGTAGGAGGATATAAAATGGCAAGTTTATTATTAAAAAACATAACAAAACAGTATCCTAACGGAGTTGTCGCTGTTAAAGATTTCAATCTTGAGATAGCAGATAGAGAGTTTATCATCTTCGTTGGTCCTTCTGGCTGCGGTAAATCCACAACACTTCGTATGATCGCAGGGCTTGAAGAGATTTCAGAGGGTGAACTCTGGATCGGTGAAAAGCTGGTAAACGATGTTGAACCGAAGGATAGAGATATTGCGATGGTATTCCAGAACTATGCTTTGTATCCGCATATGTCAGTATATGATAATATGGCATTCGGTTTGAAGTTAAGAAAAGTTCCGAAGGACCAGATTGATAAGTATGTCCATGAGGCTGCTAAAATTCTTGATATTGAGCATTTATTAGATCGTAAACCGAAGGCTCTGTCCGGTGGTCAGAGACAGCGTGTTGCCATGGGTCGTGCAATTGTTCGTAACCCTAAAGTATTCCTTATGGATGAGCCGTTATCCAACCTTGATGCTAAGCTGAGAGTACAGATGCGTGTTGAGATTTCTAAGTTACATCAGAGATTACAGACAACGATCATCTATGTAACACATGATCAGACAGAGGCTATGACTCTTGGTACGAGAATCGTAGTTATGAAGGATGGTTTTATTCAGCAGGTGGATACTCCTCAGAACTTATACGACAAGCCGATCAACTTATTCGTAGCAGGTTTTATGGGATCTCCTCAGATGAACTTCATCGATGCTACTGTTGTAAAGAAGGGCAACGACGTATATGCTACCTTTGGCTCCAATACAGTAAAGCTTCCTGAAGCGAAGGCTAAGAAGGTAATCGAAGGTGAATATGAAGGAAAGACAGTTGTAATCGGTATTCGTCCGGAAGATATTCATGATGAAGAAGTATTTATCAACAACTCACCTGACAGCGTAATCGAAGCTACAGTAAGAGTATATGAGTTATTGGGTGCAGAAGTTAACTTATACTTCACCGTTGACGAGACACTTGAGATCACAGCACGTGTTAATCCTCGTACAACAGCAAGACCTGACGATGTTCTTAAGATTGCATTCGATATGTCTAAGCTGCATATCTTTGATAAAGAAACCGAGAAGGTTATTACCAACTAATACAAGAGTTTTTACAGGGAACGCGTTGCGTTCCCTTTTTTTGGGAAAATTCATCGAATCAGATAAGAATAACCGTAAGGGGGTATGACTCACAATCTACACTCTGCACATGTGCAATAGCTGCTTCGAAGCGATAAGACTGTAAATTAAGAGAATAGCTTTACGGGAAGATAGTTTAGCTAACAAACAAATTTTGAAACTTCATAATTTGATAGAATTATACGAAAATGTTTGTGTATTTTTTATGAAATTAGTTTACTTATGACGAAATCGATGTTAAAATATCTTTTATAGCGTAATATAAGACAAAAGTTCATCTATGAAAGAATGTCATTAGGTGTGCTGTTTGTATGAATTATTATTAGTTTGCGAAATATAATATAAAGGAGTGAAAGCATGATTTCCAATCAGATACTTCAAAGCACCATTGACGGATTAAAGGGAATTACACGAATTGATATATGTGTTATGGATACGGAGGGAAAGGTCCTTGCTACTACTATCGAGAATACCGAGCAATATGAAGGAGCTGTATTAGCATTTGTGGCTTCTCCAGCAGACAGTCAGGCGATATCAGGATATCAATTCTTTAAGGTGTTTGATGAGCATCAGCTAGAATATGTGATTTTAGCGAAGGGTGACAGTGAGGATGTTTTTATGATAGGAAAGATTGCATCCTTCCAGATACAGAACCTCTTAGTTGCTTATAAAGAGAGATATGATAAGGATAACTTTATCAAAAACCTGCTGCTGGATAATCTGCTTTTAGTTGATATCTATAATCGGGCTAAGAAATTGCACATAGATACAGAAGCAAGACGCGTGGTGTATATCATCGAGACTAAGAATGAAAAGGATGCCAATGCTCTTGAGACAGTAAGAAGTCTTTTCTCAGGAAAGACAAAGGATTTCATTACCGCTGTGGATGAGAAGAATATCATTTTAGTAAAGGAAGTAAAACAGAATGAGACCTATGAGGATTTGACTAAGACGGCAAAGGTTATTCTGGATATGCTGAATACGGAGGCTATGACCAAGGTTCATGTTGCTTTCGGTACTATCGTGAATGAGATTAAGGATGTATCCAGATCTTATAAGGAAGCTAAGATGGCTTTGGACGTAGGCAAGATTTTCTACAGTGGAAGAAATGTCGTAGCCTATAACAACCTTGGCATAGGAAGATTGATTTATCAGCTTCCGATGCCCCTCTGTAAGATGTTTATAAAGGAAATCTTTGAAGGTAAATCACCCGATGATTTTGATGAGGAGACTCTTACAACAATCAATAAATTCTTTGAGAACAGCCTGAACGTATCCGAGACCTCAAGACAGCTGTACATTCACCGCAATACGCTGGTTTACAGACTGGATAAATTACAAAAGAGTACCAATCTGGATCTTCGTGTATTTGAAGATGCCATCACCTTCAAGATTGCACTGATGGTAGTCAAATACATGAAATACATGGAACAGCTTGACTACTAGAAACAAGGAAAATGGGCAACCTACCCGGTTGCCTGTTTTTAACCATATGACTTTGCCACAGAGTGGAGGATGACTACGATGAAGAAAATTTTTATCAAGGGTTTACTTGTCGGTGCATTGAGCGCCCTGCTGCTGTTATCAGCAGTCGGAGGGGCATTTGTCTTAGCCGATTATAAAAATGTAAAGATGACAGAAGCGAAGGAAGAGATATCCTCGCAAAGCATGACTGGAAATGATTACCAGGAGGTGGAAGAAAAGCTTAAATTCCTAAATAAGCTGGTCGATACCTTTTACCTGGAGGATACGAAGGATGTTAATTATACCGATGGTATCTATAAGGGCTTTATCGCCAGCCTGGGAGATCCATATTCCACATATTATACAGAGGACGAATATAAAGCATTGACTGAAGGGTCTTCCGGCGTATATTGTGGTATCGGTGCTTCAGTAAGCCAGGATGCCAAGACAGGAATCATCACTATTATTAAGCCCTTCAAGGATGGCCCTGCCTTTAAAGCGGGTATGCTGCCTGGAGATATTCTTTATAAGGTAAATGGAGAAGAAGTTACAGGGAAAGACTTAACTCAGGTGGTAACAAAGATGAAAGGGGAAGAAGGAACCTCGGTGAAGGTAACCATCATGCGTGAGAATAAGGATAAACCGATTACCTTTACGATTACAAGAAAGAAGATCGAAGTGCCTACAATTGAATATAAGATGCTGGACAATAAGATCGGATATATCGCCATCTCCGAATTTGATGCTATTACAGTCACTCAATTTAATTCGGCTGTTGATACGTTGGAGAAGAAGGGGATGAAGGGTCTGGTGGTGGATGTCCGCAACAATCCTGGCGGATTGCTGGACTCTGTCGTTAAGATATTGGACCGTCTGCTTCCGAAGCAGCTTCTGGTCTATACGGAAGATAAGAACAATGTGAAAGAAGAAGAGTTTGCGAAAGATAATACGAAGGTTACTGTTCCGATGGCTGTCTTAATTAACGGTAACAGTGCCAGTGCCTCCGAAATATTCGCAGGCGCTCTTCAGGATTACAAGGCAGCCACGATTATTGGAACAACAAGCTTTGGTAAGGGCATTGTTCAGAAGGTTATTCCGATTTCGGACGGAACTGCAGTAAAGCTTACGATTTCCAAATATTATACCCCAAAGGGCAGAAATATTCATGGTAAGGGAATTTCTCCGGATATTACAATCGATCTTTCTGATGAGATGAAAAAAGAGGTTACAATCCCGGTGGATAAGGATAACCAGCTTCAGAGGGCTATCAAGGAAGTAAAAGGCAAAATGAGATAGACTGAAGCAGTTGAAAGATTTAGCTGAATATAACACGAAGGTGATGAATAGGAATTCCATCTTAATTTGGAGGTATAATCTAAGATTGAGGCGGTGATTCCTATTCATTTTTGATGAAAGAAAGCCGATAATTATGACAATCGGAAAGTCGGACGGTAAAGCTGACCGGCTATATTAAGAAAAAATATAGAAAATTAAAAAATTCCCTAATGTAAATGATAAATCTTCCGATAAATATGATATAGAGTAATGAGGGACCAATGGAAACTCAGATAGGTGGTGATCAGAATGCGTATTGATGCATTCAATAAGGTAAGTCAGTTATACAATTCGAATAGTGTCAAGAGCACGGCGAAGGCAAAGGGCAGCAGCTTCAGTGATAAGCTTGAGATTTCCCAGACAGGAAAGGATTATCAGGTAGCAAAGCAGATTGTTGCGCGTACTCCTGATATAAGAGAGGCTACGGTGAATGATATTAAGCAGCGTATGGAAGCTGGTACCTATAATGTCACAATCAAAGATGTAGCTGACAAATTAGTTGATGAGTATTTTAGCGAGACTATTTAGCAGATAATACAAGCGCCGTTCATTGAAGCTGGAATTAGCACATCAAATGGCGCTTGTTATGTTAAATGGGGAGGAAGCTGCAAAGGAGTGAGGTTTAACGGTGGCAAGCCTAATTGAGGAGTTATTAAATACCCTGGAGCAGGAACACAGCGTATATCAGCAATTAATTCCTATAGCGGAAGAGAAGACACGGGTCATCGTTAAAAATGATCTGACATCCCTTCAGGTGATTACCGAACAGGAGCAGCAAGCAATCTTAAGGATTAATCAGCTGGAACGTAAGAGGGAGACGGTTATGGAAAATATCCGAACGGTAATAAACCGTAAGGAGGGAGAACTTAGCCTAAAGACCCTGATTGGATTAATGGAAAAACAGCCAAAGGAGCAAATCGCTCTTTCTATCATACATGATAATCTTAAAAAATCGATTCAAAGGCTAGTCGAAATCAATAATCGTAACAAGTCGTTAATACAACAATCCCTAGAAATGATAGAATTCAATATGAATTTTATTCAGAGCACAAGGATGTCGCCGGGGAACAATACTTACACAAAGGGTGCTTC
>JAEZJV010000074.1 GCA_023415635.1 Bacillota bacterium | reverse complement strand
TGCCCAGGTCGATGCCGACTGCTCGTGCCATGTGTGTGTCCTTCTTCCTGGAGCCGATCGTCCGCGGGCTCCGCGCGTGTGCGTCCGGAGTGTTGAGCCCGCCTGACTCAAGTCTGCGCCCCTACGGCGCGAGGGGCAAGCGGCGGGACCCAGTCTTGAGTCTCCTAGGCTCAACTTCAGCGCCAGATGCACTATTCCATCGAACGCCGCCGGTCCGCCCGAGGTGCGGTTCGCGCCGGAGCCAGCACTTCGGGACGCTTCCGCACGGAGGCGGCACCCACCCGGGCAACAGCAGCAGACCTATCGCGACGGTCGACGGTGAGATCACTCCTGAGCGTGTCGACGACACCTGAAGACTGATCAGGGATCGACGGCTGAAATCTGACCAGGCTGCCGTGATCCTGAGGAGGGTGATCGGTGTGGAGGACTGGGCAGAGGTCCGTCGGCTGCGTCGCGTCGAGGGCAAGTCGATCTCGGCGATCGCGCGTGACCTCGGGATCGCGCGGAACACCGTGAAGAGGCGCTGGCCAGCGACCGGCCGCCGAAGTACGAACGCCCGGCGAAGGGCTCGCTGGTCGACGCGGTCGAGCCGCAGATCCGCGAGTTGCTGGCGTCGTGCCCGAGCATGCCTGCGACGGTGATCGCGCAGCGGATCGTCTGGGAGCACTCGTTGACGATCTTGAAGGACCGGGTGCGGGCGCTGCGCCCGTACTACCTGCCCCCGGATCCGGCGTCGCGCACGACCTACGAGCCGGGGCACCGGTTGCAGTGCGACCTGTGGTTCCCGCCGGTCGACGTGCCGCTCGGGGCGGGGCAGGTCGGGTCCCCGCCGGTGCTGGTGATGGTGGCGGGCTACTCACGGATGATGTTCGCGCTCATGCTGCCCTCGCGGCAGGCCCCGGACCTGGTCGCCGGGCACTGGGCGCTGCTGACGTCGATGGGCGCGGTGGCTCGTGAGCTGGTCTGGGACAACGAGGCCGCGGTCGGGTCCTGGCGGGCCGGCAGACCGAAGCTGACCGAGGAGTTCGAGGCGTTCCGCGGGGTCCTGGGCATCGGGGTCCACCAGTGCCGCCCGCGCGATCCGGAAGCCAAGGGGCTGGTCGAGCGCGCGAACGGCTACTTGGAGACCTCGTTCCTGCCCGGGCGGGTGTTCACCAGCCCCGAGGACTTCAACGCCCAGCTCGCTGACTGGCTGCCGGTCGCGAACGCCCGCCAGCACCGCGCTCTGGGTTGCCGGCCGTTGGACCGGTGGGCGGCCGACCGGGACGCGATGCTCACCTTGCCGCCGGTCACCCCGCAGCTCGGATCACGCGCGCGGGTCCGGTTGCCGCGTGACCACTACGTCAGAGTCGGGTCGAATGACTACTCGGTCGACCCGGTCGCGGTCGGCCGGTTCGTCGAGGTCGTCGCCGACCTTGAGCAGGTCACCGTGCGCCTGGGCGCGAAGGTCGTCGCGTCGCATCAGCGGTGCTGGGCGCGGTGGCAGACGGTCACCGACCCCACCCACAAGGCCGCCGCCCTGGCGCTGTCCCACGCGGCCGCGCACCGCGCGCCGGCGACGGACCTCGACGAGGTCGAGCAGCGTGACCTGGGCGCCTACGACGCCGCGTTCGGCCTGACCGAGGTCGCCTGATGCCCGCCACGAGGGCCCCGGCCCGGGACGTGACCAGCGAGCTCGCGTTCTTGACCCGCGCGCTGAAGGCCCCGACGCTGCGCGAGGCGGTCGAGCGGCTCGCCGAACGCGCCCGCGCGGAGTCCTGGACCCACGAGGAGTTCCTCGCGGCATGCCTGCAACGCGAGGTCGCCGCCCGCGAGACCCACGGCGGCGAAGGACGCATCCGCGCCGCCCGGTTCCCGGGGCGCAAGTCCCTGGAGGACTTCGACTTCGAGCACGCCCGCGGCCTGGCCCGCGACCAGATCGCCCACCTGGGGACCTTGGACTTCGTGACCGCCCGCGAGAACGTCGTCTTCCTCGGCCCGCCCGGCACCGGCAAGACCCACCTGGCCACCGGGATCGCGATCCGCGCCTGCCAGGCCGGGCACCGGGTCCTGTTCGCGACCGCCTCACAGTGGGTCGACCGCCTGGCGACCGCGCACCACGACGGGCGCCTGCAAGACGAGCTACGCCGCCTGGGCCGCTACCCGCTGCTCGTGATCGACGAGGTCGGCTACATCCCCTTCGAACCCGAGGCCGCGAACCTGTTCTTCCAGCTCGTCTCAGCCCGCTACGAACGCGCCTCCCTGATCGTCACCTCGAACAAGCCGTTCGGCCGCTGGGGCGAGGTCTTCGGCGACGACACCGTCGCCGCCGCGATGATCGACCGCCTCGTCCACCACGCCGACGTCATCGCCCTCAAAGGCGACTCCTACCGACTCAAGAACCGCGACCTCGGCCGCCCACCCGCGGCCAGCACAGACTGACGACAACCAAGGCAGGGTGGTCAACTTTCAGACGTCGATCCCTGATCAGGATTAAGCCGTCGTTGACAGAGCGCGACGAGGAGCCCTAGAAGAGGCCGTCGGTATGGCGCCGACGAGGCCCCGCCTTCCTGGGTCACCTAGCGTGCAGCGCGGTGCCATTCGGCGTGACGGATGGAGCGGACCTCCCTCCGCACGGCGGTCCGCGAACTCAGCGCCCGTCTACAAGAAGATCCGCGACTGCCGGAAAGGTCCGCGCCATGGCGTGCACCAGGTCCACAGCCATGTCCTCGTTCAACTGGAGCGACTGGCTGATGGTGCCGACATCCTGCCGCGTCGGTGAGCCGTAGGTGTCCAGCTGCATGACAAGCTCATCGTTGCGGTAGGCGACGCGCCAGCTGCACTCCGACTCCGAGTGCGGGCGCCTCTTCTCGGACGGCTCAAGCTCAAACATCCTCGTGATGAACGCCATCACTTCCTCCGATTTCATCTGAGCTGAGAGAGAACCTGGTCGGGCCGGTTCCGGAGAGTGCGGACATCGGACCAGCGCACGGCGCGACCGCCGGCGCTCAGCTGGCGGTCCACGTCGGCCTGCCGAACGGCGAACGAACCGGGCTCCCGTGACCACAAGGGATGGCCGATCGCCACGGACGTCGAGCCAGAGGTCAGGACATGGACACCGTCGACCTCAGACGCAGCAAGACCCTCGATCGCGCGCTCGAAGCCGACGACAAACTGCCTCACCGCGTCCTGGCCGAGCGAGAGCCAACGGTCCAGCGTGAGCTCCCGGCCGAGTGCGAGCTCGGCCACGTCCAGCGCGAGCCGCCAGTCAAGCGCACCGTGCAGGTGCCGGTTGTCCCAGGAGCGCAGGCAGTCAGGGCAGGAGGTGTCGCAGACGTCGTGCGGCGCACGTGCCCAGCGTTCACCCACCTCGTCTGCGATCCGGCGGAGCACGGCGTCAAGTCGGCCGTTCGCCAGCTCCAGGGCGTACCCAGCACCGTTCTCGAGCGTGTCGGCCGCGTAGAGCGCGGCCGTCCGGTGGCCGTCGACCGAACGCGGCTGGAGTCCGACGACGAGCTCGCTCGGGTCGATGTCGAGCTCGGCTTGGCACCCGCGGCGGAGCGCTTCCGCGAACGACGTCAGAGCGGCGTGGCCGGACGGGCAGGTCTCGCGACCTGTCGCCACGACGCCCCCCGGGAGCGCCACTCCGCGCCCGAGCAGGAGCACGGCGTCGGTGACCCGGATCTCACCGATCGCGGCGTCCTGCAGCCTCGGCATCGTGTTCGCGTCGGTCTCCACCGTGGGAACGATCACGGACTGGTCCGCGTGCTGGTACATGGCGAACAGTGCGCCGTTGTTGTCGTTGATGGTGAGCAGGCGCGCCTGCTCCAGCTCCCACACGTCGAGTGCGCCGACGCGCTGCTGGGCCTCTCCGGGATTCAACCAACCCAAGACGGGGCGGGATGCACTCGCGCCACCCCTGTCATCGATGCCCTTGTCAGTCCGGTCACGGTGCGTCCGGAAGCCCTCAGGCTGGAATACGGTCATGTGCCTGACCTCGCCAGCGCACACCGGGCAGGACCCCCAGCCTGCCTCGTCGTCCTCGTTGATCGTCGAAGCGCCGCAGTCGCGGCATCGAGCGAGACGGACTGCGGATCTCAGCGGGTTGGAAGACTGGACTTTCCCGCCGCCCGTCCTTCTCACGGATGCGAACCCGTTCGCCGTGTAGACCCAGCCGTCCTTGACGACTTGTGCGCCGGGCGCGAACAGCGACACGGCCTGGCCGAGTGGGCGGTCGGACACCGCCTCGGCAGTGAGGCGCCCGTCGGGCCCCACCCTGAACAGCTCACGGACCCGAGTCGGGAAGCCGAACATCGGCAGCACTCCGGCGTTCGCCAGCCGCTCGCTCAGGGCTCGCTGCGTGTGGACGTCAGAGGAAGCGACATCATCGACGTCGAGGACGAGGGAGTCTCGGGCCCACTGCACGACCTCATGGACATCGGCAACCCCCGTGAGCTCGGCCAGCCGGTGGACGACAAGAGGGACGTCCGGCGACGTCATCAACCACGCCTCGACCCCTGCACGAAGCTGGGGCCAGTCTGCCGCCTCACCGAAGGAACCATGGACGTGGTCACCGCGCTGCGGGGGCGGGTCAGGAAGCGATAGCAGCGCTCGCCTCAGCACCTCCGCGGCGACGACACGCTTGAGGATCGTGGTACGTGACGTGTCGAGGAAGGGCTGCGGCGGCGGGTCACCGGTGATCCGTCCCGGGTTGGCGAAGTAGTAGTCATCATGAGAGCGATCGCGGCACATCGTGGCAGCGAACGAGAACGCCTGCCCCTTGCGCCCCGCCCGGCCGACGCGTTGCTGGTAGTTGAACCGCTGCGGGGGCATGTTGCCCATGACGGTCGAGCGCAGCGAGCCGATGTCGACGCCGACCTCCATCGTCGTCGTGACGGAGAGCACGTCCAGCGGGCTGGTGCGTGCGTTCTCCTGCGGCTGCGGGAGCAAGGCGCCCCGGAAGAGTCGCTGCCGCCGCCGTTGCTCTTCGGGTGGGCTCGTCTGACCGGTGAGCTCGGCAACCGCGAGCCGCTGTGGCGGTTGCGCGGCGAGCCACGCGTAGTAGTCGTCGCCGACCAGCACGGCGGTCGACGTCTCCTGGAGGGCGCCGGGGCACTTGGGGCGGACGCACACCCCGGCCGACGCGTGGAGGTGGCGCTGGCCGCACAGCTGGCACACGTGCACCAGACCGCTCGCGGGGACGACGTCGAGCGCGACGTCCAGCATCTCGAGACGGATGAGGCCATCGACGAGCAGCCCGTCGAGCCGTTCCGAGATCTCCTTCATCACCATCTCGGCGCCACGACCCAGCTGCCGCGCCACCCGGGCCACGTAGTCGACGGCCGCCCTCGGCGTCACCTGGCTCGGCTCGTCGAGCCCCTGGGGCGTCCACCTCTCGGAGGACAGCAGGATCCGGACGAACGACGTCGCGGCCTGGTCCAGCTCGTCAGACAGGCTCTGGTCGCACAGCCTTGGGACGAGCACCGCCACCAGCGTCGACTCGATGTCTCGCCCTTCGCGGCCGGTCAGCGACGCACCGAGCGACTCGACCAGGCGCAGGCGGTACATCTTCCTGCGCTGCTCTCGGACATCCAGGTCCGTGATGGGCCTCCACTCACCCGGTGTCGGCGGTTCGAACGCCCTGTTCCACGGTGTCCCGTCCTCGAGCTTGAGCAGTGACGCCCTGGGCCCGCCCGGTGGCACGCCGAGCTCGACCAGGCGCTCCAGGACGCTGTCCACGAGCCCGACCCACGACTTCGCCACGCTCCCCGACTGCGTCGCTTCGAACGTAGCGATGAGCCGCCTATCGGCGTCGTCGCCGAAGCCGAGATGCTCCTTCATGTACGCCTTGTGCTCGGTCGGGTACTTCGCGGCGAGCTCGGCGTACCTGACTAGGGACGGCCCCGAGAGCGCGCCCGCGAGGCCCGCGCGGATGATCTCGCCGACATCCTCGCCGGGCGCCGCCAGCTCGCTGAGGACGAGCTGCCGGGCGAGGTCGGAGTAGTGGTTGAGCGAGAGCCCGACGGCCATCCGCGCGGCGTCGTCGCGCGAGTCGCTGAACACGATGGTGCGGCTCGCGTCGGGGTCGTCGCCCAGCGCGCGGAACATCTCCGAGACCAGCAGCTGAGCACCCACGCTCGCACCCTGGGTGTGCGCGCGGATAGGCGAACGCACGCGCCCCTTGCTGAACTCCGTCTGCCGGTTGGAGTGCCCGCACCTGGGGCACCGTGTCGGCAGCGCGGGCGGCGTCCACGTCTTGTCAGGGCCGCTCCAGGTCATCACGGTGACCTGCGAGTCATCAGAGCCGACTCGCAGGTAGCCCGTCTGCGGGTCATAGCTCGCAGCCTCTAGTGCCAGCGTCCACTGCTTGCCGAGCGGACCTGAGTGGTTCCACTTCTGCCCCACAGCCTCGCGTCGAGGCAGGAACCACCTGTACTCACCGGCGTTGCGCTCGAAGACGAGCCGGTGCCGGTCCGACTCCGACTCCGCCGCATCGACGCCGAGGAACACCCCCTCCCCGTCCGGCGACCCAAGGACGTGGCCGCCAAGGCTGGCGTCACCGCAGCTGTTGCAGTAGAGCATCTCGAGGACCCGGCCGCCGCACGCGCAGACGCGGGCGGGCACGGCGAACAGACGCCCGATCCCGTGAGGCCGTTCCTCGCCCCGGTCAGCGATCTCCGTGCAGTCGGGGTTGCTGCACGCCCACATCCCCCGCATCGTCCGCACGAAGTAGTGAGCACGGAACGGGATCTGCTCCACCCCGTCCCCACCAGCCAGCACGTCCAGCGCCCGTTCCAGCGGTTCGATCGCGTCAGATCCAAAAGCACGACGCGCCACTTCGGTGAGCGACGTCGCACGGATGGCACCGTCTTCCGCGCGACATGCCTCGGTGAGCACGACGTCGAGCGATGCGGGACCGGCACCCGACAGCGCCGCCTCCGCGTCGACTGGCAACTCGGTGCCCACGTCGCGCGGACGCCCGCTGATCTGGACGAATGAGCTCGCCGGCACCCCGAAGAACCGCTCGAGGTAGGCACGCGAGTCGCGGTCCAGCGACGCGCTGGTGCCGATGACCCTGATCTGCCGCGACGTCGGTTCGAGGCCGAGCCGCAGCAGCAGGTTGCGGATGATCAA
>JAEZJV010000077.1 GCA_023415635.1 Bacillota bacterium | reverse complement strand
TTTTTTTCCAGTGCTTCGGTCTTTCTATCTAAAGTCTCTTCTTTAGTCAGAACCCGCTTCTCATAGCGCTGTAATTCTGCTCTACGTTCCTTAGTTTCACGCTCAAACTCATTCTTAGCCTTTAAAGCTTCTTCTTTGGCTTCGAGTAAGGCTTCGCGCTTCTTAGTTTCAGCTGTTTTTAAAGCTTCATCTATGATCTCTCTTGCCTTCTCGTCCGCACTGCCGATTTTTGCTTCATAAACCTTTTTATGATAGGCATTTGCAATGATCCAGGTAAGAATAACCGATATCACCAAGGTAATAAAAATAGTAATTACATATGGTAAAGCCTCTGGCACAGGAGCACCTCCTTATTTAGTTTTCATTGTACAATTCAAGAGTCAATCGTAAAATTATACATTTTAAATACTTAATTATCTTTATAAAAAATATTCTAATTTATATGACAGATCTCTTGTCATGAATATACAACACTTAAATTTTATACTGTTTTTACTAATATGTCAAGTGTACTCACGAATAATTTATCTATTGTGACAAAATGCAGTATCAATATATAGGATTATTCATTCTGTCATCTACTAAATAATCATAAATAATCAATTTTTTATCACAAATATGATTATTTATTCATACATCGAAACATTAAATAAGAGCTTCTGATGGAATTAAAAGAAAATTCATTACAGAATCCTTCAGGTGTGAAGGTGTTCTCACTTCACACTGCCCATATAGTAAAAGCCTTTACTTTCTTCCAGATACACATCCACAAGTTTTCCGATGAGCTCTGCCTCTCCGGGAAAATGTACAAGCAGGTTATTACTGAGTCTTCCTGTCAAAAGCCCCGGGTCCTGTTCGTTTCTTTCTTCCACAAGAACCTTTTGGGTAGTATTCACCTCTTTACCGCAGAGCTTAGCGGAACAAGCCTGAATTTCCTTCAGCAGAAGATCAAAACGTTGCATAGCAACCTGTTCCTCCACCTGATTCTCCATCACAGCAGCAGGTGTACCGGTTCTCTTCGAATAAAGGAAGGTAAATGCACTGTCATAGCCTACTTTTCTAACCACATCCATCGTCTCTTCAAAATCCTCTTCTGTCTCACCAGGAAAACCAACGATGATATCAGTCGTTAATGAGATCTCCGGTACTGCTTTTCGAAGCTTTTCCACCAGCTCCAGATAGCTTTCCTTCGTATATCGGCGGTTCATGATCTTCAGTATACGGCTGCTTCCAGATTGAAGTGGCAGATGAAGATGACGGCAGATTTTTGTGCTGTTCTTCATGACCTCAATCAGCTCATCGGAAAGATCCTTCGGATGGGAAGTCATAAAACGGATACGCTCTATCCCTTCTATCTTCTCAATCTCCTTCAGAAGGCCGGCAAAGCTCATTGGGTTGTCCAGATTTCTACCATAGGAATTTACATTCTGCCCCAACAACATGATTTCTATGACTCCATCCCTGGCCAGTCCCTTAATTTCTTCTAAAATATCTTCTGGATTTCGGCTTCTCTCCCGACCTCTGACATATGGTACGATACAATAGCTGCAGAAGTTATTGCAGCCGAACATGATATTAACTCCAGCTTTAAAATGATATTTACGGTCATTCGGAAGGTTTTCCACAATCATATCCGTATTCTTCCAAAGATCAATAACCATTCGTTTTGAATCAAGTCTCGTCTGTAACAGCTCAGCCAGCTTAAAAATATTGTGGGTTCCAAAGATGATGTCTACGAAACGATAGCTGGTTTTTATCTTTTCTACAGCTGTAGCCTCTTGCATCATACAGCCGCAAAGTGCTATGATCATGCTTGGATGCTTCTGCTTTAATTTTCCCAAGTAACCTAGTCTTCCATAGACACGGTTATTTGCATTTTCTCTTACTGTACAGGTATTGTAAAGTACAAAATCCGCATTTTCGGTATCTGTCTCCACATATCCGATCTGTTTTAATATACCTGAAATTTTCTCAGAATCTCGGCTATTCATCTGACACCCGAAGGTTTCGATGTGATAGGTTTTTATCCTTCCTGTCCTCTCATATTCGGCATCAAAGATTACCTTCAAATCATTCATGATCTGAAGTTGCTTCGCAGCCTCCAGTTCGTTTATATTTGCAGTTTGCTTTTCCATTACAGATATAATTCCTCCGTCTTTTTGATATTATGATATAGATCATCAGACTGTATGATATGATAGCATCATGCTGCCTAACCACACTTATACAATCATACTTCCAAATTCAGATATCAGATGCTTCAATTCCTCAAAGGTCTGCAGCCTATATTGCCAATCCATCGGGAAGGTTGCCTCTTCCTCGACAGTTTCTATCGTCAATGCCGGTTTTTTGAATGTTTCCGAATAATAATGTACTGTATTACCACCGCTGTCACCGGTATTTATCTCTACCTCCGGCTGCATCAGTACGTAATCCGTAATATTTTGAAAGCGGCATGCAATTTCTAATTGTCTTCTGTTATAGCTATCCGGCATTTGGCTCCGGTAGTAATAAATCTGTTTTCCTCTGGAATGAAAGTCCAGAAACCCCCTGGTCCGGTAATCATGAAAGAGCTTGATTAATGCTTTCGTCTCCTTTTCACTGGCAGGGGTGTCAGATGGATGCTTCGGTTTCCAAAGCCGACATGGAAAGTTTCGGTTGATATCAACTCCTCTTCCGTTATATTTCCACTCCGGATAGGGCTGCCCCATAGCCAGGCATTGTTCCTTCAATTCAGGACTGCTTATAGTGCCATAGCCCTGTAATGATATCATATAACCATCGGGATTCAAAAGTGGAACAAAGAGGATGGTAAAGGTTTGCAGCAGTTCATTGATACAGGCTCCGTAAAGCATCTGCACATACTCTTCCTTTAGATACAATCTGGGGCTTTTTAGCTTCATCATCAAATCATATCGATGTTCACGGTAGTTTATATAATACTCCGCATAATATTCGATTATCCGCAGCAGGACTACAGGGTTGATGGTTTCCCTTCCGTGCACCCCGCCACAGCATACAATATATTTTTGACCACATCCCAACTTAAGCAAAACTATGTCACGACTGTCATGGGACTCTCCAATCGTGACATATTTGATAATCGTGTTATATTGTTTTGCTAAGGCTTTACCAGCCTGAATTAATTTATCATAATGATATTCTTGATCCAGTAAATCAACTATCATAGCAGCACCTACAATTCACATTCACAGCAATTTATGCAGGATGCTTAGGCTTTATGATATGATTATGCAGGTAGGACTTTTCTATGGATACATCCTAATAGGAAAGACTTATTTATCATTATAAAAAATCTGAGCTAATGGTGAATCCTTTGATAAAATAAGTGTCTTATTCTCTCCGGCCAGCGAAGCTCTCGCTGCTTCCAAGGAACGGATAAAGGTATAAAATTCTGCCCGATCCTTATTGGAATATGCTTTTGCCAGAATTCTCATATATTCTGCTTCACCCTCAGCTGTTATCTTCGCTGCTTCCGCTTCCGCATTGGATACACTGATGGCTACTTCCTTATCCGTAGTGTTCTTTATCTTCTGAGCCTCTGACTGACCTTCTGCGGTATAGGTAGCAGCTATTTGGGCACGCTCTGAAATCATACGGTCAAACACTGCATTTTTGTTATCACTGGGCAGATCCAGATGCTTAGTTTCAACCGAGATTAATTCAATTCCGTATTGCTCCATTGTTTTACCGATGCTTTCCATGAATGCCTCATTGAGTTCCCCATCTCTTCCGCTGATAACATCAGCCTGAGAAAGACCGCTGATGACAATCTTCATGGAATTGTAGACAGTGGTATCCAGTCTGCTTTCTGCCTGGCCCACAGAAGCATTCAAGGTCTGTGCAAATTTAATCGGATCTTTGATCTTCCATAATACATAGCTGTCTGCTACCATGGTTTTTTTATCCATCGTTATGACATCGGACTCCGGCATGTCATAGAATTGAATATTCTTAGGAACTACAGCAATAGTTTCAATGAAGGGGGTTCTGATCGATAGCCCGGCCTCACTGATCACGCGCTCAATCTTACCAAATCTTTTTACCAAAGTAAATTGATCCTCCTGGGTTACGATTGCTGTTGAGGATAATACGATCACGATTGCAATTAATATGATCACTGAAAGTATTCCACTTATCTTTTTTCCTTTTTTCATTGTTTATTCCCTCCTTCAATCAAACTATCCAAGGGCAGGAGTTTAGATACTCCGTTATCACCGCTGTCGATGATTACCTTCAGAGAAGGAAGTATATCCTCCATTGTCTCATAAAACATTCTTTGCTTCGTAATTGTAGGATTTTTCATATATTCAGAAAACATCTCATTGAATTTGGCCACCTCAGCGTTTGCTTCATTAATTCTCTGTGTCTTCATAGTTTGAGCTTCCTGAAGGATTTGATCTACCTTCGCATCTGCCTTGGGCAATTCCTCATTACGATACTTATTAGCATTGTTAACTGCAGTTTCTTTACCCTGCTTAGCAGTTTCTACGGACTTAAATGCCTCCATGACCTTGTCTGTGGGCGGCTCTGCATCCTGAATTGAGATATTTACCAGTTGAATGCCGATGTCCTGCTTGCTTAGCTTTTCTAATATATCTTCTTTTATCGAAGATTGAATTTCATTTTTCCCTGTAGTGATAACACTGTCAACGGTATAGCTTCCAATGACCATTCGGATACTGCTCTGAGCAATATTCTTTAATATGGTAATCGGCTCCTCTGATGCATACAATGCCTTTACCGGATCCGATACCTTATATTCCACGAAGAAATCGACATTAACAAAATTAAAATCATTGGTAATCATCATGGATTCCAACTCATTCTTCTCATTTGAAGTTATATCATAGCCAATAGAGAAGCCCTGAATTGTCGTATCTACCTTCTGTACTCTTTGTACAAAGGGGATTTTAAAATGCAGACCTGCAGTACCGACTGTCCTTGCTTTACCAAAGGTAGTGACGACTGCCTGCTCCTGCTCCTTAATTGTATAGATGGAGCCGAACGCCAGGATCGCAATAAACACTAATAACAACAGGATACCTATGAATTTACCAAAACGCTTCATAAAGTTTATGAAGCCGTTCCCCGAAGGAATATCATAAATCTTTTTTTCTTCCATTTACTTACCCTTTTCCTTTCAACATTGCTTACTTATCTATGAGTGCCTTCTCTATCGTTCTATTCTCTGATCTGTCCATTGCCGAATATTATAAATTTCGTTGTCGTCAATGCCTTCAGACCCATAGGGCCTCTGGCATGCAGCTTCTGAGTACTGATACCAATCTCAGCACCAAAACCAAATTCAAAACCATCTGTAAATCTTGTGGATGCATTGACATAAACAGCTGCAGAGTCAATCTCATTCAGAAACTTCATCGCATGGTCATAATCCTTGGTAATAATAGCCTCTGAATGCTTCGTGCTGTAATAATTAATATGTGCTATCGCCTCCTCAATGCTGTCAACCACCTTAAGAGAGATGATTTTGTCCAAATATTCTGTTGCATAATCCTCCTCTGTCGCCGGAATACAGAGCTTGGCAAGAGCACAACCACGCTCATCAGCACGGATTTCAATTTCCTTGTCGTGAAGTCTCTCGTACAGCAAAGGGATAAATTCCTTACTGATCTTCTCATGAATAACCAGTGATTCGCAGGTGTTACATACACCAAGGCGCTGAGTCTTGGCATTGTCAATGATATTCAGTGCCATAGTTAAATCCGCATACTCATCCACATATACATGGCAATTACCGGTTCCCGTCTCGATCACAGGAATTGTGCTGTTCTCCACAACTGTCTTAATGAGTCCGGCACCGCCTCTTGGAATCAATACGTCAACATAACCATTCATTTTCATGAACTCTCTTGCGACTTCCCTTGAGGTATCCTCTATCAGCTGCAATGCATTTTCATTGCAACCGGCCATCTTTAGCCCATTTCTCAGTGCCTTTACAATTTTCTGATTGGAATGTATTGCATCACTTCCTCCTCGTAATATGACTGCATTACCTGTCTTGAAGCACAAGCCAAAGGCATCTGCAGTAACATTCGGCCTGGATTCATAAATAATACCAATTACTCCAAGTGGAACTACCTTCTGGCCTATTGTCAGACCATTGGGACGTACTGTCATAGACAGAACCTCTCCAACAGGATCCGGTAACGCACAGATATCCTTGAGTCCGTCTGCCATTGCAGCCAGTCGTTCCTTCGTTAGCCTCAGCCTATCAATCAAAGAGTCCTTTACTCCGTTATTGATTGCTGCTTTAATATCGATTTCATTTGCTGCCAGGATTTCCTCTTCCGAATCGAGTAATGACTGAGCACAGGTCAGCAGAGTCTTGTTCTTTTCTTCCTGCCCCATCAGATTTAGCACGACAGCAGCCTTTTTTGCATTAGTACCAAGCTGTTCAAGATAACTCATACAATCCTCCCTCGTTTTTAGGGAGGATTTGCCTCCCTCGTTTTTAGGGAGGATTTACCTCCCTTGTTTTTAGGGAGGATTTGCCTCCCTTGTTTTTAGGGAGGATTTGCCTCCCTTGTTTATATAGTATCAATCTATTTACAATATATTGTTTTTGTCGGGGTAATAATGATATCTGTTCCAATATCATGTGGCTCGGTATCTAGATGGTCATATATCTGAAAATCATATGACAATGCCACCTTACAAAACTGCTCCAAGGGATGGTTCACCAGATATTTGTCAAAATAACCTGCTCCGAAGCCAATCCTTCCACCATGCTCATCAAAAGCAAGTCCCGGCATCAACATCAGTTGTCTGCTTCCCGTGCCCTGATACCGTTCTTCCTTGGTAGGCTGTGGTTCGGGTATTCCAAAGCTGCTGATCTCAAAGCCCTCTAAAGCCGAGATCCGGTAAAATTCCATTTCAGTTCCTTCCACGCGTGGGACAAAGACCCTCTTACCATCCAGCAATGCCTGTTTAATCAGCAGATGGGTATCCGGCTCCGACCCAAAGGACACATATGCAAATAAGCTTTCACTATCTATGTATTCCTGCAGAAGAAGGAAGGCATTGAGCATTGCTGAGTCGTATCGTGACCGTTCCTCGGCAGTCAGCCTTTGGCGCTTATTTTTCATTTCCTTACGGATCTGTTCCTTAGTCATATTATAATCCTTATTCTTTATAAACATTTTAAAGGTAAATTATGATTTCATTAGAAAACCTAACGGCTGAATAAATTATGAGTTCTTTTTCTTTTCAGCAGCCTTTGATACCGAACCATCCGGATTCACAAAGGATACCTGTTCCAGGGTGCCTCGAAGGTTCCTTCGAACTGCAGCAACATATTCCTTTCGCAGACGTTCCTGTTCCTGCTTTTCTTCTTCTGTCAGGCCTTCCTTCTGCGCCTTATGATACAGTTCGTTAATTCTTTCAATTCTTGTACTTTCCATGGATAGACCTTTCTATTGCTGATATTGTTTGGATGCTATAAACTCCATAATATTAAAATTCACTTTTTTGCAAGCAGGGAATAAGGTACCTACTTCTTTTCCCTCCATAATCAGATTGATATTTCTGACATTGTCTCCGTTGGTGATTACCATATCCGCTCCTGAGGCTGTAGCAAGCTTTGCTGCCGATACCTTGGTAGCCATGCCGCCAGTACCGACACTGCTGGAAGAATCCTTTGCCATATTCATGAGATGATCATCGATTCTGGCAACGCAGGAAATCAGCTGCGCATCCTTATTCTTATGAGGATCATCCGTATATAAGCCATCAATATCAGATAGCAAAATCAGAAGATCTCCCTCTACAAGAGCCGTAACGATGGCTGACAAGGTATCATTATCTCCAAAATCGAGATCCAGCTCCTCGGTAGATACCGTATCGTTTTCATTGACTATCGGAATAACTCCCATATGAAACAGCTCACCGAAGGTATTCTTCGCATTAAATCTGCTGATATCATTTATCATTGTATATTTCGTAATCAGAATCTGTGCGGCTACCTGATTGTATTCCGCAAAAAGCTTTTGATAAACCATCATTAGACTTGCCTGGCCCACTGCAGCACAGGCCTGCTTGATAGAACGTTTCTTCGGACGTTCCTTCAGTCCGAGTGCTTTTCTTCCGACTGCAATCGCTCCTGAGCTAACCAATATAACGTCCTTTCCCTGGTTACGCAGATCTGTCAGAATTCTGACCAGACGTTCCATCTTTTCCAGATTTAAGCTTCCTGTTTCCGGATGAGTCAAAGAGGAAGAACCTATTTTAACGATTATTCGTTTCTTATCCTTGAATAACTCCCTGCCATACATAATCCCTGTCCTCCATATCATTTAAGCCTTCGTATAAACGGCCTTTATTGTGGCTTTTGTACCGAAATATAAATTAATTCACCTTATATCTATCAGCAATTGCTTCAAATACCTTAATACCATCAATTGCAGCTGAAGTGATGCCACCGGCATAGCCTGCACCTTCACCGCACGGGTAGATTCCCTTGACATTAGCTTCGAAGTACTCATCCCGATGAATTCTTACAGGTGAGGAGGTCCTGCTTTCCACTCCCGCAAGTACCGCTTCTTCTTTGGCAAAGCCTTTGATTTTTTGGTCAAAAGCAAGAATACCCTCCTTCAAGGCTTCCAGGATATCCTTAGGAAGGCAATGTTTTAAATTAGTCAGGCAATATTCTCCCTTGATATTTGGAGTAACATTACCTATTGTAACACTATCTCTGTTATTTAACAAGTCACCGAATAGCTGTACGGGAACTGCACCACTGCCTGCCTGATATGCTGCCTGCTCAAGTCTTCTCTGAAAAGCGACTCCGGCAAGCGGATCCGTAGTTCCGAAATCCTCCGGCTGTACGGTTACAACGATAGCACTATTGGCATTGGCTTCATCCCTTAGGTAATTGCTCATTCCATTCACCGCCAGATGTCCAGGCTCCGAGGATGCATTTACAACAAACCCACCCGGGCACATACAGAAGGAATAGACCCCTCTTCCATCCTTCGTCTGATGGGTCAGCTTATAGTCTGCCGCCGGAAGGTCCTGATACCTACTACCGTACTGTGTCTGGCTGATCAGGCTCTGTTTATGCTCTATGCGAAGGCCGACAGCAAAGGGTTTCGGGGTCAGAACAAGTCCATGCTTTAATAACATGGAAAAGGTATCCCGTGCACTATGGCCTATCGCCAGGCATAATACCTCACAAGGAATTTGCTCGCCATCTCCCAGTACCAATGCTTTTAAGACTCCGCCTTCCGACACGATATCTGTCAGCTTAGTACCGAAGCGTACTTCACCGCCGTAACGGATAATATCCTTTCTCATATTCTCAACAACGGTTCGAAGCTTGTCTGTTCCAATATGGGGCTTATTCAAATATAAGATATCGGAGGGAGCACCGTACTTGACAAAGGTCTCCATAACCAGACGATATCGGCTATTCGCATCCTTCACTACGGTGTTCAGCTTTCCATCAGAAAAGGTGCCTGCTCCTCCCTCTCCAAACTGCACATTGCTATCCGGCTTCAGTGATCCATTCGACCAGAAGCTTTCTACTGTCTCCACCCTTTTTCGTACCTCTTCTCCACGTTCCAGCACCAGAGGCTGATATCCGTGCTTTGCCAGAAGATAAGCCGTAAAAAGGCCGGCCGGACCCGTTCCGACAACGATGGGACGATGAGTAAGTCCTTGTGTTCCGCCAGGATGAAAGCTATAATGTTCTTCCCTTACAGCCGAAACATTCACATTCCTGCTTTTTTGGATGAAAAAATCCTCCTTCTCCTTTGCAGATAATCGTAAGGTTACATCCACAGTATAGATATATTTAATTTCATCCTTCCTGGCATCGATGGATTTTTTTACAATCGTATAGCCTTCAATTCTATGGACTTCTATCCGCAAGGCTTTCGATATTGCACATTGAAAATCCTCCTCATTATGCCCGAGGGGAAGCTTAAGCTGTGTTATTCGTATCATTTGATATCCATTCCTTATTGCTTTCAGATTGATATTACATCGGCTTATTTAGAAAATATTAATTTATCTAGGTATTATTCACTATTCCAATTACTTTTTCATACCTGCGGCTCTACCGGCAACATATCCGCTGCTCCAGGCCCATTGTAGATTATAGCCGCCACAGGTACCATCCACATCAATCAGTTCTCCGGTAAAATATAAGCCCTTATGAAGCAGGGACTCCATCCTGGCTGGTTTGATTTCTAAAGTACTTACACCACCGGAACAGACCTGAGCGTTCTCAAAGGAATTGGTACCATTGATCGGTAGCTCAAATTCCTTCAGCTGTTGGATTAATGCCTTAAGCTCCTTCTCTGTCACACGACTTACAGCTACGGTTGGGTCCGAGCCTGCTGCTTTAATCAGGATATAATTCAGCTTATGATTTAGCAGACCGACCAGCATTTCTTCGTAGGTAAGGCTGGGATTACGGCTGATGCGTTTCTTTAGCATCGGTAACATTGCTTCCCATGGTATATCCTTAAGAAAATCCAGCTTCAGATAAGTATTCCTGCCGCTTTCCAGAGCTCTGGCAATATATCTGCTGACTGACAGAACCGGAATACCGGAAATACCGTAGTCTGTAAAAATAATTTCTCCTGTCTCCTCAGAAAGTTGCTTTTTGTCTGCCAGCGCTATAACCCTTGCGATGGTACGGACCCCTGATACTGTCTTACAGCTTTTATTTGGAGATTTCAATTGTACCAGAGCAGGAAGCGGACGAATGATAGTATGCCCCAAAGCCTTTGCCAGCTGATAACCACTGCCGTCAGAGCCAAGCTGTGGGGATGCACAACCTCCGGCTGCAAGGATCAGCTGTTTACCATGATAACTGTTCTGTTTCATATCAATTGTTCTGGTAATGACCGTATAATCCGGTTTCTTAATCTCTATGGCCTGTTCATTATATCGTATCCTGATACCGAGACGTTCGCTCTCGAGCAGTAATACCTGCAGTATACTGGCAGCTTGTTCAGAATTAGGGTAGCAATAGCCCTCCTTTTCCTTCGGATAAATACCAAGCTCTTCAAAAAAGGCTAACGTTTTCTGTGCGTCAAAACAAGACAGCACCTTCATAGCAAATGCGCTGTCATCTGATCTGTAGCATCCCGGTTTCTGCACAAGATTGGTAAAATTGCATTTGCCATTGCCGGTCGCCAATATTTTCTTTCCTGCCTTCTCTTTACGCTCCAGAATCAGAACGGAGCTTCCGCCTCGTGCAGCTGTAATGGCTGCCATGAGACCGGAGGCTCCCGCTCCAATAATAATTACGTCATATTCCACCTGAACAGCCTCCCAATAACCAATGTTTGTTTTATTATATTTGAACCGAGGCATTATTTCAAGCTTTTCTTTAATACACTGGTCAATTCCTGAATTCGGATGCATGTTTCTTGGGTTACGTTTTTAGTTTATTTGTATGCCTAACTTGAATAGCTTTCCAATAGTGAATACAGCTCTTCCAGGCTGTTAACATAGATACCGTGACTTAATGCAATTCGGTCCTCTTCCGGTAACTCCTTGGCTAGAATATGGGTATAGCTGTATACACTCTTTAGGTCACTGTTATATACTACGACGTATCCGTCCTTTACAACCACATAAAAACGATAGGGGACAAAGTCTTCGTTGTAGGTCTTCTTAATTTCAATCACATTATCAGAAAAACGCACCAGCTCATAAGAAATCAAACCTTTATTATATTCCGAAAGTGGCAGGTCATTCATGTATTCTGCAAGGTATTCTACCACCTGGCTACGGTTTAAGCCTATAAGAGCTGCGGGTGGATTTAGCTTCTGCGTTTCTGTCTTATTAGTCTTCATATTGTATATCTCTAGGATGTATTCCGTATTCGGCTGAACAGTCGTCTTTGACTCCTCATTAACAGCCTGACTATCTGGTTCTTTGATCGGCGTTGGTGATATGGTAAGTGTAAGCAGCTTTTCCTTTCTTTCAATCGCTTTCTGATTGAAATCATTCAAAGCATGCAGATAGCTCATATAATAGCAGACACTGAATAAGAGACACATCAGTGCAAAGCTTCCGAGATAAATTGATGCCTTTTTAAGTTTCATCCGAAACCACTCCTTTGGCTCAATTATCTCCAGATTTCACATATTTATACAATAAAAAGTACTGTTGCAATATTACTTAAAGCATTGCAACAGTCCTTAATATCATTTCTTTCTCTTAAAGCATATGAAGCTTTTTCAATATTTGTATGATTCGGTTACTTTTTGGAAGAAAAGCAAGCTCCTGCTCGTTTACACCCTTCATAAGTATCAGTAATAGGAAATATATGAGAACAGCTGTCATAATGGATACTATGGTAGAAATCAGTACATTTCCTGATACATATATCATTCCTTGGTATACGAAATATGTGATGACACCCATTAAGCCTGCACTGATCGTAGGAATAAGGAAGGTTTTAACAACCTCCTGATGATAATTCAGATGCTTTGCGATGGCAATCCAGTTCAAAATACATACAACCATCGGGAAAGTAACATTTCCGATGACCAAAGCATAGGTGCTCATCGGAGTAAAATATAACAGGCAGAAAACCAGGACAATATGAATCCCCAAGGAAATAGCCGAATTAATGACAGGAATCCGCAGACGGTTAATTCCCTGCAGGACAGCTGTCGTTACTGTGGATAGTGCATAGAACACGATTGAGATGGAGCCGAGCATCATAATGTTGGCAGACAACTCATTGCTATCCTTAAAGAGCAGATACAGGATAGGTGATGCAAGAACACCCATACCGACTGCCGACGGAATAGCGATAATCATATTAAATTTAACTGCCGCATGGAGTTTATTCTGTATGGAGCCTAGCATACCCTTTGCCATATCTGCCGCCATAGTCGTTACGATGGCAGCACCGATTGCTGTAGCAATGGATACCGGAACGTTAGTAAGCAGTCTGTATTCTCCGCTATAGATACCTGTCAGGGTATTACGATAGGCTTCTAAATAAAGCTGTCCTGCCCCTGCTCCGTTTTCGGCCATCAGTACCGGAAGGTCAAAACCCGCGATTACTTTCGTGGACATAATATGGTTAAACAGAGAACCATCCAGTAATCCACTGATCTGATAGACGGTCTGACTCAATATGATGGGGGCGATAGTCATAAGCAGGAGCTTAAAGATATCGCCATAGGATTCTCTTACTCCCGAGGTATCATGCCGCATCTGTTTTTTTAATACCGGTTTATAAATAACAAATACGAATAACAGGAAAAGCAGTCCTATGCAGGCACCTGTGAAGGTGCCCAGAGTTCCTCCCGCTGCTCCGTAGGAGGCCATATTCACTGACACACTGTTGTATTTTACCAAAAACCAGGCAGCGGTAACACTAACGGCTGCGTTGATGATTTGCTCTAGTACCTGAGATATGGCAGTTGGAATCATCGTATTCTTACCCTGATAGAAACCTCGTAATACTCCCATAACAGAAAAAACGAAGATAGTCGGTGCAAGTATCATTAGCGGCAGGGTAGTATTCGGGCTTTTAAAGATTATCTTTGCCAGAAAGCCTGCTCCGAAAAACACGATTAGAGTAGCCAGAAGACCTACCACTGCTGCGAATGCCATTGCACAAAGGAATACACGGTAAGAATTTCTATGTTCCTTTTTTACTCTACGGGCGGCAACCAGCTTAGATACGGCAAGCGGAATGCTGTAGGAGGATAGAATCAAGGCAATATTATATATTTCAAAGGCATTAGAGTAATAGCCCATACCTTCCTTACCTATAATTCTTACCATGGGTATCCGATAGATTAACCCGATGATTCGCACCAGAATGGAGGCAGCTGCCAATATACTTCCCTGTACCAGAAAATGATTACGTTTGCTTTGTGCTGACATATCCATGCTCCTCTGAAACTTCTTTTGTTTTTTGTATTAGGGTCTTTATAAATTCATTCGTTTATCCTTATAAGCTGCAAAGTCAATCGATCTTGACATCATCGGTACGATCATTCGGAAATAATGTAATGTAGGTCTTTCCAGGATTAATGACCAGCTCCGCTCCTGTTTCGTCATAATATCTCATCCAACTCTTTGCTTCATTCTTCTTCCATGTAATCGGAACCATTTTCCCATTGGAAATATAGATGCCTTTTCCTTTAGCATCTGCCAGATCCATTGTCTGATACCCATTTTTATCAATATTCCATTCCTTTACGAATTGAATAATAATATTCTTGAAGGTCAGTTGTTCTCCCGTATTGGAATCCTTATGTGCCGCTCCGAATTGATAACGGTAATAAAGCTTATCGGAAGCATTGTAGGTGAAATAAGGTGATATATAAGCGGAAAAACCAATTGTCACTTTATCAGCCTTGCTGTTGGAGGTTAAATCAGTATCCTCTTGATAGAACGTGAAATGTGCCTGATCCTCTTCAGAATAATTTGTTTTATATTTCTTGATCTCTATTCCCTTTTGTATTCCCTTCCGGGTTGCAAATGCATTATGCGGAGCCTTGATGGAATGATCTCTGAAGAATACCGTCGTATCAAGCCCTGAGTTACCATCAATCTCATCTACACCAAGCTCTTTCACCTTGGCTCTGGCATATTTTGTACCACCGTAATGTATATAAATCGCATTGTATTCGTCTGCAATACTGACAAAATAATGCCTGGCGCTACGTGTCGAGCCAATTCTGTCACCCTGATAATTCTCACAAATTCCCAAGAGTCTTGTGATACCGCCTTCCACAATACATTCATATATGATATCTGCCTGGCTGATTCCCCATTGATTGGATACACTTTTGAAATTATTGAACTGAAATGCAATCGGACGCATAGTTCCGATTTCCTTGGATACCCATTGGCCGGTGAGCCAGCTTCTCATTTCACCCTCGTGATTTACGTCCTCCGGCACCGTTGTTAAAGCATCCGCTTCTGAGTCAGTCTCGGAGGGTTGTGTTACGATAGGATTATTTTTATCATAATTTTCTTGATATTCGCTAATTACATTATTGTTATACCCTTTGTTCTTGTTGCATCCGATAAATAAAGACAATGTTACTGCAAGGAATAAATAAAAAATTATTTTCTTCATGTACGGTCCATACCTTTCCTTGGAATATATATAAACTATAATCTTTATCTGAGAATCTGCAGCTTGTCCAAAACCTCCCGCTGCTTATCCTCCATAAGCCTTCGTTCCTCTTCCTCCATATGATCGAAACCGAACAGATGGAACATGCTATGAGTAGTTAAAAAAGCTAATTCACGCAAAAGTGAATGGCCGTATTCCTCCGCCTGTTGTTTTGCCCGCTCCAGTGATATGACAATGTCACCCAGCAACAATTCTCCCGACTCAGGATGAAAACAGGAGACATGCTCCTCCTCAAGTCGTGAAAAATCGCCGGGTGCAGCATACTCCACTACCGGAAATGAAAGGACATCTGTCGGAGCATCTACCTTGCGATACTCCTTGTTAATTATTTTAATCTGTTCATCATCTGTAAGCAGGATGCTGACTTCAGCCTCATAAGGACAGTCCACAAAATCGAGGCATGCCTCTACAACCTTTCTCTCCATTTCTTCAAAATCAAACTCGAATTTCTCTGTCACCTCATAATCTATGTTGATAGTCATGACATCTCACCTCTCTCCAAGCGCTTATCCTTTGAACTCTCTTTCGTAAAAATCCTTTAGTACCTTGAAATCCTTAAGAGACAGCTCAACTTTGTCAAAGGTGCCTTTATCCATACGCAATTGAAAGATATTATCGATAATCTTATTGGTAGAATATTTATTCTCCTCAGATTTATCTATGTAATCAATCGTTGATACAATATTGTCTGACAGCATGACAATGGTTGCTTCTACGGAACTTGGCTTATCATACTTAATGTTATGCTCCTTTAGAATTGCTTTAAGTTCCTTTGGAAAGGAATATTCCTCCGCGATTGCCAATCCCTCATCAATGTAATTTTTACCGTTCAGCTTACCTATTTCATGGTACAGACCACCTGCTTTAGCCAAAAGCTCATTTGCACCAACCTCCTTGGCCGCACGGTAAGATAGATCACCAATCTTCAGAGCATGAACATAGATACTTTCTGAATACTTCTTAAGCTTTCGAAGCAGTTCATTATCCTCAGAACACAGGATATCATAGCTGGTCCCATTTTCGGCAGTTGCATTCTGTATATCCTCTTTTTCCATACATAGGTTAGACGAAGCAGCCGATGGTTCCGATGTAGCTTGTACCTCGGAAGCGTTATTCTCCTCTGCAATTGTTTCAATAAGGATTATATCAGCTTCATCCGATACTTCCCCTGCACCATTCTTTTTCTCTGTCACATCATAGCACAGGCATAATAAAAAGGCGGTAACAAGTACCGCTAAGATACTAAATAGTGAATTCAGATAATTATAGTTCTCTTTTTTATTAAAAATAAAGTTATTAATGACAAAGGAAAGCGTTACATTTGTCGAAAGTATGATAATTATTGCATATGCTACGGTTGCCTTTGATCTTAAGGCTCCTGACAAAAGACACATTATGGCACCAATCACCATGATTTGTATAACCAGCTCTAGTCCTAAGGACAGAGAAATTGCCATGATAATGGTAAGATTAAAATGATACAGCAGCCCGAGCTTATTATCAATCAGCATCGCAATAAGTAAGCCACCAATCGTCCAGAAGCTGAACATATACGGCTTTGGTGTGAATAACAATAAACAGATCGCACATAGATATCCCAGGATGATAATTGTCTTTGAAAGCCTCTTACCCAGGATATGATCTGCATTGGAACGAATATAAAAGGTTGCAATAGCGGTTAGTACCAAGGTAAGAACTGCAATTTTTGCAATTTCCAGAAATGAATTCTTGTATAGATATTCCGGTACAATTGCCGCAATCATGGACAATATTGGCAGTATCGTAATTAGAACGGTTTTTTTACCTGTTTTCATCTCGGTTTCCCCTGATCTTTTCGGATTTGTAATTGATGTGTCTCACTTTTTTATGCTTATCCTTATCAGACATTCTGTCTTCCTGCCTCTTCTGCTTTTCTTCGTAAGCATCATAGGCTTTTACTATTCTCTGAACCAGTGGATGTCTTACTACGTCCTGGCTAGTCAGGAAGGAAAAACCGATATCTTCGATTTTAGATAATACCTTCAGAGCCACATCCAGTCCGGACTTGCTCCCTGCGGGCAGATCCTTCTGTGTCTGATCTCCGGTAATAACCACCTTAGAGCCGAAGCCTATTCTCGTCAAAAACATCTTCATTTGTGCCGGTGTAGTATTTTGTGCTTCATCCAGAATAATAAATGCATTTTCCAGGGTACGGCCTCTCATATAAGCAAGAGGAGCAACCTCAATCAGACCCTTCTCCGTATTTTTAATATAAGCCTCCGGTCCCATAATCTGATACAACGCATCATATAAGGGCCTCAGATACGGATCTACCTTACTCTGCAAATCTCCGGGTAAAAAACCCAGTTTTTCACCGGCTTCAATAGCTGGACGGGTTAAGATAATCTTACTGACCTCATCATTTTTAAAAGCGGTAATTGCCATAGCCATGGCAAGATAGGTTTTACCTGTGCCTGCAGGACCGACACCGAATACGATCATCTTTTTACGGATCAGATCCACATAGGTCTTCTGACCAAGGGTCTTTGGTTTAATCGGTTTACCGTTTATGGTATGACAAATTAAATCCTTATCTATCTCAACGATCGCCCGCTCTTTATCCTCATGACAGAGGGAAATTGCATAGTTAACATTCTGCTCAGTAATCTGATTACCTCTTCTGGAAAGCTCCAGAAGCTGAATAAATACACTTTTTGCTTTTGTGACATCCTCTGCAGCACCTATTACCTTAACCTCGCCGTTTCTAGCGATAATCGTCACATTGAAGGCACGTTCTATAATTTTTGCATAGGCATCAAAACCACCAAATACATTTTTTTCATGTTCAGCAGGAATATCAATGATTGTCTCCATTATGCTCATCTGTTGGCTCTATCCTCCACTCATTTTCCTGTATTTCTCTGTACTCCCAGGCCGGTTCTTCAACCACTATTCTTCCCTGAGCTATACAACGATTATCTTTCATCGTTATTCTTACATTATTTTCGATTAATAAAACATCCTTTTCGATTAATTTATTAATATATCTTTCCAGTCGTGCAGCTGCAATTTCTGATGCTTCCTCTTCGGTGTACAAAAGCTTCTCTACGCTATACTCCCTGGTAATAATTCTCCCGACAGAAAACGGAAGGAAAAAGCTGTTAGTGAAATGCAGCTTTTTTTCGTCTACAATTATATCATACATGGTATAGGAATTTCTAGGATTATATAAAAATAATTTGTTTCGAAATGCAAGCAGATAATATCCTTTCTTTTCACGTCCGGAATAATGCTTTCTTTCATAATTCATGGAAAAGATATTCTTATAGTCATAATAGGTCTTGCAGCGGATATCAGCGTCAGCAATCACAGCTTCTTTTCCTAAAATCTCCTCAAAATCTCCCATTATATTGATAATGCCGGACACCAGAATATCTCCCTTCTTGACTATATCTCCTTCCGACACCGCCGGTGTCCCCGATCTCGTGATTATGGATTTGATTATTGCATCCTTTGTTGCCACCATATGACTTGGCTTCGTGGCCTTTGTAGCAGAGATCGGCATGTTTGTCTCCTTAATCTTGATAATTAGGCGTGTTCCCTTGATTTCTGCAGACACCCAGCCGATATCATGATAAGCCAAACGTATTTTCTCTTCGATTTCCTGACAATTTACTTTACTTTTTCTGTTTCCTGTATAGATATTGTTTTCATTTAAGAATTTTGTCAATGCTTCCGGTGTATACTTTCTGTAGCCTAAGAAACTGATATCCCAGATGTATAGGGAAAGAAAATAGATTAATACAAGGCATAGAAAAACGCCTAAGAAGAAAACCTTTCTTTTCCGATATCTATGTAAGAAGAATGGCATTCCTGATTTTCTTATGATTTTAGGTAGGATCTTTGTCTTTCTTGCAATGGGCTTCAGCTTTCTATAGTTAGTGGCCATTATATGGAATTGATAATGATCCCCGGTTTTCTTTAAATCCCAAATGTTAATACTGCGATTACAGCACAAATTAATAAATCGCTCCGGTGCAATTCCGCCAATCTGAATAATCAATACACCCCTAAGCCAATAAAACAGCTTCTTTAACATAGGATTCCCTCCCCGCAGACAAAATATCCATCATTGGTAATAAATAGCCTGTATATAGCCGGTAACTCGCATTTCATCCTCGGTAAAGTAAAGAATATTCAGATTTTTCCCCTCAATACAGACGCGGCACAGCTTTGTCTGAACCTTGATCACATTCCCATTATACTCAATAATACCTTTATAATTTTCAACACACAGTTCATTTCTTCCGGTTGCCGTAATAATCGGAGCTCCTGCCAGGATATCGGCCGGAAGCCCCAGCCTGTTCGATACCTCTTCCATATAGTTAAGCTTCTCCTCCTTAGGCCTCTTTTTCTTTTTGAAGCCCTGATACAGAGTGTTCCTCGCATTTTTCTTAAATTCATTATGGGATGATTTTAGAGTGCTTTTCATATACACCTCCGCATTTTGACACGGATACTGTTAATAATATATGAAAATATTAGAATTAGTAGACTAAATTATAGTATTGTACTGCTTTAGATAATTTGACATGGCGGTAACGGTATTGCTTTCGATGCATAATATTATCTTAACGTTAAAACAAGGATGAAAGATATGAATGCATTTCTATTTTCCATATTTGAGTCTTTTATATTTGTGATAGCAATCTCCATAGATGCTTTAATCGCAAGCTTAGCGTATGGTTGCAATAAAATCAAAATTCCTTTTCAAGCCATGCTGGAAATCACGCTGATCTGTACCGGAATCTTAGGGGCTTCCTTGATGTTTGGTTCCTTATTGAAAGCCTTTTTACCTGTATTTCGTGACCCATCAGCTATAACATTTTATACATCATAATATCATCTACAAATACTCCATCCAAAAGAAATTCCTTCATCAGCCTTCCTTGCTCCTTAAAGCCGTTGGAGATATAAAAAGCAATCGCAGCTTCGTTAATTGAGAGAACACGAAGAGAGAGCTTCAAAAAGCCTTGTTCTCTTCCCCAATTGGTTAAGTGGTTTATTAAAGCCCTGCCTATACCCTTCCCTTGAAAATCCGGATGAACTGCAATATAGAATTCCATCACATGGCTATTGGATTTTAGACCTGTAGGATTATCGTAACCGATATAACCCGCCACTTTACCCTCGATCTCAGCTACAAATACTTTATCAACTGTATAACGCTCTGCATACTCCTCTATTGTTCTCTGCTTCATAGGTGCCGGTGAGGTTGAGCTGTTAAATACCAGCTGGTCTATTCTCATCATCTCCGGATAATCTGCATCCTGCAAATTTCTTGTTGATATATTATTCATGATCTGCTCCCTTTAATTCCTTTTCTTACCGCAAAAAACTTCCAGCAGAATTCTACTGGAAGTCTCTTTACATGGTTTAATATTTACGTTTTCTAGCCGCTTCAGACTTCTTCTTACGTCTTACGCTTGGCTTCTCATAATGCTCCCTCTTACGGATCTCCTGCTGGATACCTGCCTTCGCGCAGTTTCTTTTGAATCTGCGGAGAGCACTATCTAATGTTTCATTGTCTTTAACAA